>NZ_JBFACK010000007.1:0-409811 GCF_040640795.1 Streptomyces sp. NPDC021622
TCGAACATGACCGGCATCATCGACCGCCTGGAGAAGCGCGGCCTGGTCCGCCGGGAGCCCAGCCCCTCCGACCGACGCGTCAAGAACGTCGTCCTGACCGCCGAGGGCGAACGCGCCACCGACGCGATCCGCGCCAAGATGCACACCACGCAGGAGGGCCTGGACCGCCTCACTACCCAGGAGCGCGACACCCTCCACACCCTGCTGGAGCGAGTCTTCCTCGCGCAGCCCGCGGCCTGAGCACCGCCGGGCCTCTTAGCCGCCCAGAACCGGAGAACCAGAAAATGGGCGACCTTTGGCCACAACCTGTACATCTCTTGAATCACCACTGACCAGTGCTCGGCAAGTCTGGGGTCACTCCCGCCACAGAGGACACGAATGGCGGAAGTGACCGCTACCGCACTGGAGTTGAGATGAACCGCAAGAGCCGCATACGTGCCACAGTCGTCACCACCACCGCCCTCGCCGCGGCTGCCACAGTGACCGTGGGAGTCGCCATGGCCGCTTCCGACGGCGCCGCCCGCGCGGCAGCACCCAAGTCCGCGTACGCCGAGCCCGCCAAGAACGCGTACGCCAAGCCCACCGAGAAGCAGATCGCCGCGCTCTTCGACGGATGGAACAAGGCCTTACAGTCCGGCGACGCCGAGACCGTCGCCGCGCGGTACGCGAAGGACGCCGTACTGCTGCCCACCGCCTCGCCGCAGATCCGCACCGACCATGCCGGGGTCGTCGACTACTTCGAGCACTTCCAGCTGAACAAGCCCCAGGGCGAAAAGGTCCGCGGCCTCATCAACATCCTCGACTCCGACTCGGCGATCGACGCGGGCCTGTACAGATTCCACCTCACCGATGCGAAGACCGGCGAGAAGCGCACCGTCGAGGCCCGCTACACCTTCGAATACGAGAAGCGGGACGGCCGGTGGCTGATCGTCAACCACCACTCCTCGGTGGTGCCGCCCGCGAGCTGACGCCCCTCGCCGCTGCGCGCCAGGGGCTGATCACCTGCCGGTCCTGCTGAGTTCGGCCCGGTAGTCGGGCAGGGCGAGGGTGCTGACCTTCTCGCCCTGCCCGAGCATCCAGTTGAGCAGCGAGCGCCTGCTCAGCAGGGCATTGCGGAGGCGCAGGCCGGTCGCGGTGGCGGGGGCGAGGAACTTTCCGGTGCGGTCGCCGCCCTTCTGGCAGCCCTGGGCGTAGCCGCGCATCCTGTTCTCGTACCGGGCGAAGGCCGCGCGGTGATCGCCGTCGGCCAGCGCCAGTTCGCCGGCCAGTACGTAGGCGCCGACCACGCCGGTTCCCGTGCCCATGCCCCCGATGGTCGCGCCGCAGGCGGCGTCCCCGACGAGGCCGATCCGCCCCCTGGACCAGGTGTCCACGTCCGCCCGGCTGATCGAGTCGAAGTACAGCTCCGGCGCCTGCCACAGGGAGTCGAGGAGCCGCGGAACCTCCCAGCCGAGCCCGGCGAACGCATCGGCGATCAGCGTCTTCTGCTGCTCCGGGTCGGTGCGGTACGCCAGTTGGGGCGAGGCGAAGACGAAGAAGGCACCGGCCTGCGACGCGTCCTGGTGACCGCTGCCGACGGCGGCGAACCGACCCGGCGCGTTGTGGCCGACCGAACCTCGCCCGAGGCCCAGGTAGTTGGGCAGCTGCCAGGTGGCGGCGTAGTAGCCGAGATGGCTTACGAAGTTCTCCTCGGGGCCGAAGGCGATGCGGCGTACGTTGGAGTGCAGCCCGTCCGCGCCGATCACGAGGTCGAACTCCCGAGGCGCGCCGTGCCGGAAGGTGACCCGCACCCCCGCGGCGGTCTCGGTGAGGCCGGTGATCGAGTCTCCGAAGACGTACTCGGTGTGCGGGAGGCTCTGTTCATAGAGCGCCTGGGACAGATCTCCGCGGAGCACTTCCACCTCGCCGCCGGCGAACTCGGCCGGAAGGTGCAGCAGTTGCCGCCCTTGCTCGTCGACGAAGCGCATCGGGCTGCCGCCGGTCTGGATCCGGCGCAGCTTGTCGAGTACGCCCATGCGCTCCAGCACGGTCAGATGCGTCTCGCCGCGGAAATCGACGGCCTGGCCGCCGGCGCGCAGGGCCGGTGCGAGCTCGACCACTGTGGGTCTGAACCCGTGACGACCGAGCCAGTAGGCGAGGGCCGGGCCCGCGATGCCGGCACCGGAGATGAGGACGTTCTTGGTCATGGACAGCACTCCCCGCAAAACTGTGTCCAGTGGACACTGATTATTAGTGTGTACCGTAGACACAGTTTTGAGGACCTGCAAGACCCGCAGACGGGAGCGGCGAGATGAGCGACGAGCGGAGCCAGACGGCGCGACTGCTCTGGGACCCGCCGCCGAAACCCAGGCGGGGCCCCAGGCCGGCATTGAGCCTGGACCGCATCGCGCGGACCGGCAGCGAGATCGCCGACGCGGAGGGGCTGGCCGCCGTGTCCATGCAGCGGATCGCCGGCCTGCTCGACGTAACCAAGATGGCGCTGTACCGGTACGTGCCGGGGAAGGCCGAGCTGGTCGCACTGATGGTGGAGGCCACCATCGGCGAGGCCCCCCTGCCGGACGGACCTCGCCGCGACTGGCGGGAGCAACTGGGCGACTGGGCCCGGCAGTTGGCCACCGTCTTCCACCGGCACCCATGGCTGCTCGACGCGACCGTCGGCCCGCGGATCATGGGCCCCAGGGAACTGGCCTGGATGGAGCAGGCCCTCGCCGCACTGGACGGCACCGACCTCACGGGCGCCGAGCGGATGGACGCGGTCGTCCTGCTGTCGGGCCACGTACGCGAGATCACCCAGCAGGCCCGCGCGGCCGGTCCGGCGGGCGCACCCGAGGCGCAACTCAGCGCCACGCTGGGCGAGTTGATGCGGGCGCACGGCGAGCGCTACCCCGCCCTCACCGCCGCGCTGGCCTCGACGGCCAAGGACGGCGGGCAGGACGAGGCACTGGAGTTCGGCCTGCAACGCATCCTGGACGGCCTGGGCCTGCTCATCGCCGGGCGCGCGGGCTGAGTTGGGCGCGAGCAGGCCAGGGCAGGGCGCGCCGCATCAAGCCAAGGGACGCTCCTCGGCCCGGGGCCGCTTCAGATCGGCGAGGAGACCGTCGAGGGCCTTGCCGAGAGCTTCGGCGTTGGCCGGGTCGAACCAAGTGGTGCGGATGCGTTCGTTGTTCCCCTGCGGCGATTCATGCTCGGCCGCGAGCCGGCTCAGCGAGCGCGTCTCGTCGCTCAGGGAACGGCCGACACCCTGGAAGAGGCTGCGGACGTAGCGCTCCGCGTCATCGGCGGCTATCCCCTGGTCGACAGCCCATGACGTGAGCGTGGCCAGGTACCAGTAGTGGGTGGTCAGCGTCCCCGTCAACGCGGAGTAGACGTCGAAGGCCGCCTCGTCCGCGACCGGCTGCGCCCCGCCCAGCTGCTCGAAGAGAGCGTCCACCTCAGGGTGGGACGGAAACGTCACCGTGACGGAGCGGCGTTCGCGTGCGGTGGGCAGCGGGATGGCCCGCACCAACGCGGCGTCGGTGGCGAGTATCCCGCGCATCTCGTCGTTGCTGACGCCGGCCATCACATTGACCACCGTCTTGTCGCCGTCCACCGCAAGACCGGCGAGCGCTTCGTGCCGCTTCGGCCCCGGCACGGCGATGATCACCACCTCGGAGCGGTCCACCACCTCCTGATTGTCGGCGCACACGCGTACGCCCTCGAAGCGCTCGGACAG
This sequence comes from Streptomyces sp. NPDC021622, assembly GCF_040640795.1. Lineage (NCBI taxonomy): Bacteria > Bacillati > Actinomycetota > Actinomycetes > Kitasatosporales > Streptomycetaceae > Streptomyces > Streptomyces sp. NPDC021622. Next base: position 3,713 of record NZ_JBFACK010000007.1, read on the forward strand.
TTCCGCGGCCGTGCGGGCTCCCCGGGGAGAGAGGAACACCTCGTACGACGCCGAGACGCCACCCCCGTCGCACAGCCCCAGCACGATGGCCCGGCCGATCTCACCCACTCCTACGATGCCGATGCGCTTCACTGCGCCTCCCTCCCGTCGCGCGCGGTGTGCGCGGCGAGGGAGGCCCGGAGGAACTCGAGTATCTCCGTCCGCGCGGCCTCGGCCTGCTCCACCAGGCCCGGCATGCTGAGGAACGCGTGTCCCGCTCCGGGGTATTCGGTGAGCCGCGTCGGCGTCCCGGCCGCCTGCAGTCGTTCGGCGTAGCGGCGGCCGTGGTCGGCCACCGCGTCGTGGGTCGGCACCACCACGAGTGCCGGGGCAAGGCCGTTCAGGTCGTCCGCGTACAGCGGCGAGAGCGCGCGGGCGTCGGCTCCCACCGGAACGGCGAGCCGCTGGAACAGGCGCAGTTGGGGCTCGGCGAGCGTCGGGGTGTGTGCGTACTCGGCGACCGAGGGATGGTCGAACATCGTCTCGGTCACATCGACAGCAGGGTTGACCAGCACCTGCGCCCGCAGTTGCGGACCGGCCCCTTTGGCCCGGATCGCCGCCAGGGCGCTGATCAACGCGCCACAGCTCTCGCCGAACACGGCGGTCCGCGCCGGGTCGATGCCCCACTGCACGGCGTGCTTCACCACGTGCTGGAGCACGTCCCAGCCGTCGGCGACGGCCGCCGACAGCGGGGTCCGCGGGTCGAGGAGGCGATGCTCGACCGAGACGACGACCGCGGGCAGTCGGGCGGCGATGTGGCTGGTGACCCAGTCACACTGCACCGCCGTGCCCACGAATCCGCCGCCGTGTACGTGGAGCACCAAGGGCAGTTCGGTCCTGTCGGCGCCTGCGCCGTCGCGCCCGGGGGCCGGCCGGTACACCCGGACCGGGAGTTGACGGCCGGGCAGCGCCACGTCCTGCCAGTGAATCGCGGCACCGGGATCCGGTTCCCCGGTGACCGCTCGCGCCGCGTCGGATGCCCGGAAGCGGTTCTCCGCGTCGCGGTAGGCGGCCAGCTCCTCGGCCGTCATCGCCAACCAGTCCGGCTCCGGCGGTCGTTGGACAGCAGTGACCTCACTCATGTTCTTACTCCTCAACCTAGAGAGTTACGCGACCTAAGGTATCGAAACTTAAGGTAGCGAAACCAGGTATCGTGCGGGAATGGCATCGCCCACATCCGCCAGGCCACCCGGTCGCCCGCGCGCCGGAGTCAATGACGTGGTGTTCGCCGCCACGCTGAGCACGGTCCACGAGCTCGGCTACGCGCGCGCCACCGTCGAACGCATCGCCGCCGCGGCCGGCGTCGCGAAGTCGACGGTCTACCGGCGCTGGCCGACGAAGGGCGCGCTGATCGTGGACTGCCTCCTGGACGCGTTCGGCCCGGCGCCGCTGGACGGCGCCGATCGAGCCGAGCTCATGTCCTCGACCATCCGCTGGATCGCCGCGAAGATCGGCGAGCCCGGCGTGGGCGACGCGTTCGCCGGCGTGTTCAGCGACGCCGTCAGCGATCCGGCCCTGCGCGAGATCCTGTCCACGCGACTGCAGGACCCGTACCGACTCGCGCTCCAGGACGCACTCGGCGAGCCGGAGAACCGGGTCCTGTTCTTCATCGACGTAGTGGTCGGGGTCCTGCTGCACCGGATGGGCATGACCGGTGCGCCGATGGCCGATGCCGATGTCGACGCGCTGGTCGCGATGGTGCTGGCGCACTTCGCCGACGGCGTCGACGGTGAGGTCGCCGAGGTCGCCGACCGGGACTAGGGCGGACTGCCGGAGCCGGACAGGGCAGGCCCACACCTCGCGATATTCCTTGACACGAATATTCTCCATGGCGAATACTCATCTCCATGGACGCACTCCTCACCGCACTGGCCGACCCCGCCCGCTGGCGGCTCGTAAGCCTGCTGGCCGAGCGGCCCCGCTCGGTCGGTGTCCTCGCCCAGCTCGCCGAGGCGCGCCAGCCGCAGACGACCAAGCATCTGCAGACCCTTGAGCGCGCCGGCATCGTCAGCTCGCAGCGCACCGGCCAGCGCCGCGTCTACGCACTCCGGTCCGCTCCCCTGCGGGACCTGGCGGCCGCGCTCAACGGGCTCGCCGACAGCGCGGACCAGGTCGACGGTCCGCGCGGGACCTATGACCGATACGGGCTCACCCTCCGCGCCGAGCGGCTCGCCGCGGCGGAGTCGGGGTGGGCCGACGGCCGTTCCTTCACGTTCCTGCGGTCGCTGGCAGGGCGCCCCGAGCTGGTGTGGCGCCACCTGACCGAGGCCTCCCTGCTCGCCCGATGGTGGACGCCCGACGACCTCCGCGTCTCCGAGCTCGTCTTCGAGGCGCGTCCGGGCGGGCGGATCGTCAACGAGTACCGCGATGCCGAGGACGCCGACGGCTCGGACCTGACCGCCGGACGCGCGGAGGGAGTCGTGGACGACGTACGCCCCGGTGAGCGCCTCACCTACCGGCTCTCCCCGCTCCTGCCCGACGGGAGCCTCGCCTTCACCGCCCACGTCGAGCTGGACCTGCGGCCCACCGAGACCGGCACGGACCTCGACTCCCGCTGGCGGATCACCGACAGCACGGTGGACTCCGCGGACTTCATCGCGGGGATCGAGATCGGCTTCGGGCAGAGCCTCGACAAACTCGCGGCGGCACTCGCCGCGGACGCGCACGACGGCGTCGCCACCGGCGACACCAACTCCAACACCGAGACCAGGAGCGCGAAATGACGGAGCAGAAGCCGACGGCCGGCCGACGGGTCGTCACCAACATGAGCCTCTCCCTCGACGGCCACTACGCCGCGCCGGACGACCCGATCGACATGAGCTGGGTCATGCCGTACGCGGTGACCGACGTCGCCCGCGACCACCTGGCCGCCCTTCACGAGTCGGCGACGACGGCGCTGCTCGGGCGGGTCAACGCCGAGGGGTTCCTCGGCTTCTGGCCCACCGTCATCGGCATGGAGGGTGCGGACCCGCGCGACGAGGCCTTCGCCCGGTGGCTCGTCGACACCGACAAGGTGGTCCTCTCCTCCACCCTCGGCGAGGCGCCCTGGGAGCGGGCGACGATCGTCGACAAGCCGACCGCCGAGGTGGTTGCGGACCTCAGGGCCGCCGACGGCGGCGACATCCTCGTGCTCTCCAGCGCGAGCATCATCAAGGCGCTGCTGGCGGCCGACCAGGTCGACCGCCTCGCGCTCACCGTCTTTCCCGTCTTCCTCGGCGGCGGGCCGCGCCTCTTCGACGACGGTCTGCCCGCCGGGCAGTGGGAACTCGTCACCCACACCGCGGGCGAACACGGCACGTTGGCTCTCGTCTACGACCGCGTCCGCTGATACCGGCTCAGTTGTGGCCGGTGGGCGGCTCGGCCGGGCGGAACGGGCCGTCGATGGCGGCCCATTGGAGCAGCATGATGGTCTTGGCGTCGGCGATCGTGCCCTTGCGCACCATGGCGAGCGCGTCGTCGAAGGGCAGCTCGACGGTGGTGATGTCCTCGCCCTCGGCGGCGACTCCGGTCACGCCTCGGGGAGTGTCCGCTGGGTCGTAAGGGGCTGCGTAGAAGTGCACGCGTTCGGTGACGGAGCCGGGGCTCATGTAGACGTCGAAGACGTGCTCGGGAGCGCCGACGACGTGACCGGTCTCCTCGGCGGCTTCGCGGCGGATCGCTTCCTGCGGTCTTTCCCCGTCGAGGAGTCCGGCGGCGGTTTCCAGAAGCATGCCGTCGGGGTGTCCGTTGACGTAGGCGGGGAGGCGGAACTGACGGGTGAGCAGCACGGTGCGGTGGTCGGCGTTGTGGAGCAGGATCGTCGCCCCGTCGCCGCGGTCGTAGGTCTCCCGCTGCTCGCGGCTGATGTGCCCGTCGCTGTGCTCGTAGTCGAAGGTGGTCTTGCGCAGGACGTACCAGTCGCAGGAGAGCACCTCCACGTCGCGGATCCGCACGCGCGGGTTGCCCGTCAGGTCGTGGCCGTGCCGGTCGAGGCCGGTGCGTCCGCGGCGGTCGGGGGTGTCGAGGCCTGCGGTCATCGGGCGGCCGGCACGTCGGCGAGGTCGGTGTAGACGTCCGTGCCCAGGGCGCGGGCCTGCGCGACCATCCGGTCCGCTCCCTCGGAGGGGCCGCCGATCCGCAGTACGGCGTCGCAGCGGGCGAGCAGTTGCTCGGCGACGGGGTGGAAGATCTCGTCGAACAGCGGGTCGCCGGGCCCGGTGCTCCCCGCGGTGTCCAGAAGCGGAAGGGCGAGGGCTTCACCCGTGACGGGCAGGTGCCCGGCGCGGAAGAGGGCGAGGGCGCACTCGTTCATCGCCCGTACGTTGGCTTCGAGCTTGCGCGGGTCGTCGCCGGTGCCCGATCGGTAGGGACCTGCGACGAGGATCATCAGCGAACGGGGATCGGCGGCCACGACGGCACACTCCTCAACACTGGGGCAGGGGCGGGGACTTGGGGTCACGCCAGGACGGTCTCGACGCCCGCATCGCGCAGGGCGTCCATGGTCTGCGGGCCGCTGGGGTGCGTGTCGGCGTCTTCGGCGGCCCGGTCGGTGACGAAGCGGTCCACCGCGTCGAGCGGGGCGACCCTGCTGAAGGCGCGCACGCCGAGCTTGGTCGCGTCCGCCACCGCGATGGTGTGGTCGCTCCGGGCGAGTCCGGCCTGTTTGACGGCGGCGTCGTCCAGGGAGAACTCCGACCAGCCGTGCTCGGCGTGCACGCCGCCGATGGACATGACGAAGCAGTCGAAGGCCAGGGAATCCAACGTGCGCAGCGCCAGCGGACCGACAAAGGAACGCTCACCTGGCCGCGAGCGGCCGCCCACGACCAGCAGCTCGATCCCCGGCCGGTCGGCCAGGCAGACGGCGGCCTGCAGGCTCAGCACGGCGACCGCGAGCGGGGCCCGGGCCGCCAGGTGCTCGGCCACGTGCACCGTCGTGGTCCCCGCGTCGAGCAGGACCCGTGACCCGGGCTCGACCAAGGCGGCCACGGCGCCGCCGATGCGGTCCTTGGTGGCGGCCTGCCACGGCTCGCGCGCGAGGAATCCCGCATCCTCGGCCCGCGAACGCGTCGCCACGGCACCGCCGTGCACGCGACGCACAAGCCCCTGACGCTCCAGCGCGTCCAGGTCCCTGCGCACGGTCATCTCCGACACACCCAGGCGCTGGGAGAGCTCCGACACGGAAACCCGGTCGGAGCCCTGCACCAATCGCAGGGTCAGATCCAAACGATTGGCGACACCCATAACCCTTTTCTATCATTGCAGTGTTCGAATGAACAGCAGAATGTGCGAGCTACGGGTGTGCGCACTGCGGCCCTGCTCCAGACCCGTCCAGACCCGTCCAGACCCAGTCGGGGCCCGCACCTTCTACTTGAGGTGCGGGCCCCGACTGCAAAGCGGATCCCGGTCAGAGGCCGAACTCCTGCGGGGACACGCCCAGCGCCGCGCACGCCTCGCGCAGGACCTGCTCCTCGGCCGGGGCGATGTACCCGTCCGCGCCCGCGACCACGAAGCCGGTCTGTACGACCGCCTTGGCCTCCATCGGCTTCTTCGCCGCCTTGGCGATCTCCTGCATGACCTGGGTCTTGCCCTGCTGGAAGTTGAGCGTCAACTGGTCGACGTGCTTGTTGAAGCGCTGGCGCAGCTGATCCGGCGGGAAGTTCTGCAGGACGTCGTTCTGCAGGATCAGCGACTCCACATGCTGCCGCTCGGCCGGGTCGACCGACCCGTCGGCGGCCGCGACCAGGGCGCACATGGCCATGCTGGCGTCCCGGTAGGCACCGCTCTTGAGTTCCGTCTTGAGGGAGCCGAGCTGGGACTTGAGCACGCCCACGAGCTGAGCCTTCGACCCGCCGCCGGACCCCGAACCCGACCGTCCGTGACCGCCGGAGCTCCGCGCCCCCTGTGACTGCTGCTGCAGACCCTTGGCCTGGTCCTTGATCCGGTCCCACATCGCCATCCGTGCCACCTCGGCTAACCGTTCGCTTGTCCGCGCGCCTTCCGCGCGTCCCTCTGCCAACGCCTTCCCACCCGCCGAAGTTCCATGGCCTTACACGACTAGACGTGTGGCAGCTCAGGCCCGCGGCCAGGACGGGGAATCGCGAGGCGGCCAGGTCAGTTGACCCTTGAGCGGCGCTGATTCGGCATGCTGTAGCGGCGCTGCCGCGGCAGGGGCAATTTCGACAAGGAGAAGTTCGTTGAGCGGTCTTGATCCTCGGTTCATCACCTTCGACATGTACGGGACCTTGACGGACTTCGCCATCGGGTCCGCCGCCCGGGAGGTGATCAAGAACGTGGCGCCGCCCGAGAAGCTTGACGCCTTTCTCCACCGGTTCAGCTGCTATCAGCTCGATGAGGTGATGGGTGATTGGCGACCGTACGACGAGGTCGTTTCTCGAGCCTTCGAGCGGGCGTGCCGCAGCACCGGCGTCGAGTTCCGGCCGAGCGATCCCGCCAAGGTTTTCGCGGAGGTCCCGGAATGGGGGCCGCACCCCGACGTCCCGGGGCCCCTAGCCAAGCTCGCCGAGCATTTCCCTCTCGTCATCATCTCCAACGCCGCGGACAGGCACGCCCATCAGAACGTCGCGAAGCTCGGCGCGCCGTTCCACGCGGTGTACACGGCGGAGATGGCGCAGGCCTACAAGCCGCGGCTGCGTGCGTTTGAGTTCATGTACGAACAGCTGGGCTGCCGGCCGGACGAGACGATGCATGTGTCGTCCAGTCCGCGTTACGACCTGCAGTCGGCAACAGACCTTGGCGTGAAGGACACGGTGTATCTGAACAGAGGGACCGAGCCGTCGGCGCCCTTCTATCACGCGTACGAGGTCACTTCCCTCGCTGGGGTCGTAGATATTCTGGGCATCTGAATTCCCCCGCGCTGCCCCCGTTGTAGGGAGAGACTGTGGGCATGGAGTTCTTCTGTTACCACCGTGACCGGCCCGGCTCCGGGGAGTTGCGCAGCGAGTTGGTGGAAGCCCACTGGTCCTATATGGACGCGTACGAGAAGCAGTTGATCGCTCGCGGGCCGACGTTCGCCGACGACGGGGACACCCCCACCGGCAGCGTGCACATCGTCGACCTGCCCGACCCCGCCGCCGCACGCGCGTTCGCCTTCGACGAGCCCAACTACCAGGCCGGCGCGTACCGGGACGTGCTGCTGCGCCGGTGGCGCAATGTGCTGGGGCGCACCATGTGGGACTTCCCCGGCGGCCGCACCGATGGCAACCGGTATCTGGTGCTCGGCCTCGGCGCGGAGCCGGCCGCCGATGTCGCCCTGCCGCCCGACCGGGACGAGTTGATCGCGTACGGGCCGCTGTTGTCCGACGACGCCACCACGTGGCTGGGGACGGCGGCGCTGGTCCGCGCCCCGGACCCGGAGACGGCACGCGCCGTCCTGAGCCAGGACCGCTACGCCGCCGTCGAAGTCCGCGCCTGGGAGTTCGGCGGGCGGCGGTGACGAAGGGCGGCGGGTCCGCCGCCACGGACCCGCCGCTCGGCAAATGCGCTTGTCCGCTCTCGCGGCACCGCACTACCGTGCCGATGTGGATCTCTTCTCACACTCGTGGACGGCTCTGCGGACGGCGGTCGCCGACCTCTCTGACGCGGACTTCGCCCAGCCGTCCGGCTGTTCGGGCTGGCTCGTACGGGACCTGGTGTGCCATCTGGTCATCGACGCCCAGGACGTACTGATCACCCTGGTGACCCCGGCCGAAGGCGAACCGACCCGGAATGCGGTGACCTACTGGGACGTCGCCGACACGCCGCCGACCGGCGACGACCCGCTCGACGCGCTGATCGTCCGTCTCGCCGCCGCGTACGGAGAGCCGTGGCTGCTCAAGTTCCACCTCGACGACGTCGGTTCCGCCGCAGGCCGCGCCGCCGAACTCGCCGACCCTGCCCTGCGGGTGGCCACCCGCGACTTCGTCCTCACCGCGGGCGACTATCTGGGCGCGTACGTCCTGGAGTGGACGCTGCACCACCTCGACCTGGTCGCGCACCTCCCGGACGTGGCGGGACCGCCCGCCGAGGGGCTCGCCCGGTGCCGCGAGATGGTCGAGGAGATCGCCGGTGCCTCGTTCCCCGCGTCGTTCTCCGACCAGGACGTGCTCCTTGTCGGCACCGGGCGGCGGGCCCCGAGCGAGACGGAGAAGGCCGAACTCGGCGCGCTGGCCGCGCAACTCCCGCTCGTCCTCGGGTGATCGCCCCTCATCGCCCCCCTCCCCCCTCATCGCCCCCATCGTCACGTGACAGGAGACGCCGATGTCCATCCGCCGGGTCATGCCCGACATCCGGTCAGAGTCCCTGGAGGAGAGCCGGGATTTCTACGGCCTCCTGGGGTTCGAGGAGGTCATGAACCTGGGCTGGGTCATGACGCTCGCGTCCCCCGACAACCCCACGGCGCAGGTCACCTTCATGGCGCAGGACAAGAGCGCGCCGGTCGTGCCCGACATGAGCGTCGAGGTGGACGACGTGGACGCGGCCTACGCGGCGGTGCAGGCGAGCGGGGCGGAAATCGTGCACCCGCTGCAGGACGAGGAGTGGGGGGTACGGCGGTTCTTCGTCCGCGACCCCAATGGCCAGGTGGTCAATGTGCTCGGCCACCGCTGACCACAGCCGCTGCGCTGACCAGCCTCTGCCGCGAAGGGCAGTCCAGCGCGCACCGCTGATCGACTCGTCGGCGAAATTCCCTGCCGTGCCGGCCGGAAAGGACGGAGACTCCCTTCATGGCTGACATGGGGTTGTTCCAGGAGGCGGTCGCCGCGTGGGCGGCCGGTGGCCCCGGCGACCCCGCACGCGAGCTGGCCGCGCAACTGCCCGTCCGGTCGGTCGTCCTGCTGGAAGGGCCCAGTGATGCCGCGGCGGTCAGCGCGCTTGCCGTTCGCCGCGGCCGGAACCTGGCGGCCGAAGGAGTCTGTGTCCTGGCGATGGGCGGCGCGATGAGCATCGCGCGCTTCGCCCACCTCCTTGGTCCGCCCGGCCTGGGCCTGCGCCTCACGGGCCTGTGCGACGAGGCGGAGCGTGGCTTCTACTCCCGCGGCCTGGAGCGGGCCCGTGCGGCACAGGACGGGTTCTTCGTCTGCTCGGCCGATCTGGAGGACGAGCTCATCCGCGCGCTTGGCGTGGCACGGGTGAAGGAACTCGTCCGGGCGGAGGGCGACTTGCGCGCCCTGGAGACCTTCCTGCGCCAGCCCGCCCAGCAGGGACGCACCGCAGAGGGGCAACTGCGGCGCTTCCTCGGCACCAAGAAGGGGCGCAAGATCCACTACGGTCGCGTACTCGTCGAGGCCCTCGAACCCGACCGCGTACCCGCCCCGCTGGACGACCTGCTCGCCGGCCTCTGACCGCTGCCTGGAGAAACGGATGGTCCGCCTGAGGGTCTGCTCGGTACGGTGATCCGGTGTGCTGCGCTGGGCCCCTCGTCCGCGCCGGCCATGACTTCGCTCCGCCTCCCCGGCGTGATGCCCGCGGATGGTCGGTGGTCGCGGCGGTCCTGGGCGAAGGGCTGCGCTACGAAGGGCGATCGGTGTGCGGTTGCGGCAAGGAACCCAAGTACCGCCCGCGGACGCGAGCCGAGCCACGGGAGCGTCGGCTCGTTGCCGCGAGGGACGGACTGCCGCTGTCCGAGGCGTTGGCCCGCCCGGATCCGCTGACCCCGATGAACCGCTGACCCGCTGACGCCGACGACCGGCCGGCCTCGCCGGCTATCTGCCCCCGGCCGACCCGTCAGGCAGTGCGGGGCGTGCGGCTGCCGGACCGGCCACCGGGGGAATCCCGCCGTGGCCGTTGACGGCTTGCGCCGCCTGGTGCAGCGTCTGTGCGGCTACCACGCGGGACTCCGCCAAGACGTCACCGAGTTCCCGAACCAGGTTCTCGTAGACCGGCAAATTATCGGTTCCTGCTGAGGTGGGTGTCACTGGGCTGCCCTTTTCTTGATTTCTGTCGTACTTGAGATCTGCATGCCGTCACGCCCGGCTGAGGCGCGCGGCGATCCCATGACCCACCAGGAGATAAATGACGGCCGGCAGACCGTAATTGAGGAGAACCCGAAGCCCTTCTGTGTCCATCGTGAAAACATCCTGTGACCACCAGGCCAGCAAGTCGGCCGTCCCGTGCACGAATTCGACGAAGACGTTGGCCTCGTTGGCGTCGAGCAGGTAGAGCAGGACCCACAGACCGAGGAACACGGCGGCGATGTCAGCGATGGTGTGGACGGCGAGGGCCGTTCGCCGGGCAGTGCTCGGGATCCGCTCCTGGCGCTGTGGAGGCTGCGGGGGCCGGCCGTAGCCGTGGGGCCCTGGCATCGGGTCGATATTGCTCACGGGTGTCCAATCTGACGCGTCGCTTTACGGGACACGCACCGGCGTCGTGCGGGCCCGTGTATATCTGCGCCATATGGCCGCCGCCGCGTTACACGGGCAGCGGAACACCCCAAATATGGCCAGGTATTCGGCAACTTGCCCACATGAAGGAGCGTGGGAATTCCCTGGCCTGCAGCCGGCCACCCTGGTGTGCATATTGTGTGCGGCAATAGTGGTAGATCAAGTCGAAGCACTTCACGCCCGGTTCACCTTCCGGGCGGACTGACGGCCCGCCGGATTGAGCGGCACGTGGCGGGGTAGCCTCCCGCGGCTATGCGCAAAGACCAGACCGATGGCGCGAAGTCCGACCGGGCAACGTTCGACGACGTCTTCTGCGGCCTGCTGCCCAGGCTCTATCGCAGGGCTGTGATGTTCTCCGGATCCCGGCAGCTCGCAGAGGACGCCGTGCACGAGGCCTATCTCAAGCTCGCCAACCGCCCCGAGCGGCTGCTCGCCCACCCCGAGCCCTACGCCTACGCGTTCTCGGCACTGATGAGCGCCGTGCGGGACGCGTACCGTCGAGAAAAACGGCAGGTGCTCATCGAGGACGTCGAGACACATACCGGGGTGCGGACGCTCGAGAGCGGTGGCGCACACGGGGGCGCCTTCGTCGATGCCGCCTGGGACGGCGGTCTTGAGCGGCGGCAGGGCGAGTGGGAGGCGATGCGGCTGCTGAGCAGGCTCTCGCCGCGGCAGGCCGGCGTCGTCATCCTCGTCGACCTCGACGGTTACACCATCGACCAGGCCGCGAAGATCATGAAGGTGCACCGGGGCACGGCGGCCCGCCACCGCGCCCGCGCCCTGGACAGCCTGCGCGGCATGCTGGTCGAAGCGCCCGATCCGCAGACATCGCAGCCCGGGCGGCGACCCGAGGACGGGAGGGCGTCATGAACTCAACTCCGGGCCCCTCGGGGCAGCTTCCCCCGGACGGCACCGATCGCACCGATGACGCCGCAGTCGCCGTGCTGCGCGAGCGGCTGCGCGCCGCCGACGAGGCGATCGAGGTGCCCCACGGGCTGTGGGACCGCATCCGGGCCGACTCCCCCGCCGGGCGCCGACGGCGTCGGCCGTACCGCATCGCCGTACTCGGCACGCCGGGGCGACACCGTCCGCGCTTGACCCTCGTCGTCGCGGCGGCGCTGGTCGGCGCGATCGCCCTGGGGACGTGGTGGCTGGTGCGCCCCGGCGGGCAGGACCGGCCGGCACCGCCCGCAGGAACGCGGGGCGTGACCATAACGGTGCACAACGCGGAGGCGGCCTGCCATGAACTGCGCACCCTGGAGTGCGCGTTGCGGGTCGCCAAGGATCCCTACGAGCGGTACGCCGCGCCCGGCAACCGCGCGGCCCGCGTCTGGCACGGCGACCGGCTCGAGGCACAGTGCGTGGTCACCGACGGCACGCTCGTCCAGGACGAGAAGGGCATCACGTCCACCCGGTGGTACCTGGTTCGCACCGCGCTCGGCGTGGAGGGCTGGCTCCCCGGTGTGCGGACGCGCAACAGCGCGGAGGTTCCGGACTGCGCTCGGGGCGGCGACACCCACTAACGCACATGTGATGCAGGTCACAGCTCCAGGTGTCATACGGGAAGCAGTCGCGCTCCGTGTAGCGCGTGAGAGCACGTACTACACGGGGAGAACGACATGAGCGTACGTACCTTTCTGACCAGGTCCGCGGCGGCAGTTGCCCTGACCGCGGGCAGCCTGGCCGTGACGGCGGGTACGGCATCCGCAGCCGAGCCGGCGCCGAACGCCGGTGCTGCGGCCGCCTTCACCGTCTGGGCGACCGACGTGAACGTCCGCGACAACCCGCAGTCGCCCGCGACCTGCGACGGCTTCCCCTCGCCGGGGAACTGCCCGACCGTGTCCGGCAAGTTGCAGCCCGGCCAGCAGTTCGAGGCCCGCTGCCAGCGCAAGGGCGAGGCCGTGAGCGGCAACGACTGGTGGGTCTTCATCGAGCGGGGCGACTCGCGCGGCTGGATCGCCAGCTACTTCGTGGACACGCCCGACGACCAGCTGCCCGGCGTGCCGATCTGCGGCGCCTGACAGCGACACGACCGAACCGACCATCCAACCAACAACGGGGAGACAGACATGAGGATTCTGAGGAGCACGGGCCGGACCGTGGCGCTCGCGGCGGCCGTCGGCGCGCTGGCGCTGGCCGCACCGGTGACGGCGTCGGCGTCGGCGTCGGCGTCGGCGCAGAGCGCACCGGCCGCCGCCGTGCAGCCCGCGGCGGAGCAGCAGGCCGAGGCGGGCAAGGAGGTCCAGGTCTGGGCCAGCAACGTACGCCTGCACGTCGAACCGCTCGTCAACTCGCCCTCGCCGACGACCTTCGGTCCGGGCAAGCTGATCGACTTCTGCCAGCGGCAGGGCGACTTCGTCTCCGAGCCGGGCCAGGGATCGAGCACCTGGTGGTCGTACGTGGAGCTGCCCGGCGGCAGTGACGGCCTGTGGATCAGCAATGTCTACCTGGTCGGCGGGGAGAAGATCGAAGGCGTGCCCGACTGCTGACCGCCTTCTGCCACGCGCCTCCCGCTGTCGCCCAAGGCAGCGGGAGGCGACCGCCGTTCAGTGGGTCACGGCGAACAGGAGCAGGACGATGAGCAGGGCCAGGGCGCCGAGGGTGGCGCCGATGAGCGACGGGCCGAAGTTCGTCGCGAGGCCCCGTTCGTTCTTCCACACCCCCAACGCCCCCAGGACCAGGGCCAGGAGCCCGAGGGGCGCGGCGACGAAGTCACCGAGTACGGGGATGAAGGAGCCCACGAGGGCGACGATGCCCAGGGGAAGGGCGATGTCGCCCAGTCGGTCGCCGGGTGCGCCCCCGCGTGGTTCGTCGTCCTTGTGCGACATGCGCCCTCTCACGCTGGAGTCCGGTACCGAAGACCGCAGGACCATCAGACGTCCTGCGCGGCCGCATGTCCAGCACGACTCTGCCCATCCCGGTCAGAACGGAAGGCGCCCGCCGGTCGGGGTGGCGTCAGCACCACCCCTTGCTCGGGCCCCAGACCTCCTGTCTCGCGGCCCCCATCGGCGCAGGCTTGTTCCCGTAGCCAGCGGACGGTCCGGCGGTTCCAGCCGGGCCCCGAATCGACGGACGGGGAGAGACGATGACCAGTCATACGCGGCGGAGGATTCTCCAGGGTGCGGCGCTCGCGGCGGCGGGCAGTGTGGTCGGCGGGTACGGGCTCGGCCACGGCGCCGCGGCGGCGCATGCTGCCACGCCCGGTGCGGCGGCCGGCGGCAAGAAGTCGCTCCCCTTCCTGGAGGGCGCGTTCGCTCCGGTCACCGAGGAGTTGACCGTGTTCGACCTGCCGGTGACCGGACGTGTGCCGCGCGACCTGGACGGCCGTTTCCTGCGCACAGGACCGAACGCGCTGGGCCTGGAGGATCCGCGGGCGCACCACTGGATGCTGGGCGACGGCATGGTGCACGGGGTGCGGCTGCGCGGCGGGCGCGCCGAGTGGTACCGCAACCGCTGGGTGCGCTCCTCGCAGGTGGCGACGAAGCTGGGCGAGAGGTACCCGGGCGATGCGCCGCCGGACGACTTCGCGTGCAACACGCATGTGATCCCCTACAAGGGGCGGATCCTGGCGCTCCAGGAGGGCGGGCCGCTGCCGTACGAGTTGGACGGCGAGCTTGACACCGTGCGGCCGTACGACTTCCGCTCCACGCTGCGGGGCGCGTTCACCGCGCACACCAAGTACGACGCGGCGGCGGACGAACTGCACGCGGTGGCGTACTACCCGACCTGGGACCACGTACGGCACATCATGATCGACCGGACCGGGCGGGTGGTGCGGACCACCAAGGTCCAGGTGGCGGACGCGCCGATGATGCACGACTTCGCCCTCACCGAGAAGTACGTGGTGATCGTGGACGTCCCGATCACGTTCGACGCGGCGGCCGCCGAGGCGGGGGCCACGGTGCCCTACATCTGGAACGAGCGACACCCCATGCGCATCGGGATCCTGCCGCGGGCCGGAGGCACCACCCGCTGGTTCGAGATCGACCCCGTCTACTTCTCGCACACGCTCAACGCCTACGACCAGGGCGACAAGGTGGTGATCGAGTACACCTCCATGCCCGCCCCGTTCTACGCGGCGGGCCGGGGCAGCGGCGGCCCCTCCGCGACCGGCGCGCCTGCGCTCGACCGCTGGACGGTCGATCTGCGCGCCGGCCGGGTCCGCGGCAGCCGCATCGACGATCTGCCGCAGGAGTTCCCGCGCGTCAACGAATCCCTGGTCTCCCGCCGGCACCGCTTCGGGTACACGGCGAGCGCGGCCGAGATGTGGCGCGCGTACGAGACGGTCGACGGGGTGCCGCCGGACGAGAAGTTCACCAACTGCCTGGTGAAACATGACATGTTGCGCGACAGCAAGCAGGTGCACCGCTTCCCGGAGGGCGCGGCGGCGAGCGAGCCGGTGTTCGTGCCGCGCCGGGGCGCGCGGGACGAGGACGACGGCTACATCCTCTCCTACGTGAACGACCCCGACCGCGGCGCGACCGACCTGGTGGTCCTCTCGGCCCAGGACTTCACCGGCCACCCGCTCGCCCGCATCCACCTGCCGGGCCGGGTACCGCTCGGCTTCCACGGCAGCTGGGTGGCGGAACAGTGAGCCACGGAGGTTGCCGCCCGCCTCGAAGAACTGCGTGGCCGTCGCGGGCGGCACGGCCGTTCCATACATGCGGACTTCGTGGCACGTAAATTCGTGACACGTAAAGCAGAACGCCACCTCGAACAGCGCGACGCCGAGACCCTCTGGGTACGCACGCACGCCCCAGTCCGGCGAGAAGCCGCAACGGGAGCTGCAGGTGTGCAGTCTCCCTGACGCGCTCCGCCCTTACATGGCCGCGTGCGGTGCGGCACTCGTCTCGGGCGCGGGCCCCAGCGTCGTCGTGCCCGGGGTGGCCCGGTGGGCGAGGCCGGTGCGGTAGGCGTCCAGGGCGGCCTCCGTCCGTCCCGTCCTGCGGAGAAGGTCGCCGAGGAGACAGCACAGGCCCGCCAAGTCCCCTGCCACGCCTGCCCGTTCGAGCAGGGGCAGCGCGGCGCGGTAGTGCTCCTCGGCGGCCGCCGTGTCCCCGCACTCCTCCGCGATGAGGCCAAGGAGTCGGTGCGCGGCGCCTACGTGCACCGTGCCGCGTCCGGCCCCGAGGGAGCGCGCTTCCGGGATGTCCGTGGGCCCCGCGGCCTCCGTGCCGACGGCAAGCAGCGGCCTCAGAAGCGCCTCGGCCTCCTGGACCTGGCCGCGTCGGCGCAGCACGTCGGCGAGTTCCACCTCGACCTGTTCGGCGAAGAGCGCGGCCCGCTTGGCGGTGAGCATGTCGTAAGCGGTGCGCAGTTCGTTCTCGGCGCGCGCCAGGTCGCCGTCCTGGGCGTGCACGTAGCCGCGCATCCAGTGGCAGTGGGCGAGTTCGGTGCGGATGTGCAGCTGCCGGTAGAGATCCTGGGCCTTGGCCAGCGACGCGTCGGCCTCGGCGATGCGGCCCTGGGCGATCAGCGTACGGGCCACCCCGCGGTGCATCCCGGCGAGCAGGGCGGGGTCGTCCACGCGGGGCGCGAGCGCGATCGCCAGTTCGGCGGCGTGCGCGGCGCGCTCGTGTGCGCCCATGTCCATGTACGGGGCGATGGATGCCGTGTAGAGGAGGAGCAGCGCGTCCGGGTCCTGCAGTCCGGAGGCGTTGAGCTGATCGAGCGCCGTCTCCAACAGGTAGCAGGCATAACGGAGTTCACCTGTCAGCCGGTGGGCGTTGGCACGGCCGCGGATGGCGGGGACGCGGCGGGGCAGCGGCTCGTCGGCGAGCAGCCGCTCCACCGAGGCGAAGCACTCGTGCGCGTCGTCGAGTTCCCCGGACTCCAGAAGACAGTCGCCGAGGCCGAGGAGCGCGGTGGCCTGCTCCCCCGGGAGACCGTGTTCGACGGCTTCGGCGTACAGGGCACGGAAGAGAGGGGCGGCATCTTCCGGCGCTCCGGTGGCCAGCGCGCGCCGCGCGTCGGTCAGGCGCAGGCGCAGCTCGGCGGCGAGGCGGGCGGGCCGCCCCGTCGCCAGCTCCTCGGACGTGACGCCGAGACGCTCGGCCAAGTGCCGCAGCGCCGCCTCGGACGGCCTCACCTTGCCCGACTCCAGCGTGGAGACGTAGGCAGGCGTGTATGCGGGTTCGGCCAACTGCCGCTGGGTGAGCCCGAGTTCCGTACGAAGACGCAGGACGCGACGCCCGATCACCGCGGGCTCGTCGAGCCGAACGCCCCCAGTTCCGCTGTCCGACATCTCTCTGCCTCCAGGTCCGAGCCAAGTCCATGCGGGCCTGGAGCGAAAGGACTTGTGACTACGCGGCGTGAACTCCCCACTCCCACAGTCACCTTGTGCCCCAGGCATTGCCTTGCTTCCCCACGACCCCTACATTGAACCCCACCTTAAGCTCCCTTAACCCCCCACTTACATCACGGACTTGCCGATCCCGGCCGCCTCCGTGCAGATCCTCGGGAGATCTTCCATGCGCAGACACGCATCCCACATATCCCGCAAGCGACTCGGCATCGCCATCGGTGTCGTCCTGGCGGCGGCGCTCGCCGTCACCGCGCCGGTCGCCGCGGACCCGGTCACGGGCGACAACGCCCCGGCCGCTCAACCCGCCGGCCGCGACGCCGCCTCCGCCGACGGCATCAAGGTCGAGTACTTCACCGGCCCCGAGGGCCACCCCCGCCACACAGAGGTCTCGACGTCCTCCCCGCTCACCAGGAAGGAGCAGGCCACGATCAAGGACGACGGCGACGTCGTGCCGATCGTGGAGGCCGGGCCGAGCGACGCCAAGGTCGACGTCGTCTTCATCGGCGACGGCTACACCGCAGCCCAGCAGGAGGACTTCCACACCGACGTGCGCACCAAGTGGAAGGAGATGTCCGCCGTCGAGCCGTACGCCGAGTACCAGGACCTGTTCAACGTCTGGGCCGTCGACGCCCACTCGCAGGACTCCGGCGTCTCGGGCGACCCGACGAGCGACGTCACCAAGAACACCGCCCTGAACTCCGCGTTCTTCTGCGACGGCATCGAGCGGCTGCTGTGCGTCGACACCAACAAGGTCGAGGCGTACGCGAGCAAGGCCGCCGACCCCGACCTCGTGATCGTGCTCGGCAACTCCACCAAGTACGGCGGCGCCGGCTACAACGACATCACTTCACCGTCCGGGTACGACGGCATCGGCACCGCATCCTCCGACCACCCCGACTCCGACCAGGTCGCCGTCCACGAGACCGGCCACTCCTTCGGCAAGCTCGCCGACGAGTACTGGTACGACGAGAGCACCTACACCGGCCCCGAGCCGGGCGAGTCCAACCTCACCAAGCTCAGCGCCGACGAGATGGCCGCACAGAAGGCGAAGTGGCACCGGTGGCTCGGCCAGGAGTCACCCGACGGCGGCACCGTCGGCGCGTACGAGGGCGGCGGCTACCACGGCCACGGCCTCAACCGCCCCACCGAGGACTCGATCATGCGCACCCTGGGCCGCGAGTTCAATCTGCCAGGACGCGAGGCGATGATCGCGGGCTTCCATCAGCACGCCCCGGTCCTCACCGCAGTCACGCCCACCGACCGGCAGGTGCGCGGCGGCGATCGGATCCGCGTCGAGGCGTCCCCCCGCGCACAGGTGCGCTGGTACGTCGACGGCCGCGAGGCACGGCAGGCCCGCGACGCGAGCAGTGTGACTCCGCGCCGGCTCGGGGTGCCCGCAGACGGCCGCCCGCACACCGTCACGGCACGCGCCACGGACCCGACCAAGGCGGTCCGCGACCCGAAGCTCCGCAAGTCCCTGAAGGGCTCGCTCAGTTGGCGGGTCACGCGCTGACGCACCAGGCAGCCGCCGGGATCCCGGAGCCTTGATGACACGATGGAGGCTCCGGTGATCCCCCGCCCCTCCCGCGGTCGCCGCGTCAGTCGTCGCCCGCCCGCTCCCCCACCACGGGGTAGGGGACGAAGGTGCTGCTGTTCTCGTCGATCGCCAGGCGGCGGTCCAGGGGTGGTACGGCCCGTTGGGGGCAGTCGGTGCGTTCGCAGAGGCGGCAGCCCATGCCGATGGGGACGGCGGAGGAGGCGTTGTCCAGGTCGAGGCCGTCGGAGTAGACGAGCCGTGCGGCATGGCGGATCTCGCAGCCCAGGCCGATCGCGAAGGTCTTGCCCGGCTCGCCCCAGCCGCCGCGGTGCCGGGTGACCGCCCGCGCGGTCCACAGGTAGCGCTGCCCGTCCGGCATGGCGGCGACCTGGACATGGATGCGGCCGGGCGCAGCGAACGCCTCGTACACGTTCCACAGCGGGCAGGTGCCGCCCGCGCGGGAGAAGTGGAACGCGGTGGCGGACTGACGCTTCGACATGTTGCCCGCCCGGTCGACCCGGACGAAGGAGAAGGGCACGCCGCGCAGCCGGGGCCGCTGCAGGGTGCTCAGACGGTGGCAGATCGTCTCGTAGCCGAGCCCGAAGTGGTCGGTCAGCCGCTCGATGTCGTAGCGGAACTCCTCCGCGGCCGCATGGAAGCGGCGGTAGGGCAGGATCAGCGCGGCGGCGAGGTAGTTGGCGATGCCGATGCGGGCCAGCGGCCAGGCCGCGGTCTGCGGGTCGAAGTCTTCCGAGGCGAGTGCGGAGATCTCGTCCGCGTACTCGAGCAGCGCGAGCTGGGTGGCCATCCGGAACGCCTGCTGGCCGGGGCGCAGTCGGCTGGAGAGGTGGAGGACCCGGGTCTTCGGGTCGTAGTGGTGCAGGAGTTGGCCGGAGTCCGCGGCGATGCGCACGCCGTGCCGCTCGGAAAGGCGTGTGGACAGGGCGCCCACGACCTCGCCGGGGCGCACGCCGATCTCGGTGGCGAACCGCTCGGCGGCGAGGTCGATGTCGTTCAGGTAGTTCTGGCGCCGGTAGAAGAACTCGCGGATCTCCTCGTGTGCCGAGCGAGGCTGTGCCGCTGTTCCAGGCCCCCGGCCCTCCGCGGTCTCGGAGAGCTGCTCGGTGAGGTGCTGGTTCCGCCGGCCGAGGTCCACCAGGAGCGCGGCCACGGCGGGCAGCCGCGATGCCAGGTCCGAGAGGTCCGATGCGGAGACGCGGCCTGCGGAGACCTCGCCGGTGAGAGCGTCCCGCAGATCGGCCACAAGACGGCTGGTGTCACGCTCCGAGAAGAATCCCGGGTCGACGCCGAACGCCTCCGTGAGGCGCAGCAGTACGGGCACGGTCAACGGCCGTGAGTCGTGCTCCATCTGGTTCAGATAGCTCGGCGAGATGGCCAGGGACCGGGCGAGGTCGGCCTGGCTCATGCGCCGTTCCTCCCGCAGCCGTCGCAGCCGCGCCCCCGCGTACGTCTTGCTCACCCATGTGCTCCTGTTCCGGTCACGTGTGCTCCCGTCCGGTCACGATCGTCGGCACTGTTCGCGATGGTAGCCACGCCGACCGGCCTTGTGGCATTAACAGAGTTGGCAAAAACGCCGTGAAAGATGCGCAGAAGTTGGCAGCCTTCCACGCTTGTTGGCACTGAGTGCCGCTGCGAGAGTCGTACTGCGGCCCGCCGGACTCCGGCGGGCGGAACCGGAAAACGGGCGCGATTCATGCCCTGACGTCGGAGACCCCGGCCTTTCCTGCCGCCTCGGCGACATTGCTCCGATTGCTCACCCATGGAGTTCGCGGGCCGCACCCCATATTGGCAAGGCACTTAGTGCCAGCCATTGGCATGGTTCACGACTATCCGGGAGACGGTCATGGCACAGGCAGGGACGACGACGGCAACAGCCGCGGAGCTGGCGCAGCGTTGGGCGACCGATGTCCGCTGGAAGGGGATCGAGCGCACGTACACCGCCGAGGATGTGGTCAGGCTTTCCGGCAGTGTGCGTGAGGAGCACACGCTGGCCCGGCGGGGTGCCGAGCGGCTGTGGCGTCAGCTGCACGACCGGGACTATGTGCATGCGCTGGGTGCGTTGACCGGCGGGCAGGCGGTGCAGCAGGTGAAGGCCGGGCTGCAGGCGATCTACCTGTCGGGCTGGCAGGTGGCGGCCGACGCGAACCAGGCCGGGCACACCTACCCCGACCAGTCCCTCTACCCGGCCAACTCCGTTCCGCAGGTGGTGCGTCGGATCAACAACGCGCTGCTGCGCGCGGACCAGATCGCCACGGCGGAGGGTGATTCCTCGGTGGACTGGCTGGCCCCGATCGTCGCCGACGCCGAGGCGGGTTTCGGCGGCCCGCTGAACGCCTTCGAGCTGACCAAGGCGATGATCGAGGCGGGCGCGGCCGGCATCCATTACGAGGACCAGCTCGCCTCGGAGAAGAAGTGCGGCCACCTGGGCGGCAAGGTCCTGGTGCCGACCGCCCAGCACGTGCGCACCCTGAACGCGGCCCGCCTGGCCGCGGACATCGCCGACGTACCCACCCTGATCGTGGCCCGCACGGACGCGCTCGCCGCGAACCTGCTGACCAGCGACGTCGACGAGCGCGACGCCCGGTTCGTGACCGGTGAACGCACCGCCGAGGGCTTCTACCGGGTGCACAACGGCATGGGCACGGCGATCGCCCGCGGCCTGGCCTACGCCCCCTACGCCGACCTGCTGTGGATGGAAACCGGCACCCCCGACCTGGCCCAGGCACGCGAGTTCGCCGAGGCGATCCACGCCCGCTACCCGGATCAGATGCTGGCCTACAACTGCTCGCCGTCCTTCAACTGGAAGGCGGCCCTGGACGACGACCAGATCGCCAAGTTCCAGCGGGAGCTGGGCGCGATGGGCTATCGCTTCCAGTTCATCACGCTGGCCGGCTTCCACTCCCTCAACCACGGCATGTTCGACCTCGCGCGCGGCTACGCCGAGTCGGGCATGACCGCCTATGTCGACCTCCAGGAGCGGGAGTTCGCCGCCCAGGAACACGGGTTCACGGCGGTCAAGCACCAACGCGAGGTCGGCACCGGCTACTTCGACCTCGTCTCCACCGCCGTCAATCCGGCCTCGTCGACGACCGCGCTCGCCGGCTCCACCGAAGCAGAGCAGTTCCACTAGGCCACCGTCGGGCCCCGGCAACGGGGCCCGTTCCTCCCATCGCGTTCAGCCAACCCGCTGAGGAGACCCGCATGTCCATCGCCGCTCCGACCAGCCGTGCTCAGGTCCTCCCGGTACCGGGACACCGGCACGACGAGATCCTCACTCCCGAAGCCCTGGATTTCGTGGGGCGCCTCGTCGACGCCTTCGCGGACCGCCGCCTCGACCTCCTCAAGGAGCGGATGCGGGTGGCGGCCAGGCTCGCCGCCGGCTCCCCGTTCGACTTCTCCATCGCCACCGTCGGCATACGCGCGGACGACTCCTGGCAGGCGGCACCGCCGGCCCCCGGCCTGACCGACCGCCGAGTGGAGATCACCGGACCGCCGGAACGCCGGATCGCGGTCAACGCCCTCAACTCCGGTGCGCAGGTATGGATGGCGGACTTCGAGGACGCCACCGCGCCCACCTGGGACAACATCATCAGCGGTCAGCTGAACCTGCTGGACGCCATCGAGCGCAGGATCGACTTCAGCACGCCGGAGGGCAAGCGGTACCGGCTCGGCGAGCAGGTCGCGACCATCGTCGTCCGCCCGCGCGGCTGGCATCTGACGGAGAATCATCTCGAGATCGGCGGCCGTCCGGCGCCCGCTTCCCTCGTCGACTTCGGCCTCTACTTCTTCCACTGCGCCCAGCGGCAGATCGACGCAGGGCACGGCCCGTACTTCTATCTGCCCAAGCTGGAGAGCCGCGACGAGGCACGGCTGTGGAACGACGTGTTCGTCCTCGCCCAGGACCTCCTCGGCATCCCCCGCGGCACGATCCGGGCCACCGTCCTGATCGAGACCATCACGGCGGCCGTCCAGATGGAGGAGATCCTCTACGAGCTCCGCGAGCACAGCTCCGGGCTCAACGCGGGCCGCTGGGACTATCTCTTCAGCCTCATCAAGACCTTCGGGCACCGCACCGACTTCCTGCTTCCCGACCGGGCGAAGGTCACCATGACCGCCCCCTTCATGCGCGCCTACACCGAACTCCTGGTGCGCACCTGCCACAAGCGGGGCGCGCACGCCATCGGCGGCATGTCCGCCCACGTACCCGGCAAGGACCCGGACGCCCACCAGGCGGCCCTGGCCACGGTGCGGCTCGACAAGGAACGTGAGGCCGAGGACGGCTTCGACGGCTCCTGGGTCGCCCACCCCGCGCTCGTGCCCGTCTGCCGCGAGGTGTTCGACGGAGTGCTCGGCACCCGCCCGCATCAGATCGACCGCACCCGGAACGACGTCGAGGTGACGGCCGCCCAGTTGCTGTCCGTACGCCGCGTCAGCGCGCCACCCACGCCGGAGGGCGTACGCGTCAACATCGCGGTCGCCCTGCGCTACTTCGCGGCATGGCTGAACGGACAGGGAGCCGTCGCCGTGGACGGTCTTATGGAGGACGCCGCCACGGCCGAGATCGCCCGGGTGCAGATCTGGCAGTGGCTGCGCCACCAGGTCGTCGACCGCGCGACGGTCGTCAGGCTGCTGGAGGACGAGCTCGCCGCGCTGGGCGCGGAGTATCCGTGGGCCCCTGTTGATGACGTCCGTGGCCTCTTCGAACGGACAGCCCTGGCACGGGAGTTGCCCGCCTTCTTCACCCTTGACGCCTACACCCGCCACCTCGCTCACCGCGCGGAGGGGAAGTCACTGGAGAGGCAGTCACCGGAGGGACAGTCATGAGCACAGCCATCCGACGGGTCGGGGTCGTGGGCGCGGGCCAGATGGGCGCCGGAATCGCCGAGGTGTGCGCCCGCGCCGGCCTGGACACCGTGGTCTGCGAAGCCGACGCGGTAGCCGCCGGCGCCGCGCGTGAGCGGGTGGCCGTCTCGCTCGAACGCGCCGTCCAGCGCGGCAAGTTGGACCGCCTGAGCGCCGAGGACGCACTGGCCCGCATGGTCTTCACGGGCAGCCTCGACGACCTGGCCGACCGTCAGCTCGTCATCGAGGCCGTCGTCGAGGACACCTCGGCGAAGACAGAGCTCTTCGCCTCGTTGGACAAGGTCATCGAGGATCCGGAGGCGATCCTCGCCACCAACACCTCCTCCATCCCGGTGATGCGCCTGGGCATGGCCACCGGGCGCGCCGACCGAGTCGTCGGCCTGCACTTCTTCAACCCGGTCCCCGTCCTGCCCCTGGTCGAGGTGGTCTCCTCACTCCACACGTCCGCTCAAACAGTGGCGGCCGTACGAGACTTCGCCACGCAGGCCCTGGGCAAGACGGTCGTCGGATCCCAGGACAGGGCGGGCTTCGTCGTCAACGCACTGCTCGTCCCCTACCTTCTCTCGGCGATCCGGATGACGGAGTCGGGCTTCGCCACCGCCGCCGATGTGGACGCGGGCATGGAGCTGGGCTGCGCGCACCCGATGGGTCCGCTGAAACTGGCGGACCTGATCGGCCTGGACACGCTCGCCGCCATCGCGGCATCTCTGTACGAAGAGTTCAAGGAACCCCTGTACGCACCGCCGCCGCTGCTCCAGCGGATGGTGGAAGCGGGGCTGCTCGGCCGCAAGAGCGGCCGCGGGTTCCACACCTACGACCGGGGCTGAGGGGCCCGGGTCCGCCGCCGGGCTGAGGGGCCTGCGGCTGCGGTGAGGGGGGCGCGGAACGGAGTGGTGATCTGTTCCGCGCCTTCCGGGTCCATCCGTCCACTGCGTGTCCGCTATGGGACTACCCGCGCCCGCCCCGGCGGGACGCGTTCGGCCGTCCACGCAGGTGGCGGTCATCAGGTGGGAAGGGTTTCGAACTCCGGCGCAACGGAGTGCCTTACCGATGAATTGGGCCCCATCCCCTTTCCCCGGGGATGGGGCCCTGCGGCCTCTTCGCTGGTCAGGCCGCGCATGAAGAGGCTACCGCTGCCAGAGCGTGCCTATTTGGCTGTTGACCCTCGGGATTTCGGCGGTGGTAGAGCCGTCGTCAGCGATAGAGACCTTGACAGTTTGGGAGCTGTCGCCGCAAACCGGGCCGAGGAGAACTCCGAGGAGACCTCCGAGGAGGTCACAGAGGATGTTGTCGGTGGGGGCGGCGGCAGGAGCGACGGTGGTGGTGATTTTCGGGGGTCCTTCGGCGTGGGCCGCACCTGCAGCGCCGAGAGAGGTGATGACCAGGACGCCGGAGATGAGAGTGGCTTTGAGGGGAGTGTTCATGGCATTCAGCCTCTGCCCGCCCTCATCCCTGCGAAAGTGGGATGCCGCCAGTGGAGTGAAGATCTGTTCCGCGCCTGCGCGCCTCCACGGCCGTGCGGCCATGCAGCTCAGTCGGCGGCCGGCACCGCCCCGAAGGTCTGCCGCCCGATCTGCTCGGCACGCGCCTGGTCGACCATCTTCCCCTGTACGTCCGGGTGTTGGGCGAGCCGGGACTGAGCCGAGGCCGCGGAGGTGAAGAAGTTCAGCGCGTCGCAGCACACCGCGGCGGCCGGGCCTAGCAGGAGCGCCGCCCGACGATCACCACGGTGGATGCGGGCTCCCACCGCATGCGGCCGCCTCGGCTGGTGACGGTGACCGGTTCGCCCGAGACCGGGTCCGACGAGGTGATCACCGCGTCCTCGGCGAGCATCGCCGGAATGCCCAGGGCATCGATCGCGCACATCGACCACACTCGCGTGCCGCCCTCCTAGGTCACCTGGTGTGCGGTCGGCGCCGCGGAGAACGGGTAGGCGGCCTGGATCCGACCGCCCTCGTCCAGCGTCAGGAAGTCCTCGCGCGCCGGCTCCGCGAGCACCTCGTCGGCGGACCGTTCCGCCTCGGCCGCGACGTTCTCCAGCGCGGCGATCTGGGGCACCTGCCCGGACGCGGCGAAGTGGCGGAGCACCGCTTGGTGCACCGCGCGCAGCCCGCGCCCGGCAGGTGCCCGGCGACCGCGTCCGGCCCGGCCGACCGGGTCGAGCAGGTCCTCGACGCTGCAGTCCTCACGCACAAGGTCGGGCGGGCAGTCCTCGCTCACGGCGCCGGGCAGGCCGGCAGCGATCAGGGCCCGGCGCAGTTCCTCCACGCCCGGTGCCCCGTCCACGGGCCGTCCGGGTGGCGGTAGATCCGGCATGAAACGCTCGGCGCCGCCCCGGGCCTGGCGAAGGGGTCGTCGCCATCGAGCAGGACCGCGGGCGAGCCGGTCATGCCCCACCGGGCCGCCTCCGCCTCGTCCCGCACCTCGACCTGCACCACCTCGGCCGCACGACCGGCCAGCGCGGCACGCAGCCTCTCTCGCGCCACGGGCGCGTTCGGGCAGTCCGGAACCGTCAGAACCGTGATCCTCGTGGCCGCCGTCCTCCCAGGTCGCTGCCGTCTGCCACCGACGCCAGACCTTCCATTGCACTGGAAGGTCAACAGCTGACCTGGAGACACACGCGTCGGGGAGCTGGCGACCGCGAGCGGAGTCACGACCAAGACCATCCGCTTCTACGAGCAAGCCGGTCTCGTACCGGAACCACCCCGCACATCCAGCGGCTACCGCGACATTCCGGCGAAAGCCACACCACGAAGAGATCGACCGACGCATCTCCGAACTCCGCAAGACCCGCACCGCGCTCCGCGGCCCGGCTGAACGCGCCGCCGACACCGCCCCGGCCTCCTGCACCGACACGGACATCTGCCGCATCATCAGCCGGCCGCGGGTGCCATAGGAATTCCCTATAGCGCCCGCTGACATTTCGTCTTTGCCTCTCATTCTTCTCCGTACGTACCGTGAAACAGCTTTTTCCGCCGAGCGGAGCGGACGATTACGTAATCGAGAGGACCGGTGGCATGACCACGATCGAGAACGAATCGGGAACGCGAGAACTCACGGGAAAGCGCGCCTTGGTCACGGGGGGTTCTCGCGGAATCGGAGCGGCCGTCGTGCGCCAACTCCTGGACGCGGGCGCCGAGGTGCTCACGACCGCCAGGTCGGCGACGGGCACGGTGCCGGAGGGGGCCGCCTTCGTGGCGGCCGACGTGCGGACACGGGCCGGAGCGGAAGCGCTCGCCGCGGCCGCGCGGGAGATGCTCGGCGGGGTGGACGTGCTGGTCCACAACGCGGGCGGGGCGGGACCGTACGAGAGCACATCGGCCATCCCCGACGAGGAGTGGCAGGACGCGCTCGACTTGAACTTCCTGGCGTCGGTACGGCTGGACTCGCTGCTGGTACCGGCGATGCGGGAACGGCGTTCGGGGGTGATCATGCACGTCTCCTCCGCCGCGGTGCCCCTCACTCCGCCACCGTTCCTGCACTACACGGCGGCGAAGGCGGCGCTGGAGAACTACAGCCGCGGACTGGCATCGGAGCTGGCCCCGTTCGGAATCCGGGTCAACACCGTGACTCCCGGCCGGGTCGCAACGCCCGGCGGCGAAGCGACCCGGGAGCAGTGGGCTCGCCTTGACCCGGCGCAGGGCCAGAACAACACCAACGTGCCGCTGGGGCGCGATGGCCGGCCCGACGACATCGCCCACGCGGTGCTGTTCCTCTTGTCCGACCGGGCGAGCTGGCTGACCGGAAGCAATCTCGTCGTGGACGGCGGTGAATTCCCCAGGGGCTGACGCCGGCGGAATTCAGGAATTCCGCAACGCAAGGTTCGACCAGGTCTCCTTACGGAGGAATTCGAGCAGGGCCGTCTCCGCCGGGCCCATGCCGGGCCGGACCACGGCGATGACGGGCTGCGAGACGACCGGGAACACCGGGCGGACGAGGTGCTCGTGACCGTGGGGCACCGCGGAGGCCGGGACGAGCGTGACCCCGAGACCGTGGGCGGCCCAACGCACGGCCGTCGCGGTCTGGGACACGCGGGCGGCCGTGGCCGGGGCCAGATCGTTGTCCCGCAGCACGTTCAGGAGCACGGCGTCGAGCGCGCTGTCGCGGTCGAACCTCACCCACGGCTCCCCCGCCAGTTCGCGCAGCTCGACCCGGTCGGCGGCGAGCTGCCGGTGCCCGGCGCCCAACGCCACGACGAACTCCTCGTCGCCGAGGTGGTGGGCGTAGGCGGGGCTACGCTCGCATTCCGCCATCAGGGCGAGGTTCAGCACGCCCCGGCGGCACAGCCGTTCCAGCTCGGCGGAGCTCGGCTCCTCGAAGACGGTGACCTCAAGGCGTGGGAAGCGGCGCCGCAGCGCGGCAAGGGCGCCCGGCAGCTGCCGTGTGCCGAAGCCCAGCTGCACCGCGACCACCAGCTCGCCCACCAGTTCGTCGGCACCGGCCCGAGCCGTCGCCCTCGCCCGCCGCGACGCGCGCACCGCGACCTCCGCCTCCCGGAGGAAGGCACGGCCGACCACGGTCGGCACAAGGCCGGTCGGCGTGCGGGCGAACAGCTCCACGCCCAGATCCCGCTCCAGGGCGCGGATCTGCTGGGACAGCGACGGTTGAGCGACGTGCAGCAGCTCCGCCGCCGCCGTCACCGAGCCCTCCTCGGCGACGGCCAGGGCGTACTCGTACTGACGAAGGCTCATCGGCTGCCGTCCCCTCCCAGCGGTGGACGCGGCCCACCCCATTGAAATCGCTGCAGAAATCAGCAACTCACTTCCGCCGGCGGAGATTCCCGTGGAGACGGCCGGATCCGATCCACTCTCAGCGGCGGCCGGTGCCGTCGCGCGGGGTGATGCGGCGGTAGGCGGCGCGGGCGTGCAGGACACGGCCTGTCGCGGCGCCGAGGAGAGTCGCGGCCAGCAGGCAGGCCATCCATTCGGGGTCGCGGTGCCCGGCCCAGGAGATCTCTCCGGTGGGGGCGGCCGCGAAGATGTTCAAGAGGGCCCAGCACAGCAGAGCCGTTCCGGGCGCCGCGGCGAGACGGCTCCGCACCCCGAGTACGGCGGCGAGCAGCGACAGGGCGGCAAGGGCGAACCCCGTGCGATCGAGCACGCCGAGCAGGTCGAAGAGGCTCACGAGACCAAACGCTCCCGCATAGGCCCCCGCCCAGATCAGAGGCGTCGGCACGGGCTCGGGAACAGCCCTCGCACCACTGGCCACCTGCCGCCATTCCACCACTGTCAGGTCCTCCCCCATCCCCGGGCCGGCATCGTCGCCGTGGCCCACAGGGCCGGACACGATTGTTCCCCATGCGTCGGCGGCCGGACACGGGTGCCCGGCCGCCGGTGCGGTAGGAGCCGAGCACGGTCGCCACGTCGTCCGGGTGCTTTTCCAGCATGTAGCGGGCGGCCAGGTAGCCCCAGCGGTAGGTGCGGGTCGTGTCGGTGTTCTGGTAGGTGGTGTCGAAGAGTTGGCTCAGGGGGTAGGTCTTCTTGCCTGCCACCTTGATGGCTTCCTTGTAGCGCAGCTCGCGGTACGAGTAGGAGACGTACTCGGCGAAGCCCTCGATCCACCAGACCGTCGGGGTCGAGATCCCGGCAGCCGTTGTTGGTGTCGATGCCGTAGATCACGCCGGTGTAGGTCTGGTAGTCGGTGCTGGAGTCGAAGACCACCACCTCGATCCTGGTGTTCTTGTCGTCCTTCACCGGGCCGCTGTCCTTGGCGACTTGGTGGAAGTACGCGTCCTGGCCGTTGAGGGCGGCCGGGAAATCGCGGATCGACGAGCTCGTCGAGTACGCGGCCGACGACCGCCGGCTGCCGATCATCCTGGACACCTGCCAACACCTCGTCGACGCCTGCGCGTTGCCGGCCGACCTGCTGCCGTCGCAGGCGCCGCAGCTGAAGATCCTGGCCACCAGTCGGCAGGCCCTCGACATCCCCGGCGAGTACGTCCTGCCCGTGCCGCTCCTGGGCCTTTCGGAGGGCGACGCGGGCGGCGACGCGCTCGAACTCTTCAAGCAGCGCGCGGCGGTGGCCGTCCCCGGGCTCAGGCTCTCCGACGGTGGGCGGAAGGCCGCACCACCGCGGCATCAGACACTGCGTACGACCACCGGGTGGAGCCACGAACTGTGCTCACCGGCGGAGCGCTGCTGTGGGCCCGGCTTCCGGTCGTCGCCGGCGAATTCGATCTCGCCGCGGTGGAGGCCGTGTGCTCCGACCCCCAGTTGCCCGAGGGCGCCGCGGTGGGCCCGCTGATCGACAGCGACGGTCGACGAGTCGGCGCTCACCGCCGCGGTGTCCTACGACACTCCGTACACGGTCCGCCAGCACGAGGAGATGACCTACCGCCACGACGCGGGCCGCACCGCGAAGTACCTCGAAGTGCCCATGACCGAGGAGGACGACGCCGTCGCCGCACTCATCGCCGCACAGGTCAGGCGGTCCCTGCGGTGAGCTTCCTTGTCGACGTCGTCGACGGCCTGGCCCGCCTGCTCGACGAGCGGGCGGTCGGCGTCTACCGGCCCGATGGCATCCATGCCGAGGGCGGGACCGCCATCACGGACACCGTGATGCCCGAGGCTCCCGACCGCGCGATCGTGCTCACCGCGTACCCGGTCACCGAGTCGGCCGCGCTCACCGACACCGTGCTCGCCGTGCAGGTGCGCACCCGCGCAGGCCCCGACCCGCGCGAGGTCACCGACCTCGACGACGCCGCGTTCGCCGTCCTGCACGCCGGCGGGCGCCACGCCTTCGGCAGCGCCCGCATGACGCTCATCTACCGCTTCTCATCCGGCTCACTCGGCGCAGACGCCAACGGCCGCCAGGAGCACACCAGCAACTACCGGCTGCGCGCGAACCGCCCGGCCCCACATCTTGAGTAGGGCCGGGCTACGGGTGCTGCCCCTTCAGCCGCCGCACTGGCAAGGGCCGCCGCTCTGGCAGCCGCAGCTACAGCCCGGACCACATGTGCAGTCCATGGCGCAGTCCGGAGGTGCTGGCTTGTCGCTCATCGAATCAGCCTCCCAATCTGTGCGGTTCTCACCTACCGGTTCAAGCGAACACCCGCACCGACCTGTGCAGAAGGGCGCTACCGGCCACGAATGGAGCCCTCACCCGGCCCAGTTGCACCCCCGCCCGTTCAGCGCCCCCGCGCACACCACCCATGGGGGACGTTGTCCACCCCCACCCCACCGGCGGAGACTGAGACCGCACTCGCCCGCCGGTACCGCCTCGAACTCAACACCGGCACCGACACCACCCCCGTGTGGACGCTCGTGCCCGGCGTTCAGGAGTTCGCTCCCAAGGTCGAGCCGCCCCAGCAGAAGACCACCACCTACGACGCCGAGGAGTGGGCGGACAGCACGGTGACCGAGCTCGCCTAGTGTCGTGTGATCCTCGTGGTGTCACTCGGAGATGTTGCTGGCGAGCTTTCTGAAGTGAGCCAACAGAATGACTGGAGTTGCCGACGGGTGACTCAACAGTTCTGCCGCATATAGGTGAGGCTGTTCCAACGCATGCGAATACGGCCGCCCGGCCCTGAAGAATGTTCTTCAGGCGCCGAATTCGCGGCCGCATTCACCGGTCAGAGGGCTCTGTCAGGCGGACTCGAAGAACCACTTCTGGGTGTTGTCACCCCTCCACTTGGCCAGGAAGATCTGGGCCATCTCGTCGCCGTCGAGGAGGGTGGCGACCAAGTCCCGGCTAGGGTCGTGTACCCGGTAGGTCTCAACGTTGCCGACCTTCCCCGCAGGCTCGATCGAGAACCTCATCGGGAACAGGTTGACTACAACAGGCTCCGGCATGGCGCGGACGACGGGCTCGGCCCAATAGAGGGGCCTGTCGTCCGGAGTCGTGAGCTCGCTCCTGATGACCTGCAAGGCCTGGCCAGGGATCGTTTCGACGTGCCACTGCTCCTCGGGTTGCTTGTCGAGAGGGAACCCCACGATCGGGATGTTGGGCTCAGGGACGGCCTCGTAGACCTCCGCTACTCGATCCGTGAAAGCGGCGCACCTGATGTAGTACTTGCCTGCCGGAATTATCTGTGCCATTGATCCTCCCGAGGCTCGTGGTGGAGCTGTCTCTGATGCGTCTCCAGCGAGCGAAGCCGCCTTAAATGAACTGAGCAGGGAATGACGCTAGGCTCGCCGCACCACTGATCGCACCGGCATATCAGGCCGCACAGAAGATATCGGCGAAATCGAGACATGGCGGGCGCCAGGTGCGGTATCTCTGCTGTTCATCGAAATGCAAGGCGGGAAGATCCATGTTTGCAATGCGATGCAGCCAGCTTGACGCGAATAGCACGCTTCCGCTCTTGGCCGCAGGTTCTCATGATTTCTCTGTTGGGAGTCATGCGCAGTAAGCATGGCGGGAACTTCGCGGATGCTCGTGACACGCCACAGATCAGGCGGATCACTGGCTCAAGCAGCACCTACCGTCTCGCGATCCTGCTCATGTCAGTTCGAGTTGTTATTGACGAGTTTCTTCACATTGGTCGCGACGAGCCTGACCTTCGCGAGTACCTCGGCAGCGGTCGCGGTCCAGGTGAACGGTTTCGCCGTCGTGTTCCAGGAGTTGATGTAGTCGCGGATCTGATTGATCAGGACGTTGACGCTGGAGAACGTGCCGCGGCGGATGGACTGCCGGGTGAGGATTCCGAACCAGATCTCGATCTGGTTCAGCCACGAGGAGCCGACGGGAGTGAAGTGGAAGTGGACGTGCGGGTTCTTGACCAACCACTCCTTGACCTCCGGGGTGGTGTGCGTGGAGAGGTTGTCCAGGACGACATGGATGTCCATGCCGACGTGCGGCTTCACGGCCTTCGTCAAGAAGGCCAGGAAATCCTTGCCGTTCCGGGTCGGCTTGCACTCGCCGAGGACTTCGCCGGTGGTCACGTTCAGTGCGGCGAACAGGTTCGTGGTGCCGTGCCGGACGTAGTCGGCGGTGCGCTGCTCGCTCGCCGCGAAGGCGACCGGCAGCACGGGCTGGGTCCGGTCCAGGGCCTGGATCTGCGTCTTCTCGTCGATCGAGAGGACGACCGCGCCGCCCGGCGGGGCCAGGTACAGGCCGATCACATCGGCCACCTTCTCCGCGAACGCAGGGTCTTTGGAAATCCTGAAGGTGCCGGATCGGTGCAGCTTCAGGCTCTCCTCTCGCCAGACGCGCGCGATGTAGTGCCAGGACACAGTGATGTTCTCGGTCCCCTTCAGGTATTTCGCCAACTCCCGTGTGGACCAGTGCGAAAGCCCGGTGCCGTCCGGTGGCGTCATGCGCGTCAGCGCGATCACTCGGGACCGTACGCGCGTCGGAACCTGTTCTCGTGCACCACCTGGACGCTCCCCTTCCAGACCGGTGAGGCCCTGCTCGGCGTAGCGCCGCTTCCAGCGGTCCACCGTCGGCAGCGATATGCCGAGCAGCTCGGCGATGTCCTTGCGCCGACGGCCCTCGCTCGACCACAGCACGATCCGCCCCCGCATGGCTATGTCGGCGGGCAGATCCCGGCTGCTCACCAACTCCCGCAACTCGGCGGCCTGTTCCACGGAGAGCTCCACACCACAAGACCCTGCCACACAAGATCAAGTAACGCCGACGGAATCACGAGACACTAGGGCCTGTCCGGCGGATCGTGCCGGCGGCCCACCGACGCCGAATCTCTGTAGCGACCTGCCGGACAAGGAGCTAGGTGGAGCAGGTTGGGCCCATCGACAAATTGCCTCGACATCGGTCGTGGTGATCGGGGAGGCTTCGCGCGATGACCAGAATCGACGACATGCCGCCCGCGTGGGACGAGCGCACCCAGCTCACCACGTTTCTCGACTACACACGTGACACCGCCCGCGCCAAGTGCGATGGCGTCTCTGCGGAGAACGCTCGCAAGGCGCTCCTGCCGGGCTCACCGCTGATGACCATGAGCGGAGTGATCAACCACCTCCGCTGGGTCGAGTACTACTGGTTCCAGGTGGTCTTCCTCGGCGAGGAAGACCGGGGCCCCTGGACTGAGGAGGACCCCGACCGCGAGATGCGTATCGCCGTCGACTTCCCGCTCACGCAGTTGCTCGACGAATACGCCGAACAGAGCGCCCGCTACAGCGAACTGGTCGCCGGGAATGGCCTGGACGATCAGGCCAAGCGACCCGTCCGCAACGGCCTCCACGTCGACCTGCGTTGGATCCTCCTTCACCTCACCGAGGAGACAGCCCGCCACAACGGCCACCTGGACATCCTGCGCGAGATGCTCGACGGCACGACCGGCGGCTAGATCCGGCGGAGATCACGGGCGGAGCCAGAGTCGGATCGAGGCGACGGTGACGGTGCCGTGGAAGAAAGACGGCCCGGGAGTTCTTCAACGCGTTGATCGTTCCCTCGACTTCGTTCCTTCGCTTGTAGATCGTCGTGTCGAAGCCTGCGGGTCGGCCGCCTTTGCTGCCCTTCGTTGGCGGTTGGCCCGCTGGTTCTTCGGTTCGGGGATGGTGTGCTTGATCTGGCGCCTGCGCAGGTAACGGCGGTTGCGGCGAGAGGAGTACGCCTTGTCGCCGCCGAGATGGTCGGGGCGGGTGCGCGGATGCCCGCCGCCGAGGCGGGTGACGCGGATGCGTTCCATGACCGGGATGAGCTGCGGGGCGTCGCCCCACGAGATGGCTGTTGCAGGTCAGGCCGCCCCGGGAGCGTCCCAGTCCCTCGTCGGGGCGATGCTGCCGGGGCGTGCGTCTTTTCCCGGCACTCGTAGCGGATTCCTACGAGCCCCGGGGCCGCGCTGCCCGGACTTACGGTGACTTACGCGTCCCTGCGCACGAACCTGGGGGCAGAAGAAGGCCACGTCGTTCGCTCCGTCTCAGGCGGCCACGCACTCGTCCGGCCGACGGGCCACGTTAAGCAGTGGGCATGCTTCACTCCGCTGGTTGCCGCACTGTGGGAGTACTGCATCGGACTCGTCGCCGCGTCGACGCCTGAGCGTGGGTCTCGCCAACTATCGCGCTCACTCGCCAACTAGAACGCTCACTCACAGTGATTGCCATGGGTCGGATGGGGTCGGGTGGGGTCGGGCACTGCCGGCAGGGCCCGCCCCCCCCTTGCGGGGATGCGGGCCCTGCACTGCGCTCCGACGAGTGCGGCGAAGCCTTGCTTCTCCGCGAAGTCCGGTTCTACCCGCACTCCTTGAGGTAGCGGTTGAAGGCGTGCTTCTTCGCCTTGTGCTCGATGTCCTTGGAGTACGCGTCCTGGTGCAGGACACCGACCGCGAGCCGGGTGTCGTCCTCCAGGTTCTTCGTGTTCCCGCACGCCGCCACGACGATCCAGTCCTCGTCGGTCCCCGCGCCCTTCCCGGTGCCGTATCGGGCCTTCGCCCCGGTCACCGGTTTTGACAGGTCGTACGACACCATCGTCGCAGGCCCCGCGAGGCGGGCCTGTGTCTGGGCGACGGACTGGCCGACGAGCGCGTCCAGCGGTACGGGCGCGGGCGGTTCGTCAGCCGAGCCGCAGCCCGACAGTGCCATCGTTCCCGCGAGCAGGAGCGCGGCGGTCGCGCCGCGGGTCCACGCTCTGTTCCGGTAGTTCACGGAACGCCCTCTCACTTGACCTTGCAACTCACCTTGGCGGCAGAGGGGTTGAAGGCGTACTTCCACCCGCTCGTCCCGGCGACGTAGTCGAGGGGCGTGGTGATGTGCTTCTCGATCTTGTACTTGTACCGGGTACCGATCGGGTACGCGACGAGCGACTTCCCCTTCTTCACCGGCGCGCTGCAGGTCACGGACACCGACTGCGTCTTGGACGAGCTGATGTTCAAGCTGCCTGCGACAGCCCCGCGGCTCATGCCGAACCCTGCGTCGATCGTGCGCGTCGCCGACGCCGTCTTGTTGATCGTGCAGGTCATGCCCGCCGACTGTGCCGTGCAGCGGGCGATTTCGTTCTTCGTGTTCGTGTAGTTCTTGGTCGCCGTCTTCTTGATGACCTTGCTGTAGTGGCCGACCGCGCCCCTGGTCGCTACGTCCCCCTGCTGCGAGGGCTGCGTGGCCGTGACCGCGGACGGCCTGTCAGCGCCACGCTCGGGGCCGCTGTCACTCGCGTACGCGGTGGTCGCTCCTCCGGCGATGGCCAGGGCGAGCGCGCCCCCAACTCCGGCAATACGTATGGTCGATCGCAGATTCACGCAGATCCCCTAGTTCCCCCTATTAGTAATCATGGTCAGTCATGATCATAAATACCGGACTGCCGACTCGGTCCGGCGGGGGTGATCTTGAGACGTTGGGGGACGGCCACCCCGACCCGAAAGGGCTTCTCACTCCGAGCGCGGCCATCGTGGCGGCGGTGGCCATGCGACGCATTCAGGTTCTCCCTCCTTGCCAGGGCACGTCCCCGGCGGTAGCCACACCCTGCCATCGCGGCGTTGCCCCGGCTGGGGGGACGTCCTCGGGGTGCGGATGCAGTCCGCGATGGCCCACGCCGTCGCGGAGATCCGCCGCAGCACCGGACGCCATCTCGACCTGGACAATCCCGACCACGTCGACCTCGCCGATGCGGACACGTTCGAGCGGAACCTCTCTCGCCAGGAGACAGAGATCGAACAGCGGCCCACCGTCGCCGACCGACAGCCTGTCCACCACCACCATGCCGGTGGTCACCACGGGCATCACCGTCCTCCGGGACCTTCTCCCCACCTTGACGCCATTCGTCGAGGCCGCCGCGGGCGCGTTCTCCAGGTTCTTTGATGACGTCTCAGCGGGCATCAAGTCCGCGGAGTTCAAGGAGGTGGGTAAGCGAGACAGCCGCGGTCGCCGGGCCCGCCCTGCGCGACATCTTGACCGTGATCAAGAACTTTGCGGTCGGGTTCGCGGGCATGCTGCAAGCCTTCCTGCCCGCCTCCGCCGGGGTCACCGGTGGCCTGGTCACCATGTCCGCCGCGTTCGCCGACTGGGGCACCTCCTTCGACGACTCCGAAGGCTTTGCGGCCTTTCTCGACCTGGCCGAGCAGGGCGGCACCACTCTCGCCAGTCTCGGCGACGCGGCCATCGAGGTACTCGTCGCCCTCTCCCCGCTGCTCGGCGTCTCGGCTCAACTCACCCTGTATCTGGCGCAGATGATTAGCGCCGTGCCGACACCGGTACTGACCGCGCTTGCCGTGGTCATCGGTTCCGTGACCGTGGCCACGAAGGCATGGGCACTGGCGCAAGCGGTCGTGGCCGCCCGTAACGCCATCTGGACCAGTAGCCAATGGGCGCTGAACGCCTCGATGTTCGCCTCGCCCGTGTTCTGGATCATCGCGGCGATTGTGGCGCTGGTCGCCATCGTCGTGTTGATCGCGACCAAGACGACGTGGTTTCAGACCGCGTGGTCGGCCGCCTGGGGCTTCATCAAGTCGACCACCGACACGGCCGTATCCGGCATCGGAACGGCGCTGAACTGGTTCGGCTCGCTGCCTGGCAAGCCGGGCGGCTGGTTCGGCGGCGCGAAGGATGCCGCCGTTGGCAAGACCACCGAACTGACGTCGTGGCTGGGCGGGTTGCCCGGCCGTACCGCGTACGCCCTGTCCGGTCTGCCGGGCAGTCTGCGCGCCTCCGCATCCCGCGGCTTTCAGGCGCTCCGCACCGCCGCCGGACAGAAGGCATCCGACTTCATCGCGTGGGTCCGGGGCATGTCCCGGACGCATCTCGAACGGCATCGGCTCTCTCGGCTCCCTGCTCACCGGCAAGGGCCGCGACGTCGTGCGCGGTCTGGGCGCAGGAATCGGTCAGTGGATTCCCGCCGGTGTCGTCGACGGCATCGAGGCGGGACAGAGCGCGCGGTCGATCGCAGTATGCGCAATCTCGTCTCGACCCCTACCCCCGGGCAGGCCACGGCCGCCGCCTGGTCCGCCCACACCGCATCACCCGCAGGCGGGCCAGGCGAGGGCCGCATCGTCCTGGACATCACGGGCGCCGACGGCGAGTTCAAGCGCCTCATCCGCCGCATGGTCCACGTCGACGGCCGCGGCTCGGTACGGACCGCATTCGGCGCCTGATAGCGACGGGCACAGAGCCCGCCGACATCAGGCGCCGACATCACGGTGCGGTACGGCCCCTACCAGAGCGGCGAGAAGGCGATCTGGTAGATCCCAATAGCGTCAAAGTTGTCTCTTTCGTCGGCGGCCGCCGTGGTGGCCCCGCCCATGAGGGCAACAGCCGCGAGGGTGACGGCCGCCAGCACTGAACGCATACGCATCGTGTTTCTCCTTCAGATAGTCCGTCCGACGCCCATATGCGTTCTCGGGACGTGGCTCGGGGACCGTACGCATGCGGTCGATCAACTCGAATGCAGCCTGATCTTCGTCCACACGGCCGATCTCCTTCGACATCTGGGAGGAGGTCCCGTTCGTGGCATTCCCCGACGACCCGCTCGGCGTCCGCGTCGAGCTGTACCTCGGCGGCGCGTGGCTCGACATCACCGGCAACGTGTTCACCGAAACCCGATCACGATCACCCGCGGGCGCCCCGACGAGGGCGCCCGCACCGACGCGGCTACCCGCTCGTTCGTCCTGGAC
Organism: Streptomyces sp. NPDC021622; assembly: GCF_040640795.1. Lineage (NCBI taxonomy): Bacteria > Bacillati > Actinomycetota > Actinomycetes > Kitasatosporales > Streptomycetaceae > Streptomyces > Streptomyces sp. NPDC021622. The sequence goes on from NZ_JBFACK010000007.1 coordinate 41,332, forward strand.
AACGCCAGTGGCCGCTACAGCCCGCGCAACCCGCGCTCCGACCTGTACGGGCGTCTGGGCCGCAACACCCCCGTACGCATCTCCGTCGCCCCGCTGGGCCCCGCCGGGCCGCGCCTGATCCGCTTCCTGGGCGAAGTGCCCGGCTGGCCCGTGAAGTGGGGCACCCCGTACGACGTGCGCGTGTCCGTGACCGCCGCGGGCATCCTGCGCCGACTCGGGCAGGGCGCGGCGCCGCTGCAATCCGCGATGCGCCGCGAGTTCTCCAACCCCGCCCGCACGTCCGTCGTGGCGTACTGGCCGCTGGAGGACGGCTCTGGGGCAACTGAGTTCGCCTCGGCGATACCTGGTGCCGCACCCATGCGCATCACCATGATCGGCATCCAGCCGGCCGCGTACACCGGTCATGAGGCATCCGACGCACTGCCCACCCTGGGCGAGGGCGCCCTCACCGGCACCGTGCCGTCTACCCCATCACCGGGGAAAGCGCCCTGCGGTTCTTCGCCGCGTTCCCGGACACCGCGCCCGAAGCCAAGACCGTGCTGTGCAGCTTCCGTCGGCCGGATCACCCACATCGGCGTGGGTGGGGCAAGGCCGGCGAGATCGCCCTCGGGCACGTCGTGCTGGCCAACGCCGCCGCCGCGTACGGCGGGACCGGCCCTCATGGAAACGGCCCGGCAGACCGATGTGGCCGCCGGCCTGGAACGCCTGCCGGGAGACCCCCGGGCGGCTCCCAGTGAATCACCGTTGTCCGCACGGTTGGTGACAGTACGTCAGCCCGGCCGGATGCCGAGATGGCGCAGTGCCGACGCCACCGCCCCCGCCCCGCACATGCCGTGCGCCCCGGGGCCGGGCGGGGTGGCTGCCGAGCACAGGAACACCCCGGGCAGGCCGGTGGCGTACGGGTCGAGTGCGGGGCGTGGCCCGATGAGGAGCTGCGGGACGGCCTTGGACCCGGTGAGGATGTCGCCACCGCGGAAGTTGGGGTTGGCGGCGGCGAAGTCGGCGGGGCGGGTGACCTGCCGGCCCACGACGCGTTCGCGCACCCCGGGGGCGAAGCGCTCCAGTTGTTGGAGGATCGCCTCGGTGGCGTCTCCGTCGTATGCGTACGGGACATGGGCGTACGTCCACACGGGGTGGACGTCACCTGCCGACCGCGACGGGTCGGCCAGATACTGCTGGCCGACCAGGACGAAGGGGCGCCCCGGCATCCTCCCGCGGGTCACTTCCCGCTCCGTGTGCGCGACTTCGGCGAGCGGGCCGCCGAGGTGCACGGTGACGGCGCGGCGGGCGTGCTCGTTCGTCCAGGGCACGCCGCCTTCGACGGCCAGGTCGAGCTTGAAGGCGCCGGGTCCGCGGCGGAAGCGTTCGTAGGCCGCCCGCACGCGGCTCGGCAGCAAGTCGCCGTAGAGGGAGGCGACTTGGGCCGGGTCGAGGTCGAGGAGGGTCACGTCGGCGGGCGGGATCTGTGCGCGGTCCGTGATCCGCACCCCGGTCTCGATCGTGCCGCCGTGCGCCCGCAGCACCCGCTCCATGCTGCGGGCGATGGACTGCGAACCGCCTTCGGCGACGACCCACCCGGCCGCGTGGCCCGCGGTGAGGATGCCGAGGGGGATCGCGGAGGTGAAAGGACGGGACAGGGGACGGAAGTTGTGGGTCGCGACACCGGCCCACAGGGCCTGCGCCTGAGGAGTCTTGAAGAGGCGTGCGAGGGCGGTCGCGGGCAGGGCGGTCGGCAGGCCGAAGCGCGCGAGCAGCAGCGGGTGCGTCGGGACGCGCAGCAGGGGGCCCATCGTGTCCGGGGCAAGCGCGTCCCAGCGGCGTACCGAAGGTGCGAAGAGCGCCCGGTAACGGTCGCCGTCCACACCGAGCAGGCGGCTGGTCTCCGCCACGGAGCGCAGCAGTACGCCGGCCGTGTCGTCGTCCAGCGGGTGTACGCAGTCGATGTCGGCCGAGCGCCAGCGCAGACCGTGCTGTTCGAGGCCCAGCGCGCGCAGCGCCGGTGAGGCGACGGCCATGGGGTGGATGGCCGAGCAGTGGTCGTGCAGCAGGCCGGGCACGATGGCCTCGTGGCTGCGGGCGCCGCCGCCGACCTCGTCGGCGGCTTCCAGGAGGGTGACGTCGAGCCCCGCCTTGGCGAGGAGTGCCGCGGCGGCGAGCCCGTTGGGCCCGCCGCCCACGACGACCGCGGACGTCATGACTCGGTGTCCGCGGACAGGGGCCGCAACGGATGCAGCGACTCCACGTCGTGGACGGGGTAGTCAGGACCGTCGGTCGGCCAGGGCTGACGGGTCAGCATGTCCCGCACCTTGACGTGTCCCCGCTCGAGCAGGCCAAGCGCCGCGTCGTGGATCTCATAGTCCTGAGTCTGCCGGTGAATGGGCTGGGCTTCCAGGCAGATCACCCGGACCTCGCCGGGGGCGAAGCCGCAGCGGGCCTGGACGGCGCGCAGCAGCTGGTCGTCGTGGAGGTGGCCCTCGCCGAAGTTCCAGCCGATCGCGAACCCGGCGACCATCTCTCCGTCGATCACCATGGCGTCGTCCTGGCCGTCGGTGAGGCGGGCGATGAGTCCGTTGTGGGCGCGCCCGTGGGAGTGCATGGCCCGCCAGCCCTCCACCTTGGCGGCCATGAGCAGGGCGGTGTCGGCGTCGTAGAGCTGCGCCAGCTGGTTGGAGGCGAGCCGGGTCGCGGTGGTCAGACCCGCTTCCAGGCGCTGCGCCGCGTCACCGGTGAACACCCAGACGCTGGTGGCCCAGTTGCCCGCGTAATAGCGCATCGCGGGCAGGAAGGAGACGAGGTCGGGCCGTAGGTTGCCGAGGGCGGGCAGCAGCACCAGGCTCGGCAGGATCACGGCGAGCAGCCAGGGCGATTGCAGGTCTCGGACGGTGACGTCGCTGTGGGCGCCGAACAAGTAGAACAGCGAGAAGATGAAGAAGATGTTCCACTCCAGCGGCACCCCCATCGGGATGGTCGAGAGGATGTGGAGGTGGAAGACGGCCATGTAGAGCAGCGCCGCCCACGTCCACCAGCCGCCGTCGCCGAAGAAGACCAGGTAGAGCGGGACGGCGTACTCGGTGGCGGTGCCGACATGGGCGAGCAGGAACGACAGGCGTGAGGGGCGCAGGTCGTCCGGGTGGTCGCGGTAGAAGATCCGCTTGATACGGCCCGAGGGGATCAGGGGCGCGTTGCTCATCATCGTCGCCACCACGAACGGGAAGTGGTGGTTGAGTTTGGAGGTCGCGGCGCCCCACCAGAGCGCCAGCATGACGAGTTCGAAGCCGATGAACTGGTCGTTGTACGGGAAGAAGAAGAGCAGCAGCGAAAGACCGTACTGTTCGGCGCGCGCCGCGAGGAACACGGTCTTGTCGCGCAGGCCGAGCACCGCAAGGCTCACGATGAGCGGTAAGGCGGCAAGGGGTTCGACGAGGCCGACGTGACCGAAGTCCGCGATGCCGGTGCCGTCGCCGGGGCGGCTCAACAGCAAGCCGCCGGAGGCGAGTACGGCGGCGTACAGCAGGACGTCGACGGCGGTGCGCCGGTCGCCGCGGGTCAGCGGCACCTTGTCGGGCCACGGGGGCAGCCGGATGGTGCCGGGCCGCAGCCAGTAGAGGATGGAGCCGATCGGCGGGTTGAAGCGGGAGGAGAGCGGACCGGATCCGCAGCCAAGGCCCACGATCTCCCACAGGATCGTGAAGACGATCAGCTTCTGGTAGACGATCGGCTCGGACCACCAGGAGCCCACGTCGCCGACGGTGCCCAGGCCGGGCGTCAGCGAGATCACGAGGGCCGCGCCGCCGACGTAGAGCACGCATTTGACCACGTAGAACAGGAACACGCCGTAGGGGCTGCCGAAGCCGTGCTCGACCCAGTGCCGGGTCAGGATCTCCAGGCGCTCACGGCGCGGCAGGGAGCGGAAGGCGCCGGCATCGACGGGCACCAGCCGGGGTTTTATGAAGCCCATGGGGTCAGCCTCTGCGTCTCGTACGAATCAGGAGGGAACGAACGCGAAGGTATGCCGGAACCAGGTGTCGTGGCGCCCCCCTTCTTCATCCGCGCCCTATGGTCATTCGGGAGTCAAAGGGGAGTTTTATGGCCACCGGGATTCCGCCGCGCGATGCTTCCGCCCAGGACGTGAAGGCGGGGCGGCTGCTGCGTCGTTGGAAATTGTGGATCGTTCCGAGTGTGCTCAGCGGCTTTGTCGCACTCGCCCTTTCCCTGCTGTACATGGGCGGCATCCTCACGCCCGCCGACCATCTGGACCGGCTGCCCATCGCCCTGGTGAATTCGGACACGGACAAGCCGCTGCCGGGTCAGCAGGAGAATCTCGGCTCCCAGGTGAGTGCCGGCATCGTCTCCTCCACTCCGCGCGGGGAGGTGGACTGGCGCAGGATCAGCCGCGCAGAGGCTCAGGACGAGCTGGCCTCCGGCAAGGTCTACGGAGCGCTGGAGATCCCCTCCGGCTTCACCTCCGCCGTGGGATCGCTGGCCTCCGGGAAAGCCACCGCCCAGCCGACCCTGACGACGCTGACCAATCCCGGAATGGGCAGCCTCGGCTCGTCCCTGGCCGGGCAGATCACCCAACGGGCGGCGCACCAGGCTTCTGTGGGCATCGGCAAGCAGCTGGTGTCGGCACCGGAAGTCGCCAAGGCGAGCTCCACCACGAGGGTGCTGCTCGCCGACCCGGTCGCGGTGAACACCAAGGTCGGCCATCCGATCGGTGCGCACACGGGTCTGGGCCTGAGCGCCTTCTACTACACCCTGCTGCTGGTCCTGACCGGGTTCCTCGCCGCCAATCTCATCCACAACACCGTCGACAGCTCACTCGGCTACGCGGACAGCGAGATCGGCCCCTGGCACTCCCGGCAGCCCACCGTTCCCATCAGCCGCACCCAGATGCTGCTCCTGAAAATGGTGATGACCGCGGGTCTCTCGCTCCTGACGACCACGCTTCTCATGGTCGCGACGGTCTCGATCCTGGGCATGGACGCGCCGCACCCGGCGCTGCTGTGGGTGTTCTCCTGCTGCGCGAGTCTCTCCGTCGGCCTCGGGGTTCAGGCGATCAACGCCGCCTTCGGCAGCATCGGCCAGCTGGTCGCCATGTTCGTCTTCATCGCGCTCGCGCTCCCGTCGTCCGGCGCCACGGTCCCGCTGGAAGCCACTCCGGGTTTCTACCGCTTCCTCGCCACGTTCGAACCCATGCGCCAACTCGTCTCCGGCGTCCGGGCGATCGTCTACTTCGACGCCCGCGCCGACGCCGGACTCACCCGGGGCTGGATCATGATCGCGGTCGGTTTCGTCGCCGCGCTCGTGTTCGGCTTCGCCATGACCCGCTATTACGACCGCAAGGGCCTGCACCGGATGGTGCCGCGGCCAGGGTGACGGTCCCCTTCGCCGCACGCGGCGGTTCCGCCAGGTGCCCTCCTTGATGAAACACCCGGGCATCGGTGCGCCCGGGTGTGTTTACCGGTAGCCGTCGGTGGATTCCGCGGCGGCCCCCTTGCGTACGGCGCAGTGGAGCGTGTCGTTCTCCACGTCGGCGACGATGGTGTCGCCCGGATCCGCCTCGCCGCCGAGCAGGAACGAGGCGATGCGGTTGTCGAGCTCGGACTGAATCGTGCGGCGCAGCGGACGGGCGCCGAATTCCGGCTGATGGCCGTGGGCGACGAGCAACTTCTTGGCCGCGTCGGTGACTTCCAGATTGATGCCCTGGGCGTGCACCCGGTGCTTGCTCTGGTCGAGGAGGTGATCCACGATCTGCGACAGGTCTTCCTCGCTGAGGCTGTGGAAGATGATGATGTCGTCGATGCGGTTGAGGAATTCGGGCAGGAACCGCGTCCGCAGTTCCTCCATCAACTCGTCCTTGATCTCGGACACATCGCCCTCGTGCGCGAGAATGCGATGGGCGCCGATGTTGGACGTCATGATGATGACGCAGTGGCGGAAGTCGACGGTGCGTCCCTGGGCATCGGTAAGACGTCCGTCGTCGAGGATCTGAAGGAGCGTGTTGAAGACGTCGGGGTGGGCCTTTTCCACCTCGTCGAACAGCACCACGCTGTAGGGCTGCCTGCGGACCTTCTCCGTGAGCTGGCCGGCTTCTTCGTAGCCGACGTATCCGGGCGGGGCACCGACGAGCCGGGCGACGGTGTGCTTCTCCTGGAACTCGCTCATGTCGAAGCGGATCATGTGATCCTCGTCGCCGAACAGCAACTCGGCCAGCGTCTTGGCGAGTTCGGTCTTGCCCACGCCGGTGGGCCCGAGGAAGAGGAACGAGCCGACGGGGCGGTTGGGGTCGCCCATGCCCGCACGGTTGCGGCGTACGGCCTCCGAGACGGCGGTGACCGCCTCGTCCTGGCCGACGATCCTGGCGTGCATCTCCTCTTCCAGCTTGAGGAGCTTCTCCTTCTCGCTCGCGGTGAGCTGGGAGACCGGGATCCCGGTGCGGCGGGACACGACATCGGCGATGTCGTCGGCGGTGACGGAGACGACGCCCTCGCGGCGCTCCTCGATGCCCGCGAGTTCGCCTTCCGCCTCGGCGATCTGCCGCTTGAGGTCGGAGGCCTTCTCGAAGTCCTCACCGGCCACCGCATGGGCCTGCTCGCGGCGGAGTTTGGCGATGCGGTCCTCGCGACTGACGACCTCGGTGGAGCGGCCCGCACTGCGCAGACGGACACGGGCGCCCGCCTGGTCCATCAGGTCGATGGCCTTGTCCGGCAGGAACCGGTCGCTGATGTACCGGTCGGACAGCTCGGCCGCCGCCGCCAGGGCGCCGTCGGCGAAGCGGACCTGGTGGTGGGCTTCGTAGGCGTCCCGCAGCCCCTCCAGGATCTGCACCGTCTGCTCGACCGTCGGCTCCGGGATCAGCACGGGCTGGAAGCGACGCTCCAAGGCGGCGTCCTTCTCGATGTGCTTGCGGTACTCGTCGATGGTCGTCGCGCCGACGACGTGCAGCTCTCCGCGTGCCAGCGCGGGCTTGAGCATGTTGCCCGCGTCCATCGACCCCTCGCCGGTGGCGCCCGCGCCCACGACCGTATGGAGTTCGTCGATGAACAGGATGATGTCGCCGCTGGCTTCCTGGACGTCCTCGATGACCTTCTTCAGGCGCTCCTCGAACTGGCCTCGGTACTGTGCGCCGGCCACCATGCCGGAGAGGTCGAGCGAGACGACCCTCTTGTCCTTCAGGGTCGCCGGGACTTCGCCGGCCACGATCCGCTGGGCCAGGCCTTCGACGATGGCGGTCTTGCCGACGCCGGGCTCGCCGATGAGCACAGGGTTGTTCTTGGATCGCCGCGAGAGGATCTCGACGGTCTGCTCGATCTCATCGGACCGCCCGACCACCGGGTCGAGCTTTCCGGCCTTCGCTTCCTCCGTCAGGTCCCGCCCGAACTCGTCCAGCGTCGTGGCCGGCTTCTCCTTCTTCGCGTCGGCCGGGAATCCGTCCGAGCGGGCCGCCTGGTCCGCGAGGCCCGACAGCCGCTCCGTGTCCACGCCCTCCGCGCGCAGCAGCCGGTTGGCGCCCGAGTCGCTGTCGTCGAGGAGTGCGCTGAGGATGTGCTCGGGCCCGATATAGGAAACCCCGGCGGCCTGCGAATGGGCGTAGGCGGTTGCCAGGGTGCGCTTGGCCGCCGGTGTCAGTCCTGGTTCCGCGGACGGCTCACCGGACTCCCGTGGAAGAACCGCGTCGAGTTCCGAAGCGAGCTTGTCGGGATTCACGCCGACCTGGGAGAGCAATTTGCGCGCGGGGTCGACCTGTGCGGACGCCCAGAGCAAGTGCTCCGTGTCGAGGTCCGGGGTTCCGTCCTTGACGGCTCGCTGAGCGGCCAGATTCAGCAGTTCCTGCGAGGAATCGGTCAGGAGCCGTCCGATGGGAACGCGCTGAACGGCCGGTGGCGACGATGCCGGGGACATTCCGAAAAACCGGTTCAACATCTCGCTGAAAGGGTCAGAGGAACCGAACCCTGAACCGAAGGACATCGACATCGCAGCTCCTGGTACCGAGGGAGGATCTGTACAACTGAAACGCGATGTCCACTGCTCTGCAAGCGGAGGGAAATGCAGGCGGGAACGAGAATTGAGGGGCTGCTCAGCTGCTCGTATGCAGCGTGGTCAGGGCGTGGCTCACGGCGTCGGGGTAGTCCCGCGGTTGTCCGGCAGGCTCAGCACCGGATTGGACGTACGGTCGCGGAGACCCGTTGGCGCCGTCAGGAATCTCGATGCTCGCCAGCTTCGTTCTGCTCCGCCCGCTCGAGGAGAACCTCCGCCGCCGCCCGTGCGTGTCGGCCGTAGTCCGCGTCACCCAGCACCATGGCGCGACTGGCCGCCCCGTCCGCGAGGGTGGCCAGTTGTTCGGCGAGGGCGACCGGTTCGCGGCAGCCAAGCTCCGTCACCAGCGCGGCGATCAACTGCGCCATCCGCAGCTTCTGTTCGCGGGCGTAGGAGTGAGCGGCGCTCTCCGGGTCGGGGAACTCCGCGGCGGCATCGATGAACGGACACCCCCGTACCGGAGTCGCCTCCCCCGCGGGCTGCTCGAACAGCTTGAGGATCCGTTCCCGCGGGGGGATGTCCTCGCGGGTCAGCACGCTTTCCAGCGTGGCACCCGACGACGCGAGGTCCTGCAGGTGGGCGATGACCAGGTCATTCTTGGTCCGAAAGTGCGCGTAGAGCGTCCGCTTGGACACCGGCGCCTCCTCCGCGACCTGCCTCCCAAGTAAACGCTCCCGTTTACATAAATGAACGGCGTTGAGGAGTCCCCATGGACAAGTCGGTCCCCACAGAGCTGAGTGGCTGCGCGGAGAAGCTGGTGCGTGGGCGTCACGCGACCCGGGCGTTCCGTCCGGGAGCCGTGCCCGAGGAGACGATGCGTGCGATCTTCTCCCTGGCCGGCGCCGCGCCGTCCCATTCCAACGCACAGCCGTGGCAGGTGGAAGTGGTGAGCGGCGCGGCGCGTGAGCGACTGGCGGACGCCTTGCGGGCGGCCCATGCCGAGAAGCGCCTCTCGGTGGACTTCCCGTATTCCGAAGGGATGTACGCGCCGGTGCACCGGGCACGCAGGGCCGCGTTCGGCGGCGAGCTGTACGGAGCGCTCGGCATCGGTCCCGACGACCACGCGGCACGCGCGGCCTACGACGCGCAGAGCCTGCGCTTCTACGGCGCGCCACACGCCGCGTTCCTGTTCGTCACTGGAGACGGCGGCGCCCGCCTTGCCGCGGATGTCGGCGCCTACATGCAGACGCTGCTCCTGGCGATGACCGCGTACGGCGTGGACAGTGCTGCTCAGCTTCTACGCCGACACCGTCCGCGCCGAACTCGGCGTGACCGAAGGGAAGTTGCTCCTGGGCATCTCGTTCGGCTATGCCGACGAGGCCGCCCCGGTGAACCGGATCACCACCGGGCGGGCCGCGCTCGGGTCAACCACGGCCTTCCATGGCTAGGGACTTCCGTTTGACCACAGCCCTGGCTATGCGAACTGGCCGGGCTGGTAGTCGCCTGCGGGCTGCTGGACGATGACGTTTCCCCGGTTGAAGGCGTTGATCAGCGCGATGGTCGCCACCAGGGCGGCCAACTGCTCCTCGTCGTAGTGCTTGGCGGCGTTCGCCCAGGCCTCATCGGTGACCCCGCCCGCCGCGTCCGCGATACGGGTGCCCTGCTCTGCCAGCTCCAGGGCCGCCCGCTCGGCGTCGGTGAAGACCTTGGCCTCGCGCCAGGCCGCGACCAGGTTGAGGCGCAGGGACGTCTCACCGGCTGCCGCAGCGTCCTTGGTGTGCATGTCGGTGCAGAAACCGCAGCCGTTGATCTGGCTGGCGCGGAGCTTCACCAGCTCCTGCGTCGTGATCGGCAGCGTGGACTCCGCGAGCACTTTGCCGGCGGCGACCAGGTGCTTGCCGAACTTGGCTGCGACCGGGCTGGTGAAGAAGTTCAGGCGGGCTTCCATGATGCGCTCCAGTGTCGTTGCGGGTGCCTACACCCTTCTGACGGACCGGCTCCTCGAAATGTGACACGGCCGCCCGATCAGCTGCCCGATCGGCCCGTCGGCGCCAGCCGCAGGGTCCTGGCCGCTGTCGTCTGTTCCCGCTCGATGCTCGGCAGGATCTCGTCCCGGGCGAGGGGGTCCGCCTGTACAGCGGCCAGGTGCGCTCGGTACGTACTCTCGTCGGGGTAGGCCGTGACGACCACGGCGACGTTCTCCCCGGTGCGGACGGGCAGTCGGGGGAATGTGTTGGGCGCCGCCTCGGTGGAGAGGGCGGCCAGTGGCGCGGGGCCCGTCCTGTGCAGCACGGGGAGGAGTTCGTCCCGGATCAGCGCGATGCCGTCCTGGTGGCCGAGAGGGAAGGACCACACCGTGGCGGCCACGAAGCGCTCCGGTGCCGGAGCGCCGACCTGGAGCCGCCGGGATGGGGAGACGGCGAAGCCGCTCTCTATGGCGAAGCCGCTCTCTTCCGACAGGGGACGCAGGAGGAGTACGTCGTCGGAGTCGAGCATGGTGGCGTTGGCCTGGGGGCCGTGCTTGGCCCAGACGGGGCCGTCGTAGAAGGACGTCAGCGCGCGCTGCCGTGTCGCCATGTCCCGGAATCCGCGCAGCCAGACGAAGCGGTCCGGGTCGTCGAGGTCGCGGAACTGCCCGAGCACCCGTATCCCGGCCTCTTCCTGGGATTCGATGAACTCCCGGTCGAACAGCTCGATGAGTTCGTCGCGCCGGCCGGGGCGCAGCGTGTACTGGCGAAGCTCGATCACGGCGGGACGGCCGGAAGTCTCAGTGCTGGCCACGCGGCAGGCTCCTGTTCAGTTCTCTTGTACGGGACTTCGGGACTTCGGGACTTCGGGACTTCGGTGCTTCGGTGCTTCGGTGCTTCGGTGCTTCGGTGCTCTGCGACTGACGCTACGGCGGCCCTGTGCCAGGGGCTGTCAGGGTTTCCGGGGAGAATTGCGCCCATGTCTGCTGGTCGATTGCTGTCGGTGCTGATGTTGCTGCAATCCCGCGGCCGCGTGTCCGCGCGAGGCATCGCGGACGAGCTGGGCGTGTCCGTGCGCACCGCCTACCGTGACGTGGCGCGGCTGCAGGACGCCGGAGTCCCGGTGTACGCGGAGCCGGGCCGCGGGGGCGGCTACCAGCTGCTCGACGGCTATCGCACCCGGCTGACCGGGATGAGCCAAGGCGAGGCGCGGGCGCTGTTGTTCGCCGGACTGCCGGGCCCCGCAGCCGACTTGGGGCTGGCGGCGGAGGTGACCGCGGCGCGCTTGAAGCTGCTTGCCGCCTTGCCGGCGGGGCTGCGCGAGGAGGCGGCGCGGACCGCGGCCGTGTTCCATCTGGACGCTCCGGCCTGGTACCGGGAGCCCGAACAGACCCCGTATCTCGGCGTGTTCGTCGACGCGGTGCTCACCCGACGTGTGGTGAACGTGCGTTACCGCCGCTGGCGCGCGCCGCAGGAGGTGCAGCGTCGCCTGCGCCCCTACGGCCTGGTCCTCAAGTCCGGTGTCTGGTACCTCGTGGCCGCCACGGAGAGCCGGGTCGCGACCTACCGGGTCACCCAGGTCCTGGACGCGGTGCCGAGCGACGAACGGTTCGACCGGCCGCCGGACTTCGACCTGGGTGCGTACTGGACCTCGTACCTGGACGACTTCCAGCAGCGCCGCTTCACCGGCACGGCCACCATTCGTCTCTCCGCGCGGGGACGCCGACGTCTGCCGGACAACCTTCCCCCGGAGGTGGTACGGGCGGTCGAATCCACCGCGATCGCCGTCGGCGACGACGGATGGGTCGAGGCGGTCATCCCGACCGAGAACACCGAGCACGCGTGCGGGGAGCTGCTGCGGCTCGGTGTCGACGTCGAGGTCGTCGCGCCCGCGGACCTGCGCCGGGCCATGGCCGACACGGTCGACGTACTCGCCAGGACGTACGGGGTCGGCTGACCTGCCGGTGTCGCGAAGGCCGGGTCAGCTCACTCGGAAAGGCCGCGTCAGATCACACGGAAGAGGTCGGCGGCGGCGTGGACGTCGGTGAGGTCCTCGATGGAGCGGAGGTTGTCGCACAGGGCGTCAAGGACCGAGCCTGCTTCGGCGGCGGGCGGGGCGCCGATGGCCACGCCGAAGACGCGGAAGCCCAGAAGGTGCTTGGCTTCGTTCCAGCCGCGCATCCACTCCTCGGTGACGCCGCACTCGTCGTCGGTGAGCAGCACGATGTCGCCGCGCTTGCGGGCGGCGTCGTTGAACTCCTCCCCCAGCAGCTCGGCGGCCGCCGTCAACGGCGTCTGGTAGCTGGTGCCGCCGCCGAGGAAGGTCTCCGCGAAGTCGAGGGTCCGGTCGATGCCGGCGGGCCGGTCGGCCGGGAAACGGAAGACCTGGAGCTTGTCGGCGGCGGAGAACAGGATGCCGACGAAGTCACGCCCGGCCTCGCGGGCCTGGTCGAGGAGCGCCAGGGCGCACGCCTTGGCCCACGCCTCCCGGGTGACTCCGCCGGGCCCTTCCACGTACATGGAGTGCGAGGTGTCCACGCACGCGATGACGGCGCCCTTGCCGGTGGCCTGCTCTCCCTGGCTGTCGTAGAGCATCAGCTCCCCGGCGGCGTAACGCGCGGCGAACACCGCACGCAGCTCGGGCAGGCCCAGGTTGGCCAGTTCGGAGGGGATGACGCGGGAGAGGTCATTGCCGAGCGTCACGCCGACCAGCTCCCCGGCGGTGTTCTCCACCTTGCGGGCGCGCTCGCCTGCGGCCATCTGCCGGAAGCGGCCGATCAGTTCGGCCCACTGTGCGAGCCGGCCGGTGCGCAGCCGCTCGGCGAGCCGGGCGCGCCGGTCGAACGCCAGCCGCTCGAGATCGCCGGGACCGACGCCCCACGCCCGCATCAGGGCGGCCTCCTCACGCGCGGCCCTGGCCGCCTTCGCCGCCGCGTTCCGCGCGGCGGCGCCGATACCGGGGGCGGCGACCGCGAGGACCTGCCCGGCGTCCCGGGCGGCCCGCTGAGCGGCGGCCTCTGCGGCCTCGGCCGCGGCGATCGCCTGGTGGACGGTGTCGGCGGACGGGGCAGGCACGGTGCCGTCCTCGCCGGCGAACCGCCGGAGCGCCTCGGCCACGGCGGTCGCCGCGCCTTCGGCGTCCTCCTGTGCCTTCTTCGCCCGCTCGGCCTGGTCCTGGGCATCCCGGGAGCTCTCAAGGATCCTGCGCAGCGCGGGGGCCTGGGCGAGCACGGCCATGGCGGCGGCGTAGGGATCACCGGCCGTCTCCCGGCGCAGCTCGGCGAACTCCATCGACTCCACCAGTGAGGAGATGACCTGGTGGTTGACCAGCCGGGACGGCTCCATCTCCGCGCGCTCGCGCAGCCGCGGGCCGACCTTGTACGCGGCCAGGAACGCGTCGCTGAGGAGGTCGGTGGCGTAGGGGTGGCGCTCGTTCAGCTCATCGGCGAGGTCGCGCAGTCCGGCCGACTGCGCGTAGGTGTCGCGCCAGGCGATCTGCTCGAACCGGTCCGCGACCACGGCGGCGGTGTGCCGATCGGGAGCGGCGGCGGACAGACCGAGCCACTTCCCTGCCCTGCCCGCCAACTCATCGAGCCTGCCCGGCATCTCGCCCACGACTTGATCCCCCCGGTGGTCAGAGCTGAGCCTGCACCATGCTCGCGTCCATGCCGAGTGCCTCGGTGAGGACGCGGGCGCGGACGGCGCGCTGACGGCCGGTGACCCTGTCTATGGCGGCGGTGGAGCGGCCGGCGCCCACCGCCTCCTCGCGGAGCTTCTCCAGGCGCTTGCCCGCCATGGCGAGCTTGTTGTGGGCCTTCTTGATGACCCACTCGCTCAGCGCCTCGCGGGACTGCCCGGCCATGGCGTCGAGCGGGGCCTCCAACTCCTCGATGGCGTCGGCCAGTTCGAGCGCCTCCTTGGCGTCGGGGTTGACCAGTTGCAGCACCTCGCGCTCGACGGTCGGGCGCTCGGCCGGTGAGTCCCACAGCACGTGCGTAAGCACCGACAGGTCGGTCTCGGCGACCGCCGGGCGGCCGTCGAGGTACGCGGACGCCTGGAGCAGGCCCACCGCCTGCCGCCAGCGGCGGTCCGATGCGACGAGTTCCTTGCGGCGCAGGGCGGCCCGCAGCGTACACACCGCATCCACGATCCCGTCGGGGACGTCCACGGAAGGGACGGCCTCGGTCACGGCGTGCTGCAGCGCGGCCAGTTCGACGGTGGTGCGATGCGGTGCCGCCGGGCGGCCGACGGCGGAGCGGACCAGTGCGGCGAAGTTGGACGGGTCGGCCAGGTATCCGACCTCGATCCGAACGAGGAGCCGGTCGTAGATCGCGGCCGTATCCTCCCCGGCAGGCAGTTCGTTGCTCGCCGTGATGGCGCCGATCAGGGGGCAGCGGATCGGCTCGCCGCCGCTCTCGGGGTGGTAGATCCGCTCGTTGAGGTAGCCCAGCGTCTCGTTCAGCGCCGCCGTGGAGCACTTGAATATCTCGTCGATGAACGCGATGTGCGCGGTCGTGGCACGGCCGTCGTAGACCTGGCGGTACTCGCCCCTGGCCAGCGCGGCGACGTCGACGGGACCGAACATCCTCGTCGGCGCGGTGAACTTCGACAGGAGGATCTCCCAGTAGGACGCGCCGTCGACCCGGCCCGTGAGCTCCCGGGCCAGCTCGGACTTCGCCGTCCCGGGAGGGCCGAGCACCAACGAGTGCTGCCCGGACAGGAGAGTCGCCACCAGGGTCCGCACCACGTCGGCCCGCTCGTAGAAACGGTCCGACAACTCGTCGCAGACCGTCCGCAGCCTCTTGGCCGTGTCCTGCGCGTCCGGTGCGTCCACGTTTTTCAACTCCTTGCGACGCTGCCCTGCCGGGCGCGGTCCTTGCCCGAGCAAGATACAAGCAGCCGATCACCGGCCTCCCCCGGAGTCGGTACGCAGCGCCGCATCGACCATCCCGAGGGTCCGCGCGGCCTGCGCATCCGCCTGCGGCCCGCCGAGCCTGAGGGTGAAGGCCGCGCTGGTCACGGCCGTGGAGCCGTCCGGCGTCACACCGCACTCGGAGACACAGCCGAGACTGGTCCCGCCGTGGAACCAGATGCCGCCGGCACGCCCCGCCACCGGCCGCCAGGCGATGCCCAGGCCGTAGCGGACACCGGGCACGGGGCTCAGATCGGCGGCCGGCACGGTCTGTTTCATCGCCGCCAGTTGGGCAGGACGCAGCAGCCGGCCGCTCATCAGGGCGCGCAGGAAGACACCGTGGTCGCGTGCCGTCGCGATGATCCCGCCGTCCGCTCCCCCGCCGAAGTTGAGGGTCGTGTCGGTCGGCCGCGGGTCGCCGGGGAAGTGCGTGTACGCGGTGGCCGTAGGCCCCGGCACATACGAGGAGGTGCCCGGGGTGAGCGTGTGGCGCAGGCCGAGGGGTTCGATGATCCGCTCGTGGACCTCCTGTGCCCAGGGCTGTCCGGTGACCTGCTCGATGAGCATTCCGGCGACGACGTAGTTGGTGTTGGAGTACCCCCATCGCCGTTCCTGCGCCGGATCGTTCGCGTCGGGCAGCCACTGCGGCGGCTTGCTCAGCGCCGCCGCCAGCTGTTCCGCAGGCGTCTGCGAGCGGAAGCGGTGGCGGCGGTAGCTCTCCGGGGTGAGGTCACCGGCGTCCGCGCTGAAGTAGTCGTTCAGGCCGCTGGTCTGCCGCAGCAGGTTGGTGACGGTGATGCGGCGGCCGTCGTTGCCGTGGCCACGGACCTCTCCGGGCAGCCATCGGTCGACCGTGTCGGTGAGCTTCAGCCGTCCCTCGCCGACGAGTTGGAGTGCGACGGTGGCGGTGAAGGTCTTGGTGTCGCTGCCGATGCGGTAGTACGCGTCCCAGGGCACGGGCCCCTTCGCCGCGAGCTCGGCGACGCCCGCACGGGCGGCCGTCCGGCCGTGCGCGCCCTGTACCTCGGCGAGGATGCCGGACACCCCGGTGGCCAGGATCGCGTCGACGTCCTTCTGGAGCGAAGAGGCCGCGTGGGGCGTGCGCCGCGCCGCCGTGGCCGCGGGGGCGCCGGCCACCCCCGTGAGCAGGGCGGCCGCGGTGGCCGTCAGGCCGGTGCGCCTGCTGACCATCGAGGTCATCGGGGTTATCGGGGTGTTCGCCTTCATCGCTCCCCCTCGTTCTTCGCTGCCTCGTCCGTCGGGCGGGGGCAGGTGAAGTCGGCGGCGGGCAGCTTTCCATCGCGCAGATAGGCGTTGACGGTCCGGTCGGCGCACGCGACGGGTGTGAGGCCGTCGTTGCCGCGCCCGTAGACGCCGTGCGAACGGATGTCGGCCGTCAGCAGCCGCGAGCCGGTGAGCTTGCGGTGCAGGGCGAGGGCGCCGCCGTACGGAACGTTGTTGTCGTAGCGGGCCTGGAGCATCAGGACGGGCACGGCGTTGCCGATCTTTGTGCCGGGTTCGCGCGGCTCGGCTCCCCAGAACGCACACGGGGCGATCATTCCGTTGACGTACGGACCGAAGACCGGCTCCGTGGAGCGGCTGCGCTGCATGTTCTTCCAGTACGTCTCCGGGTTCTTCGGCCAGCCGCCCGCGGGCCAGCCCCCGTCGCCGCACATGAAGATCGCGCCGCCGACCATGCTGCTCTCAAGATCGGGCGAGGCGAGGAGCTCCAGGAGCGCGGCGAGCGCGGGCCCCGGCTTGTCGAGCCGGCCCGCGGCGGCCTTCTTCAAGTCGCCGACCACACTGGCCAGTTGGGGGTCCTTCTCCTCGTGCTGGACGAGCTGCTTGAACACGAGGCGCAGCAACGGGGCGTTGAGCCGTTGGCCGTCGACCGCGATGGGGCGGCGCTCGGCCCGGTCGAGCAACTTCCGTACGTCCGACCCGACCTGACCGGCCTGGCCGTCCAAGGCCGCCTCCGCGGGCGCGCCCGACCGCTGGAACAGCTCGTACTGCGTGGCCGCCGGATCGGTCGAGGAGTCCAGGACGATCCGGTCGGCCCGGCGCGGGAAGAGCTGGGTGTAGACGGCGCCCAGGTCGGCGCCGTACGAGATGCCGTAGTACGAGAGCGTGCGCTCGCCGAGTGCCGCGCGGATCGCGTCCATGTCGCGGGCGACGTTGCGGGTCGAGGCATGGGGCAGCAACCGGGCGTTGTCGCCGTGCTCTTGGCAGCGGCGTGCGGTGTCGCGCGCGGAACGCACCGCTGCCTCGAAGTCCTTGCGGGGGCTGGTGGATTCCGGGGGCGGCGTCGGGCGCGGGGTTCTGCCGCAGGTGACGGGGGTGCTCTCGCCGAGGAAGCGCGGGTCGAAGCCGATGAGGTCGTAGCGGTCCGCCACGTCCTTCAGCGCGGGGCGCAGGGCGAGGGTGTTGGCCAGGCCCGTCCCGCCGGGGCCGCCGGGGTTCGAGAGCAGGACGCCGCGCCGCTCGCCCGGCGACTTCGCCTTGATGCGGGAGACGGCGATCTGGATCGTACGACCGCCGGGGTCGGCGTAGTCGAGCGGGACGGTCACCTTCGCGCACTGCGCGCCCGCCTCGTTCAGCGCCTTCTGGTCGGCGGAGCAGCGGCCCCAACTGAGCTTCTGGCGGGGCTGTTCGGAAGAATCAGGGAGGGTCGCGGCGGCCACTCCGCCGGCGAGTAATCCGGCCAGGGCCAGGCCTGCGGTGACTGCTGAGGCGGCGCGCATCGTGCTCCTTGGATCGACTGGACCGATCGGCTCGGCCGAACCGGCTGAATCGGCCGAAGAAATCGATCACTACGCTAGGAATGCGCGCCGCACCGGACCATCGGGCCACCGGGCCGAACTCCCCTGGGGACAGCCCCAGTACGCTCCCTCCGGATGCCCCCCGGATCACTCCGGGCGCAGGCTCAGGACGAGGTCGCGCGGCAGTCCGTGGGTGTCGTGAAGGTAGTGGAGGTCCTCCTCGTCCAGCGGGCCGCGGAACCGGGGCCGGGCCAGCACCTGCCGGCCGCGCTCCAGGAGCCGGCGGAAGCGGCGCTCCTCCCCGAGCAGCACCCGGCGCACCTCGTCCGTGTCCACCTCCTGGCGGAAGTGGTCGAGGGTGTGCAGGACGAGTTCGTCCGGCAGGTCTCCGAGGCCGCACGAAGGGTCGTCCCGCCACAGCACGGTGAGTACGCGGCGTACCAGCCGGCGCAGCACATAGCCGCGGCCGGTGTTGGCCGGGCGCACCCCGTCGCCGATCACCACCATGGCCGAGCGCAGGTGGTCGCAGACCAGCCGCAGCGACGGTTCGTCCAGTCGCCACAGGGCCGGCACGAGGCGACGCCAGGGGTCGAAGAGGTCGCACTCGAACACCGACGTCCGCCCCTGCAGCACAGTGGCCAGCCGTTCCAGGCCGAGCCCGGTGTCGATGTTGCGCTGCGGGAGCGGCACGAGCGAACCGTCGACGAGCCGGCGATGACGCATCATCACGTGGTTCCACAGTTCCACCCAGCGGTCGTCGCCCGTCGGCGTCGACTCGGGCGGGGTGGCGCCGGTCCAGATGAAGATCTCCGAGTCGGGGCCGCACGGACCGGTCGGCCCGTTGGACCACCAGTTGTCCTCGACGGTGAGCTCCACCGGCACTCCGCGCTCCTGCCACAGCTCCAAGGAGGCGGTGTCCAGGCCGATTTGATCGTCGCCGCCGAAGACCGTGGCGTGCAGCAGACCGGGATCGATGCCGAATCCCTCGGTGAGCAGCCCATAGCCCCAGTCGAGGCTCATGGGGCCCTCGTAGTCGCCGAGCGACCAGGTGCCCAGCATCTCGAAGACCGTCAGATGGGTGGAGTCGCCGACCTCGTCCAGGTCCGTGGTGCGCAGACAGCGCTGCACATTGACCAGCCGGCTGCCCAGCGGATGCGGGCGCCCCTCCAGGTACGGGGTGAGGGGATGCATGCCCGAGGTGGTGAACAGGACCGGGTCACCGGTCGGTGGCAGCAGCGTCGAGCCGGTGATCCGGCGGTGACCGCGGTCCTCGAAGTACTCGACGAACGTACGGACGATCTGTTCGGTGTTCATGGGGTGGCTCCTTCGCGTGCGCAGCGGGGAGGCACCGGAGGACGGTCCGTGGAGCGGCACGGGCGGGAGGGCCACAGAAGCACCGGCGGACCGTTTCCGGTCGCCGGTGGAAAGGGGGAAGTACGTCAGACGGCGGCAACCGGCGAGCTGGTCGCTCGCGCGGTCGCGGTGGTGCTCGGGCCGGTGACGTTCATAGGGCCGACGGTAACGCGCCCGGATCCCGGGGTCACCCGAATTTCCGGCGTGAGGCCGGCCTGCAGACGCAACGCAAGGGTTCAGACGGCATCGCGGTACGCCGACGGCGAGCACCCCAGGGCACGCCGGAACCGCGTGGAGAAGTAGAGCGGGTCGTTGTACCCGACCTGCCGGGCGACCTCGCGCACCGGCAGGGACGAAAGGCGCAGCAGCCGGCACGCCACGTCCATGCGGCGCTCTTCGACGTGCGCCATGACACTCGTCCCGAACTGGGCGGTGAACAGGCGCGAGAGGCGGGACTCCGAAAGGCCGGCGACGCGCGCCAGGGACCGCACGGTGTGCGGGGCGGCAAGGCAGGTGCTCAGGTGCTCAAGGACGGCCAGCAGGCGTGGGTCCATCCGCTCGCCCCGGGGATTCTGTGTGTCGCACCACAACAGCGCCTCTTCCACCGCGTTGACGCCGAAGAGCGCGGAGTTCGCCAGCGCGCTGTTGCTCAGGGACACGGCTCGGGTCAGCGCGGCGGCCACGCGGTCGGCGAGCGGGTCGGGCAGCAGCACGCGTCCCACGCCGGGCGCGGCCCGCGGCCAGTCGAGCAGGGCGAGCCACTCGGGCTGCGGCTGGACATGGGCCCAGAGCAGGAGCCAGTCTCCGGCCGCGGGGTCGGTGCCGTAGTCGTGAGGCGTGCGGGGCGCGATCGCGACGAAGGACCTGCCGTCGGCGGGTACGTCGGCCGCCCCCTCGCTCCTGATCCGGCCACGCCCCCGGCAGGTGAACAGCAGCAGCCAGTCGTCCGTGCCGGAGTGCCGCACGGTCCGGTAGTCGCGTCCTGCCGCGAGCCGGCCCGCGACGACCCGGTTCTCGGACGTGGCGACGACCTGCGGACGCGCCCGCGCGCCACCTGGACGCGTCCTGGCCTCACCCCCCGCGGCAGCATCTTCCATGTGAAGTCCTCGAAGTCCGATTCCCGGCCACGGGGCCGGTGCACACGATGGAGAACATGACACTCGATACAGCCCCGGCGTCGCAACGGGCCGAGCGCTACGCCGCCGACGGCATGGTCCAGGTCGACGGTCTGCTCGGCTCCGGCGAGGCCGAG
The DNA here is from genome assembly GCF_040640795.1 of Streptomyces sp. NPDC021622. NCBI lineage: Bacteria > Bacillati > Actinomycetota > Actinomycetes > Kitasatosporales > Streptomycetaceae > Streptomyces > Streptomyces sp. NPDC021622. The sequence continues at coordinate 61,552 of NZ_JBFACK010000007.1, forward strand.
ACGATCCGCTCGGCGTTCATGGATCAGGTCGTACGGGACCGGCACCGCCTGGGCGCGCGGGACGGCCTCGCCGAGGGCGACGTCCTGGCCCGCTTCCCGCGCTTCATGCAGCCGCACCGGCACCCGGACCTGGAAGTCGGTTCGATCGCCCGCCGGCTGATGACCGACCCCCGCATCCTGGACATCGTCACCGAACTGATCGGCCCGGCCTTCGGGGCGCAGTCGATGTTCTACTTCAAGCCGCCCTCCGCACGCGGCCAGGCGCTGCACCAGGACAACTACTTCCTCCGGGCCCATCCGGAGACGTGCATCGCCGCGTGGATCGCGATCGACGACTGCGACGCGGCCAATGGCGCGCTGTCCGTGGTCCCCGGCTCGCACACCATGGAGGTGGTGTGCCCCGAGACCGCCGACGACCAGGAGTCGTTCACGACCGGTCTGGTGCGTCCCCCGGCAGGCCTGACGACCGTGCAGACGGTGATGCGCGCCGGCGATGTCCTGTTCTTCCACGGCAGCTTGGTGCACGGCTCGCTGCCCAACACCACGGAGGACCGCTTCCGCATGTCGCTGATCTTCCACTACGTACCGCAGACCTCCGTGGAGATCGCCCAGTGGTACCTGCCGTTGGTGGCACCGGATGGGACCGACGTCACCGTGGCCGCGGCGACGGGCGGCGGGCCGTGCGGCGACGGCTGGCCGGGGGCGGCGCACTGAGCAGCTCCCCGAGATGCGCGGGTTGCGCTCTCATTCTTTACTGAGGCCCATCTGCTGCCAACGCCAACCGCCGTACGGCGAAGTCCAGGGGGCCTTGCATGGGTGACGCCGTCGGTCGGACGAGCACCCCCGCGGCCGCCGAGCCCGAGCAGCCCGTCGCCACCTTGCGCGCCACGCTGCTCAGCCGCGGCTATCGGCGGCTGCTGCTGCTCTGTGTGCTGCTCGGGATGCCGATCGCGCTGGCCTGCTTCTTCTTCGTGAGCCTCCAGCACGAGTTGCAGCACGGCGTGTGGGAGGCGCTGCCCGAGGCCCTCGGATACGACCGCGCCCCCTGGTGGTGGCCGCTGCCCGCGCTGCTGCTCGCCGGTCTTATCCTCGCGACGGTCGTGACCCGGCTGCCGGGCGGCGGTGGCCATCTGCCCGTGCACGGCCTCGGGGGCGGTGCGCCCATCGGGCCGGCTGAACTGCCGGGCGTCGCCCTTGCCGCGCTCGCGACCCTCCCGCTGGGCATCGTGCTCGGTCCCGAGGCGCCGCTCATGGCGGTCGGCAGCGCGCTGGCGCTCCTGGCCGTACGCACCCTCAAGCAGGCGCCCGACCCCAGGGCCACGGCCGTACTCGCCACCACCGGCTCCACCGCGGCGATCTCGACGATCCTCGGGGGTCCGGTGGTGGCCTCCGTGATGGTCGTCGAGGCCGCCGGGCTCGGCAGCACCCAGCTGGTCGTCCTGCTGCTGCCCTGCCTGCTCGCCAGCGCGACGGGCGCGCTCGTCTTCACCGGGTTCGGCAACTGGACCGGCCTCTCGGTCGGCGGCCTGCGGCTCCCCCATCTGCCGCCGAACGTCAACCCGGACGTGGGCGACTTCCTGTGGGGCGTCCCCGCCGCCGTCCTGATCGCCGCCGTGCTCACCGTCGCCCGTGACCTCGGCTACCGCACGGCGGCATGGACGTCGCAGCACACCGCCCGCCGCACGGTCCTGTGCGCGCTGGCCGTCGGCTGCTGCCTGAGCGCGTACGCCCTGCTGACCGACCGCTCGCCCGAGGAAGCCGCCCTGTCGGGGCAGGCGGCCCTCGGCCAGTTGGCCGCCGAGCCGCACGACTGGTCGGTGGCGGCACTGCTCGCCCTCATCGTGTGCAAGGCACTGGCCTGGGGCATCAGCCTGGGCAGCATGCGCGGCGGCCCCGTCTTCCCCGCCGCGCTCATCGGCGCCGCGATCGGCATCGCCTGCTCCGGGCTCCCCGGACTCGGTACGACACCGGGCCTGGCCCTCGGTCTGGCGGCCGCGGCAGCGAGCATCACCGGACTGCCGCTCACCAGCGCCGTCCTCGCGGTCCTGCTGCTCGGCGGCGACGCGTACAACCAGATGCCGCTGATCGTCACCGCCTCGGTCACCGCCTTCGTCACCGCCCAGCTGCTGCGGCGCCGTGACTCCACGGAACGCCACTGACCTCACCTGTCACCCGTACGACTCGGGCCGATCAGGAGAGGCTGTAGTTCTCGGAGACGTACTGGCACCGCCCGGTTGCCCGGTCGGTGACCACCACGCGGAACCCGAGTGCGGTGCCGATGCCTGCCGCGGTGGTGATGTCCTCTTCAAGAGCGACGATCCTGCTTGCGCCAAGGCCCTGCTCAGAGCATGTCTTCAAGGGTGATGGGCATTTTGCGTACGCGTCGACCGGTGGCGTGGTGGATCGCATTGGCGATGGCTGCGGCCGCGCCGACCTGGCCCACTTCTCCGACGCCCTTGACGCCGAGCGGGTTGACGATCTTGTCCTCGACCTCGATGAGTTCCACGTCGACATCGGGGGCGTCGGCGTTGACCGGGATCAGATAGTCGCCCAGGCTGGAGGCGACCCAGCGGCCGCGGCGCGGGTCCATGTAGTTGGCTTCGAGGAGCGCCTGGCCAAGACCCCAGATCATGCCGCCCATCAGTTGGCTGCGGGCCGTCTTGGGGTTGAGGACCCGTCCGGGGGCGAAGGCGCCGACCATCCGACGTACTCGGACCACGCCGAGGTCGGCGTCGACGGCGACCTCGGCGAACTGGGCGCCGAAGGTCATCAGTCCGTAGTTGGCGGTCTGGGGTGTGGGAGACCACGCCCCCACCGCTTCGAGGTCGGGCAGGAAGTTGCGCTGCAGCAACTCGCCGTAGCTTTCCCCGGTGTCGGGCCGACTGCGCAGCATCATGCGGCCGCCCCGTACGGTGATCGAGTCGGGGGCGGCGCCGTGCAGCGGCGATTGGGTGTCGGCGACGGCCTGGGCGATGAGCTGGTCGCGCAGGTTGGTGGCCGCGGTGTGGACGGCGGCGCTGATCATGCCGGAGCCGGACGAGCCGACAGCGGCGGCGATGTTGGGCAGCGTGGTGTCGCCGCCCTCGAAACGGCAGTGCTCGATCGGGATGCCGAGCGCGTCGGCCGCGACCTGAGTCATCACCGTGGCAACGCCGGTGCCGAAGTCGGGCGTTGCGGCTTGGACTACGGCGCTTCCATCGGCGTAGATCCGGGCGCGGGCCCGTTGCGGGTTGTTCGGCCCGTAGACGGGATAGCCGGCGGTGGCCATGCCGTAGCCGATGAGCCAGTTCCCGTCGCGGTGCGAACGGGGTTCGGGGTTGCGGCGCTGCCAGCCGAACCGCTCGGCACCGCGCCGCAGGCACTCGGGGAGCCCGTCGCTCGACCAGGGATTGCCGGTGTCGGGATCGACGTCGGTGTGATTGCGCAGCCGCAACTCGACGGGGTCGAGGCCCAGTTGATGGGCGAGTTCGTCCATCGCGCTTTCGAGGGCGAACATGCCTGACGCCTCACCCGGGGCACGCATGAAGGTGGGCGTCATGGTGTTGGCGCGAATCAGCTCGTAGACGCCTTCGTAGTTCGGACAGGCGTAGATCTGGGATGCGACTCCGAGGGATGGTTCGGCCCAGTCGTCGAAGTGGGAGGTGGGCGACAGCTTGTGGTGGCGCAGTGCGGTGAGGCGGCCCTCCTTGGTCGCGCCGAGGGTGATGCGCTGCTCCTGCTCTTCACGGTGGCCGACCGAAGTGAACATCTGCTCGCGCGTCAGGGCGAGTTTGACCGGTCGCCCGACGTGGCGCGCGGCGAGCGCGCTGAGCGCCGGGTGCGCCCAGATCATGGCCTTGCAGCCGAAGCTGCCGCCGACGAAGTGGGAGATGACCCGGACCTTGGACGGGGTGAGCCCCAGCAGCGCGGCGACGGTGAGCTGGGTGGCCGCCACCCCTTGTGTCGCGTCATGAAGAGTGAGCTCGTCACCGTCCCACACTGCGGTGGTGGCCGACGGCTCGATCGGGTTGTGGTTGTTGGCCGCGAAGGCGTACGCGGCATCGATCCGCACGTCGGCCCGGGCGAGTCCCGCGTCGATGTCTCCGCGTCGGTTACGGCCGGGGATGAAGCCCGCGAAGATCGCCTCGGGCTCGTACGCCTGATCGCGGCCCTGGTCGAGCGTCGTGACCGACGGCGTCTCCTCATAGGTGACGCGTACGAGCGCGGCCGCGTGCTGTGCGCGCTCCAGTGTGTCGGCCACGACGACGGCGACGGGCTGGCCCGTGTAGTGGACGACGTCGTCCTGCATGGGGAAGAAGGTCTGGCCGGGGGCCGGCATGCCGGCCAGCGAGGGGATCAGCGGCGGCTGGGTGGCGGTCTTGGGCAGGTTCTCGTGTGTGAGGACCGCCAGTACCCCTTCGGAGGCCAGCGCCTCGGAGGCATCGATGGCGGTGATCCGGCCGCTCGGCACACGCGCTCCGACCAGGAAGGCGTAGGACATGTTGTCGAGTGCGTAGTCCGCGGAGTAGCGCGCGGTGCCGGAGACCTTGTGGCGGCCGTCGACCCGGTCGGTGGGCTGTCCGATTGCCGGCGGAGTTGCCGTGGTCATGAGGGACGCTCCGGGTTCGTGAGGGTCTCCAGTGCGCGGACCATCGTCCGCTGGGCCAGCTCGACCTTGAATTCGTTGAGCGGTGTGGTCCGCGCAGCGGCGAGTTCCTCGCGGGCGGCGCGCATGAACGTCTCCCGGTCCGCGGGTGCTCCGCGCAGAATCTCCTCCGCTCGCCGTGCCCGCCACGGCTTGGTGGCCACTCCGCCCAGTGCAAGGCGTGCATCCCTGATGACACCGTCCGAGGTGGTCACGCCGACCGCCACGGAGGCCAGCGCGAACTCGTACGACTCACGGTCGCGCACCTTCAGATACAGCGCATTGGCGGCGACGGGCGTGTAGGGCACCTCGATGCCGACGATGAGTTCGCCGTGTGCCAGGGGGTGCTCGAGGTGGGGCGTGTCACCGGGCAGCCGGAAGAAGTCGTCGATGTCGTAGACGCGCCTGCCCGAGGCTCCCTCGGTGTGGATGCGGGCTTCGAGGGCCATCAGTGCCACGGCGACGTCGGAGGGGTGGGTGGCGATGCATGAGTCGCCGGCACCCAGGATGGCGTGACCGCGGTTGAAGCCGTCGATGGCGCTGCAACCGCTCCCCGGGTCGCGTTTGTTGCATGGGGAGACGGCGTCGCGAAAGTATCCGCAGCGGACCCGCTGCATCATGTTGCCGCCCATGGTGGCCATGTGCCGCAGTTGTGCCGACGCGCCGAGCACGAGTGCTTCCGCCATCATGGGGAACCGCTCGCGCACACCTGGGGCCTCTGCGACATCGCTCATACGCGCCACGGCGCCGATGTACACGCCGCCGTCCGGGCGGTCCTCGATCTGGGTGAGCGGCAGATCGTTGATGTCGACGAGCCGACGCGGCTGCAGAACGTTCTGACGGAGCAGATCGATCTCGGTTGTCCCGCCGGCCAGGAAGTCGCTGGTGGGGTCCGCCGTCACGGTGGCGATGGCACCGGTGACGTCGCTCGCACGCGAATAGCTGATGGGCCGCAACTCTGGTCTCCCTAGGATCCGTCGCGGACCGCGCGGATGGCGGCGCGAATATGCGGGTACGCGGCGCAGCGGCAGATGTTGCCGCTCATCCACTCCCGGATCTCGGCGTCGCCGCCTGCGTGCCCCTCCTTGAGGAGCGCGGCTGCCGACATGATCTGGCCAGGGGTGCAGTAGCCGCACTGGAACGCGTCCTCGGCGATGAACGCGGTCTGCATGGCATCGAGTTCCTCGTGCTTGGCCAGGCCCTCGATCGTCGTCACCTCGCGGCCCTCGCAGGCGATCGCGAGAGTCAGGCATCCCAGGACGCGCCGATCGTCGACCCAGAGCGTGCACGCACCGCAGGTTCCCTGGTCACACCCCTTCTTCGCACCCGTGAGGTGCAGGTGCTCACGCAGCGCGTCCAGCAGGCTGACCCGCGGCTCGATCTCCACAGACCGCTCGACCCCGTTGACCTTGAGCGTGACCTTCACCGGGCCGGGGCCGCGTTCCGGCAGAACGGAAGCCGCAGCCTCGACAGTGGGTGGTTGCTGCACAGACAAGACAATTACCTCCCAGACGTGATGTTCATCGTGTCTCCAGTGAAAGCGGACCGCCACTGGACGCATCGCCCCAGGGGCGTTCGCACCCGAAAGGTCGAGCAGGGCTTGCCGGTCTGCCCGCCGTCGCGACCGCTTCCCGCCGCTGCGGCCGGTGGTCCGGCGTGTAGGCCCAGGGGCGGAGCCGCTCCAGGGTCCTCACCGTTCACCACCAGGCGGTCCGGGACGCGTCCGGGGTGGGCGGGGTGCGCGTGTGCGGCCGATTCACCCCTCCCCTGGCCGGCCTCCTCCGTGGAACCGTCCGAAGCGGAGCCCCTGCCAGGGGCATGCCGGAAGGTGGTGGCATCGTGGACAAGCCCCTGATCGTCGGAGTCGACGGCTCGGATCCGAGCCTGGCCGCACTGGACTGGGCCGTGGACGAGGCCACGGCGCACGGGGTACCGCTGCGTATCGTCCATGCGTCGCGGTGGGAGTGGTACGAAGGACACGAGCCGTCATTCGGCATCAACCGCTCGTCCGTGCAGGCCCTCTCGGACCACATCGTCGCCTCGGCAGTGGAGCGCACCCTGCGCCGCACGTCTATGGTGAAAGTGACGAGCGAGGTGGTGTCCGAGGATCCGGCCGCCGCACTGGCGCAGCTGAGCGCGGAGGCCGGCGGCGTCGTCGTCGGCCGTCGCGGGCGCGGTGAACTCGCGGAACTGCTGCTCGGCTCGGTGAGTCTGTCCGTCGCCGCGCACGCCGCCTCACCGGTGATCGTCGTACGCGGCTCCGAAGGGAAGGCGACCGGCGGACTCGGTACCGTCGCGGTCGGCGTGGACGATCCCGAAGAGGCCGCCCACGCGGTGCGGTTCGCCCTGCACGAGGCTCAGGTGCGGGACGCCGCCGTGATCGCCGTTCACGCCTGGCGCTGCCCCGCCCGGGAGATGCCCGACGTCCCCGCCCCGACGGACGACGACCATCGGCGCCGGGCCGAGCAGCTCGTCGAGGAGGCCGTGCGGGGCGCGGCGGCGGCCGCCCGCTCCGGCATGACGGTCCGCGGCCGGACCGTCGAAGGGCACGCGCGCACCGCCCTCCTCGACGCCGCCCGCACGGCCGATCTCCTGGTGGTCGGCGCCCGCCGCCGCAAGGGGCACGTCGGCATGCAACTCGGCCCTGTCAACCACGCCGTGCTGCACCACGCGGCCTGTCCGGTGGCCGTCGTCCCACACGTCTGACCACGGCGCCGTACGCCCTGACACCCCAGATCTGACCAGAGCGCCGTACGCCCAGACACCCAGATCTGACCACAGCACCGTTACTCCCTGACACACCCCACACGAGACGCGGGAGGCACCCATGGCACACGTACGACTGTCGACCCTGGACGCCCACTGGCGCGCGGCGAACTACCTTGCCGTGGGCCAGATCTACCTGATGAGCAACCCCCTGCTGACCGAACCGCTGCGGCCCGAGCACATCAAGCCTCGCCTGCTCGGCCACTGGGGCACCTCCCCCGGGCTCAACCTCGTGCACACCCACCTCAACCGCCTCATCCAGGAACACGGTCTGGACGCGCTGTGCGTGTGGGGTCCGGGGCACGGCGGCCCCGCGGTCCTCGCCAACTCCTGGCTCGAGGGCTCCTACAGCGAGACGTACCCCGACATCACCCGGGACGCGTCAGGCATGGCGAAGCTGTTCCGGCAGTTCTCCTTCCCCGGCGGCGTGCCGAGCCATGTGGCCCCGGAGACGCCCGGCTCGATCCACGAGGGCGGCGAGCTGGGCTACTCCCTCGCGCACGCCTACGGAGCCGCCTTCGACAACCCGCGCCTCCTCGTCGCCTGCGTCATCGGTGACGGCGAGGCCGAGACGGGACCGCTCGCCGCCTCCTGGCACTCCAACAAGTTCCTCGACCCGGTCCACGACGGCGCGGTCCTGCCCATCCTCCACCTCAACGGCTACAAGATCGCCAATCCGACGGTGCTCTCCCGTATCCCCGAGTCCGAACTGGACGCCCTCCTCAAGGGATACGGCCACGAACCGCTGCACGTCGCCGGCGACGACCCGCGCAAGGTCCACCAAGCGATGGCCAAGGCCATGGACCAGGCCCTGGAACGCATCACCGCCATCCAGCAGACCGCCCGCAACGGCGGCGCGCAAGGCCGCGCGCGCTGGCCGGTGATCGTGCTGCGCACGCCCAAGGGCTGGACGGGCCCCGCAGCCGTGGACGGCGTGCCGGTCGAGGGAACCTGGCGCTCCCACCAGGTGCCGCTCTCCGGCGTACGCGAAAACCCCGACCACCTGGCCCAGTTGGAGACGTGGCTGCGCTCCTACCGGCCGGAGGAACTCTTCGACAAGCACGGCCGCCCCACCCCCGAGGTGCTCGCCTGCATCCCTGATGGCCGACGACGTCTTGGCGCCACCCAGCACGCCAACGGCGGCCTGCTCACCCGCGCGCTTCCCCTCCCGCCCCTCGAGCATTTCGCCGTCCCCGTCGAGAAACCGGGATCCGCCCTGCACGAACCCACGCGGGTACTCGGCGGTCTCATCGCCCAGGTCATGGCGGAGACCGCCGAGCGCCGTGACTTCCGGGTCGTGGGTCCTGACGAGACCGACTCCAACCGGCTCGGCGCGCTCTTCGACGTCACCGGCAAGGCCTGGCAGGCCCAGACCCTGGACACCGACGAGCACCTCGCCCCGGACGGGCGGGTCGCGGAGATCCTCTCCGAACACCTCTGCCAGGGCTGGCTCGAGGGCTACACCCTCACCGGCCGTCACGGTCTCTTCTCCTCCTACGAAGCCTTCGTCCACATCGTCGACTCGATGGTCAACCAGCACATCAAGTGGCTGAAGACCTCGCGTTCACTGCCCTGGCGCGCGCCGGTCCCGTCCCTCAACTACCTGCTGACATCGCACGTCTGGCGCCAGGACCACAACGGCTTCTCGCATCAGGACCCCGGCTTCGTCGACCACGTACTCAACAAGAGCCCCGAGGTCGTCCGCGTCTACCTCCCGCCGGACGCGAACACCCTGCTCTCCGTCGCCGAACACGTCCTGCAGAGCCGCGACTACGTCAATGTCGTCGTGGCGGGCAAGCAGCCCTGTCTCGACTGGCTTTCGCTGGACGAGGCCCGCGTCCACTGTGCCCGTGGTGCGGGCATCTGGGAGTGGGCAGGCACCGAGAACGGCGGCCGCGAACCGGACGTCGTACTGGCCTGCGCGGGCGATGTCCCCACCCAGGAGGTCCTGGCCGCCGCCGGACTGCTCCGTCAATGCCTTCCCGATCTGGCCGTCCGCGTGGTCAACGTCGTCGACATGACCCGCCTGCTGCCCCGCGAGGAACACCCGCACGGCATGCCCGACTCCGAGTACGACGCGCTCTTCACCCCCGACAAACCCGTCATCTTCGCCTACCACGGCTATCCCTGGCTGATCCACCGCCTCGCCTACCGCCGCACCGGACACGGCAACCTGCATGTCCGCGGCTACAAGGAGGCGGGCACCACGACCACGCCGTTCGACATGGTCGTCCGCAACGACCTGGACCGCTACCGCCTGGTCATGGACGTCATCGACCGGGTCCCGGGACTCGCCGTACGCGCCGCGGCCGTCCGCCAGGCCATGGCCGACAACCGCACCCGCCACCACTCCTGGATCCGCACACACGGCACCGACCTCCCCGAGGTCGCCGACTGGACCTGGACCGGCTGACCCTCCGAACGCACCGGTCGGTTCGCCCCTTCGCTTCACTCGGGCAACGACAGGTCACACGACTCCCCCGGTGCGACGGAGACGGCCCGGCCCGGTAGTTCGATGTCGATGGGCGAGCGGTCGGATGCGGGCACGGCGATGTGCAGCCTGCCCGGTCGCATGCGCAGCCGAATGCCCCAGTGCCCCCGGTAGCGCAGTGCGAAGCCGTACTCGGAGAGTTCCGGGAGCGGCACCGGGTCCAGCCAGAGGGCGCCGCCCCGCGCCTCCAGGCCGGTGAGACCCCGTTGCACGAGGTCGAGCGTGCCCGCCATGGCGCCGAGGTGGATGCCCTCGCCGGTGGTGCCGCCCTGGAGGTCGGCGATGTCGCCCTCCAGCGCCTCCTGAACGAACTTCCAGGCTCCCGCGCGCCGCACCCTGGCAAGGACCCAGCCGTGCACGAGGCCGCTGAGCGTGGAACCGTGGCTGGTCCGCCGCAGGTAGTGGTCGACCGTGCGCTGCCAGGTGTCCGCGTCGAGTGCGTACCCCAACCGGTCGAAGAGGGAACGGAGTTCGGCCGGGGAGAAGAGGTAGCCAAGCATCAGCACATCGGCCTGCTTGGAGGCCTGGTAGCGGTTGACCGTGTCGTCCTCGGCCTCCAGGATCCGGTCGAGGCGGCGGATGTCGCCGTAGCGGGCGCGGTATCCGTCCCAGTCCAGCTCCGCCAGATCGCCGTATCCCTCGAACTGGCTGATCACCCCCTCGTGGAACGGCACATGCAGGGTGCGCGACACGTCCTCCCACAGTTCGATCTCGCCGCCCTCGAGCCCGATCCTCTCCACGAGTTCCCGCCTGCGCGGCTCGGGCAGAGCACGCAGCACCTCCAGCGCCCTGGCGAGGACCCAGGCCGCCGTGACATTCGTGTACGCGTTGTCGTCGAGCCCCGGCTCCGACGCGTCGGGGTAGGCGTCGTGGTACTCGTCGGGACCCACCACCCCGCGGATTCGGTGCCGACCGAGGTTCTCGTCGTACGTTGCCGAGTCCGCCCAGAAACGGGCGATCTGCAGCAGCATCTCCGCGCCCTTGGTGTGCAGGAACTCGGCGTCCCCGCTCGCCTCGCAGTAGCGCCACACGTTGTACGCCACGGCCGAGCCCACATGGTGCTGGAGCCGGGAGTTGTCCGGCAGCCAGCGCCCCGAACGCGGGTTGAGGTGCAGCTGCTGTGTCTCCTCCCGCCCGTCGCTACCGCTCTGCCACGGGAACATCGCCCCCGCACGGCCGGCGTCACGTGCCGCCGTGCACGCCTGTTCCAGGCGTCGGTGCCGGTAGGTCAGCAGTGCGCGCGAGACCTCGGGGAAGTGCAGGTTGAGGTAGGGCAGGACGAACAGTTCGTCCCAGAAGACATGGCCGCGGTACGCCTCGCCGTGCAGCCCGCGCGCCGGCACTCCGACGTCCAGGTCGGCGGTGTGCGGGGAGAGCGTCTGCAGGACATGGAAGTGGTGCAGCCGCAGGATACGGCCCGCCTCGCCGGGCACGTCGAGTTCGGCCCTGCGCCACAACTGGTCCCATGCGGTGTGGTGCGAGTCGAGGAGTTCGTCGAAGCCGGGCGCCCGGCCGACCCGGTCGACGGCCGCCTGGAGAGGGTCGCTGATCGCCGGGTCGCGGGAGGTGTGCAGGGCGACCGTCTTGTCGACGGTGACGGTGCGCCCGGCTTCCAGGTCGAGCACGAAGCACTGCACTGCTCGCCCTGCCTCACACCGCGGCACGGCCCTCGTGGAGCCCACCGTCGTGCGGGCGGCCATGGCCACGCGTACATCGGACGTGGTGGTGCGGCAGCGCAGCCACACGGTGTCGGCGTCGGCGTCGCTTCCGGTGTGGACGTGCGTGAGGTGGGCGGAGTTCAGCTGCCGGTAGCGCGCCACTCCCGCGTTGGTGACGGCCCCGTCGAGCGCCGCCTCGACCTCCAGGCTGACGGGCGGGCCCTCGGCGGTGAACTCGGTGCGCAGGAGCGCGAGATGAGGGTCGGCCATGTGGACGATGCGCAGCTGTCGCACCGCCAGCGCTCGCCCGTGCCCGTCCTCGTACCTCAGGTTGCGTTCCAGGACGCCGGCCTGCAGGTCGAGGGACTGCCGCAGTGCGACGAGCGCGTCGCAGTCCGGGGTGAGCCACTCCCCCGCACCGTCCTGGTCCTTCAGGCGGTAGCGCAGGGGCAGCCAGTCCGGGAGGTTGACCATGTCCTCGTTCTCGACTTGCCGCTCCCCTACGCGCGAGGTGAGCCGGTTGTAGCAGCCCGCCGCGTACGTCCCGGCGTAGTGCACGTCGTCCGCCGGGCATTCGGGGGCGGCGCCCCGGGTGACGAAGTAACCATTGCCCAACGCGCAGAGCGACTCCCGGAGCTTCTCCTTGTCCGGGTCATAGCCCTCGTATTCCCAGACCCAATCCGCGATCCGGTCCTTCATGTCAATCCGCCCCTGCTTCCGCCTTCGACTTCGGCTTCGCCATCGTCTTCGTCTTCGTCATCGCCGAGCAGTTCCTTGAGGTCGTCGACCACGACGTCCGCGCCGTGCCGCAGCAGCGCCGACCTCGTGTCTTCCGTCGCGCTTCTGTCGACACCGATCACCACCCGGAATCCCCCTCGCCGTCCCGCCTCGACACCGGCCAGCGCGTCCTCGACGACGGCGGCGTCGGCAGCGGTCAGGCCCAGGCGGTGCGCCGCTTCCAGGAACAGCGCCGGGTCGGGCTTCCCGACGAGGCCGAGCCGGGCCGCCTCGCCACCGTCGACGAGCACGTCGAAGAGCTCCAACACCCCGGCACGCACGATGAGTTCACGTGCGTGACGCGAGGCAGACGCGGCGGCGAGCACGAGACCGGCATCGCGCAGGGCGTGCAGGAGACGGATGGTGCCCGGATAGGCGTCGATGGCGCCCTCCCGCAGCCGGCCGACGAACAGCCGCTCCTTCTCGGCGGTGACCGACTCGAGTTCCTGGGTGGTCGGCCGCAGGCCGCGCGACGCGAGGAACGCGGCGGCACCGTCCCTGCGTGACCTGCCGTCGACGTACCGCAGATAGTCCTCGCTCGCATCGAACGGCCGACGATGCTCGGGCAGTTCGGGTGGACGCTCTGCCAAGAAGGCGTCAAAGGCCTGCTTCCACGCCGCGGCATGGACCCGCGCCGAGTCGGTGATCACTCCGTCGGTGTCGAGGACGACTCCTCGTACGCCCCTCAGCGCGGCGGGAATCACAGCCGCGCCGCGACGTAGGACGTCAGGTCCAACAGCCTTTGGCAGTACGCCCATTCATTGTCGTACCAGCCGAAGACCTTGATCAGGTCTCCGTGCGCCAGGGTGAGGGCTGGGTCGAAGACACAGGAAGCCGGGTCGCCGATGACATCGCGGGAAACGATCGGCGCGTGCGACACACGCAGCACGCCCCGCAGACGACCGTCCGCCGCCTCGTCGAACGCCGCGTTGACCTCATCGGCAGTCACCTCGCGCCGCAGCTGCACCACCAGATCGGTGAGCGACCCGTCCTCGACCGGCACCCGCACGGCCAACCCGTCGAGCGCGCCGTCCAGTTCGGGTACGACGAGCCCGACGGCGCGGGCGGCCCCGGTGCTGGTCGGGATGATGCTGAGGGCGGCCGAGCGGGCTCGCCGCGGGTCCTTGTGCGGGCCGTCGAGGAGCGCCTGGTCGTTGGTGTAGCCGTGGATGGTGGTCATCAGGCCTTTGGCGATGCCGAAGCTCTCGTGGAGGACGCTGACCATCGGCACGACACAGTTCGTGGTGCAGGAGGCCGCCGAGACCACATGGTGCCGGTCGGATGCGTACGTGTCGTGGTTGACACCCATGACGAGGGTCGCGTCAGCGTTCCTGCCCGGCGCGGAGAGCACCACCTTGCGCGCCCCCGCCTTGAGGTGCAGCGCGGCGGAGTCCCGGTCCCGGAAGCGCCCGGTGGACTCGATCACGATGTCGGCGCGGTGTCCGCTCCAGTCGAGGACGGCCGGATCGCGCTCCGCGGAGACGGCGATGCGCTGCCCGTCCACGGTGATCGAAGTGTCGTCGTGCGTCAGCTCGCGACGGAGCCTGCCGTACGTCGAGTCGTACTCCAGCAGGTGCGCCAGGGTCGCCGGCGGCGCGATGTCATTGACGGCGACCACCTCGATGGCATCGCCGCCTTCGCCCTCCCTCCTTTCCAGGGCGGCACGCAGACAGGTGCGCCCGATGCGGCCGAATCCGTTGATGCCGACTCGGATGGTCATGAACCACTCCTTGGCGGTAGCGAGCAGGGGCTGGCGGGGCCCCAATAGGGGACAATTGCGAGCGGGCCGCAGGAGAAATCGTCCTCTTCGACCGAAGCTGGTACAACCGGGCTGAGCGCCTTCTGGTGGAGGACGGCCTACTGCTGCGCGCGGAGGGTGTTCACGTGCAGAAGCGGCCGCCCGCCCCGTCGGGGATCTCCTGCTCGGCCCAGATCGTCTTGCCCTGCCGGGTGTAGCGGCAGCCCCACCGTGTGGTGAGCTGGGCGACCAGGTACAGGCCACGACCGCCCTCGTCGGTCAGCAGGGCGCGGCGCATGCGCGGCTGGGTGGCGCTCGGGTCGGAGACCTCGCAGATCAGGCGGCCCGCGCGGATGAGGCGTACCTCGACCGGGCCGCCGGCGTAGGTGATGGCGTTGGTGACGAGCTCGCTCAGCACGAGTTCGGTGGTGAAGGCGAGGTCCGTCAGGCCCCAGGCGTCCAGTTGCCGGGCGGTGGCCTCGCGTACGTCGGCGACGGCGGCCGGGTCGGCGGCCACCGGCCAGACCACCTGGTCCTCGGGCGGCAGCACGTGGGTGCGCGCGAGCAGCAGGGTGATGTCGTCGGTCAGATGGTGCGAGGGGCGTGCGGAGACGATGTCCAGGCCGAGTTCCCGCAGCGGGGTGTCGAAGACGCCAGGCCGTGAAAGACGGCGGGTCAGCTCGGCCATGCCTTCGTCGAGGTCGCGCTCCCGGCTCTCGATCAGACCGTCGGTGTAGAGGGCGATGATGCTCTCCGGCTCCACGTCGACCTCGGCCACTTCGAAGGGCACGCCGCTGACGCCCAAGGGCGGTCCGGGGTTCACGGGGACGAAGGTGACGGTCCCGTCCTGCGCGGCCACGGCGGGCGGCGGGTGCCCGGCGGAGGCCACACTGCACCGCCGGGACACCGGGTCGTAGACGGCGTACAGGCAGGTGGCGCCGATCGGGTCGGGCCGGGGGCGGGTGCGTTCCGCGGCGTCATCGGACTGCTCGGGTTCGTCGGTCTCCACGCGGAGCTGGGAGACCAGATCGTCGAGGTGTTCAAGGAGTTCGTCCGGTTCGAGATCGAGGTCGGCGAGGGTACGGACCGCGGTGTGCAGTCGTCCCATCGTGGCCGTGGCCCCAAGGCCGTGGCCGACGACGTCGCCCGCGACCAGGGCGACACGGGCGGACGACAGGGGGATCACGTCGAACCAGTCGCCGCCGACACCGGTGCCCGTGTCCGCCGGCAGATACACACCCGCGGTGGTGACGGCGACGGTCTCGGCCTGTGAGGGTGGCAGCAAGCTGCGCTGCAGGCCCACGGACGCGCGGTGTTCGCGGGTGTAGCGGCGGGCGTTGTCCAGGGCCAGTGCGGCATGTCCGGCGATCTCCCGCAGCAGGTCCAAGTCGGCTTCCTCGTACGGAGTTTCGCCTGCCTCGCGGTGGACGGCCACGCGTCCGAGCACGCTGCCCCGAGCGCTCAGCGGGACGGTCAGCGAGGTGAGCAGATCGGCGGGCTTCGCCGGATCGTCGGGCCTGGCCAGGACGACACTGTCGGGGGGAGCCCCGGCCGGACTGTCGAGGGGGGCCTCCGCCGATGTCCGCCCGGCCACGGCGGTCCGGCGCAGGGGCATGCTGCCGTCCGGGGCGGGGGCCGGCTCCTCCCCGGTGAACACGGCCTCCGCGATCTCCACCACGGCGAAGTCGGCCAGCGCGGGCACCAGTGCGGCGGCCAGGTCCTCGGCGGTGCCGGCCACCGACAGCGAGGCGCCGACGGCCGCGGTCGCACGCTGCAGTACGGCCAGGCGCTCGCCCGCGCGGCGCATCTCGGTGACGTCCGTGAACAGCGCGGTCACGCCGAAGACCTGCCCGTCGGGAGCCTGCAGCCGGAAGGCCGAGATGGCCATCACCGCGCCGCGCCCGGGGTCCTCGATGGTCCGGACGGTCTCCTCCACCCGGACGAGCGGCAGCCCCGTCCGCAGTACCTCCCGCAACCGCCGCTCGACGGCCGCGGCGTCCTTGGCCTCTAGGAAGTCCCCAAGGCGATGCCCTCGCAGGTCCTCCGGGAGGCCCGTGTACGGGAGCAGATGGGTGTTCGTCCTGACCAGCCGCAGCTCCTCGTCGAAGACGGCCAGGCCAAGCCGGTCCTGCAGGAACAGTTCCCTGGTGAACGCCCGGTCCTGCCGCCACCGGTCCGCGGTCCTCGCGGGGGCGCCAAGCACGAAGTACCGGGCCGGCTGCTCCGTGGGCGCCCCGGCGCTCGGGCCGGCGTCGCTGAGCGGCAGGACCTGGAACTCGACCTTCAGCTCCCCGCCTTCGCCGGTACGCACCACGGCCTCTCCGGACCAGGCTCCTGACCGCAGCTCGGACGGTGGCCCTGGCCCGGCGCCGGGATCTTTGAGCAGCTCACGGAGGCGCCGCCCCAAGACCCTGGCGGCGGGCAGGGAGAACAGTTCCTCCGCCGTCGGCGTCCACCCGATGATCCGGCCCTTTGCGTCGAGCAGCGCCCCGGCGGCCCCATCGGCGAACGGCAGCCCGGGGTGCACCGGAGCGAAGGGCAGGATCTCTTCGTCCACCTCGTGCTCTGCCTCCCTCAGGGGCCGGGTTCCACTCCATCATCCCTCCGCTCGCCGCGCCCGCCAGTCCTCACCGTCTTCGCAGGCCGGCAATGGGGGGTTACCCCTAGCCGGATCGGGCGGCCAGCAGGATCGTCCCGGGCGTCCTTCGCCGGAAATGCTGGGTCCCGGCATATGCCGCTGATGTCCCGACGATTCCGTAGGAGTTGACCCGTGCGTGAGCAGACATGGCAGAGGTTTGGACCTTCCGAGGCGCCTTCCGAGCGGCCTTCCGAGCGGCAGCGGGGTGGCCGGCGCGGAGCCGTGCGGGCCGCGGCCGCGGTGGCCGTCGGCGCCTTGGCGGCGGGTGTCCTCGCGTCGCCGGCGGCGTCCGCTGCCGCGAGGCCGGACGAGGTACGGCAGGGTCTGGACGCGCTGGTCGGCACCGACGGCGTACCGGCCGCGCTGGCGAGCGTCACGGACCGCGAGGGCCACACCCGTTCGTACACCGCGGGGGTCGGCGATCTGGCCACCGGCGCGAAGGTGCCCAGGGACGGTCAGGTGCGGATCGGCAGCAACACCAAGACGTTCACCGCGGTGGTCGTGCTGCAACTGGTCGGCGAAGGGAAAATCGGCCTCGACGACCGGATCGACACCCATCTGCCCGGCCTCGTCCGCGGGGAGGGGATCGACGGACGTCGCATCACCGTCCGTCAGCTCCTGCAGCACACCAGCGGACTTCCGAACTACGTCAAGTACCTCGCCGATGAACCCCGGTACTACGCGCCCCACGAGCTCCTCGCCCTCGCCCTCCAGCACGAGGCGGACTTCGCTCCCGGGAAGAAATGGGAGTACAGCAACACGAATTACGTGCTGGCCGGCCTGATCGTGGAGAAGGTCACCGGCCACTCCGTCGCCAAGGAGATCGACCGGCGCGTCATCCAACGCATCGGGCTGCGCCACACCTACTTCCCCGCCCCCGGTGACGCGACCATCCGGGAACCCCACCCGAAGGGCTACGATCGGGATTCGACGGGCGCCCCGCTCGACGTCACGGAATTCGACCCGTCCTGGGGCTGGGCCGCGGGCCAGATGGTCTCCACCAGCTCCGACCTCAACAGGTTCCTCTCCGCGCTCCTGGCAGGCCGCCTCCTCCCGGCGGCCCAGCTCGCCGAGATGCGCACCACCGTTCCCGCCGAGTACTTCGGCCCGGGAGCCCGCTACGGCCTTGGCCTGGTGAGCAAACCCCTGTCGTGCGGCGGCGTCTACTGGGGCCACGGCGGCAGCACCACGGGCTACGAGACCCGGGGCGGTGCCACCGGCGACGGCCGCGCCGCCAACGTGGCGGTGACCATCCAGCCGCCCGACAAGGCGACGATGCGCCACGCGGAGAACGTCGTGGACACGGCCCTCTGCCACTGAGCCCCGCCTCCTGGGGGCCGGCCGGCGCGTCGGTCCCCAGAACCGGGTTCTGCACCCATGGCATTCAAGCCACTTAGGTTAGGCTAACCTTCAGCCCGTGAAAGCTGGTGAGCAAGGAGTCGGTTCCGCACGTTCGCGTGGGCATGAACTGGCCGCCGAAGACGTGACCGTGGCGTACGACGGCGTGGACGTCGTGCACGATGCCGCCGTCTCCCTCAGGCCCGGTGAAGTGACCGCGCTCGCGGGGCCCAACGGCAGTGGCAAGTCGACGCTGCTGCGTGCCTTGGCGCGTCTGCAGAGCGCCCGGACCGGCACGCTGACGTTCGACGGCTCCACCGACGGGCTCGCCCTCACCTCCCGGCAGTTCGCGCGGCACGTCGCCCTGCTGACCCAGGCGCGGCCCACGCCCAGCGGGCTGACCGTGCGGGACGTCGTCGAATTCGGGCGCTATCCCTACCGCGGCCGGTGGGGCCGGGCCGATCCCGAAGGACCCGACGCGGTGGACCGGGCGCTGCGCATGACGGGCGTCGAGGACCTTGCGGGGCGCGGCGCCGACCAGCTCTCGGGAGGGCAGCTCCAGCGCGTCTGGCTCGCGAGCTGCCTCGCCCAGGAGACCGGCGTGCTCCTCCTGGACGAGCCCACGACCTATCTCGACCTGCGCTACCAGGTCGAACTCCTCGATCTCATCCGCGACTTGGCGGACGACCACGCGATCGCCGTCGGTGTCGTCCTGCACGACCTCGACCAGGCGGCGGCCGTCGCCGACCGGATCGCCCTGCTCCACGCGGGGCGGATCATCGCCGACGGCGCCCCCGAGGACGTACTGACGCCGGAACGCCTCACCGACACGTACGGCATCCGCATCGATGTCGACACCGACCCGCTGACCGGCCGTCTGCGCACCCGCGCCATCGGCCGCCACCACACTCGCACCGAAAGGCTCCGCACCACCTCATGAGACGCCTCATCAGCACCGCGGCCGTCGTCACCGCCGCCGCCCTCTCGCTGGCCGCCTGCGGAACGACCGAGCCCGCGTCCGACGGCTCGGACAAGGCCACCGACCAGATCGAGCTCACCGACGCGACCGGCGCGAAGGTGACCCTCGACGGCCCCGCGAAGAAGGTCGTGGGCACCGAGTGGAACGTCGTCGAGAGCCTCGTCTCCCTCGGTGTCGACCCCGTCGGCGTCTCCGACGTCAAGGGCTACAAGACGTGGGACACCGTCGTCCCGCTCAAGAACACCCCCAAGGACATCGGCACCCGCGGCGAGCCGAGCATGGACACGATCGCCTCGCTCAAGCCGGACCTCATCCTCGCCACGACCGATCTGCCGGCCTCCGCGGTGAAGCAGCTGAAGAAGGTCGGCACCGTCCTCACGGTGCGCCCCGCCGACGCGTCCGACCCGATCGGGCAGATGACGGAGAACCTCGGCCTCATCGCCAAGGCGACGGGCAAGGAGAAGCAGGCGGCCGCCCTCAACAAGCAGTTCGAGGCGAAGCTCGCCGCCGGCAGGAAGAAGCTCGACAAGGCCGGCCTCGCCGGGACGAAGATCGCCTTCGCCGACGGCTACGTCGCCTCCAACCAGGTCTCGATCCGCCCCTACACCGACGGCTCCCTCATCGGCGACGTCAACAAGCGGCTCGGCCTGAAGAACGCCTGGAAGGTCAAGGGCGACAAGGACTACGGGCTCGCCACCACCGACGTCGAAGGCCTCACCGGCCTCGGCAAGGACGTGCAGTTCGCCTACATCGGGGGCGAGAGCAGCGGCGACCGCGACCCGTTCACCAAGGACCTCCCCAAGAACGCCGTCTGGAAGTCCCTGCCGTTCGTGAAGGCCGGCGACGTCCACCAGCTGCCCGACGGCATCTGGATGTTCGGCGGACCCGAGTCGATGGGCGCGTACAGCGACGCCCTCACCGACGCCCTGACGAAGTAGCGCCATGGCCGTCACCGCACCCACCACCGCGACCCGCGCGTCGACGGCGTCCAGGACGGGCGCGGCCGCGGTGACGGCCGGACTGCTGCTCGTGGTCGCCGTCCTCGCCGTCGTCGACGTCACGCAGGGCACGGCCGACGTCGGCGCGCACGAAGTGGTCAAGGCGCTCACCGGGCAGGCCGACGCGGGCGACTCCTCGGTCGTCATCGCATCGCGCCTGCCCCGGATGGCCGCCGGTCTGCTCGTCGGCATCTGCCTGGGCATGGCGGGCGCGGCACTGCAGGCCGTCAGCCGCAACGTGCTCGCCTCGCCGGACACCCTCGCGGTGAACGCCGGTTCCTACCTGGGGCTCGGCCTGCTCGCCATCACCGGTACGTCGCTGCCGCTGCTCGCCTCCTCCGGGGTCGCGTTCGTCGGCGGGCTCGCTGCCGCGGCGGTCGTGCTCGGCCTTTCCGGGCTCGGCACCGGCACCGTGCGCCTCGTCCTCGCCGGAAGCGCCCTCACCCTCGGCCTCGGCTCCATCACCGAAGCGCTGCTCCTGCTGTACCCCGAGGAGACGGACGGCCTCTATCAGTGGAACCAGGGCAGCATCGGGCAGAACGGCTTCAACGGCGTACTGCAGATGGCGCCCATCGCCGTGGCAGGACTCGTCGGTCTTCTGCTGCTCGCCCGCCGCGTCGACGCCCTGGCCCTGGGGGACGACGCGGCCCGCGGCCTTGGCGTCCCGGTCCGCTCCACCCGCGTCACGGTGGTGGTGCTCGCGGCGCTGCTCTCCGCCGCGGCGGTGACGCTCGCCGGGCCGATCGGGTTCGTGGGGCTCTGCGCACCCGCGCTGGTACGGCCGCTCGGCCGCAGGTTCAAGGGCTTCGTGCGGGCGCGCGGGACCATCCCGGTCGCCGGCCTGGTCGGCGCCGCTCTCGTCCTCGGTTCGGATGTGCTCCTGCGGGCCCTGATCACCGCCCAGACCGCGGTCTCGGTGCCCACGGGAGTCGTCACCAGCCTGGTGGGGGCCGTTTTCCTCATGGTGATGGCCGTGCGGGTGCGGGACACCGGAGCCGCCGACACGATGGACCGGCTGCGCATCCCGAGCCGGGCCGCCTTCCTGATCACCCTGGTCGTGCTGGTCGCCGTACTCGTCGGCCTGGCCATCGCCTCCGTGCTCCTCGGCGACGCCAAGCTGCTCCTTGGCGACGTGGTCAACTGGGCCCAGGGCCGGGCGGGTCAGACGACCTCCTTCGTGCTCGACACCAGGGTTCCGCGGGTGCTCGCCGCACTCTCCGCGGGCGCGGCGCTCGCCCTGTCGGGGACGCTCGTACAGGCGGTGACCCGCAATCCGCTGGCCGAGCCCGGCATTCTCGGTGTGTCGGGCGGGGCGGCGCTCGGCGCCGTGCTGCTCGTCACCACCGTGCCGCTCGCCGGGTCGTGGGGCATCGCGGGAGCGGCGTTCACCGGCGCCCTGCTCGCCTCCGCCGTCGTCTTCGGCCTGGCCGCCCGGGGCGGATTCCAGCAGAACCGTCTCGTCCTCGTCGGCATGGCCGTGGCCACCGGGACGACGGCACTCATCAGCCTGCTCATCGTCCTCACCGACCCGTTCAACGCGACCAAGGCGCTCACCTGGCTGTCGGGGTCGACCTACGGGCGGAGCCTGACCGACATCGCCCCGCTCGCCGTCGTGCTCGCCATCGGTGTGGCCGTGGCGTTCGCGCGGCGCACGGAACTCGACCTCGTCTCCCTCGACGACGACACCCCCCGGCTCCTCGGGCTGCGACTGTCCCGCGGACGCCTCGGGTTCCTCCTGCTGAGCGTGCTCCTGAGCGCGACCGCCGTCGCCGCCGCGGGCACCATCGGCTTCGTCGGGCTTGTGGCACCGCATGCGGCCCGCGCGCTCGTGGGACGCCGGCATGTGCGGGTGCTGCCGGTGGCCATGCTCCTCGGGGCGGCTCTCGTCGGCGTCGCGGATCTGCTGGGGCGCACGCTGATCGCGCCCGCGCAGCTGGGCGCAGGACTCATGACGGCGGTCGTCGGAACGCCGTACTTCATGCATCTGCTCTTCCGCAGCAGGGCCGGGCGATAGGGAATCCTCCGGGGGAGCCGACCGCCCCCCCCGGAGGCATCAGGGTTGAAGCCTGATGTCGGCGGCGATCGGCAGGTGGTCGCTGCCCGTGTCGGGCAGCGACCTGACGTGGGTGACGGTCGCCGCCCGGGTCATGACGTGGTCGATCCGGGACACGGGGAAGGCCGTGGGCCAGCTGAAGGCGAAGTCCCGCCCCACCGGGTCCATCCGTGAGGTGACCGGGTCCAGTCCCCGGTCGTCCGCCGTGCTGTTGAGGTCACCCAGCAGGATCACCCGGTCAAGGCGTTCCGCGGCGAGGGCCGCGCCCAGCAGCCCGGCGCTCTCGTCCCGCCTCCCGGAACTGAACCCGCTCCAGCCGACGCGGACCGAGGGCAAGTGGGCGACGTACACGGCGACATCGCCCCGTTTCGTCCCCACCCTCGCCCGCATCCCGCGCTGCCAGCCCTCCCCGATCCCCTTCGGCTTGATGTCCAGCGGCCGGACGTCCGACAGCGGGTACTTCGACCACAGGCCGACCGTGCCCTCGACCGCACGGTAGGGATACGTCGGTGCCAGCGCCCTCTCGTAGAGCGGCAGGGCGGACGGTGTCAGCTCCTCCAGGGCGACGAGTTCCGGTGCTGCCTCGATCAGGGCGCGTGCGGTGCCCGCCGGGTCGGCGTTCACGTCACTGACGTTGTGCTGGACCGCCGTGATGTCGTGGGCAGCACGGTCCGCCGGCAACAGCGGTCGGCCGAACACGCTCCCCCAGACGGCGACGGGGAGCAGCAGCGCCACCAGCGCGGTGGCCGAACGCCGGAGCAGCGCCGGCACGAGCAGCAGCGGGACGGCGAGACCGAGCCAGGGAAGAAACGTCTCCAGCAGGCTCCCGGCACGGCCGACGGCGTTGGGCACGGCGGAGGGGAACGCCAGCAGTCCGGCGGTGAGCACGGCGAGGCCGGCGAGCACCCGGCCGCGCTGCCAGGACGACCTGCCTGCCGCGTCCGTTCCCCAACGCGGCCGGCCGATGCGCCGCAGCCACGCCCCAGTGTCCGTACGCCGTTCCCGCGGTGCCGCCCCGCTCTCCACCCGCTGCATGCCTGCAACGACGCACGACTCTGTGATCAGGTTCCAGATCGGCCGCGCAGGGCCATGCCCTGGAGCAGGCGCACGGCTTCCTCCGCCCGCTCGTGGGGCACGAAGAGATGATCGTGGTGGAAACCGGCCACGACATTGCAGCTCAGCCCGGCCCCGGCGAGTTCACCGGCGATGGCGGCGGTGAGACCGACGGCCTCCAGGGCGGAGTGGACGCGCAGGGTGATCCAGCCCGCGACGTAGTCGTACGGGAGCCCTGCGCTGTCCGCTTCCTCCTGCCGCAGCACCAGTGTCAGGCCCTCCTCTTCCAGGACCGTGACCACCGGCTCGACACCCGGGGGAACAGTGCGCCCCGGGGCGAGGGTGAACACGTAGCGTCCCGGATTGAGTTGGGGCCGCATGCCGCTCAGCAGCTTCGCCAGGTCGGTTTCTCCAGACATGTCGGCATGCTAGCGGGAGGCCGTCGAACCGCTAGGCGGTGCTCGCCGGGCCCGAACCGCCGCGCAGTGCCTTCACCAGGCCGGTGACAAGGTTCGCCCGCTCGGTCATGGCGTCGATCACCAGGTATTCGTGGTCGGCGTGCGCGCCGCCCCCGACCGCGCCGAGGCCGTCGAGCGTCGGCACGCCAAGCGCGGCGGTGAAGTTGCCGTCGCTGCCGCCGCCGACCGCTCTGCCCTCGATGCCGGGGATCAACTCCCGCGCCAGGGCGATGAGTTCGGTCGACACGGACTCGGGCATCGGGGGCCGGCCGACGGCGCCCTCAACCGCGATCTCCGCCTCGTCGAGATGCGGGACCAGTGACGCGAAGGCGGACTCGATCCGTTCCTTCTCGTCGGCCGACTCGACGCGGACGTCGACGACGACGGTCGCCTCCGCGGGCACGACGTTGTCCAGGGTTCCCGCCGACGCGACGGTCGGGGTGACGGTCGTACCGATCTCGGGCCGGCCGAGGGCCGCGATGTCCAGTACCTGATGCGCCGCCTCGATCAGGGCGTTGACCCCGGCCTCGGGCTCGAGGCCCGCGTGCGAGGCCCGGCCCGTGACGGAGACCTGGAAGGTGCCGCAGCCCTTGCGGCCGGTCTTCAGGGTGCCGCCGTCGGCGGCACCTTCGAAGACGAGGACCGCGCCGCAGGCAAGGGCTCGTTCCTCGATGAGAGCGCGGGAGGAACGGGAGCCGACCTCCTCGTCGGCGGTCACCAGAATCTCGACGCCCGACCGGTCATCGAGCGCCGCCAGACCATGAATGGCCTGTACGAGGCCGCCGAGCATGTCAAAGACCCCGGGTCCTGTCGCCTTCCCGTCCTCGACCCTGAACGGACGGCGTGCGAGAGTGCCGAGCGGAAACACCGTGTCGTGGTGACCGAGGATCAGGACGCGCGGATCGCCGCCGCCCGACCAGTGGACATGCGGCCCGGCTTCGCTCTCGATAAGGACGGCCTGCCCGCCGACGCGGTTCTCGATGACGGCGGCGACGGCTTTGGCCGATGCCGTCAAGGCCTCCGTATCGCGCGACGGAGACTCGATCTCGACGAGTGTCCTGAGGTCATCGATCATCGCGTCGACACTCACATCGGCGCTTCTGTGCATGGTCACGTCGCCAGGGTACGCGGGCCTCTGAGGCCCCTTAAGTCTCAGAGGACGGAAAAAGGCAAGGAGAGCAATCGCTCCTTGCCACTTTCAACTTATAGCGCCCCATGGGGCTTGCGGCAAGGCCCCGGTCGTACCGCAGAATCTCCGGCCTGGGCAAGATTCCGCGCCCTGGGCAAGATTCCGCGGGAACGGCAAAGGGGAGTACGAATGCGCGTGTTGTTGGCTGCCTATGATTCGCGCGGAGGCGTCGAACCGCTGGTGGGGCTCGCGGTGCGGTTGCGGGAACTCGGCGCGGACGTGCTGGTGTGCGCGCCGCCGGACGAGGAGTTCACGCAGCGGCTTGCCGGAGTCGGCGTGGAGATGGTGCCTACGGGCAAGTCGGTGCGCGCATTGGCGACCGGTAAGACGCGGCCGACGGCGGCAGGCGTTCCCCGGCGCGCGGCCGAACTGGTCGTCGCGTTCTATGACAACGTCATCGCCGCTGCCGAGGGGTGCGATGTGGACGTAGTGGTGGCGACGGGCATCGTGCCCGCTGTGGCCGGTGTGAGGTCGGCCGCCGAGAAGCTGGGCATCCGCTATGTGTACGCGAGCCATCAGCCCGTCACGCTTCCGTCGCCGCACCACCCGCCGCTCGCGCGGCCGGGCCATCCGCTCCCGGAGGATGTGACCGACAACCAAGCGCTGTGGGACCAGGAAGCCCTGGACGCTCAGGCGGTGTTCGGCGAAGCGGTCAACACGCACCGGGCGTCGGTCGACCTGCCGCTGGTGGACAACGTCCGCGACCATGTCTTCACCGACCGTCCGTGGCTGGCCACGGACCCGGTCCTTGCGCCGTGGCCGCAGCCGGCCGACCTCGAAGTCGTACAGACCGGCGCGTGGGTGCTGCCGGACGAACGGCCGCTGCCCGCCGACCTGGTGGCGTTCCTCGACGCAGGCGCACCGCCGGTTTATGTGGGCTTCGGCAGCATTCCGATGCGCGATCCGGAGGACGTCGCCCGGGCTGCCATCGAGGCGATCCGCGCGCAGGGCCGCCGTGCGGTCGTCGGGCGGGGCTGGGCAGGACTCGCCCTGATCGACGACGCGGACGACTGCTTCGTCGTCGACGAGGTCAACCATCAGGCGCTGTTCCGCCGCGTGGGCGCCGTCGTCCACCACGGCGGCGCGGGCACCACGACGACGGCCACCTGGGCCGGCACGCCTCAGGTCGTGGTCCCCCAGTTCGGGGACCAGCCGTACTTCGCGGGCCGGGTGGCCGAGTTGGGCATCGGCGCGGCGCACGACGGTCCGACGCCGACCTTCGAGTCCCTGTCGACGGCGCTCAAGACGGCCCTGGCTCCCGAGACCGGCGCACGGGCAACTGCCGTGGCCGGCATGTTCCGCACTGACGGAGCGACGGTCACCGCGAAGCTGCTGATCGACATCGTCAGCGAGGAAGGTCGACCGGCTTCCGCGTGACGGGTGGCTGCGCCGGACGTTCCGCACCTGGAGTTCAAGGGCGGCAACGACATCGACGGGGAAGGCTGACTTCTGAGGCACGCGGCGATCCGGGCTCGGCCGGGTCCGGGCGGGTCCGGGCGGGTCCGGGCGGGTCCCGTCGAGTCCGGCCGGGTCCCGTCGGGTCCGTCCAGCCCCATCGAGTCCCGTCGTGTCCGGGCGGGTCCGGGCGGGTCCCGTCGGGTCCGTCGAGTCCGGTCGAGTCCGTTGAGTCCGGGCGGGTCCGTTGAGTCCGTCGGGTCCGTTGAGTCCGTCGGGTCCGGGCGGGTCCGTCCAGCCCATCGAGTCCGCCGACCGAGTCCCGTCGAGTCGGGGCGGGTCCCGTCGAGTCCGGACGGGTCCCGTCGAGTCCGGACGGGTCCCGTCGAGTCCGGCCGGGTCCCGTCGAGTCCGGCCGGGTCCCGTCGGGTCCGGGCGGGTCCGGTGCGAGTCCGGTGCGGGTCCGGTGCGGGTCCGGTGCGGGCCCGGGCGGGCCGGACCGTCGTTGCGTGCGCTGTCGGCACGTCCCGGGGCCTTCGGGTCAGGTCTGCCGGACCGGGTCGTACACGTCCGCGTGCAGGCCGAACGTCCAGGCCACGCCCTCCTTCGCCGTACGTGTCGTGGGTGGGACCCGCAGCCAGTAGGTGCGGCTCGTGCCGTCCGGTTCCGGTGTGGAGTTGATCACCTCGACCATCACGACGTCCTCGTCGCCGACCAGTTGGATGCGCCACAGCACGCCTGTCTCGTCGCGGTGCACGGGCACCGCGCCCGACTCGGCCAGGTAGCGGTCGTAGCCGTAGTGCTCCAGCATCACGCGGCGCAGTTCCGCGTTCTCCTCGGCGCGGATGCGCTCGGGGGTCAGCGCGGAGAGTTCGTCCAGGAACTCGCCCGGCACCGGCATCCCGCGCCAGGCGTGCAGGGCGAAGCCGTCGGGAAAGGCGAGTGCGGGGCCGTCGGCGCGGTCCAGGCGGCCTGCCTCGTCGCGGTGCAGTTCCGTGGGGCGTTCGCAGACGATCGCCTCGCGCTCGAAGGGCCACCACCAGCCCGCCGCGCGGGCCACGGCGGCGAGTCCGTCCAGTGGACTGCCCTCGGAGGTGTCGAAGGCGCACAGCCAGGCCGCCTCGTGCTGGCCGAGCACGGCGTCGAGCAGGACGAGGCGGATGGACACCTCGTCCTTGCCGCTGCCGTCGGCCAGTTCGTCCACCACGCCGGTGCGGATCCGGGAGGTGAGCGCCTGGGTGGTGTCCCAGAGGCGAGCGCCGGTCGCGTTCCAGCGTTCGCCCCAGCCGGCGGGCCCCAACTGCCCGTGCAGGCGATCGCGTTCGGCCGCCCATGGGTTGCTGCGGATCGTGTCGCGCACGCTGCGGCCCAGCGTTTCCCGCTCCGCCGTCACGAGTCGCACGGCCTCGCGGGGTGAAGCGGCCCAGCGGATGTGCTCGGGTTCGGGGAGCCCTGCCCTGCGGTAGGCCAGGCGCACCCCGGCCTCGGCCGCCGGGCGGTCCGCGGGTCCGGTGGCCGCCGTCACCTGCCGCCAGTGCCCCACATCCGGCTGCCGCAGGGATGTCCGCTCCACGGTCGTCATGTCGTTCGTCTCCTCCATGTCGTGCATGTCGTACCTGCCGTCCCGGTTTCCTGGTCGCCGCTTCGCTGTTGCCGCTCGTATGCCGCGCCGTCCTGCTTCGGCGCAGGGTTCAGTCGGCCACCAGGCGTACGGAACCCGGTACGTACTCGCGCTGCCGGACCACTCGGTACCAGCCCTTCGGCAGCGGGATCGCCGCATGTTCCTCGTGGACCACGCGCCCGCCGTCGGGCAGATGGAGCAGCATCGGGCCGAACGGGCCGGATTCGCGGAGGAGTTGTCCCGGTCCCACCACGGCGTGCGCGTGCCCCGTCACCTCGCCGAGGGCGAGCACGAGCCGGCCGCGCGCGTCCCGCGGCTCCTGCGGCGCGTCCGCGATGTGCGGCGGCAGCGCCGACTCCGCGACGGGCACGATCAGCACATCTCCCTGCCGGTACATGACTCTTCCCCTCCCCGCGGCGCCCGGTGCACCGCCCATGACACCGACCGTACGGCGAGGGTCTGACAACGGCCGTCGAGCGGCGGCCGGGCAGCGCTGTCGCGGCCCTGCGGCGCGCGTTGTCAGTGGGGCTTGGTAGAAATTCAGCACATCGGCCGATCGGTGCGAGCGCACGATCGCCTCAATTGAGCGTCGGCATCGGCGCGTCAGGATTCGGGAGCGGGCGGACATGACCATCGGTAACCATCTGGCGGAGCTGCACGGTCTGCCCGCCCATGACTTCCCGCAGGCCGACGAGAAGTCCACGGACGGTCTCCCGCCGGCCGATTCCGTGGCCTGGCGGATCTCCGTCGACTCGTACGAGAGCGAAGAGGAGTGGGAAGACGCCTTCGCCCGGTTCGCCGAGAGCATCGACCTCTCACAGGTGCGGGCGATCATCGTGGGCTCGTGGAGCGACGCGTACGACAGCGGGCCCGAGCCGGTGCTCGAAGCCCTGATCGGCGCGCGCGAGAAGCTGACCGCCCTGCGGGCCGTGTTCCTGGGCGACATGGTGATGGAGGAGTGCGAGATCTCCTGGATCAACCAAGGGAATGTCGGCCCGCTCCTTGACGCGTTTCCCGGGCTGCGGGAGTTCGGGGTGCGCGGCGGCCAGGGCCTGGAGTTCCCTGCGGTGCGGCACGAGCGTCTTGAGAAGCTCGTCGTCGAGACGGGCGGCATGCCGGCCGAAGCCGTCCGGGGTATCGCGGCGAGCGACCTGCCCGCCCTCGGACAACTCGACCTGTGGCTCGGCACGTCCGACTACGGCGGCGACGCCTCGATCGCCGACCTGGAGCCGTTCTTCGCGGGCACCCGGCTGCCGAGCCTGCTCCATCTCGCCCTGCGCAACAGCGAGATCCAGGACGAGATCGCCACGGCCGTGGCGTCCGCGCCGGTGGTGGCCCGCCTCGATGTCCTCGACCTGTCCATGGGCGTACTGACGGACGACGGCGCCACGGCCCTGCTTGCCGGACAGCCGCTCACCCACCTGAAGAAGCTCGACCTGCACCACAACTACCTGAGCGGCGCGGTGCGCACGCGCCTGCACGACTCCCTCGTCCCGGCGGGCGTCGAGGTCGACCTCGACAGGGACGACGCCGACGAGGACGCGGAGGACGACGGTACGGTCTGGCGCTACGTGGCCGTGGGCGAGTAGCGGACTTCGGGGAGCGGGGGGAACGCCATGGGGTATCCGACGGCGCATCTAGAGCAGTTTGACGGGCTTCCGGTTTTCACCTTCCCGTTCGAGGGTGACGACGCGGCGGACGAGCTGCCTCCGCCGGAGGCGGTTGCCTGGCGGTTCGACAGCTACGCGGGCGAGGAGGTCTTCGCGCGGCAGTGGCGGCGCTTCTTGGCTGCCGTGCCCCTGGAGAAGGTGCGTGCGCTGGTCATCGGCCCCTGGTGGGACGCGTACGACGAGGTAGGCATCGCTCCGGTCGTCGAACTGCTCTGCGCCGAGCGGGACGGGCTCGCGGGGCTGCGGGCGCTGTTCCTCGCCGATGTGCTGTCCGAGGAATCGGAGATCTCCTGGATCAAGCTGGGGGATCTGACACCTCTCCTGAAGGCGTTCCCCCGCCTGGAGACCCTCGGGGCGCGCGGCGGCGAAGCTCTGGTCCTTGAGCCGGTACGCCATGACTTCCTGCGCAGTCTGCGGTTCGAGTCCGGCGGTCTGCCCGCCGCGCCGGTCCGGGCGCTCGGCGCCTGCGAGTTCCCCGCGCTGGAACGCCTGGAGCTGTGGCTCGGCACGGACTGGTACGGCGGCGATGCGTCCGTGGCGGACGTCGCCCCGCTGCTCTCACCGGGCGGCCGGCTGCCCGCGCTGCGCCATCTCGGCCTCCAGAACAGCGACATCCAGGACGAGATCGCGGCGGCGGTCGCCGGGGCGCCCGTGGTGCCGCAGCTCGACTCCCTGGCCCTGTCCATGGGGGCCTTGAGCGACGAGGGCGGAGCCGCGCTGCTCGACGGGCAGCCGCTCACGCATCTGGGGGAGCTCGATCTGCACCACCACTTCCTCTCCGAGCCGATGGCGGCGCGTGTCCTGGACGCGCTGGAGCCGCACGGAGTGCGGGTGGATCTCCATCGTGCGCGTCCCCGGCTGCGATCGGGGGCCCGCTATGTCGCCGTCGGGGAGTAGCCGAGGGGCGGGCCCCGGCCCGCGGTTCGCGGTCGTCGGCAATCCGGAGAACCGCCGGGTGGGGCTGTTCGCCGCGGCCGTCCGGGCGGCCGCGCTGCCCGTACCCCGGGTCGTGCCGTGGCAGGACGTGCTGCGGGACGGCGGTGCGGCCTTCGCCGCGGACGAGATCGTGCGCCTCGAATCCCCGGGGGAGAACGCCGACGTCGACCGGGCGCTGCGGGGCGTGGACGACCCCACCCGCGTGGAGGGCAGCGGGCGTTGGTACGAGCGGTTCACCGCGGCCGTGCGGTCGCTGCGCGGCGGGGTGCGGCTCGATGACCCCGACGAGCTCGGTGTGCTCTTCGACAAGCGGCGCTGCCATGACGTGCTCGCCCGCGCGGGAGTGCCCGTTCCGGCCTCGCCCACGTCCGGCGCGACGGTGGCGGTGCGCGGCTGGGACGACGTACGCGATCTGATGCGCGAGCACCGCATGCCCCGGACCTTCGTCAAGCTCGCCCACGGATCCTCCGCTTCCGGGGTGCTGGCCGTCGAGACAGCGGGTCCCGGCCGCGTCCAGGCGACCACGTCCGTCGAGCTCGCAGACGGCCGGCTGCACAACTCCCTCCAGGTGCGCCGCTATCGGGACGAGCGGGAGATCGCCGCGATCGTCGACGGACTCGCACCCGACGGCCTGCACATCGAGCGCTGGCTGCCGAAGGCGTCGCTGGACGGGCGGGCGGCCGATCTGCGGATCGTGGTCGTCGGCGGCCGGGCCACACACGCCGTCGTACGCACCAGCCGCTCCCCTCTGACGAACCTTCATCTGGGCGGGGCACGCGGCGAGTTGTCCACCGCGATGGAGGCCGCGGGCGCTCGCTGGGCCGAGGCTCTGGAGACCTGCGAACGCGCAGCCGCCTGTTTCCCCGGCACGCTCTGCGTCGGCGTCGACCTGCTGCCGGCGATCGGCTGGCGCCGGTTCGCCGTAGGCGAGATCAACGCCTTCGGAGACCTGCTGCCACGCCTGACGGGCCTGCCGGGCAGCGGGGCGGAGGGGCTGGACACGTATGCGGCGCAGGTGGCCGCCGTACGACACGGTGCGACGTCCGCCTCGCAGGCACCGGAGCCCTTCGAGTCACCGCAGTCACCGGGCGATCCAGGCCCACGCCCGGGCCAGCGCCACCCCGCTGCACGGCACAGTGCGTCGGTCGCCTCGCAGCCAGTGGAGCCGCCGCAGCCGCGGCAGTCACCGCAACCGCCGGACGATTCTTGCCCGGCCCCGCATCACCCCGCAAGGAACCACCATGCAAGCCCCTGATCTCTCCCACGCGCCGGCCGCCGCCGGTGGGCACCCGGTAGCCGTCTCGGAAGGCGTCGCGGTCGACATGAACGAGGTCGTCGGGCGTGATGACCTTCTCCTCGTCACGCTCGACACCCTCCGCCACGACGTGGCCGTCGAGCTCGCCGCCGCGGGGCGCATCCCCAATCTGGCCCGCCATCTGCCCGGTGGCGCCTGGGAGAAGCGGCATGCTCCGGGCAGTTTCACCTATGCCTCGCACCAGGCGATGTTCGCCGGGTTCCTGCCCACGCCCGCCGCTCCCGGCCCGCATCCGCGGCTGTTCGCCGCGCGTTTCACGGGGAGTGAGACGACCGCCGGGCGCACCTTCGTCTTCGACACCCCCGACCTGGTGTCCGGCCTCGCGGACGCCGGCTACCGCACGGTGTGCGTCGGCGGTGTCGGCTTCTTCAACAAGCAGGGCGCGTTGGGCGGCGTACTGCCCGGTCTCTTTCAGGAGAGCCACTGGGAGCCGGAGTTCGGCGTGGCCTCGCCGACGTCCTTCGAGGCGCAGGTGGCGTGTGCCGAGAAGGTGGTCGCCGAACTGCCTCACGATCAGCGCCTGTTCCTCTTCCTCAACGCGGCCGCGCTGCACCAGCCCAACTGGTTCCATCTGCCGGGCGCCACCCGTGCGGCGGGCGACAGCCGGGCAACGCACGCGGCCGCTCTGGAGTACATCGACCGCCACATCGGGCGGCTGTTCGCCGCGCTGAGTTCGCGCCGCCGCTGCTTCGCCATCGTCTGCTCCGACCACGGCACGACATACGGCGACGACGGCTACACCGGCCACCGTCTGGGACACGAGGCCGTGTGGACGGTGCCGTACGCCCACTTCTTCCTGGAGCCGTCCGCATGAGCACCCCGCAGCACCTTCTCGACCCCACGGCGACGGCGACGGCAACAGCCACTGCCCCGCGCCCGTACCAGAGTTACGTCTACGCCTACCCGCACAAGACCGCCTACCGCCCGCTCACCGACCGCCCCGAGCTGCGTGCCCTGTGGGCAGGCGAACCCAAGGACGCGCTCTCCCTCTATCTGCACATACCGTTCTGCGAGGTCCGCTGCGGCTTCTGCAATCTGTTCACCCGCATCGGCGCCCCCGGTGAACTCACCACCCGCTACCTCGACGCGCTGGACCGGCAGGCCACCGCAGTGCGGGACGCGCTCGACGAGCAGGGCGGGGCGGCGGCGCCCCTTCGGTTCGCCAACGCGGCGTTCGGCGGCGGCACCCCCACCTATCTCGAGGCCGCCGAGCTGGAGCGGCTGTGCGACATCGCCGAGCGGCGCATGGGTGCCGATCTGCGCGCGATACCCCTGTCCGTCGAGGCGTCCCCGGCGACGGCGACCGCCGACCGGCTCGCGGTCCTCGCCGAGCGGGGTGCGACCCGGCTCAGCCTGGGCGTGCAGAGTTTCATCGACGCCGAGGCCCGGGCTGCCGTGCGGCCCCAGCGCCGCGCGGACGTCGATGCGGCGCTGGGGCGGATCCGCGACGCCCGCATCCCGGTGCTCAACATCGACCTCATCTACGGGATCGAAGGCCAGACCGAGGACACTTGGCGCACCTCCCTGGACGCCGCTCTCGCCTGGCGGCCCGAGGAGCTCTACCTCTACCCGCTGTACGTACGGCCGTTGACAGGTCTGGGCAAGCACGGGGCGGCGGCAAGCACGGCAGTCGACGCGGCGCTCGCCGATCGGGAGTGGGACGAGCAGCGGCTGCGGCTGTACCGGCAGGGCCGCGACCACCTCGTCGCCGAGGGCTATGTCCAGGTGTCGATGCGGATGTTCCGCCGCGCGGACGCGCCCCCGCAGGGTGCGGACGACTACGCCTGCCAGACCGACGGCATGATCGGCCTGGGCTGCGGCGCCCGTTCGTACACCTCGACGCTGCACTACTCCTTCGACTACGCGGTCGACCTGCGCGAGATCCGCACGATCATCGACGACTACACCGCCACGGAGGACTTCAGCCGCGCCGTGCACGGCCGCCGGGTCGACGGGGCGGAGGCCCGCCGCCGCCATCTGCTGCAGTCGCTGCTGCAGGCCGACGGCATGCAACTGGCGGAGTACCGCAAGCGGTTCGGCACCGACCCGGGCGAGGACTTCCCCGCCGAGCTGGCCGGCTTCGCCGAGCGTGGCTGGCTGGAGCGGGACGCCGCTGTGCTGCGGCTGACCCCGGAGGGCCTTGCGCACTCCGACGCGATCGGCCCCGTGCTGTTCTCCCCCGAGGTGCGCGCCGCGATGGCCGCGTACGAACTGAAGTGAGCGGGGCGAGCATGGACCTGACGATCCTGTACCGCGGCCCGCTGGCGTCGTGCGACTACGACTGCCCGTACTGCCCGTTTGCCAAGCGGCGTGACAGCACGGGCCAGTTGCGGGCCGACCGGGCGGCCCTTGAACGGTTCGCGGGGTGGGCCGGGCGGCAGACCGACGACCGTCTCTCCGTCCTCTTCACGCCGTGGGGCGAGGGCCTGGTCCGCTCCTGGTACCGGCGCGCACTGGTCGAGCTCTCCCACCAGCCGCACATCGACCGGGTCGCCATCCAGACCAATCTCAGCTGCCGTACGGACTGGCTTGCCGAGGCCGATCTGGACACGGTCGCACTGTGGTGCACGTATCACCCGGGACAGACGCCGTACGACCGCTTCCTCGCCAAGACACGTCAACTCGCCGAGCGGGGCGTGCGGTTCAGCGTCGGTGTCGTCGGCGTGGCCGGACACCTCGACGACGCCCGGCGGCTGCGCGCCGCGTTGCCCTGCGAGGTCTATCTCTGGGTGAACGCGGCGGAGGGCCACACCTACACCGACGCCGAGGCCGAACAGTGGACGGCCATCGACCCTCTGTTCCCCTACAGCCGCCACCCGCACCGCTCGGCCGGACTGCCCTGCCGTACGGGCGAGTCGGTCATCTCCGTCGACGGCGACGGCACGGTCCGCCGCTGCCACTTCGTCCGCAGCGAGCTGGGCAATCTCTACGACGGCTCCTACCGCCGCGCCCTGGAGCCACGCGCCTGCCCACTCACCGTGTGCGACTGCCACATCGGCTACGTCCATCTGGAGACGCTGCCGCTGTACGACGTCTTCGCGGGCGGGATCCTGGAGCGCATCCCCGCGGCCGGAGCAACTCCCGCATGACGGCGGCCGGGTACTGTGCCAGGTCAGTCGATCTTTGACGTGCCCGTCGGCCGACCGGTCGGCGGGCTGACCGACCTGCCACTCCACAGGAGGCCCCCATGCGCAAGCTCGT
This sequence comes from Streptomyces sp. NPDC021622, assembly GCF_040640795.1. NCBI lineage: Bacteria > Bacillati > Actinomycetota > Actinomycetes > Kitasatosporales > Streptomycetaceae > Streptomyces > Streptomyces sp. NPDC021622. The sequence continues at coordinate 96,450 of NZ_JBFACK010000007.1, forward strand.
GTACTTCATAGCCGTCACCCTTGACGGATTCATCGCCGGGCCCGACGGCGCCGACCCCACGGGCCCCGACGGCTTCTGGCCGATCCCCGCCGACTACGTGCAGCACCTGGCCGCGGAGTATCCGGAGACCCTGCCCGCCCCGGCCAGAGCAGCACTGTCCATTACGGCAGAGGGCACCCACTTCGACACGGTCATCGAGGGACGCAAGACGTACGAGATCGGCGTGGCCGCAGGCACGACCAACGCCTACCCGCACCTGCGCCACCTGCTGTTCTCCACCAAGCTGACCGAGAGCCCCGACCCGTCCGTCGAGCTGGTCACCGGCGACGCGGTGGCGAAGGTAAGGGAGCTGAAGCAGGAGGAGGGCAAGGACATCTGGCTGATCGGCGGCGGCGAACTGGCGGGCGCCCTGTACGCCGAGATCGACCAACTGATCGTCAAGCTGGCCCCGTTGACGACCGGCGCCGGCATTCCCCTGTTCGGCCGCTCGACCGCCTTCGACCCGCACGTATGGAACCTCACGGACCACACCGTCCTGGACGGCGGAACCGCGTTCCTCACCTACACCCGCACTAGCTGACTGTTGTAGCCGCCTCCCGCAGGAGCTGGACCGGATGCCAGGCGTTGCGCTCCGTGCCGTGGAAAATCTGCTGACGGCAGGAGACGCCGGTGGCGACCACCACCGTGTCCGGGGATTCCGCCGCGATCGCGGGGAAGAGACGGTCCTGCCCGACCGTCATGGACACGTCGTAGTGCTCGGATTCGAAGCCGAAGGATCCCGCCATGCCGCAGCATCCGGCGTCCAGTTCGCTCACTGTCACGCCCGGGATGCGGCTGAGCAGGGCGACAGTCGCGGCCGTGCCGACCTCGGCCTTCTGGTGGCAGTGGCCGTGGTAGAGGAGCCTGCGGCCCGCGAGCCAGGAGTCCTCGCGCAGCCGCAGGCGCCCCTCGTCGATGGCCTCCACCAGGAGTTCCTCGACCTGGCGCACCCGGCCCGCGACATCCTTGACGGCCGTGTCGTCCGGCAGCAGCGCCCGGTGTTCATCGCGCAGCGTCATCAGGCAGGAAGGCTCGCACCCCACGATCGGCGAGCCGGGGTCGGTCGTGTCAGCGAGGGTGTGGGCCAGGTGGCGTGCCTTGTTCTTGGCGTCGTCCACCAGACCCTTGGAGAGGCTTGACCTGCCGCAGCAGCCGCCGCTCTCCAACCTGACCTGAAAACCGGCCCGTTCGAGGAGCTCGATGGCCGCCCTGCCGATGTCCGGCTCCGTGAACGTGGTGAAGGAGTCGGCGAGATAGGTGACGGTGCCCTGGGTGACGGGGTGCGCGGCCGGTGTGCGGCGGCGGAACCAGCGCAGCAGGTTGTGGCGCACGAAGACCGGCAGCGGCCGCGCCGGTGCGATGCCGGCCACGCGGTCCATGAGGCGGCGCACCGGTGCGATGCGCCCCGGCAGATTGGACAGCGGCGCGGTCGCCGAGCCCAGGCGGTTCAGCGTACGGATCGCTCCGAAGAGGCGGGAGCGCAGCGGCACTCCGTGGACGTCGTGGTGGTGCGAGAGGGTCTCGCTCTTGAGGGTTGCCATGTCGACGCCGAGCGGGCATTCGCTCTTGCACGCCTTGCACATCAGGCACAGGTCGAGGATCTCGTGCAGGCGTTCGTCGCCGAGCGCGGCCTTCGGGTCGGGCTCGGACAGGGCCTTGACCAGGGCGCCGGCCCGGCCGCGGGTGGAGTCCTCTTCCTTGCGGGTGGCCATGTACGAGGGGCACATGGCGCCGCTTCCGCTCTTGCGGCACAGGCCGATGTTCATGCACCGGTCGGCCGCCGCGCGCATGCCGCCCCCGCCCACGACCTCGAAGGAGAGCCGGGTCCGCAGGGGTTCGGCGGGCGGCAGGGCCGCGTCGCGCAGGCTCTGCGTCATCGGCGGCGCGTCCACGATCTTTCCGGGGTTGAGTACGCCGTGCGGGTCGAAGAGCCGCTTGACCTCGCGCATCGCCTCGTACAGCTGGTCGCCGAAGATCTCGCGGTTGAACTCGCTGCGCGCAAGGCCGTCGCCGTGCTCGCTGGAGTTCACGCCGCCGTACTCGGCGACCAGGTCCTTGATCTCCTCCGCGACGGCGCGCATCCGGCCCACGTCGGCGGGGTCGGCGAGGTCCAGGTAGGGACGGATGTGCAGACAGCCGACCGAGCAGTGGCCGTAGAAGCCCGCGCTCATGCCGTGCCGGTCGAGGACGTCCTTGAACCGGCGGGTGTAGTCGGCGAGATGGACGGGGTCGACCGCGGTGTCCTCGACGAAGGCCAGCGGGCGGCGGGTGCCTTCGCCGGCGGCCATCAGCAGGCCGAGCCCGGCCTTGCGCACCTTGAGGAGCGATGCCTGCTGGGCCGGGGTGACCGCCTGGAGGGTGTGGTAGCCGTGGCCGTGCCGCGCCCACAGTTTCGTCAGGCGCCGCATCCCGTCGAGGAGTTCGCCTTCGTCGTCGCCGGTGAAGGAGACGAAGAGCAGGGCTTCGGGAGCTCCTTGAAGGAGGTCGCCGAGCGCGGCGTACTCGATCTTGCGGCGGGACAGGTCGAGGATCGTGCGGTCCATCAGCTCCACGGCGGCCGGATCGCAGGCCAGCGCGTCCTCTGTGCCTGCGATGGCCTCGGCGACGGAGGCGAAGTGGCCCACGGCGATCACGGTGCGGCTCGGCTTGGGCACCAGGTCGACCAGGGCCCGCGTGGCCACGGACAGCGTGCCCTCCGAGCCGACGACGAACTTCGCGAGGTCGAAGGGGGCGTCATCGCGGGCGAGCCGGTCGAGGCGGTAGCCGCAGGCGCGGCGCCAGTGGGCGGGGAAGCCATCGGCGATCGCCGCGGCGTTGGCGCGGACGATCTCGGGCAGTTCGCGGTAGAGGGCCCCTTCGAGGGTCTCCTGCTTCGCGCGGCGGGCGCGTTCGGTCTCGTCGACGCGGCCGAGGCGGGCCCGGCTCGCGTCCGAGAGGACCACGTCGAGTTCGCGGATGTGGTCGATGGTCATGCCGTAGCGGACCGATCCGCTGCCTGCCGAGTTGTTGCCGATCATTCCGCCGATGGTGGCGCGGTTACTGGTCGAGGTGTCGGGGCCGAACATCAGGCCCCAGGGGCTCGCGGCGCGGTTCAACTGGTCCTGTACGACGCCGGGTTCGACCAGCGCGGTGCCGCTCTCCGGGTCCAGCTCCACGATCGCGTTCATGTGCCGGGACAGGTCGAGGACCAGGCCGGGGCCGACGGTCTGCCCGGCCAGGCTGGTGCCGGCGCCGCGCGGCACGACGGGGACCTGGTGGGCGGCGGCGGCCGCGACGGCTGCGGCGATGTCGTCGGCGTGCCGGGGGAAGACCACGCCCATCGGCGTGATCGCGTACATGCTCGCGTCGCGGGCGAACAGATGCCGGGTGTAGTCGTCGAAACGGACCTCGCCGTCGAGATCCTTGACGAGGGCCTGCTCGAGAGCGCGGGTCTGTTCCTTGTCTTGTTCCTTGCCTGCGGGGTCGTCGTCCGTGCTGTTCTCGCGGGTGGTGACGGTCATGCGCGGCAACCTCCTCTGCTGGGTGGGGAGTTCGGCGGCGTCACTCGACGCTTCGGCGGCGTCACGAGTCGCGCAGGACGTCCAGGGCGGCGGTGAGTCCGTTCGGGTCGATGCGTACGCCGGCCAGTTGGAGGCCCAGTTGGACGCCGGCGAGGGTGCCCGCGAGGGTCAGGTCGTTGAAGTGGCCGAGGTGGCCGATGCGGAAGACCCGTCCGGCGAGCCTGCCGAGCCCGGCGCCCAGGGACATGTCGAACCGGTCGAGGATGACCTCGCGCACCTTGTCGGCGTCTTCGCCTTCGGGCATGAGAACCGCGGTGAGCGAGGAGGAGTACTCCCGTTCGTCGGCACAGAGGACCTCAAGTCCCCAGCCGCGTACGGCGGTTCGGGTGGCAGCCGCGTGCCGGTCGTGCCGGGCGAAGACCGCGGGCAGCCCTTCGGCCCGGAGCATGCGCAGCGCCTCGGCCAGGCCGTAGAGGAGGTTGGTGGCGGGGGTGTAGGGGAAGTAGCCGCGCTTGTTCGCGTCGATGACGGGCTGCCAGTCCCAGTACGACCTGCGCAGTCCCGCCGTGCGGGAGGCGGAAAGGGCCTTCTCGCTGACGGCGTTGAAGCTCAGGCCGGGCGGGAGCATCAGGCCCTTCTGGGAGCCCGCGACGGTGACGTCGACGCCCCATTCGTCGTGCCGGTAGTCGATCGAGCCGAGCGAGGAGATGGTGTCGACGAGGAGCAGCGCCGGGTGTCCGGTCGCGTCCATCGCCCGCCGGATCTCGGGGACGCGGCTGGTCACGCCGGTCGAGGTCTCGTTGTGCACCACGCAGACGGCCTTGATGGTGCGGGCGGTGTCGGCGGCGAGGCGTTCGGCGACGGCCTCGGGGGCGGCGCCGTGGCGCCAGTCGCCGGGCACGAAGTCAACGTACAGGCCGAGGGTGGTGGCCATCTGCCGCCAGAGCGTGGCGAAGTGGCCGGTCTCGACGTGCAGGACGCGGTCTCCGGTGCTGAGCGTGTTGACCAGCGCCGCTTCCCAGGCGCCGGTGCCGGAGCCGGGGAAGATCACGACGGGTCCTGTGGTGCCGAAGACCGGCCCGAGGCCGGCGAGCAACTCCGTGGTGAACGCGGCGAATTCGGGGCCGCGATGGTCGATGGTGGGCGCCGCGATGGCGCGGAGCACCCGGTCGGGGACGTTGGTGGGGCCCGGTATCTGCAAGAAGTGCCGCCCGGACTGAGAGGTCACTGTGGCCAACTCCCTTGAGAAGCGTGCTGCATTGTGGCACGGTGTGTCATAAGGTGGCACGCCGGAGCATAGGAGCCGACACAGGGGGAGTCAACGGATGCAGAGCGTTCTCAACGCACTTCGGGTGCTCGAAGAGGTGGCCGCGCGCCAGCCCGTCGGCGTCGCCGACCTGGCCCGCGCCCTGGAGCTGCCCAAGAGTTCGGCGCAGCGCGCCCTGCGCACGCTGCACACGGCGGGCTGGATCCGGCCGGCCGGCGGCGAGGTCACGCGGTGGGCGCTGACCACCAAAGCGCTGCAGGTCGGGCGGCGCGCCACCGGGGAGTTGAGCCTGCGTGACGTGGCCGTGCCGATCATGGAGGAGCTGCGGCGGCGCACCGACGAGACGGTGCATCTGACCGTCCCTGACGGCGAGTCGGTGGTCCTGATCGAGCGCCTGGAGACCTCCAAGCCGGTGCGGATCATCCTGGCTCTGGGCACCCGGCTGCCCATCCACGCCTCCGCGAACGGCAAGGCCGTGCTCGCCTCCCGCTCCGCGGAGGCGATCGATGGTCAACTGGCCGCCGGGCTCGAAGAGTTCACCGATACGACCATCACGGACCGGGAGGCGCTGCTGGCCGAGCTCGCGCTGATCCGGGAGCGGGGTTACGCCACCAACGGCGGCGAGTGGCGCAGTGACGTGTCGGCGGTCGCCGCCCCGGTCCTGGACGAGGTGGGTTCGCCGGTGGCGAGCATCAGCGTCAATATGCCGACGAGTCGGATGACGGAGGAGTCGAGCGCCGCGTATGGGGTGCTGGTGAGGGAGACGGCGTTGCAGGTCGGCGCCGCGTTGAGGCAGTTGCCGGAGCGGGCGTCGGGCGGGCCTGCAGCCGGGCGCTAGCGGCTCCGCCGGGGGGCCGTATTCGCCTGCGGGTCCGTGGGGGCTGGTCGCGCAGTTCCCCGCGCCCCTTACGGGGCGCACCCCCTTGACGCCCCGGGCGAAGCGCTTCAATACTCCCCAATGCGAAAGACTGATTCCGCTTAGCGGAATCCCTCCATTCCCCTGAGCCCCTCACGCGCCCCGGCCTCAACACGCCCCGGCGCTCCGTGACATGACCATCGGCCGACGGCAAGGGAGCCCTCGTGTCAGATCAAGTCATCTCCATCATCGCCCTGGTGCTGATCTTCGCCATCGCGACCTTCTCCTCCGTCCATCTGGGCGCGCTCGCCCTGGTGGCCGCGTTCATCATCGGCTCGACGGTGGCGGACGAATCGACGGACGACCTCTTCGCGGGGTTCCCCGGCGATCTCTTCGTCGTCCTGGTCGGCGTGACCCTGCTGTTCGCCATCGCGAAGAACAATGGCACGGTCGACTGGCTCGTGCACGCGGCCGTGAAGGCGGTGCGGGGCCGGATCGCCCTCGTCCCCTGGGTCATGTTCCTGGTCACCGCCGTGCTCACCGCGGTCGGCGCGGTCACCCCTGCGGCCGTCGGGATCATCGCGCCCATCGGGCTCGGCTTCGCCGCGACGTACGGCATCAACCCCGTGCTCATGGGGCTTCTCATCGCCAACGGGGCCAGCGCGGGCGGCTTCTCGCCCATCGGCGTGTTCGGCAGCATCACCAACAACGTCGTCGAGCGCAACGATCTGCCGGGCAGCCCCGCGATGCTCGTCACCGCCTCGTTCCTGTTCAACGTCGTCCTGTGCGTCATCGTCTTCTTCGTCTTCGGCGGACGGCAGTTGCTGGGGCAACGCGCACCGACCCACACCGGCGGCGACGCAGGGAGCGCGGGCCCCGCTCCGGCCGGACGGGACGACGGACCGCCCGGCGGTCGACTGGTCGAGGCGGGCGGAACGTCTGGGCCCACCCTCACCGTCGCCACGAGCACCACGGACACCGCGAGCACCGCGACCGCCACCGCGCCCCCGGCAGCGGACACACCGCCCGTCCGCCTCGACGGCCCCCGCGCCCTGACCCTGCTCGGTCTGCTCAGCCTGGTCGGCGGAGCGCTCTTCTTCGACCTCGACGTGGGGCTTATGGCGCTCAGCATCACCGTCGTGCTCTCGCTGATCTCCCCGAAGTCGGCCAAGGGCGCCGTCGAGCGGTGCGCGTGGTCCACCGTGCTGCTGGTCTGCGGCATCGTCACCTACGTGAGCCAGATGGAGCGCATCGGCACCATCGACTACCTCGGCAAGGAGGTCGCCGCCATCCAAGCGCCCCTCGTGGGCGCCCTGTTGATCTGCCTCATCGGCGCGGTGGTCTCCGCCTTCGCGTCGACCACCGGCATGCTCGGGGCGCTGATCCCCCTGGCGGTGCCCTTCCTGCTCGACGGCCAGGTGGGCGCGGTGGGGCTCATCACCGCCCTTGCCATCTCCGCGTCCGTGGTGGACGCGTCGCCGTTCTCCACCAGCGGGGCGCTGGTGACCGCCAACACCCCTGAGGAACAGCGTGACTTCGTCTTCCGTCGGCTGATGGCCTGGGGTCTTGGCATTGCCGTGGTCGCGCCACTCGTCACCTGGGGTCTGTTCGTCGTCCCCGGATCCCTCTGACGGTTCAGCGTCTCTCTGACGGGGTCAGCTCAGCTGCCGCCGCACCAACTCGTGCAGCCGTCCGCCCGTGTCCGCCAACAGCTGGGCGGGCGGGCCCTGTTGGACGATGCGGCCCTCCGACATGACGATCACGCGGTCGGCGTCCAGGACGGTGGACAGACGGTGGGCGATCACGACGCGGGTGGCGTTCAGGGCGCGGGTGCTGTCGATGACGGTGCGCTGGGTCTCGTTGTCCAGGGCGCTGGTCGCCTCGTCGAAGAAGAGGACCCGGGGGCGGCGGATCAGCGCCTGGGCGATCATCAGGCGCTGGCGCTGGCCGCCGGAGACCGCTCCCCCGCCGGAGATCATCGTATGCAGGCCCATCGGCATGCGCTTGATGTCCTCGGCGAGGCCCGCCATCGCCGCGGCCTCCCAGGCCTCTTCCTGGGTGAACGTCTCGGCGCCGCAGATGCAGTCCAGGATCGAGCCGGTGAGCGGCTGCGCGTTCTGCAGCACGACCCCGCACTGGCGGCGTACGGCGGCCTGGTCGAGGGCGGCCAGGTCCTGGCCGTCGTACAGGACGCCGCCCGCGACCGGCTTGTCGAAGCCGATGAGCAGGCGCAGGAGCGTCGACTTGCCGCAGCCGCTCGGGCCGACGATCGCCACGAACTCCCCGGGGCGGATGGCGAGGGACACGTCGTCCAGGACCAGCGGGCCGTCGTCCGTGTAGCGGAAGGAGACGGAGCGGGCCTCGATCTCCCCCTGGAGTTCGCCGGGCTGCGTGCTCGCGCCGCGCACCTCGGGCGCCTCGTCGAGCACCGGCTTGATCTGCTCGAACATCGGCAGGACCGCGGCCGCCGAGATCAGCGCCCCGGTGAGCTGGGTGACCGACGTCAGGAGCATCGTCACGGCGGTGCTGAAGGTGAGGAACTCCCCCGCGGTGAGGCTGCCGTGCGCCGGGCCCGCGAGGAGCACGAACATGATCAGCGTACAGAGCGGCAGATAGACCGCGTTGAGGACCGTCGTGAGGTTCTTGATGCGGCCCGCGCGCTGCTGGAGCTCGCGGCTGCGCGCGAACTCCCCCGCCCATGCCGCGTACGCGAAGCTCTCGGCCCCGGCGACGCGGAGCTTGGGCAGTCCGCGCAGGGTCTGGAAGGCCTGGTTGTTGAGCTTGTTGCCGAGCTCGACAAGGCGGCGCTGCCAGCGCAGTTCCCACAGGCCGAGGGCGAGGAACACCCCGGCGATGACGACCAGCATGCCGAGTGCGGCCAGGGCGAGGGGCACGCTGTAGAGGAGCAGCAGGACGAGGTTCATCGCGCCGACCGTGCCCGCCTGCAGGGCCACCGGGCCGATGCCCGAGAGCACCCGGCGGATGGCGCTGACGCCCATCGCCGCGCTGGCCAGTTCACCGGTGGAGCGGGAGGCGAAGAAGCGGGTAGGCAGCCTCAACAGGCGGTCCCAGACGGCGGGTTGCAGGGCGCTCTCCATACGGCCCTCCATCCGCAGGATGGTGAGGTTCTGCAGCAGCATGAAGGCCGCGGAGACGATGCTGGTGATCATGACGGCCAGGGAGACCTGGACGATCAGGCTCTTCTCGGCGTTCGGGACGTACACGCCGAGCACCTGGCCCGTCGCGATCGGCACCAGGGCCCCGATGAGGACCGTCACCAGACCGGCGATCGCCAGATTGCGTACGTCGCCGCCGTTGCCGCGCAGGCTGAAGCGGAAAAGCCCCCAGGGGGTCAGCGCCCGGTCGGGCAGCGGCCGGTAGAACATGACGCCCTGCGGCTCGAACTCCTCCGCGTTGTCCTCGTCGACGCGCGTGCGCCGCCCGGACGAGGGGTGCACCGACTCGTAGCCGCCGCGTCGCCACAGCAGCGCGACCGGCGCCCCGCTCGCGGCACGGTGCCCCACCAGGGGTCCTGCGTTCTCGCGCCACCAGTCGCCATCGAGCCGGACGGCCCGGGTGCGGATCCGTGAGGCCACCGCGACCTGCTCCACCGGGTCGATCCGGTCGCTGACCGCACCGCTCTCCGCCGGGGCGGCGAGCTTGATGCCGGCCGCGTCGGCGACGAGACGGCAGGCCGCGTACGTCATGTCGTCGCCGCCCTGGGACGCGGGGCGGCCCGAACCGCCCCTGCCCGAGCGGCCGATGGAGGCGATCAGGGTCCGGTCGGCCTGCTCTCGGACCGTTTCGCCCGCCTTGATGCCGGCGGCCGTGCGGTCCTCGTGGGCGCGCTCCAGGCGTTCGATCCAGCGGTCGAGGGTGGAGAGCAGCCGGTACTGCTGGTTGACCATGCGCTGCCAGACGGCGGGGTCGACGAGCAGATCGCCGGCGGCCTCCGCGCTGTAGGCGGCGCCGTACTGCACGCTGCCCGGCGCGACCGGCATCCAGAGGATCTCGTCGTCGGTCACCACGTCGTCGCCCATGATGCGCCCGTCGAGCGGCGCCTCGAAGAGCACCCGGTGGCTGCGTCCGATGCCGAGCGCGAAGGCGTGCTCGAGCAGGCTCAGGGCCTGGTCCTGGGTGTCGTACTGGCTGGGGTACTGCTGCTCGTAGGCCCAGGTGTCGCCGAAGTCGGGACGGTAGAGCTCGCGCAGCGGGATGCGGCGCAGCTCGCAGCCCTGGAGGGGGCGTCCGACGAGGGTGTGCTGGGGGCCTTCGACCGGACCCAGGAGCAGGGTGCCGGGTTCGAGGCGGCCCAGGAAATGCCAGTGGCCCTGCTGCACGGCGTCGACCGCGAACAGGTCGAGGGCGCCCGCCACGACGAGCCACAGCACCTGCGGGCCCTCCAGGTGGACGCTGCGCAGGCCCGTGCAGTCGGCGGGGGTGCCGAGCGCGCCGAAGGCGGCGGCAACCGCGTCGTCCCCGTACGCGGTGTGCGTGTACTGCTCCGGTACCGAGGTCACCTCAGTGCTCCTTGACCAGGTCGGCGTAGGGACCGCCCGCGGCGACCAGGTGTTCGTGGCGGCCGCGCTCGACGACCGAGCCGTGGTCGAGGACGACGATCTCGTCGCTGTCGCGCACGGTGCTCAGACGGTGGGCGATGACGACGCAGGCGCAGCCGCGGCGGCGCAGGTTGTCGATGATGACCTGCTCGGTCTCCGCGTCCAGGGCGCTGGTCACCTCGTCGAGGACGAGGATGCTGGGGCGGCGCACCAGCGCGCGGGCGATCTCCAGGCGCTGGCGCTGCCCGCCGGAGAAGTTCCGGCCGTCCTGCTCGACGCGGCCGTGGATGCCGCCGGGCCTGCGGGCGACGATCTCGTACAGACAGGCGTCCTTGAGCGCGGCGACGACGGCGTCGTCGGGGATGGAGGGGTCCCACAGGGCGACGTTGTCGCGGATGGTGCCCTCGAAGAGGAAGACGTCCTGGTCGACGAAGGAGACGGAGGCGGCGAGCGCGCCGCGCGGGATGTCCTCCAGGCGCTGTCCGTCGATGCGGATCGTGCCCTCCCACGGGCTGTAGAGGCCCGATATCAGCCGGGAGACGGTCGACTTGCCGCTGCCCGAGCCGCCGACGAGCGCGACCTGCTGGCCGGGACCGACCGTCAGGGAGAAGCCGGTCAACAGGGGCTTGTCCAGGGGGCTGTACCCGAAGGTGATGTCCTCGAGGGTGACGTGGCCCTTGAGGCGGCGGGTGCTCGCGGCCGGTTCGGGGCGGGAGTAGAGCGTGTCGACGGGGAAGTTCTCGACGTCCTTGAGGCGGGCGACGTCGGCGGCGAAGTCCTGGATGCGTCCTGCCACCCCGTTGAGGCGGGTGATGGGCGCGGTGAAGCGGGTCACCAGGGCCTGGAAGGCGACGAGCAGACCGATGGAGAGATGCCCCTCCACCGCGCGCAGGCCGCCGATCCACAGGATCAGCGCGCTGTTCAGGGTGGCGAGCGTCGGTGCGACGATGCCGAGCCAGGCGCTGGGCACGCCGAGGCGCTGCTGCTCCTCCAAGGTGGTGGCGTGCTGGCCCGCCCACCGCCGGAAGTAGCCGTTCTCGCCGCCGGTGGCCTTCATCGTCTCGATCAACTGCAGGCCGGTGTACGAGGTGTTGGTGAGCTTGGCGCTGTCGGCGCGCAGCTTCTGGGTGCCGGTGGCGCGCAGCCGGATGACGACGCGCATCGCCACGATGTTCAGCAGGGCGATGCCCACGCCGACGAGGGTGAGCTGTGGGTCGTACGTCCACAGCAGGGCCGCATAGAGGAGTACGACGATGCCGTCGACACCGGCGGCCGTGAGGTCGCGCGCCAGGGTTTCGGCGACGGCGTCGTTGGACGCCAGGCGTTGCACCAGGTCGGCGGGGCTGCGCTGGGCGTAGAACGTGACGGGCAGGCGCAGCAGATGGCGCAGGAAGCGGGCGCTGCTGAGGGTGGAGGAGATGATGCGGCCGCGCAGCAGGTTCGCCTGTTGCAGCCAGGTGAGGACCACGGTCAGCGCGACCATCGCCCCCATGGACGCGAAGAGGGCGCCGAGGAGGGAGGTCTGATCGCCGATCAGGAACAGATCGATGTACGTCCGGCTGAGCGCGGGCAGCGCCGCGCCGACCGCCACCAGGAGCAGGCTGGCCAGGAGCGCGGCGAGCATGGTGCCCGTGGTGCCGCGCAGGCGGGCCGGGAGGGCCCGCATGATGCCGGGCCTGCGCCCGCCGGGGCGGAAGTCGTCGCCGGGTTCGAGGACGAGGACGACGCCGGTGAAGCTGGTGTCGAAGTCCTCCGACGGCACGAAGCGGCGGCCCTTGTCGGGGTCGTTGATGAACACGCCGCGGCGGCCGAAGCGGCGCCCCATGCCGTCGTAGACGACGTAGTGGTTGAACTCCCAGAAGAGGATCGCGGGCGCCTTGACCTCGGCGAGCGCGGCCGGCTCCATCTGCATGCCCTTGGCGGTGAGGCCGTAACTGCGCGCCGCCTTGAGGATGTTGCTGGCCCGTGAGCCGTCGCGGGAGACGCCGCAGGCGATGCGCAGCTCCTCCAGCGGGACGTGCTTTCCGTAGTGGGCCAGGACCATGGCGAGCGCGGCGGCGCCGCATTCCACGGCCTCCATCTGCAGGACGGTGGGGGTGCGCACCGTCTTCTGCCGCTTGCCCTTGGACGGGGGGCGCTGCGCCGCGCGGCGGCGGCCGCGCTGCGGGGGCTCGGGACGGTGCCTGCGGCGTCCGCCGGGGGGCGGCAGTTGCTGCTGGTGTGCCGGGGAGGGGTGCGGTGCGGTCACGGAAGCAGCCAATCGATCGGGCGCTGCTCGGCGAGGTGGAAGGCGCCGGTGGCCAGGGTCATGGAGTCGAGTGCGAAGGGCGGGCCGCCCGCCGACGACCAGGCGTAGCCGGACTTGGTGGCGGACGAGCGGTCGAGCCGCACGAGGACCGCCACGGGTGGTCCTGCCTCGGTGAACTGTTCGGCCAGTTCCTTGTCGCCGAGGAATCCGGTGATCTTCTGCGCGCTCTGCGCCGACCGCCCGATCGCCTTCACGTGCCCGCGCAGCACGCCGTACTGCTGTGTGGGCACGGACTGGACGGTGAGGTCCACCTTCGCGCCGACGGGGACGGTGGCCGCGCTGTCCGCGGGTACGTAGACCATGGCGAGGAGCGGGTCGTCGCTGCCGTCCACGCGCTCCACGGTCGCGACGTCGGCGCCCGTGGTGACGACGGTACCGATCCGGGCGACGAGTGCGGTGACGCGGCCCGCCGCGATGGCGCGGACCACCTTGTCGCCTTGTTCCGTACGGACCTTGAGCACCGGAGCGCCGGCGGCGAGCCGTTCGCCCTCTTCGACGAGGACGCCGGTCACCTGCCCGGTGACGGGGCTCTGCAGGACGTAACTGCCCTGGCCGTGCGTGAGGATGCCGGGCGCCCGCAGCGTCGAGGAGACCGAACCGGTCACGGCCCAGACACCGGCCGCGGCCATCACGACGAGGGTGATGGCGAGGACGAGCAGGCCCTGGGGGCGGGCGTAGCGCACCGGCAGGTCGAGTTCCTCGGGCGACTGCAGCTTGGACAGGGCCTGTTGGCGGAACTGCACGGGGCTCTTCCCTACCTTGCTTATGGCGTCCGTGAGCCCCGGAACTGGATGTTCCGGGGCTCACGAATCATGGTGTTTCAGCGAGCGAGATGCTCAGAGACCGGCGACCGTGCTGGTGGCCAGGCCCGCGAGGGGGGCGGTGTTCAGGCCGGTGGTGCCCTCGACGAGGCCGACGGCCGTGCCGACGGTGGAGGAGACGGGGGCGATCGAGTCGAGGGTGCCGGTCACGGTGCCAACGGCGTTGGCGGAGAGGCCACCCGAGACGTTGTCGAGGTCGGCGTCGGAGATCTCGAGGGTCTGGACCTGGGGGGTGGAGTTCATGATGTGAGCTGCCCTTCTCATGGTTGTTGCAAAGATGTTTCTAAGAATGCGGAACCCAAACTGCGAATTCCGCGTGGGCAGGATCAAAGCACGTTCGGATGTCGCACATCCAATCGGTCGGACGGCCGTCGGCTGTGAATGCGAGGACGAATCACCCCTGCGTGCAGGCATGTTCACCGCATGGCGGCAGCTCCTTCACAAGCTTCACATGAGGAAATCGGGCGGGCCGCAGGACTCCCTTCAACAAAGCGGACACTCCGTCCCCAAAAGCGTCTGACCTGTGGCCCGTACACACGGCTTTGTGTGAAGTGTTCGCCGAATACGGTGACTGGACCGGGTATTCGATGTGCAGGTTTATTGAAGGCCCCCCGGCGCCTCCGCGACCGTGCCGTCCGTGGAGGCGCCGGAAGCGAGCCCGTGCACGGGCTCGGGAACGGACCGCGGGGTGAGCAGCGTCGAGCGCCGCCCGTCGACGCCGACCGGCACATCGCCGTCGATGGTGACGCGGCGCAGGGTCCGCTCGTGGTCGTCGGAGTCGTCCACGCCGTAGTGCTGTGTGGCGCGGTTGTCCCAGATGGCGACGTCGCCCGCGCGCCACTGCCAGCGCACGGTGTTCTCCGGCCGCTCGACGTGCGACTGGAGGACGTCGATGAGGGCGCGGGAGTCGGCGGCCCTGAAGCCGGTCAGCTTCTGCAGGAAGTTTCCGAGGATCAGGGTGCGTTCCCCGGTCTCGGGGTGGACGCGCACCACGGGGTGCTCGGTCTGGAACGTGACCGCGGTGAACACCCTCCGATGCTGTTCGAGCGCCGCCATCGGGGCGCCGGGGCGTACGGCCGCGTAGTCGTAGTCGTTGGTGTGCACCCCCCGCAGGCTGTCGGCGAGCACCCGCAGCGGCTCGGGCAGCTCGGCGTACGCGGCGGCGGTGTTGGACCACAGCGTGTTGCCGCCGTACGGCGGGATGACCTCGGCGCGGAGGATGGAGAACGCCGGGTAGGCGGGCACGAAGGTGACGTCGGTGTGCCACTGGTTGGCGCGGCCGCCGTGGTCGTTGTCGATGCCCAGGGCGTAACGGCCGTCGACGGACGGCACGGTGGGGTGGGCGACGGGGGTGCCGAGCAGCCGGGCGAAGGCCTCGTGACTCTCTGCGTCGAGGTGCCGCTGGTCGCGGAAGAAGACGACCTTGTGCTCGAGGAGTGCGGCGCGGACGGCGGCCACGGCCGTCTCGTTCAGGTCGCCGCCGAGGCGGACGCCGGAGATGACGGCGCCGATGCGGCCGCCGACCTTCTGGACGGCGATGCCGGGGGTCTGGGGGCCGTGCGGGGTTTCCACTGCGGGTGCGGAGGTCATGGGGCCGGTATCCCTTCGATGGGCAGCACGGATCACCTCGTCCCGGTGTCGGCCGAGTTGAGGTGATGTTGGTGGTGTTGGTGGTGTTGGTGGTGTTGCGGAGGTGTGAGTGAGCCGCCGAGCGGCTGGGCGAGGAGGGCGCCGAGAGGCCGGTCAGGCCATGCGCCGGCGACACGCGGCCGAGGCGAGACGGCCCAGGTCGACGTGGAGCCGCGGGACAAGAGGGGTCATCGCGGTCATGTCCAGGAGCATGGCCGCCGGCCGGAAGCACGGTCAAGGTGCCGGTGGCCCGCTTCACGACCTTGCAACGCGCGGGTTCGCGGAACGCTCGTGCTGCCGGGAAACACGAACTCGCCCGCGGCTTCGCGGTACTGCCGCGAGCCACGGACGAGTTCGGAGGTCACGCCGTCGAGGTCAGGCGCCGGACAGCAGCGCCTCAAGCGCCAGTGCCGTCTCGGGATGACGGCCGGCCAGTGCGGCACCCGACGGGCCCGCATCCGCCGTCTCCCACGTCCCGTCGCAGCCGAGCAGGCTCGCCACCGCGTCGCACGTCGCGGGGTGGGCGGCGAGCAGCGTGCAGCCGGAGGCACCGTCGGCGGGCCCCGCCGGACGCATCGCCACCGGTTCCGGCTGCGCCAGCCACGGCGGCACCCACGCGTCGAGCGCCGCGAGCTTGCCCGGGAAGATCCGTCCGGCCTCGCGGATGAGGAGCGGCGCCAGGTCCGTGCCGCTCCCCCGCAGGGTGGTGATCAGCGTCGGCAGCCACGGCAGGAGCACCGGGTCCGGCAGCCGTCCGAACGCGTTGGACACCGCCTCCACGACGAAGTCGGTGAGACCCGGGACGGGTTCCAGGGCGTGCACGAAGCCGCTCAGGTAGCGCGGATAGGCGGGCACCACCAGGGGGTTGCCCAGGAGTTCGTCGCACCTGGCCCGAAGGTCCGCACGGGACAGGTTCCCCAGCTGCGTCTGGGCGGCCCAGAGCAGCGCCGTCTTCGACGGGTCCTGCGGATGCGACTGGGCGACCGCGAGCTCCAGCTGGGTCCGGTCGCAGCCGAGCGACAGGGCCAGGCTCTCCATGCTGAAGAGGAAGCCCAGCATCGCCGCCACCTGGCGCACGGTGGCGTCCTCGTCGGTGAAGGCCGTCGGCAGCAGGGTGCAGTAGTGGGCGTAGCCGGCCTTGACGAAGGACTCGATCCACGGCGGCAGCGTCGGCTCGCTGGTGCGGTAGTGGGCGAGCAGCCGCCGCACCCGGCGCAGCACTTCCGGCGCTCCGTCCACGCTGCGTTCGGCCGAGAGCACTTCCAGGGCGCGGGTCCCCAGTTCGTCGGCGAGGCGGCGGCTGCCCAGGTAGAGCGTCGCGTCCTCGACGGCCTGCAGGACCGTCGCCGCGGTGGCCTGCGGGCCGTACGCGGTGCGGCGCAGGCGCTGCTCAAGGACCTGCTCGATGCTGACGCCCTCGTAGCCGAGCTCGATGAGCGCGCGCTGGTGGGTGCCCAGGGCCAGGTCCCACGACTCCTGGATGGACCGCTCCCCCAGCTTCCGCTCGCCCATGATCGGACGTGCGGCGCCGTGCGGCATCAGATGGCGCAGCATCCACAGCACGTCGGAGCACGGCCCCAGCTCCGGCTGCCCGGCGATGTCCAGCAAGGCCCGCTGCACGCCGCGCTTCTCCAGCGGCAGGTTCAGCGGTGCGAGGCGGTCGTGCACGTCGCGGGCCAGCGGTGGCAGCGATTCATAGCCGACCTGACCGATCCGGTCGCCGCCCATCATGATCTCCACGAGGCGGCGTATGTCGCGCCGGCCGGGCACCGAGTCCTTCTCGATGCACGTGACGGCCGCGTCCTGGAAGTCGTACGGCGTGGGCCTTGCCCGGTCGCGCATCCCGGCAAGCAGGATCGACGTCTCGAACACCGCGATGGCGTCGGCGGTGGAGGCCAGATAGCCGTTGCGGCGCGCGGCGCGCACGATCTCCACGGACCAGCCGAGCAGTTCGGCCTCGTCGAGCCGGTCGAGGACGGGCGGCTGCCGCAGGAAGCCGGTCAGTTTGTCCGAGGGCTCGGCCGCCGGCACGGGCGGTGGTGCGGCGGCCGCCTTCTTGGCCTTGGACTTCTTCTTCGCGCCCGCCTGTCCTGCGAGGCGGTACGGCTCCGTCCTGGTGCGCTTGAGGTTCTTCGCCCAGACCGTCGCGGCGATGGACACCGAACCGGCGGCGAGGCCGAACTGCGCCTCGATCGACGCGTGGCTCGACGGGATCAGGCCGTGCTGCCACTTTGTGGCGCTGCGCGGGCTGATCTCGAAGGTGTCGGTGCCGTGCACGCCGAACTCCTCGACGCGGCTTGCCGCATGGAAGGCGCCGCAGACATAGAGGCAGTCGGCGGGATCGGTGCCGGTCGCGGCCAGGTGCTCGCGCATCCTGGTCCACATATAGCGCTCGCGGTCCTCGTCGACCCGCACCCGGTGCGGGTCGCCGGGCGCAAGGCGCCGGAAGAGGCTGCCGATCAGGAGCATCACCTGGCGGTAGGTGTCGTGGTCGCTGTCGCCCAGCGGCAGTTCGACGTACTGGTGCCACCACTCCGACCAGTGCCGCACCCGGCCGTGGCGCAGCAGGTGCTCCTCCAGTTCGGCGAAGCGCGGCCGCAGGTCGCCGATCTCCACGCCGACCGCGTCGCCGTGCAGCGCGGCCTCCTCGTCGGCGGGCGGTGCGTCCGGATCGGCCGGGCCGGCCGGGTCATCGGCGTGCTTGCCGCGCGTGTCCCACTGGAAGACGTGGTCCGACGAGCGGTCGACGAGAACCAGTTCCACGCCCGGTGTGTCCAGTGCGTACGCAATCGCCTGGTACTCGGCCGATGCCTCGGTGATCGGTGCGACCACCGACAGCGGCGACCAGTCCGCGGGGAAGCCGTCGACCTCGGTGGCGAACGACTGGACCGCCACCGGGAGCCTGCAGTTGCGCAGCTCGGTCAGGAGCGGCGCCATGTCCTCGCACAGCTCCACGTACACGACCTTCGGCTGCTTCTCGCGCAGGCGGCGGGCCATCGCGAGCGCCGAGGCCGGCGAGTGATGGCAGACGGGGAAGATCTCCAGCGGTTCGCCGAGCGCGCGGTCGACGTCGTCGACCAGGCCGAGGAGGATGCCCTGCAGGGCATCGGGCCCGTCGGCGAACGTCGCGGCGGCCTCCTGCAACTGTCCGCGCAGCGCCTCGAAGGTGCCCTCGCGGGTGCTCACTTGGGTACTCGCCTGAGTGCTCGCTCGGTTGCTCTCTTGGTTGCTCTCTTGGTTGCTCGCTTGGGTGCCGCTCATGACAGGGTGGCGATCGCGTCGCGGCCGCCCTCCAGGAACTCCGGCCAGGAGCCGCCGACTTCCTTGCTGCGCGGCTCGACGACGCCGTGCAGATACTTGTTGAGTATGGCAAGGTCCTCGGGCTCGCGCCGGGCCAGCGACCCCACGAGCGAGGAGGCCAGCGTGTGCGCGGTCAGGGCGCGCTCGCCGAAGAAGTTGCTGTGCAGGATGGCGTCTTCAAGCACGCCGATCTGTTCCGCGGTGGACAGGGCTGACTCCAGCTTCTCGTCGTCGCTCGCGGCCGCGGCCGACGAGGCGCGCAGGTCGGCGAAGCTCTGCAGCAGTACGTCGAGCAGTGTCGGCGGCACGTCCAGGTCGATCTGGTGGCGGCGCAGCAGTTCCTCGGTGCGGAAGCGGACGATCTCCGTCTCGCTCTTCTTGTTCGTCACGACCGGGATGCGGACGAAGTTGAAGCGGCGCTTGAGGGCCGACGACAGGTCGTTGACGCCGCGGTCACGGCTGTTGGCCGTGGCGATGATGGAGAAGCCGGGCTTGGCGAAGACGATGTTGTCGCTGTCCGCGTCGCTGCCCAACTCCGGTACGGAGATGTACTTCTCGGACAGGATCGAGATCAGTGCGTCCTGTACGTCGCTGGTCGAACGGGTCAGTTCCTCGAAGCGGCCGATCGTGCCGGTCTCCATCGCCGTCATGATCGGCGAGGGGATCATCGACTCCCGCGACTGGCCCTTGGCGATGACCATGGACACGTTCCACGAGTACTTGATGTGGTCCTCGGTGGTGCCGGCCGTGCCCTGCACCACCTGCGTGGAATTGCGGCTGATCGCAGCGGAGAGCAGCTCGGCGAGCCAGCTCTTGCCGGTACCGGGGTCGCCGATGAGCAGCAGCCCGCGGTCGGAGGCCAGCGTGACGATGGAGCGCTCGACGAAGCTGCGGTCGCCGAACCACTTCTGCGAGATCTTCCGGTCAAGGCCGTCGGAGCGCTCGGAGCCCAGGACGAACAGGCGGACCATCTTCGGGGACAGCCGCCAAGAGAAGGGCTTGGGGTTGTCGTCGACGGACTCGAGCCAGTCCAGCTCCTCGGCGTACTTGAGCTCGGCAGGGGCGCGCAACACATCGGACATGGCAGGGCCTTCCTCGAAAAGTGTTCAGGTAAAGGGGAGATCTTTCGGAGCCTGGAGCGTCACGCGAAGCGTCAGGCGAGAAACGTCTTGAGCTCGTGGACGAGCTTCTTTATGTGGCCGGAGAGCACCGGCGCACCGAGGTCCTTGAAGCGCTCGCGGAACCACGGGTTGACGCTGCCGCGGCCGGAGCTGGTCACCGAGCCGACGGGGATGAACTTGGCGCCCGAGCGGTGGATGGCCGCCATGGACTCGAACAGCGGCTCGCTCCGCCACTCGTAGAAGTCGGAGATCCACACGACGACGGTGTTGCGGGGCTCGGCGATCTTCGGCTGCGCGAGCGCCATGGCGACCGTGCCGTCGGTGCCGCCGCCGAGCTGGGTGCGAAGGAGCGTCTCGAAGGGGTCGTGCACCCAGGGCGTGAGGTCGAGCGCCTGGGTGTCGTACGCGATGAGGTGGACGTCCACCTTGGGCAGCCCGGCGAAGATCGACGCCAGGATGGTGCAGTTCACCATCGAGTCGACCATCGAGCCCGACTGGTCCACGACGACGATCAGCCGCTGGGGCGTCGTCTTGCGGGCCGTGTGCCGGTAGTAGAGGCGGTCGACGTACAGCCGCTCCTCCTCCGGGCTCCAGTTGGTGAGGTTCTTCCAGATGGTGCGGTCGAGATCGAGATTGCGGAACACCCGCTTGGGCGGCACGGAGCGGTCGATGGCGCCTACGGTGGCCTTCTCCACCTGGGTGCGAAGGACTTCGGCGACCTCGTCAACGAAGCGGCGGATCAGCGCCTTGGCGTTGGCCAGGGCCACACCCGAGAGGTTGTCCTTGTCCCGCAGCAGCTGCTCGATGAGCGACATGCTCGGGGTCAGCTGCGAGGCGAGCTTCGGATCGGCGAGGACCTCCCGCAGGTGCATGCGCTTGACCAGGTCGGCCTCGATCGAGCCCAGTTCCGGGCCGATCGCCGGGATGAGCCTGCTGAGGTCGGGGGTCGCGCCCCGGCCTCCGGTGCCGGTCGGGCTGACGCCCTGTCCCCCGCCGCCGGTCGCCGCTCCTGCCCCTGAACCTCCGCCGGCCCGCCCGCCGCGCAGATCGCCGGGCTTGCAGCCGAGCGCGCGCTCCAGCCAGCCCGCGTCGGACTGCCACCGCGCCAGTTGTCCGGCGGTGACCGTGCCGCTTCCGGTGGCGAACACATTGAGCAGCGTCTTCGACACCAGTGCGGCGCGCCGCACTTCGGCGGCCCGGTCGCGAACACCGTCGTCCTCGGGCTCGGGTGCCATCAACCCGTCGAACTCGGCGGCCAGTTCCGGATGGCGCTGCACGATCGAGTCGACGGAGGCCCCCGGGTCCAGGAGCGCCGACGGCAGTCCGATGTCCTCGACGACGGCGAGACTCGCCGACTCCAGCGTGGGCTGCTCCTCGGGGTCGAAGAGACGGGCGAGGAGCCGCCAGTACAGGACCTGCCGACGGTTGTCGTGGAGGTCGGCCTCAGAAGTGGGCGGCTGCCCGGTCGCGTGATCCGTCATTTCCGCAGCAGCCTTCCCGCGCGCTCCCGCAGCACGGCCACGGCGTCGGTGGCTGCCTTCTCGGCCTTGACTCCGGCCTTGTCGGTCGTGCCGCCTGCCCATCCCCCTGCGTGGATCGCCACGGCCTTCTTCCGTACGGTCGTCTCCACGGCCAGCGGCTGCAGGCGGTACGCCCCGGCGTCCCAGCGGAGCAGTCCGATGCACGCGCCGGATGTGGCGACGGCCTTGGGAGTGAGCGGTCCCGCGGCCGGAATGCGGTCGGTGTCGACGGCCAGCGGATGTCCGGCCACGGTGAACGTCAGCGCCTCGTCGTCCTCCTGCGCCGCGTACCCCTCCAGGAACACCGGGACGGCGATGCGCGCCGGATGCCGGTCCAGGGGTGCCGTCGGCGCGTCCGTGGCGGTGGGCAGGGCCACGCGGGCGGTGGCGAAGGCGTCCGCGGGCTCGCCCGCGCGGGCGTGCTCGTCGCTCCAGATCAGGTCGCCGTCGGCGGTGACCGGCATGTCGGTGAGGTCCATCGAGCGGCCGTCGCCGAGCGCCGCGAGGAGCGACAGATGCGGGCGGAGCAGCTGCCAGAGTCCGGCTCCGACGACGGTGTCGGGCTTCGGCGCCGACGCGCTGGCCCGCACCAGGCGGGGCGTACTGCCGTCGGCGGGCTCGAACACCGCGTGGACCTGGGCCTGTACGGCGGTGGCGTGTTCCTGCACGTCGACGCCGAGGGGCAGCAGACGGCCGGTGGCCGTGCCGGTCGCCGGGGCATCGGCCGCTCCGGGCACGGTGAGGAGCATCGCGCGTGACCAGAGGTCGGCCCAGCGGCGTACCGGAATGCGTTCCAGGGTCACGCCCGGACAGGACGCGGCGAGTTCGGCGGCGAAGCCGTCCAGGATGGTGGCCGGGCGGCGCAGGGCCGGATCCGGGAGCATCGCGGAGACGACCTGCGCCGCGCCGGAGACCAGCTCGTGGTCGATGCCCTGCCACCCGGCGCGCGCCAGGTCGGAGAGCCAGGAGCGGGCGGCCGCAAGGACGTTCGCCGCCTGCTGCCCTCCGGGCGCCGACGCGGTCTGCTCGCCGCGGGGGCGTCCGGTCGCCTCATCGACGCGGGTGAGCAGGGCGTCGTGGACGGAGCCGAGCAGTGCGGTGCGGGCCGCGGCCAGTGCGACGACGTGGTCCTCGCTCGCGGATCCGGCCGCCGCCTTCTCGGCCGCCTCGGCGACCCGCGCGGACAGCGGCGTCCCCGCGACGGCGTGGGCGAGCCGCGTCAGACCGGCGGCCTGGGCGGGCTGCGGACGGAGCAGACCGGTGACGAGTGCCTGGTCGAAGGCGTCGACGGCATCGAGGGCCTCGTCGAGCCCGTCAATCTCCTCGGCGGCCTCGGCGAGCAGATCGGCGCGCATCAGGCCACCGCCCTGGTCGGCGGGAACCACTGCATCTCGGGCAACGGCGCGGTACTCGGGGCGAGTTCCAGGTAAGCCAGGTGACGCAGGAACCGGCTGAAGACGGGCGCGGCGGCCGTGGTGTCCCCCTGCGACGGGCGGGTGCCGCTCATCTCGTAGGTGAGGGAGTGCGCGCTCGGCTCTCCGTCGGTGGCCTCCACCTTCAGATAGCGGGCGACGCGCTCGGCGCCGTACTGCAGCACCGCCTCGCCGACGAGCGCCCGGATGTGGTTGCAGAACGAGCCGCGGGCGCCGCCACAGGGCCGGTTGTTGTTGGTGCTGCACGCGAACGCGTACGTCCCGGCCGCGATCGACGAGACGTAGACCCGGCCGATGTCCGAGCCGCTGGACACCACGCCCTGCAGGCGTCCGTCGGCCAGTTCGACGAACGGGACCTTGGCGAGCTTCCGTGGCCGCGCGGGCGCTGTCACCCGCGCCGTGCTCGACCTCTCCCAAACTGACACCACACCAACTCCTCCACGCCAAAGGGACGTCCACGCCGGATCGGCGGGACACCAATGAACTTACTGGCGACCACTGACAACGCTGATCGCGGACGTCGGGCTCCTGGCGGTCGCGCCCGCGTGACCTGGGGCGATGCGTTCCGTTCGGAGCGGTGCACCATAATGCGGCCATGCGGATCTCAGCCAGGGCGGACTACGCGGTACGTGCCGCGCTGCAACTCGCCGCGTGCCAGGACGACGGGCCCTTGAAGGCCGAGGCCATCGCGGACGCCCAGGAGATCCCGCACAAGTTCCTCGAGGGCATCCTCAACGACATGCGCCGCGGAGGGCTCGTTCTCAGCCAGCGCGGCGGCAACGGCGGCTATCGCCTGGCCAGGCCCGCCGACTCCATCAGCATCGCGGATGTGATCCGTGTCGTGGAGGGGCCGCTGGTGTCGGTGCGCGGTGTCCGGCCGCCGGAGCTGGCCTACAGCGGGCCCGCCGAGTCGCTGCTTCCGCTGTGGATCGCGCTGCGGGCCAATGTCCGCCAGATCCTCGACGGCGTCTCCCTGGCCGATGTCGCGGCGGCCGAACTCCCGGCCCAGGTCACGGCGCTCGCCGAGGACCCCGCGGCTTGGACGAACCCGTAGCCCGACGCTGCACTCCCCTCGGAAGCAGCACACGCCCCGGGCGCCGGCGACGACCGGTGCCCGGGGCGTGTGCTGCTGCTCCTCGTTACGCGGACCGTCCGGGCCGGTAATCGCCGCCCTGCTGCCGGGTGATGACGCCAAGGCGGTTGGCGGCGTTGATGAGGGCGATGGTCGACACCAGCGCGCCGAGCTGTTCCTCGTCGTAGTGCTTGGCGGCGTTCGCCCACGCCTCGTCGGTGACCCCGCCCGCGGTGTCCGCGATACGGGAGCCCTGCTCCGTCAATTCCAGGGCGGCCCGCTCGGCGTCGGTGAACACCTTGGCCTCACGCCAGACCGCGACCAGGTTGAGGCGCGTCGCGCTCTCCCCCGCGTGCGCGGCGTCCTTGGTGTGCATGTCGGTGCAGTAGGCGCAGCCGTTGATCTGGCTGGCGCGCAGCTTCACCAGCTCCTGGGTCGCGGACGGCAGCGTCGACTCCGTCATGATCACCTGGCTCGCCGACGCGATGTGCCCCAAGGACTTGGCGACGAGCGGGGTGCCGAAGAGGTTCAAGCGGGCTTCCATGGTGACTCCTTGGCCGTTGGTGGCGGTTACACCTCCTACACGAGGCGGCCCGGCGGGAATCGACATGGCCGAATGTGACGTGCGCCTCCCTGCGGGTCAGGCGAGGGCGGGCACGGTCAGGTCGAGGGTCAGACGGTTTCGCCAGTCGTTGGTGAAGACGGCGGTCGCCCCTTCGTGGTGCACGCCCACGAACGGGTTGGAGCAGAACATGACGGCGACCCATCGCAAGGAGCGTTCGGCGTCGAGGCGGGCGAGGTAGCCGATGTTGCCCATTCCGCTGCCCCCGCCGGACATCCAACCCGCCCCGTCCGGCAGCGGGCTCTCGAAGTTGGGGTACGCCTCGGTGCAGCCGTCCTCCGCGACGGCCAGGGCCACGTCGACGGGCCCACCGAGACGGAAGGGGATCGGCTGCCCGGCGTCCTGGTGATAGGCCCCAGGGCCGTCCACGTGCAGTTCCAGGCCGGTGTCGTCCGGCCGGTAAAGGCCGTCACGGAACGGCATCTCCCCTGCCGCCCACAGCCGTTCGATCAGCCCCATGACTCGCCCCCCACATCTCTGTCCGCTAGCGCCGGTTGCGCGGGTGATTGCGCGCCGTACGTTCATTGCCGTGCTTGTAGGCGCCGGTCCAGCGGGCCATCACCAGTTGGGCGTCGCCCGACTCGACCTCGGCGAGGAACTTCTCGGCGCGCGCACCACGCAGCGTGCCGGCGGGGCGGCCGTGGTGGGTGATCGTCACGCCGGCGTCGGAATGCTGCTCGTAGGCGAAACCGGAGGGTCTTGGCATGGTCGGATGCTAGGCATCCGGGCCGCGACTCCGTAACCGAATTTCGGCGGGTCTCGAAGTGATGCGATGGCGAGCCCGCGCCCCGGAGTCCCAGAAAGCGAGACGCGTCGGTCCATACCTTGAACACCCCCTTGCCGCAGCGGGAGTTCGGACCCACTATTCCTATCAATCAGGTAGGGAAACTAGGAATCTGTGAGGCGTCCCCGTGACAACGCTGATCCCCTCCGCCTCGCCGCGCGTCGTCCGGGAACTCGCCGACGACCTCGCCGTCGACGCGGACCTGCGCGACCGGGCGGGCAAGCCTCCGTTCGACGAGGTCTCCCGGCTGCGCGAGGCGGGACTGCCCGCGCTCCTGACGCCGCCCGGCCCGGACGGTCGCGGCGTCGACTGGCACACGGCGTGTTCGGCGGTCAGGGACATCGCGGCGGCTGACAGCTCCATCGCCGAACTCCTCGCGCACCACCACGCCCTGTCGTGGAGTCCGCGGCTCTTCGGCACGGCCGAGGACGCCGCCGCGCTCGCACTGCGCGCCGTACAGGAGCAGTGGCTCTGGGGCGGTGACATCGACCTGCCGGACGCGCAGACGAGCACCGGCCTCGCGCTCACGCCGGCCGCCGACGGGTTCGTCCTCAACGGCCGGCGGCCTTTGACCGCGGGCGTCGCCGTCGCCGACCGGCTGGTCCACACGGCGCGGCGCACGGACAGCGGTGCATGGGTGGTCGTCCATGTGGATCCGGCCCACCCCGGAGTGTCCGCCGAGCCGGCGCACGATCTGCTCGGCCAGCGCCTGAGCGGGGCGGGCGGGGTCAGCTACGACGACGTACCGGTGGCGGCGCACCAGGTGCTCGGCGGCGTTCCGGTGGACGAGCACGAGATCTCGCCGTTCACCGCGCTCGCTCCGCTGGCCCGTCGTCTGCTGCTCGTCCACGTCGGCCTGGGCAACGCGGAGGGCGCCCTGGCCGAGGCGCGGGACATCAGCCGCGCCCTGCCGCGCGCCCGCCCGTTGACGGATGCCGACAGCGGCGCGCAGTACGGGACACCGCCCGCCGATCCCTATCTGCTCCTCGCCTACGGGGAGTTGGCGACGTCCGTCCACAGTGCGGGCGCGGTGGTGGACCGTGCGGCGGAGGCCATGGCGCGCGGTCTTGCGGAGGGCCCCGCGCTCGGTGCGGACGAGCGCGCCGACATCGCGTTCCTCGTCGACGCGGCCGAAGCGGTCACCGCCGATTCCGCCCTGCACATCACGACCCGCGTCCTCGAACTCACCGCCGACGCCCCGACCCTGGCGACCGACCCCGGCCTCGACCGCTTCTGGCGCAACGCCCGCGCTCTGACCGCGCACGGCTCCGCGGCGCACCGGCTCCGCGACATCGGCGAGCACTACCTCAACGGACTTCAGTAGGCGCCCCGGGATGCGTCCCGCCGCTCACATGAAGCGGCGGATCAGCCGTTCCTTCGCGGCCGTGAAGGGCGGGTAGACGGCCCGTATGGTGTCGGGAAGCAGCGGCTTGTCGAGGACGGCCTTGGTGTGGCTGAACGCCTCGATCGAGTACCGGCCGTGATAGCTGCCGATGCCGCTCTCGCCCACGCCGCCGAACGGCAGGCCCGGCAGGGTGATATGGGCGTTGGGGAGCCCGAAGCCGACCGCCCCCGAAGAGGTCTCGGCCAGCACCCGGCGCCGGGTCCGCCGGTGGGGCGTGAAGGCATAAACGGCGAGCGGCTTGGCGCGGGCGTTCACGAAGGCGATGGCCGAGTCCAGGTCGGGCACCGAAAGGACCGGCAGGACGGGGCCGAAGATCTCCCCGTCCATCACGGGGGCGGACTGGTCGACGTCGGCGAGCACCGTGGGGGCGAGGTAGCGCGACGCGCGGTCGTGCGTGCCGCCCGTGACCACGCGGCCGTCGCCGAGCAGGGCGGTGAGCCGGTCGAAGTGGCGTTCGTTGACGATGCGGCCGTAGTCGGGGCTGCGGGCGGGGTCCGCGCCGTACATCGAGGTGATGGCGTCGGCGAGATGGTCCGCCAAGGGGCCCGCGGTGTCGCCGATGGCCAGTACGTAGTCCGGGGCGGTGCAGCTCTGTCCGGCGTTGAGGAACTTGCCCCAGGCGATCCGGCGTGCGGCGGTGGCCAGATCGGTGCCCGGCTCGACAAGGGCCGGGCATTTGCCGCCCAGTTCGAGGGTGACCGGGGTGAGGTGGCGGGCTGCGGCCGTCATGACGATCCGGCCGACCGTGCCGTTGCCCGTATAGAGGATGTGGTCGAAGCGCTGCTCAAGGAGCAGGGTGGTGCGCTCGGCGGCGCCCTCGACGACCGCGACCGCGTCCGGGTCGAGGTAGCGGGGCAGCAGCCGGGCCAGTGCGGCGGAGGTCGCGGGGGCCAGTTCGCTCGGCTTGAGCACGACGCAGTTGCCTGCGGCCAGGGCGCCCACCATCGGCGCGAGGGCGAGCATCACCGGGTAGTTCCACGGGCTGATGACCAGGACCACGCCGAGCGGTTCACGCACCGTCCGGGCGCGGGCCGGGAGCATCGGCAGCGGTACGGCGACACGGCGGGGGCGCAGCCAGCGCTCCAGGTGGCGCAGCGTGTGATCGATCTCGTTGACGACGAGGCCCAGTTCCGAAGTGTGCGTCTCCACCGGGCTCTTGCCCAGGTCGGCGGCGAGCGCCGCCGCGAGCACCGGGGCCTCCTCGGTCAACAGGGCATGCAGAGCTCGCAGTTGGCGGCGTCGCCAAGCCGTCGGACGCGTACGGCCCGCGTCGAAGGTCGCACGCAACCGGTCGACCGTGCCAGTGACGTCCTCGACCTCGGTCGCGGTCGCGCCCAACCCCTGCACCCCGCCAGCGAGCAATTCCTGTAGTTCCTGTCCCACGGTGGTCCCCCTCCTCAAATGCAACGGTGCGTTGCGTTTGAACGACCATAGCCACCCAACCACCCATACGCAACGCATCGTTGCGTTGCATTAGACTCCGGGGCATGACGACGAATCACCGCCCGCAGCCCGCACCGGGCAGTGGGCCGCGCCGCAAGCGGCAGATCTTCGACGCCACACTGCGGGCGCTGGCACGCGACGGCTTCGCATCCATGACGATCGAGGGCATCGCCGAGGAGTCCGGCGTCAACAAGACGACGATCTACCGCTGGTGGCCCTCCAAGTCGGCGCTGCTCGGCGCGGCGATGATCGACGCGCCGCTCCTCGAGCTGCCCATACCCGACACGGGAGATCTCCGCGGGGACCTGGAGCAACTGGTCGACAACCTCATCAAGCTGCTGACCGGACAGCCCTCGGGGTCGGTCGCGCGGGCCGTGCTGGGCGCCGCGCTCGGCGACGCGGGACTCGCGACGTACATCAGGGACTTCTTCGCCGACCGCCTCGCCCGCGAGCAGGCGGTGGTCGACCGCGCCGTCGAACGGGGCGAACTGCCGCCCGGCACCGACACGATGCTCCTGATGGACCTGCTGGCGGGTGCGGTCTGGCTGCGCGCGGTCTTCCGCCGCCTGCCGCTGGACGAGGACTTCGCCCGGCGGACCGTCGCCGCCGTACTCGACGGCGTACGCGCCACTTGAGGTCGTTTGTCCCGTCCATGACATCGTCACACACTCGACGCACAACGTTCATACAGTGATGCGCCCGCCCGTGCGACTCTCCCGTTGGTTCACTTGTCAACTCGCGTAGATCGCGGGCCCTGTTGGAGGGGACCCGCGGTCCGCCCGAGCCTCCGGGAGAGGACACCCCCACATGCCCGTCCCTCATAAACGTCATATACGTCGCTGGAAACCCCTCGCGATGACGGCCGCCGCGCTGCTCGTCGGGATCACCGTCCCGGCCGCCGCCGACGCCGCGACCCCGGCCCCCACGCCGGCCGCCGCACCCGTCGGCGCCTATGACGACACGTACTACCAGGACGCGCTCGGCAAGACCGGGCCCGAGCTGAAGAGCGCCCTGCACACCATCATCAGCGACCAGACGAAGCTGTCGTACGACCAGGTCTGGGACGCGCTCAAGGTCACCGACGAGGATCCGGCCAACAGCAACAACGTGCGCCTTCTCTACACCGACCGCTCGCAGAGCAAGGGCGACAACGGCGGCGACCCGGACCAGTGGAACCGCGAGCACGTGTGGGCCAAGTCCCACGGCGACTTCGGCACCGCGACGGGACCCGGCACCGACATTCACCACCTGCGTCCCGAGGACGTGTCGGTCAACAGCACGCGCGGCAACAAGGACTTCGACAACGGCGGCAGCGCGGTCGGCGAGGCGCCGGGCAACTTCACGGACTCCGACTCCTTCGAGCCCCGTGACGCCGTCAAGGGCGACGTGGCCCGCATGATCCTGTACATGGCCGTGCGCTACGACGGCGAGGACGGCTTCGCCGACCTCGAGCCCAACGACAAGGTCGACAACGGCAGCGCGCCCGCCATCGGGCGGCTCTCCGTGCTCAAGCAGTGGAGCGACGAGGACCCGCCGGACGCGTTCGAGAAGAACCGCAACGAGGTCATCTTCGACCAGTTCCAGCACAACCGGAACCCGTTCATCGATCACCCCGAGTGGGTCGACGCGATCTGGTGAACCCCTCCTGCCGTTGTGGGGCGGTGCGCGCCCGGCTCTCGGAGCGCACCACCGCCCCACAGCGGCTGACGTAGCGTCAGGAGACCACGTCTGCCAGCGGCTTGCCCTCCAAGTGACCCGCCACGTTCTGGATCGCGGCGAGGCCGATGCGGACCAGCGTCTCGCGCGTGACGCCCGCGACATGCGGGGAGAGCACCACGTTCGGCGCCTTGAGCAGCCGCAGCGCGGCGGTGGGCGGCTCCGGGTCGAAGACGTCGATGCCCGCTCCGGCCAGTGTGCCCGCCGTGAGCGCGTCGGCCAGCGCGTCCTGGTCGATGAGCGCGCCGCGGGCCGTGTTGACGACGAAGGCCGTCGGCTTCAGGAGGGCGAGGTGCTCGGCGTCCAGGAGATGGCGTGTCTTGTCGTTCAGCGGGGCGTGCAGGGTTACGTAGTCGGATGTGCGCAGGAGCTCATCGAGGCCGACGTGACGGGCGCCGCCGAGGCGGGCCTCCGTCTCCGCGCCGACCGAGCTCGGTCCGGCGTAGACGATGGTCATGTCGAACACGACCGCGCGGCGGGCGACTTCCTCACCGATGTGGCCGAGCCCCACGATGCCCAGCGTCTTGCCGGAAAGCTCCGTGATGGACTGCTGAAGGCGGGGCAGCGCCCAGTCGGCCTCGGTCAGCGCGGTGTGCGCCGGGATCAGCTGCTTGGCCAGGGCCAGCATGAGGGCGAAGGTCTGCTCGGCGACGTTCTGCTTCTCGGCGCCGCTCGAGCCGATCGAGCAGACGGCGACGGAGCGGGCGCGGGCCGCGTCCAGATCGACGTAGTCGAAGCCGTGACTCGCGCACTGGATGACCTCGAGGCCGGGCGCCGCCGCGATGTGCTCGGCGGTCACGGGAGCCAGGCCCGTGACGATGATGTGCGCCTCGCGGAGGGCCGCTGGGTCCTCGTCGGCCGCCTCGACGACGGTGACGTGGGCCGACGGGGGAAGGAGCCCGGCGAGTGCCCCTCCGGCAGCGCGGCCGCCCACGTGCGGCGAGACGATGGCCAGGACGTTCTTCACGGCGGTCACGGGGTCTCCTCGATCAGGTCGTCGGCGGTGAGGGATGCGGGCCCGGCGTGCCCGGACAGGGCCAGCGTGAGGTCGAGCTCGGCGAGCAGACAGCGGATCACGTGGTCGACACCCGCCTGGCCGTCCAGGCCGAGGCCATAGGCGTACGGCCGTCCCACCAGTACGGACTTGGCGCCCAGTGCGAGCGCCTTGAAGATGTCGTCACCGGTGCGGATCCCGCTGTCGAACAGGACGGTGAGGCGGTCGCCGACCGCCTCCACCACGCGCGGCAGGGCGTCGGCCGCCGCCACGGAGCCCGCGACCTGGCGGCCGCCGTGGTTGGAGACCACCACGCCGTCCATGCCCGCGTCGGCGGCGCGGCGCGCGTCGTCCGGGTGCAGGATGCCCTTCAGGACGATCGGCCCGTCCCAGTTCTCCCGCAGGAACTGCAGGTCCGGCCAGGTCTTCGCGGGGTCCGCGAACATGCCCACGAAGTGCATCACGGCCGCGTTCGGGTCCTCATGCACCGGCTTGGCCAGGCCTGCCTGGAACGCCGGGTCGCTGAAGTAGTTGGCGGTGCCCACGCCGTGCAGGAAGGGCAGATACGCCTGGTCGAGGTCGCGCGGCCGCCAGGCGAGCAGCGGCGTGTCGAGCGTGACGAAGAGCGCCGTGAACCCGGCGGCCTTCGCCCGGTCCAGGAAGCTCTTGGTGACGTCCCTGTCCTTGGCCCAGTACAGCTGGAACCACCGCTGCGCGTCGCCCATCTCCTTGGCGACCTGCTCCATCGGCGTGCTGGACGCCGAGGACAGGATGTAGGGCACACCGCGGGCCGCGGCCGCGCGGGCGGCGGCGGACTCGCCCTCCGGGTGCATGATCGACAGGACGCCGACGGGCGCGAGGGCGAGCGGGGCGGGCAGTTGGTGCCCGAGCACCTCCACGGACAGATCGCGTTCGTGTACGTCGCGCAGCATGCGCGGCACGATCCGGCGCCGCTCGAGCGCCTCGCGGTTCGCGCGGGCGGTGCTGCCGTTGCCTGCGCTGCCCGCGACATAGCCGACGGGGCCGGGCCCGAGCCGCTGCCCGGTCAGCTCCTCCAGGCGGGTCAGATCGGTGGGCAGGCGGGGCACGGCCCCGGTCATGCCGTTGAGATAGATCTCGTACTGGAAGTCCGCCCAGTGCGGCGAAGGCGTCATGTGGTGGGTCCCGTCCGGTGTCCGTGAGACTGCACTGTCTAC
Source organism: Streptomyces sp. NPDC021622 (assembly GCF_040640795.1). Classification (NCBI taxonomy): domain Bacteria; kingdom Bacillati; phylum Actinomycetota; class Actinomycetes; order Kitasatosporales; family Streptomycetaceae; genus Streptomyces; species Streptomyces sp. NPDC021622. Next base: position 128,035 of record NZ_JBFACK010000007.1, read on the forward strand.
CCGTCGATCCTTGCCACAGTGACAAGCGCCGTCCATGGCCGTACGCACCTTTTTCCGATGGGACCATCACCCTGTGACAAACAAGCGCGAACGCGTCCGGCAGGAGCTGCTGTCCGACCCCCGGCTTGTCGAGGCCGTCGTCGACGCGGTGCACGAACAGGTTCCGGCGTACACCGCACTCGACGGCAGCCGGTTCCCCGAGGTGCGCGCCATCGCGGCCTGGGCGAACGACCGGCTGCTCGACCACTGGGTGACGGGCGGCGCGATCGACGCGGCCGATCTGCGGCGCTTCCGGGGGATCGCGGCGGCACGGGCGGCGGACGGCCGCCCCTTGCAGGCCGTGCTGCGCGCCTACCGGGTCGCGGCGGCGGTGCTCGCCGACGAGGTGGCCGCCCGCGCCCCGCAGCTGTCCGCGAAGGACGCCTTCGCGCTGACCCGGCTGCTGCTCACCGCCATGGACACCCTCTCCGAGGAGATGACCGCGGCGTACGCGGACACCAGCCAGCGCCTGACGGGTGACCGCGACCGGGCGCTGCAGCTGCTGCTCGACGACCTCATCGCAGGCCGCCACGCGTCGCTCGGCGCGCTGACGGACCGTGCATCGCGCCTGGGTGTCCAACTCCCGGAGCGCTACTGCCTGTTGGTGGCCGAACCGGTGGATGCCGCGCCCCAGGACGGCGGCGCTTCCGACCTCTCCCTGCACACATCGACGGCCCTCCTCACGGCCCTCGGCGCCGACCGGGCCCGGGAGACCTCACTGGCGACGACCCATGGCTCGCGCGCCGTCCTGCTCCTCCCGGCCGCCGCCACCGACGCCGTACCAGCCGTCCTACGAGGACACGGCTGGCGCGGCTGCGCCATCTCGGGCGAGAGCCTGGACCGCGTCGCGGTCGCGCACCGCCTGGCCGCCGGTGCCCTGGACTCCGCTCCCCCGCACGCGCATCGCCCCGACCGGGTACTGAGCGACGCCGACGCCCACGTCCTCGCGCTCCTGGCCGGGCACCCCGTGACGAGCCCCGACCGCATCGGCCGCATCGTCCTCGGCCCTCTGGTCGACCGCGCCCAGCGCCACCTCCTGGAGGCGCTGACCGCGTACATCGACACCGGATCCGCCAACGCCGCCGCCCGGGAACTCCACCTGCACCCGCAGTCCGTCCGCTACCGCCTGCGCCGCGTCCACGACATCACGTCCCGCGACCCCCGCGATCCGTGGCAGCGCCTCACCCTGGACATCGCCCGCACGATCGCCCTCGGGGGCCGGAACGGATAGGGCTGCCTCAGCCCTGTCGCATCCGGAGCGGATTCGCGACGTACCCCAGGTGCACCGGCAGACGTCCGGCACTCGACGGATCGCTCAAGTAGCGGAGCAGCGCGGGCAGTTCTGGTGGCCACAGCGGGTCGGCGGTTTTGGGTGAAGTCGTGCTCCCAGGTGCACAGCAGCGGTCCGGGCTCGATGCCGGTCCAGCCGGTCTCCTCCAGGAGCTCACGCCGGGCGCCCTGCCGAGGCGTCTCGCCGGGGTCGAGGCCGCCGCCGGGCATGGCCCAGTGCACGCCGACCTCTTCATTGTCCCCCTGCGGGCGGCTCCCGCGCCGGGAACATTCGTCCAAGACCGTCGCTCCGGCCTCGGCGATAGTTGATGGTGCGCGCCGCGGCCACTCCGGCCATCGAGTTCTTGTCGGCGCACCGACCGCAAGAGGCTTGAGCCGTACGACGTCCGGGAGGTAGCCCCGCAGTGGAGAGCAAGGTCGCAGCCGGCTGGGAGATGGCCGTACCTGTCGGCGGCGCCCGGATCGCGGGTGTCCAAGTGGCGGCGTTCCGGGACCGTTCGGGGATCGGCCTCGACATGCGGGCGCTGCCGCAGCCCGTCGTGACGGTCGTGCTCGGGTTCGCGGACGACATGCTGACGGTCGACGGCGCCGCCGGCCGGCAGACGCTCGGGGGCCTGGTCGCCGCCCAGTTCCCGGGGCCCACCCGCATTCGCGGTGAGCGGGTGGAATGCGTCGAGCTGCATCTGTCACCGGTGGTCGCGTCCGGTCTGCTGGGCGTCGCCCCGTCCGAACTGAACGGGGCGGTGACCGACGTGGACGACGTGTGGGGACGCCAAGCGCGGCTGCTGCGGCAGCAGTTGGCGGACGCGGCGACATGGCCGCAACGCTTCGCCCTGGTGGACGCGTTTCTGGCAGGCCGCCTTGCGCGACCACCATCGGTCGACCCGGAGGTGGCCGCCGGCTGGGAGCACATCGTCAGCCGGCGCGGCCGGATCCGGGTCAACGACCTCGCCGCGTCCTGCGGTTGGAGCCGCAAGCGGCTCTGGTCCAGGTTCAGCGCCCAGCTCGGCCTCACGCCCAAGCGGGCCGCGATGCTGGTCCGGTTCGACCACGCCGTCGCCGGTCTGCGCGCGGGCAAGGACCCCACCGAGGTCGCCATGGCCTGCGGCTATGTCGACCAGTCCCATCTGCACCGCGATGTGCTGGCGTTCGCCGGGTGTACGCCCGGCGCGCTGAGCGACGCGATCGAGAGGAATCAACGATGACTACGACGAATGACAAGACAAACGACAAGACGAATGACAAGACGAACGACAACAGGGCGCACGCCGACGAGAGCGGGCATGAGCTGGTCGAACGGCTCGTGTTCGGCAGCATGGCCGCCCAGACGGTCCGCGCCGCCGCCCGGTTGAAGGTGATGGAGCTGATCGGCGACAAGGAGCGGTCGGCGGCCGAGATCGCCGCCGACGCCGGAGCGAGCACCCAGCCCATGACCCGACTGCTGCGCGCCCTGACCAGCCTGGGCCTGCTGCGCGAACACACGGCGGGCTCCTTCTCGGTGACCCCCGCGGGCGCGCTCCTCGACCCGACGCGGCCCGACTCGCTCAGCGCGCTGGTGGGGATGTTCACCGAGCCGACGATGCTGCGCGCCTGGGAGCACCTGGACGACAGTGTGCGAACCGGTGACATCGCGTTCGACGCGGTCTTCGGCAGGGACTTCTTCAGCCATCTCAAGGAACTCCCCGCGTTGTCGGCCGAGTTCAACGCGGCCATGAGCCAGGCCGCCACGGCAACGGCCGCCGCACTGCCGCTCGCCTTCGACTTCGGCCGGTTCGCCACGGTCGCCGACGTCGGGGGCGGCGACGGCACCCTGCTCGCCGGCGTGCTCCGCGCGCATGCGGCCCTCACGGGCGTCATCTACGACACCGAGGAGGGCCTGGCCCAGGCCCCGACGACGCTGGAGCGGCAGGGGCTCACGGGGCGCTGCTCCCTGGTGGCCGGAGACTTCTTCCGCTCGGTGCCCGAAGGGGCCGACCTGTACCTGATGAAGAGCATCCTGCACGACTGGACGGACGACCAGGCGGTCACGATCCTGACCCACTGCCGCGAGGTGCTGCCGCCCGGCGGACGCGTACTGATCGTGGAGCCCGTGCTGCCCGAGGTCGTCGACCCCGAGACCGCCGGGCTCACCTACCTCACCGACCTCAACATGCTGGTGAACGTGGGCGGCAGGGAACGCACCCGCGCCGATTTCGAGGACGTGTGCCGCAGGGCGGGGCTGTCCCTGACCTCGGTGACCCCGCTGACGCAGGCGCCACCGTTCTGCCTCATCGAGGCGACCGCCGCGCCCCGTTAGTTCGCGTGCGAGCTGCCGTCGCGCAACGTCCCGAACTCCGCGATGTACGCACGGCCTGCCGCCGTGTCGGTGGACTCGCCTCGCAGCGCCTCGATCTCGAAGCGATCCACGAAGCTCTGAAGGTTGCCCATGATTTCCTTCTTCCTCAGGTTCTGCCTGGACCGACGAGACAGGCCCGAGGAATGTGAGGCGGGGCAGCCGCACCCGCTCCCCTTCGCCTGCCGCCAACCCCCTGTCTGTGCAAGGCTGTTCGGCACCACGAGGTTCAGCACGGGGGACACGGACACGGCATGGAGTACGGGGGAAGCAGTCATCGGCGGCTGTGGCTCGCCCTCATGGCCGCCGGTGCCGTACTGGTGGTCGGCGCGATCGTGTGGGCCGCGAGCGTCGTCGCCCGGGGCGGCCTCGCGCCGCAGGACACCGCAGGGGTGGTCGGTCTGGTCGTCGGCCTGATCAGTCTGGTCGCCGCGGTCGCGGCGCTGCGGCACCGGGCGGGCCAGGAGCCCGATCCCGCACAGGCGGCCGAGCGGCTGCTGCACCGGGTCCATGCGGCCGAGGGCCGCCAGTGGCGCCAACTCCTGGGCGGTGACCGCGTCTTCATCGATCTCGGCTACGACGTGGCGCGCACCGGCGCCCGCGGCTCACGGCCCCCGCAGGACCTGGCGGGCCGCCTGTCCAGGGTCGCCGACGACTACCGCGCCACCGACGACCGGCGTCTGGTGATCACGGGTGCCCCCGGCGCCGGCAAGACCGTCCTCGCTCTCGCCCTGCTGCTCGAACTGACCCGGCAGGGCGGCCGGGAGCCGGTCCCGGTGCGCCTCTCGCTGTCCGGGTGGAACCCTCAGGTCGACTTCGAGGACTGGCTGGTGCAGCGCCTCGTACAGGACTACGACCGGGAGCCGCGGGTGGCCCGCGACCTGGTGGCCCAGCGCAGGATCCTGCCGATCCTCGACGGTCTCGACGAGATGGACGACGCCCTGCACCCGCACACCGACGTCACCACCTCCCGCGCGGCGGCGGGCGTCGAACGGCTCGACGCCTACCAGAACGGCACCCGGGGACTGCCGCTGGTGGTGACCTGCCGGACCGACTGGTACGAACGCCTCGAGCAGGTCGGCTGCGGGGTTCCGGACGCGCTGCGCATCGAGATCCGCCCGGTCACGGTCACCGCCGCGCGCGCCTACCTGGAGGCCCGCTCCCCGCAGCGGCCGGACCGCTGGGGCAGCGTCCTGCGCGCCCTGACCGAAGCGTCCGGCACCACGGGGTTCCTGACCCGCGCGATGTCCACGCCCTGGCGGCTGACCCTTGCGGCGACCGCGTACGCCGACGCGGGCGACCCGCAGGAACTGCTGCGCCACCACGACCAGGCATCCCTCGACAAGGAACTGCTCGGCCGGTACATCCCGGCCGCCGTGCGGCTGCATCCCCGCGCGGCCGGGCCCTACCGGCCGGAGCACGTGCACCACTGGCTGCGCCAACTCGCCCTGCACAGCGAGCGACAGGCCGCCGTGACGGCGCAGGCAGGCCTCGTCCCGCACCAGCTGTGGCCGCTCGCCGGGCCCTGGACGGTGCGGATCGCCGACGCGCTGCTCACCTCCTTCGTCATTCTCAGCGGGGCCGCCGCCCTGCTCATGCGGTCGGACTCCGGGCTCGATCCGCGTGACCTGCCGACGGCCGTCGCCTTCGCGGGCCTGGTCCTCGTCCTGCTCGCCCGGGTGGGCAGGGGGCGGGTCTCGCTCTCCCCCGGCGGGAAGCTGCGCCGTCTGCACACCCAGCACGAACGGCAGTTGCTGCTGCACCGGTTGCGGGGCGCCGCGGTGCTCGTCCTCGCGATCGTCATCGTGCAGTGGGTGGCGTCCGGGCTCGTCGCCGTGGTGATCGCGGTGCTCACCGCGGGACTCGTCCTCACGCTGGTCTCCGAGTTCACCGCCGCGAGCAGGGATCACGAACCCCAGCACAAGACCCATCCACGGCAGCTGCTGCGCGACGACCTCAACTCGGCGCTCACGTACTCGGCGCTCTTCGCGGTCTGTTTCGGCACGGTCGTCGGCTACAGCAGCGGCGACTACGCGATCGGCCTGGGCGCGGGCACCGTCGGCGGGCTCGCCTGCGGCATGGTCTGGTGGAGCGAAGCCAGCCGCCGCTACCTGGTCTTCGTCCTGTGCGCCCGGGCCCGCGGGCGGCTGCCGTGGCGGCTCATGCGCTTTCTGGACTGGGCGTACGAGGCGGGGCTCCTGCGCGTATCGGGCCACGCCTACCAGTTCCGCCACCACGAACTACGGGCCTGGCTGCTGCGCACCCCGTCGCCGCCACCCGAAAGCGACGGCGGAAGCCGCTGACGCCGCGCGGCCACCCTGCCTCCCTGCCTCCCTGCCCCCCTGCCCCCCGGAATACGGCCGTGTCACCCCACCGGAGCCCGCTCGTCGAGGAGCCCCTCCGCCCCCAGATCGGCCCACACCTGGTCCGGGATCGCGGCCCCGAACGCCGCCACGTTGCGCCGTACCTCGTCGGCGGAGCGCATCCCGACCACGATCCCGGCGACCACCGGATGCCGCAGCGGAAAGGCCATCGCCACCTGCGGCAGCGTCACCCCGTGGGCCTCGCAGACATCGGCGATGCGGTGTGCGCGGCGCAGCGGTTCGGCCGAGGCGGGCGCGTAGTCGAAGTGCGCCCCGGCGGCGGGGCGATCCGTGGCGAGGAGGCCGGAGTTGAAGACGGAGGCCGCGAGGACGGAGACGCCGCGATCGACGCAGGCGGGCAACAGCTCGTCCAGGGCGCCGTGTTGGAGGAGGGTGTAGTGACCGGACTGCATCACGACGTCCACGTCGGTCTCGCGGACGAGCCGGGTCAGCCGGGCGGTGTCGTACATGCCGGCGCCGATCGCGCCGATCACGCCCTGGTCCCGCAGTTCGGCGAGCGCGGGGTAGCCCGTGCGCAGCGCGGCGTCGAAGTGGGGTTCCGCGTCGTGCAGGAGCAGCACGTCGATCCGGTCGACGCCCATGCGCGTCAGGGAGTCCTGGACACTGCGCAGGACGCCGTCACGCGAGAAGTCCCAGACGCGGTGGTGCGTGGCGGGCACCTGGAACCCCTCGTCGGTACGGCCCGCGGGGTCCTGCGGGACGAGCAGCCTGCCGACCTTCGTCGAGAGCGTGAACTCGCCCCGCGGCTTGCGGCTCAGCAGATCGCCGGTCCGGCGTTCGGAGTGCCCGATGCCGTAGTGGGGTGAGGTGTCGAAGTAGCGGATGCCGCTGTCCCAGGCCGCCACGAGGGCGCCTGCCGCGGTGGCGTCGTCCAGCGGCTCGAACAGTCCGCCGAGCGGCCCGCCGCCGAAGCCGAGCTCGGTGACCTCCACCGTGCTGTGTCCGAGCCGGTTCGACTTCAGCTTCAACTCCACGGTGCCTCCGGGGCCTTGAACGGGTGACGGCCGCGGCAAGCGTGCCGCGGCCGTCACCCTGGTTCAACCGGATTTCACCAGATGCGTACGCGCTCCGCGTGGTCCAGCCAGAGCCCGTCGCCGTCCGTCGTCCCGAACGCCTCGTGGAACTCGTCGAGGTTGCGGACGATGTTGGCCCGGAACTCCGGCGGCGAGTGCGGGTCGATGGTGAGGTACTGCTGCTCCTGCTCCTTGCGGCGCTTGGTGCGCCAGCAGTAGGCCCAGTTCATGAAGAGCCGCTGGGAGCCCGTCGTACCGTCGCTCTCGGGCATCGGGCCGCCGTCGAGCGCGATCTTGTACGCCGTGTGGCCGATGGTCAGTCCGCCCAGGTCGCCGATGTTCTCGCCGACCGTCAGGGAGCCGTTGACGAACTCGCCGGGCAGATTGCGGGGCGAGAAGCCGTCGTACTGCTTGACCAGCGCCTTCGACTTCGCCTCGAAGGCGGTCTTGTCGTCGGCGGTCCACCAGTCGTTGAGGTTGCCCGCGCCGTCGTACTGCGCGCCCTGGTCGTCGAAGCCGTGGCCGATCTCGTGGCCGATGACCGAGCCGATGCCGCCGTAGTTCTCGGCGGGGTCGGCGTCGGGCGAGAAGAACGGCTTCTGCAGGATGCCCGCGGGGAAGCAGATCTCGTTGGTGCCCGGGTTGTAGTACGCGTTGACCGTCTGCGGCAGCATGAACCACTCGTCGCGGTCGACGGGCGCGCCGATCTTGGCGAGCTGCCGGTCGGACTCGAAGGCGGCGGCCGCGTGCGCGTTGCCGAGCAGGTCGTCGGCGCAGACCTCAAGCGCCGAGTAGTCGCGGAAGGTGTCCGGGTAGCCGATCTTGGGGCGGAACGTGGCGAGCTTCTCGTACGCGCGCTCCTTCGTCTCGTCCGTCATCCAGTCAAGCCGGGCGATCGACTGGCGATAGGCCTCAAGGAGGTTGGCGACGAGATCGTCCATCATCGCCTTGGAGGACGGCGGGAAGTGCCGCGCCACGTACTCCTTGCCGACGGCCTCGCCGATGGAGCCCTCGACGAACGCGACAGCCCGCTTCCACCTGACGCGCAGCTCCGGGGTGCCGTTGAGGGTGCGGCCGTAGAACTCGAAGTTGTTCTGGACGAAGTCGTCCGTGAGGTACGGCGCACTGCTGCCGAGCACCCGGGTCAGCGCCCAGTCCCGCCACTGCTCGATCGGCACCTCGTCCAGGACCGCGGACAGGTGACGGAAGTAGGACGGCTGACGGACGCACGTCTCGGCGATGGTGGCGTCCGAGCCACCGAGCCCCTCGGCATAGGCGCGCCAGTCGAAGTGCGGCGCCAGGGTGACCAGTTCGTGCAGAGCGAGGAGGTTGTACGTCTTCTGTACGTCACGGGTCTCGGCCCGCTCCCAGTGGCCTGCGGCAAGGCGGGTCTCCAGGGCGAGGACCGACTGTGCGGCCTCTGCGGGCGAGGCGTGCCGCCCGAGCGTGAGCAGCTCGGTGAGGTGGGCGACGTACTTCTCGCGGATGTCGGCGAACTTGTCGTCACGGTAGTACGACTCGTCGGGCAGGCCGATGCCGCCCTGGAGGATGTTGAAGAGGTAGCGGTCGGAGTCGCGGTCGTCCGTGTCGATGTACGAGCCGAAGAGGCCGGAGCCGCCGACGCGCTCGAAGCGGCCGAGGAACGCCGCGAGCTCCCGGGTGTCCCGCAGGCCCGCGACCTCGTCGATCAGGGGCTGCACCGCGGCGAGCCCGCGGGCGGCGATGGCCGCCTCGTCCATGAAGGAGGCGTACAGCGTGGCGATCTTGTGGGCGTCCTCGGAGCCGGCGCCGTCCGAGGCGGCGGACGCCAGCTCCTGGATGATCACCTTCACTTGTTCCTCGGCCGTGTCGACCAGCTGCACGAAGGGGCCCCAGCTGGAGCGATCATCGGGGATCGGCTCGTTCTCCAGCCAGTGACCGTTGACATGGCCGAACAGGTCGTCCTGCGGCCGGATCTCAGGGTTCATGCCCGCGCGGGCGTCATCCAGCATGCTCATTCACGCACCCTACGCGGACTACGGGTCCCGGCACGATCGGCTTCCGTGACGCGAGTTGGTATGGACATGACTGCCGAGCCACTCCTACACTCCGCCTGAACTCATCGTGAGAGCGCTCTCTTCACCCTGTTCCTCCCCCACCCCGTTGGAACGACAGAAGGGCACCACCGTGAGACGCAGAACCGCGGCCCGCGCCGGCCTCTCCTCCTTACTCCTGATCGGCTCCTGGGCGAGCATCGCGCTCGCCCCCGCCGCCGACGCCGCGCCCGGGCCCGCCGCCGCCCCCGCGTCGGCAGGCATGCTCACCGCACTGCAGGACGACCTCGGCCTCACGCCGGGCCAGGCGCGCGAGCGCCTCGCCGACGAGAAGGCCGCCATCGCCGTCGACCGCACGGCGCGGCGCACCGCCGGATCGACGTACGGCGGCTCCTGGTACGACGCCGGCACCGGCAGGCTGACGGTCGCGACCACCAGTACCCGGAAGGCATCCGCCCTGCGGGAGACCGGCGCGGCGGTCCGCATCGTCCGCCACAGCGCGACGGAGCTGGACGCCGCCAAGCAACGGATCGACGAGCTGTCCGCCCCCTCCGGGGTCAGCAGCTGGCACGTCGCGCCCCGCAGCAACACAGTCGTCGTGAACGTCGTCGCCGCTCAAAAGGACGACAACGATGTCCGGCGCTTCGTCGACAAGGCCCGCCGTGCAGGCCCGGTCCAGGTCGAGACGGTCGGCGCCGCGCCGGCCACCTTCGCCGCGGGGACCGTGGGCGGCGACCCCTACTACACGGGCAACGTCCGCTGCTCGATCGGCTTCTCGGTGCACGGCGGCTTCGTCACCGCGGGCCACTGCGGGCAGGCCGGGGCCGCGGTGCGCGGCTGGGACGGCTCGGGCATCGGCAGCTTCCAGGGCTCCTCCTTCCCCGGTGACGACTATGCGTACGTCAGCGTCGGCAACGGATGGTGGACCGTGCCTGTGGTGCTCGGCTGGGGCACCGTCCCCGACCAGTTGGTGCGCGGTTCGGCCGAAGCGCCGGTGGGGGCGTCGGTCTGCCGCTCCGGTTCGACCACGCACTGGCACTGCGGCACCGTCCTGGCGAAGAACGAGACCGTCAACTACAGCCAGGGCGCCGTCCACCAGATGACCAAGACCAGCGTCTGCGCCGAACCGGGCGACTCCGGCGGCTCGTTCATCAGCGGCGACCAGGCCCAGGGCGTCACATCGGGCGGCTGGGGCAACTGCAGCGGCGGGGGAGAGACCTGGCACCAGCCGGTCAACGAGATCCTCGCGCGGTACGGGCTGACCCTCCACACCGCCTGACGGCGAGGGACCGCGCCGGGCCCGCGGGAGGGTCCGGCGCGTACACCCCCTCGGTGAGTCCCGACGGCTGGATGGCCCCAACCGGGTTCACCGCGGCCGCCCCGGAGGAAGGACCGCGGCTGCGACATCCACGTACGTACGGCAGGTCCGCGGACCCCCGGTTCACGGACGGACGGAGAGCCGCGATGACAGCACCGTCGGCCGGGATCCGGCGCCGCACCCGCATCGGCACGCGACTCCTCGCCGTGGTCGCCGTGGGCGCGCTCGGCCTGGGCGCCGCACACGAGAGCGCCTCGGCCGACGACAAGGCCGCGCCGCGCGACCGGTCACCGTTCACCGGCCTTGCGGCGCGTCAGGGCCCGGTGCTCGCGGTGAAGTTCGACAACGCGCGGTCGGCACGGCCGCACACCGGTATCGCGCAGGCGGACATCGTCTACGTGGAGAAGGTCGAGGGCGGCGTGAGCCGGCTGATGGGCGTGTACTCGAGCCGCATCCCCAAGACCCTCGGTCCGGTGCGCAGCGCCCGGAAGTCCGACGTCGAGCTGCTGCGGCAGTTCGGCCGCCCGGCGCTCGCGTACTCGGGGGTGCGCAGCTCGCTCAAGAAGATGCTCCGGGAGTCACCGCTGTACATCCGCCCGCACAGCCGCGTCCCCAGCGCCTACTTCCGCAGCGCCCACCGCCCCGCCCCGCACGACCTGTTCGTACACCCCAAGTCCTTGCTCAGCTCGGCCCCCAAGGCCAGCCTGCCCACCGACATCGGCTTCCGCTTCGGCCCTGCTCCGGCCGGCGGCTACCCCGCCCAGAAGCGCACCGTCCGCTACTCATCGGCGAGCCACACCTTCCGCTGGTCGCCCCGGCAGGGCCGCTGGCTTGCGTCCTTCGACGGGGTCCCGGCCCGCACTACCTCGGGGGCGCGGCGCCCCCGTACATCAAGACGGTGGGCAGCGGCCGGGCCGTGGTCCTGCGCAACGGCAAGGCGTACAGCACCCGTTGGAAGCGTTCCGAGGCCACCGGCGGTACGTCCTTCACGCGTCCCGGCGGCTCCCGGATGCCGTTCGCCCGCGGCCAGGTCTGGATGGTGTACGCGGACCGCTAACCGCTGATGAGCAGGTGGACGGCGAGCGCACCGGTCACGGCACTGGCCGCGAGCGCCGTCCACAGCCTCCCCCGGCCGCCGGTCAGCGCCCGGCCGAGCAGCGCCCCGCCGCCCGCGAGCAGCAGCTGCCAGCTCGCGGACGCGACGAAGGCGGCCAGCACGAACGCCGCCTGCGCCGGCCGGTCGTGGGCGGTGTCGGTCCCGCTGCCGAGGACGAGCGCGGCGAAGTACACGACGGTGACGGGGTTCAGGAGGGTGATCCCGACCAGGCTCAGATAGGCCCTCGCGGGCCCGATGGCGACCGGGGCGGCCCCGTCCGCCGACCGCCGTCGGGCCCGGTGCTGCCGAATCGCCTTCGCGCCACCCTGAACCGCGAGCGCGATGAGCACCACGGCCGAGGCCCAGCGGAGCGGATCCATGATCGGTTCGAGTACGCGGGTGAGCGAGGTCCCCCCGATCATGGCGACCAGCGCGTAGAGACCGTCGGCGGTAGCTATCCCCAACGCGGCGCAGGCACCGGTGCGCAGGGACGTCCGCGCGGTGAGCGCCACGAGATAGGTCCCGACCGCCCCGACCGGCATGGCGATGCCATACCCGGCGAGCGCACCCGCGACCAGGGCCTCGATCACAGGTGCGCGAGCTCGGGCCTCCACGGACAGCCGGGCTGCTGCTGTACGCGCACCGGGCGGGCGGCGGCGGACAGCGGCAGGGCGGCGGTTTTCGCGATCGTGGTCATGCGCGGATTCTGGGGAACGTGCGGGGGAGGGGGCAACTCATTTAGACATAAGGGCATGGCGAGAGGACGCAGCATGAAGGGGATCGTTTTCCAGGCCTGGCAGGGGCCTCACTACGTGACGCTCGCCGAACTGTTGGTCCGACTCGGAAGCCATGGCCTGGCGCTGCGCTGGCGTCTGGAGATCGACGAGATGGTCGATCCCCGCTGCGCGGAGCTGGAACGCCGCTCCGCAGGCACCGGCATGGGCACCTTGACGCTGCTCTCCCTGACGACCCCCGCTCTGCAACTGATCGACGCCGAGGCAAGCGGCTTCGCCGACGGTGCCCTGGTGATGGTCCTGACGGAGGTGGACAGCTCGCTGTGGGAGGTCAGGGCAACTGACGAGGCCGTGCTCCGCGACCTTGCGCTCAACTACCGAGGGACCAGGGAGCTCTGATCGGTCTGCCGGGTGCCCCCGGGGTCACCTCGGAACGTGCAGCTCCCTCAACGGGTCTCCCCCATCGATGAAGAGCCGCCCCGTGGGCGCCAGCGCGGCGGCGATGCGGGGCATGGCGCGGGCGCCCGCTTCCGGGTGGCGGCCGTCGAGCGCGCCGACCCGGAACGCGAAGACGAGGTCGAAGGGGCCCTCGCCGGGCTCCGGGACGAAGTCCTCGGCGGCGCACCGGCGCACGGCGAGACGGCCGGACGCGATCTCCGCCGCGCAGGCGATCCGCGCCTGGGCCACCGCCGCGGCGGACCTGTCGATCGCCAGGATGTGCCCGGTGTCCAGCCGCGCCGCGACGGCCCGGGCTGCCGCACCGGGCCCGCAGCCGATCTCCAGGACCCGCAGATGCGGCTCGACGGGAAGCGCGTCGACGGCCTCTGCGAGCCGTTGGGAGAGGTGTGCCATACGCCGACGGTACGCAGGAAAGGGCGGCAGAAGGACCCTGCGGCCCCTCGGACAACGGGGTGATCCGGCCCCTTCCCCCGGCGCGCCCCGCCACCCATCGGCACCCCACGTCCGATAGTCACACCAGCGCAACGAGGCGAAAAGCATGGAGTGATGCGTCAATGAAGATCCGCGTAAGGCACTTGGCCGTTTCCGGCTGCCTGGCCGTGCTGGCCACCACGGGCAGTTTGACGGCAGCGGCCGCCGACGACCCGTCACCGGCCGGGCCGGCCCTGCATCGCACCGGCGAGTCGCCGCCGGCGCAGATGGGCGGACCGGCCATGGGACAGGACCACGGGCAGCAGCCATGGATGCAGGACCCCGGCAGTTCCCCGTCCGGGGACGGGGAACTGCCGGGCCACGGAGACGAAGAGACGCCAGGGCCGCGTTCCGAGGGCGGGACCACCCCCTCGGACGCGCCGTCGCATCCCATGGGCCACGGACACGAAACCCCGCACACGTCACCCGCACCCACCCCCAGTCACACCCACACCCACACCCACACGCCCAAGCCGAGCTCCACTCCCCCCGCGGAAACCCCGACTCCGACACCGCCCCACACCCCGACGCCCTCGACGCCCGCCAGCACCCCCTCCACGCGCCCGCCCGAGCTGGCGGAGACCGGCGACACCACCCTGTGGATGCTCGCCGGCGTCGCGGCCGCGGCCGTGGCCGCCGGAGCGGGCTGCCTCGTGCTCGGCCGCCGGGCCGGCCGCTGACGCCGGACGCCAGGACAGGCGTCAGCCCGGTGGCTGTGAGAACGGCCACCGGGCTGACTGAGGGGGCTCCTACCGGAGCGTCAGGTGCTCAGCCGCGTACGGACTCCAGCTCCCTGTCGCGGTCGGCGTGCGACGCCGACGGGACGTCGCCCAGCTGCTTGTGCAGCTTCTCGCCCTCCACGTCGACGTTCGGAAGCAGCCGGTTGAGCCACTTCGGCAGCCACCACGCCGACTTGCCCAGGAGGGCGAGGACGGCGGGGACGATCGCCATGCGGACGACGAAGGCGTCGAAGAGGACAGCGATGGCCAGGCCGAAGCCCATCATCTTGATCATGTCGTCGTTCTCCATGATGAAGCCGGAGAAGACGCTGATCATGATGACCGCCGCGGCCGCGACGACGCGTCCGCCGTGGGTGAAGCCGGTGACGACGGCCTCGCCCGGCCGCGCCCCGTGGACGTACGCCTCACGCATCCGCGTCACGAGGAAGACCTCGTAGTCCATGGCAAGGCCGAAGACCACGCCGATCATGAAGATCGGCATCATGCTCATGATCGGGCCCGGCTGGTCCACGCCGACGATGTCCGCCAGCCAGCCCCACTGGAAGACCGCGACGACTGCGCCGAGGGCGGCGGCCACCGAGAGCAGGAAGCCGAGTGCCGCCTTGAGCGGTACGAGGACCGAGCGGAAGACCAGCATCAGGAGCAGGAAGGCCAGGCCGACGACGAGACCCAGGTAGGGAAGCAGCGCGTCGTCCAGGGTCTGCGAGAAGTCGATGGTCATGGCGGTCGCGCCGGTGACCAGGACCTCGGATCCCGTCTTGTCCCCGAGTCCGTCGACGGTCGAGCGGATCTCCTTGACCGCTTCCTCGGTCTTGTGGTCGCTCGGACCGGTCTTCGGTACGACGTTGAAGATCGCGGTGTCGTCGCTCTTGTTGGCCTGCGCAGGCGCCACGGCCGCGACGCCGTCGATCTTGGCGATCTCCTTGCCGACCGTGTCGGCCGCCGCGGCGGCGCCCGCACCCTTGTCCTTGTCGACGGTGACCATCAGCGGGCCGTTGAAGCCCGCGCCGAAGGAGTCCGACAGGATGTCGTACGCCTTGCGCTGCGTGGTGTCCGGAGCGGACGTGCCCTCGTCCGGAAGGCCGAGCTCCAGGCTCGCCATCGGTACGGCGGCGGTTCCGAGGCCGACCACGGCGAGCAGCAGCACCGGCAGCGGGCGGCGCAGTACGAAGCGCGCCCAGCGGGTGCCCAGCTTCGGCTTGGCGTTCGGGTCCTGCAGCTCGGCGGGGGACTTCTTGCGGTCCTTGCGGCGCAGCACCTTCTTGCCCGCGAAGCCGAGCAGCGCGGGGATCATGGTGAGGGCGATGAGGACGGCGATCGCGACGGTGCCCGCCGCGGCCAGACCCATCTTGGTGAGGATCGGGATGTTGACGATCGCCAGGCCGGACAGCGCGACGATGACGGTGAGTCCGGCGAACACCACGGCGGAACCGGCGGTGCCCGTGGCGCGGCCCGCGGCGTCCTCCGGTTCGCGGCCGTCGGCTATCTCCGCCCGGAAGCGGGAGACGATGAAGAGGGCGTAGTCGATGCCGACCGCGAGGCCGATCATCATCGCCAGCGTCGACGTGGTGGCGGAGAGGTCGAGGACGCTGCCGAGTGCGGCGATGCCGGAAACCCCGATGCCCACGCCGATGATGGCGGTGAGCAGCGGCATGCCCGCGGCGACCATCGAGCCGAAGGTGATGATCAGGACGACCGCGGAGACCGCGATGCCGATGAGTTCGGCGGAGCCGCCCATCTCCTGCTCGGCCATGACCGCGTCGCCGCCGGTCTCGACGGTGTAGCCCGTCTTGCGGGTGTCGTCGGTGGCCTTGGTCAGCGCGTCGCGCGCCTTGTCGGTGAGCTCCTGGGCGTTGACCTTGTACGTGACGGACGCGTACGCGGTGGTGCCGTCCTTGCTGACCGCGTTCGCCTTGTACGGGTCGGCGACCTCGGAGACCTGCGGACCTGCGCCCAGGGTCTTGACCAGCTTCTCGACGTCGGCCTTGGGGCCGGACTCGGTCAGCTTCTCGCCCTCGGGGGCCCGGATGACGACGCGGGCCGTGGCGCCCTCCGCGCTGGCCGCGGGGAACTTCTCGTCGAGGAGGTCGAAGGCCTTCTGGGACTCCGTTCCCGGCATGGAGAAGGAGTCTTCGGGCGGTGCGGGTGCCGCGGACGAGGAGAAGACGACGCCGGCCAGCAGCACCACCCACATCAGTGCCACATAGCGGCGTCGCCGGAAGGCGAGGCGGCCTAGTTTGTAGAGGAACGTAGCCACGGCGAAAGGGACCCCCGTCGGGATTGGCAGGCAGGGTGACTGTGCCCGGCGTCACATCGGTGCACGTCAGGGCGGTCAGCAGGTTCCCCTCTAATATCCGGGCAGGATCGGCCCGGGAAGTCCGACTCAGAGCCGGACTATCGGCCCACGGTCGCTGTAGTGCTCCATACACAGGGTCATCCTCGGGGAGGAGATGTGATCACCTCGTGTAGGACCCCCGGAGAAGCCCACCGTGCCGGAAGCCTTGACTCCGCACCCTTGGCCGGTGGTTTTGGCCTGAACAACTCGCTCTCATACCAGGCCAATAGAGGCGATAAGGTTGCGAGTCAGCTCGCAGATAGTTGTCATACCCATCCAGGAGAACCTTTCGTGACTCTTGCCATTGCGCCGTCCGACGCAGCCGACACGTCCACCGACACCGCGGCCGCCGCCGCGGCCGCCCCGTCGGCCGACGTGCCCGACCCGGTGGCCCGGGACGCCCGCGAGTTCGGGGCCTACGCACGGACCGGCGGCTGGGCCTTCGCCCTGAAGGTCGCGCGCAGTGTGCGGCCCGGCGGACAGAGCCCGCAGGAGCAGGCCGCCGACGAGACGCCGAAGGTCTCGGCGAAGGAGTTCAGCGAGCTGGCCGGCTGCTCGGCCGACCGCGTCATGCGCTACTACAAGGCCTGGGACAAGGCGGCCGACGACGGTCTCGTCCCGCACTTCGAGACGCTCACGCCCGGCGTGGACATCGAACTTCCGGACGCCGACGCCTGGTTGACGTACTACACGTCCCGCTCCAGCGCCCTCACCCCGCGCGGCAACGCGATCACGGAGGCCGCAGAGGCCGAGGGCATCCGCCCCACCAAGGCGCTGGAGGTGGCCGAAAACCCGACGGCGCTCAGGGCCGCGATCCTCGCCGACCCCGGCACCGCAGAGGCGGCGCGGAAGGCGCTGATGGACCGGCTCGACGAGGACCCGGCGCTGCGTACGGAGCTCGTCCGCGACATCGTCCGCGCCGACGACCTGAAGAAGGCGGTCGCGGCCGAGGCCAAGGCGGGCGACCGGGTCGACTACGTACGCCAGATCGTCGACAAGGGGCAGGTCAAGACCCCGGCGGGCCAGCTCATCGACGCGCCCGCCGAGCTGAAGGAGGAGGCCGAGCGGCATCTGTCCCTCATCGACGAGCTTGACGACGGCGAGGACTCCGGCGAGTGGGCCCGCGAGGCGTACGACACCGTGAAGGACCTGGTCGCGCAGACCGTCCAGAGCGATCCGCAGCTTCGGGTCCAGGAGCGCCGCGCGAAGTTCTACAGCAGCCTGCAGAAGGCGACGAAGGTCTTCGAGGAGCTGACCTTCGACGACGCCGAGGTCGACGACATCTACGAGGACGACATGCTGCTGCGCCTCGAAGAGCTGCAGCAGTCGATCGCCGCGTGCATCTCTGCACTTCAGGCGGCGACGGCGGGCTCCGCCGCCGGTGCCGCCACGGTCGCCGCCGCTGCCGACGCCGTTGCCGTCTTCGACGACATGCCCGCCTTCGATGCCACGCCGGACACCGCGCAGGACGCCGGCTGACGACCGCGGACCCCGACTCCCCCGTACGTCCCGATGATGACCATGGGCCCCACCCGTAGCCCTGGAGTCGTACGGAATGACCCATACACGGAGGGATTCGCCGCACCACGCACCGCTCGTAGCTTCTTGATCAACGTACGGAGACCGGCGTACGGAGTTGATCGAGAGGTCATGGATCTATGCACGGCAAGGCATTCGCGCCCGAGTACCAGGGGGAACTGGGCTCGGCGCTTGGAGTGAACTCCTCCTACGAGGAGGTGCACGCGGCGGCGGGCCGCGCCCTCTCCCATGCGGACACCGCACTGGAGAGGGCGCGCGCCGCACTCGCCCTCGCCGAGGCGGGACGGCGGCTCGGCCGGGTGGACGAGGCACGTGCGGCCTGGCGGGAGAGCTACCGCAGCGCGCGTGCGGCGGGGGACGCCGGCGCCATGGCCTGGGCGCTGTGGAGCGGCGGCACACTCGCCCGCCAGTGCGGGCAACTGCGGCTCGCCCGGCGGCTGCTTGCCTGGGGGGTCACACTCGCGGCCGACAGCGGGGACCGGCTCGCCCATGGCTATGCGCTGGCCGGGCTCGCCGAGACGGGACGTATCCAGGGCGATTACGCGGCCGTCGCGGCGCTGCACGAGCAGTTGCTCGAACAGGGCCGGGCGCACGGCGAGGCGCGGCACATGGTGTGGGCGATGTCCGGCATAGCGCAGATGCGGCGCAACGCCGGCGACCATGCCGAGGCCCTCGAACTGTTCACCGAGTGCGTCCGGATAGCGACCGACGCGCAGGACGCGCGGGGGCGCGCCTGGTCGCTGCGCGGGGTCGCCGACGTCCTGTCGCTGCGCGGCGAGACGGAGCGGGCCCTTGAACTCCTGTCGGAGGCGGAGGTCATCTGCCGCGCCATGGATCTGGCGAGCGCGCTCGCCTACAACCACAAGATGCGCGGCAACGTCCTGTACCGGGACGGGAGTTACGGGGAGGCGCGCGAGACGTACGCCATCGCGCTCGAGGAGTTCCGTGCCATGCGGGAGCCGCGCGGCATCGCCCTCTCACGGCTCGGCCTGGTGAAGTCACGCGCCCGGCTCGGCCGCGACCGGGCCGAGACGCTGGCCGAACTCGCCGATCTTGAGCGGGACTTCACCCGGATCGGGCTGCGGCAGGCACGCGAGATGGCCGTCGCCTTCCGGTCGGAGATCGACGCGGAGGCAGGTACGGACGCGGGTACGGAGGCGAGTGCGGAAGGGCGTGCCGAGCTCAGCTCGGCGACGCGTCGGTGACGCCCGTGCCATCAGTGGCGTCGGTGCCGTCCGTGAGCGTGATGCGGATCCCCACCGTCCCGTCGAGGCCGCGCCGGAGCCTGCT
Organism: Streptomyces sp. NPDC021622; assembly: GCF_040640795.1. Lineage (NCBI taxonomy): Bacteria > Bacillati > Actinomycetota > Actinomycetes > Kitasatosporales > Streptomycetaceae > Streptomyces > Streptomyces sp. NPDC021622. The sequence continues at coordinate 147,108 of NZ_JBFACK010000007.1, forward strand.
GCCGAGCAGGGTCAGCCTGCCGATCAGGCCGTACTTGCGGGTGATGAGGGTGCGGTAGCGGGCCGTCTGCGCGGGGTCGCAGATCTCGGCGGTGGCGGGGATCTGCTCGCCGGTGGGATTGCCCCGCGCATCGCAGGGGCCGACCAGGACGTCGGACCGGTTGCGGATCCGCTTGACCTTCCAGGAGTCCGCGACGGTCCAGACGCCAAGGGCGGTGCCGTCCTGCACCACCCAGACGGGGGTCGGCACCAGGGTGCCGTTCCTGCGGTAGCTGGTGACCAGCAGATACTTCCCCGCACCGAGCCGCCGCGCCGTCGCCTCGCCCATGTCCCCGCTCCAGAGCTCTGTGTCGATGCCGGCCCCGCTGCGCACCGGCGTTGGGTGCGCGATCTTACGCATGTCTACTATCTGTTCGAGGCGTGGTGGACGTGTCTACTGGCGGTTGGGGGATGGTTGATCATGACCAGAGCGAAGGTGCTCCGCGGGCTCGTCCTCGCGATGGGGTACGCGTGTGTGGCGATCGGGCTCTTTCACGTGCTGCTCGGGAACGCCTCGATCCCGGGCGCGGAATCGGCCGGCGCGACGATCGACAGCCTCGGCCGGTTCTTCGGCGCGATCTTCGCGGGGTACGGCCTCGCCTGGCTCTGGGCGGCCCGCCAGTCGCCGATCCCCGCGGCGGCGGTGCGGGTGCTGACCGGAGTGTTCCTGCTCGGCGCGCTCGGGCGGCTGCTCTCGCTGGCTGTGGACGGGTGGCCGCACGACTTCCAGGTCGCCCTCGGCGTGCTCGAACTGGTGCTGTCCCCGCTGCTCTTCTGGCTCGCGGACGCCGAGGAGAAGGCGCTCAGGGGCCGGGTCACACAGGCAGCGCCGCAGTCGCCCTGAGCAGATCCCGCACCAGGTCGAAGTCGATGCTCTCCGGCTTGCGGAACCGCAGGCAGCCCTTGCCCATGTCGTGTCCGGCAAGACGCCCCTCGAAGGCCTCGCGCACCTCGCCGCGCAGCAGGTAGCTCCCGCAGCCGGGTCAGGGCGGGCCTGCGCCCGTCGGGGACCTCGGCAAGGTAGCCGGTCACGTCTTCAGCCGCGCTCTGCACCATTCCCCGAGGGTATGCCGATGAGGGTATGCCGGGACGCCCCGGCGGCCGTGCCCGGTCCTGCCGGTTTGTATCCTCGGCAGGCAGTACGGAAGCCCCCCGGCGCCAGTACGGGCCGCGCCACCAGCAGTGAGAGGACACACCCATGACCACCGAGCTGAGCGCCGACGCCCTGAGCGGGCTCCGCGAGCGGGCCCTGCAGGACTACGAGGCCCTTGTCGCCCGCGGGCTCAAGCTCGACCTCACGCGGGGCAAGCCGGCGCCCGAGCAGCTCGACCTCTCCGACGACCTGCTGAGCCTGCCGGGCGGGCGGCACACCGCCGCCGACGGCACGGACGTACGCAACTATGGCGGTCTGCAGGGCCTGCCCGAGCTCCGGGAGATCTTCGCCGGTGTGCTGCAGGTGCCGGCCGGGCAGCTGCTCGCGCTCGGCAACTCCAGCCTCGAGCTGATGCACGACTGCCTGGTGCACGCCCTGCTGAGCGTGCTGCCGGGGGCCGAGTCCCGCTGGGTGGACCAGGAGCGGATCGCTTTCCTGTGTCCGGTGCCCGGCTACGACCGCCACTTCGCGCTCTGCGAGCGGTTCGGGATCGACATGATCCCGGTGCCGATGACGGCCGGCGGCCCGGACATGGACGTCGTGGAGCGCCTCGTCGCCGAGGACCCGGCGGTCAAGGGCATCTGGTGCGTCCCGAAGTACAGCAACCCCGACGGTGTCACGTACAGCGACGAGACCGTGGCGCGCCTTGCCCGCATGGAGACCGCCGCGGCCGACTTCCGGATCTTCTGGGACAACGCGTACGCCGCCCACCACCTCACCGACGAGCCCGCCGAGATCGCCGATCTGCTCGCCGCCTGCGCGGACGCGGGCCACGTCGACCGCGCCTTCGTGTTCGGCTCCACCTCGAAGATCACCGCCGCGGGCGCGGGTGTCGCCTTCTTCGGCTCGTCCCCGGCGAACGTGCAGTGGCTGGTCGCCAACAACTCCAAGCGGTCGATCGGCCCTGACAAGATCAACCAGCTGCGGCACGTCCTGTTCCTGCGGGACGCCGACGGTGTGCGGGCCCACATGGAGCGCCAGCGCGCACTGCTCCAGCCGAAGTTCGAGACGGTTGCCCGGATCCTGGACGCCGAGCTCGGATCGACCGGCCTTGCCCGGTGGACCGACCCCAAGGGCGGCTACTTCGTCACCCTGGAGGTGCCGGACGGCTGCGCCAAGGAGGTCGTGCGCCGTGCCGCCGACGCGGGCATCGTGCTGACCCCGGCCGGCGCCACCCACCCGTACGGTGACGACCCGCGCGACGCCACCATCCGCATCGCGCCCAGCTACCCGGGGCTCACGGAGCTGGAGCAGGCCATCGAGGGACTGACCGTGTGCGTGCGGCTCGTGGGGTACGAGAAGCAGGCGAGCTAGGTCCGACGCCGGGCGCAGGCTTCCCTTGTGGGCAGCCGGCAACCCTCGTCGACTTGAAAACCGTGTTCATTTAACATGGGGGCTCCACGACCCGGCACCGTTCCGCCAAGGAGCCCCCATGAGCCATGCCCGGACGGCGGCCCCGCCGGCCACGCGGGACACCCGCGCCGCCGAGCGGGGCCTGCGCAGGACTCGGCAGCGCACCGCCGTCCTCGAAACGCTTGGCCGGTGCCAGGACTTCGTCTCCGCGCAGGAACTGCACGCCGTGATGGCCGCCTCCGGCAGCACGGTCGGGCTGACCACGGTCTACCGCACCCTGCGCGAGCTGGGCCGTGCCGGAGTCGTCGACGTCGTACGCGATGAAGGCGGCGAGCGGCTGTATCTGCAGCGGCCCACGGACGAGCACAGTCACTACCTGATCTGCCGCTGCTGCGGCCGCAGTCAGCCGGTCGACGCCGAGGTCGTCGAGCGGTGGGCCGAGCGCCTCGGCGAGAGCACCGGTTTCGCCGGTCTTGAGCACACCCTCGAACTGAGCGGTGTCTGCGCCCGCTGCCAGGCCGCCGATGAGACGACTCCGTGCCGTCAGGCGACGGCCAGGGATACTGCGGCCGTGAACACACGTACAGACGAGTCGCCGGTGAAGCTTCCCGCCCCGGCCTGGGCCCTGCGGGCCGCCGAGCCCACGGACGTCGAGGTGATCGCCGAGCTGCGGGCGACGGTGATGCGCCCGGATCTGGAGCGGCTCGGCCGCTTCGACGAGCACCGGGTGCGCCGGCGGCTGCGGGACTCCTTCTCTCCCCGGCACACCTCGGTCATCGTCGTCGACGGCGCCTTCGCGGGCTGCGTCACGCTGCGTCCCGCCGATGACGGGCAGTGGCTCGAGCACTTCTATCTCGACCCCGCCCTTCAGGGCCGAGGCCTCGGCTCGGCCGTGCTGCGGACACTGCTCGACCGGACCGACGCCGCCGGCGACCTCGTCCGCCTGAACGTCCTGCAGGGCAGCGCCGCAAGGCGGCTGTACGAACGCCATGGGTTCAGCGTCGAGGAGCAGGACCCGATCGACGTGTACATGGTGCGTCGGCCGGGGGCCTAGCAAAGGCGTGACGTCCGCTCTCAGCGGCCGCTCCAATTGGCCCAAGCCAGCACCCTGCAAATGGTCCATGGACCGGACCACTCAGCTGCCTAACCTCTCCCCATCAGGACATTCGCCAGACGGCCCAACCGCCGCTGACCTGGGGAGAGTTGTGCCGCATCAGATCCTTCCGCCGACCGGAGCGCCACGCGTGCTCGCCGTCGCCCAGCTGAGCAACTCCCTGGGCGACGGCGCCTACTACGTGACCTCGGCCCTCTACTTCACCCGCGTCGTAGGCCTCTCCCCCACCCAGATCGGGCTCGCGCTCACCATCGCCTGGGCGATCGGTTCCGTCACCGGTGTCCCGCTCGGCGCGCTCGCCGACCGGAAGGGGCCGCGCGGAACGGCCGTGCTGCTCGCCCTGGCCACCAGCGCGTCGGTCGGCTCCTTCCTGTTCATCCGGTCCTTCGTTCCCTTCCTCCTCACCGCCGTCCTGTACGCCGTCGCGCAGTGCGGGCTCGCCGCGGCGCGGCAGGCACTGCTCGCCGGACTCGTGGAGCCATCGGCGCGTACGGGCGTCCTCGCCCACCTGCAGTCGACGCTCAACGCCGGGCTCGCCGTGGGCGCCGCGCTCGGCGGGCTCGCCCTGCGCCATGACACGCGCGAGGCGTACCTGGCGGTCTTCGCGCTGGACGCGGCCGGTTTCCTGCTCTGCGCGGTCACGCTGCTGCGGCTGCCCGTGGTGCCGGGCTCCCCGGCCCGCGCGAAGGGCGAGCCGCGCCTCGCGGTGCTCCGGGACCGGCCCTACGCCGTCGTCACCGCGCTCAACGCGGTTCTGCTCCTTCGGATGCCGCTCCTGAGCCTCGCCGTTCCGCTGTGGATCGTGGAGCGGACCAACGCGCCGAGCTGGCTTGTCTCGGCGCTCTTCGTCCTCAACACCCTTGCGGTGATGGCCTTCCAGGTGCGGATGGCCCGCGATATCGACGGACCGCGCACCGCGATCCGCGCGGTGCGGCGCTCCGGCCTGGTCATGCTCGCGTCGTGCGTGGTCTTCGCCTGCTCGGCCGCGGGCCTGCCGGTGTGGGCGACGGTGGCGGTCCTCGTCGTGGGCGCAGTGCTCCAGGTCGTCGCCGAGATGCAGCAGTCCGCGGGCTCCTGGCAGCTCGGCTTCGACCTGGCCCCCGCCCACCAAATAGGCCAGTACCAGGGCTTCTTCGGCACCGGCGTCCCCGTCGCCCGCACCCTCGGCCCGCTCCTGCTCACCTCGCTCCTGGTGATGTGGGGCGTACCGGGATGGCTCCTCCTGGGAGGCATCTTCCTCGTCACGGGGCTGGCGATGGGGCCTGTGGTGCGCTGGGCGGAGGCCGACCGCCGAAGGGGCGCGGGGAACTGCGCGACCAGCCACGACGGACCCGCGGACGAGTACCGCACTTCCGCGGAGCGCCACGTCACGCTCTGACCGCCGTCGTACGGAAGCGCGCCGCGTACGCGGACGGTGTCGTCCCCAGGTGGCGGGCGAAGGCCCTGCGCAGTGTCTCGTCGCTGCCGAGGCCGCTGCGCTCGGCCGCGTCCGTGACACCGGCGCCGCGTTCGAGGAGCATGCGGGCTGCCTCGAAGCGGAGGGACTCCACGTACGCGGCCGGGGTGGTGCCGAGCTGCTGGTTGAAGAGGCGGGTCAGGTGGCGGGGGCTGACCGCGGCCTTCGCGGCCAGGGCGGCGAGGCGGTGGTCGGCCGCCGGGTCGGCCGCGATCGCGTCCAGGAGCGGGCGGAGCACCGGGTGGCCGGTCGGCGGGGTGCGCGACGCGGCGGAGAACTGGGACTGCCCGCCCGGCCGTTGCAGGAAGACGACGAGGTCACGGGCGACCCGGCGGGCGAGGTCGGGACCGTGGTCCTGCTCGACCAGGGCCAGGCAAACGTCGATGCCCGCGGTGACCCCGGCCGAGGTGAAGACCGGGCCGTCCTGGACGTAGATGGCGTCCGCCGTCACGTCGGTGTCCGGGTACAGCCGGGCGAGTTGCGCCGCGTGCTCCCAGTGCGTCGTGGCCCGGCGCCCGCGCAGGAGGCCCGCGGCGGCGAGCGCGAACGCTCCCGTGCACACGGAGGCCAACCGCCGGGCGGAGTCGGCCAGTTGACCCACAAGGTCGACGAGTTCGGCCCGTCCTGCGAACGTCACGCGTTCGGCGTGGCCCGGCACGATCAGGGTGTCCGCGCGGCGCACATCGGCCGCCGACAGGTCGGCCGCGATCCGCAGTCCGGTCGACGTCGTGACGTCCTGCCCGTCGGGGGTGCAGACCCGCACCGCGTAGCCGCCTCCGGTGTAGCGGGCGGCGGTGGTGAAGACCTCCAGCGGTGCGGCGACGTCGAGCAGGCGTACGCCGTCGAAGGCGAGGACGTACACATGGTGGGGGCGGGGTCGGTCCGGCTCCTTGGGCACGGGTCCACGGTAGCCGGAGAGCATGTCCAGATGTGTGGGGTACCTGTCCACAGGGACATGGCCGTGCGGCGCCCGCCGCGAGCAGGCTGGATCCCACCGGGCGCCGAGGCCACCAACGCCCGGCCCACCACCGAAGACAGAAGACAGAAGAAGGAATCAGGAGTTACTCCATGAACGCCACCGACACCTCCACCGCCGCCGGAGTCTCCGTCCCCGACACCGCGCTCGCCGCCGCGGCCACCGAGCTGGTGCGGGACACGACGAGCGAGCTGCTCTACCACCACTCCCGCCGCGTCTTCTGGTTCGGCAGCCTGCGGGGCGCTCGGCGCGGGCTGAGCTTTGATCCCGAACTGCTCTACATCGGGGCGATGTTCCACGACCTGGGACTGGCCGAGCGGTTCCACGGCAGCGGCCGCCGCTTCGAGGTGGACGGCGCCGACGAGGCGCGGCGCTTCCTGCGGAGCCACGGCGTTCCCGAGGACGGCGTGCGCCGGGTGTGGACGGCCATCGCCCTCCACACGACGCCCGGTGTCCCCGAGTTCATGGAGCCTGAGGTCGCGCTGGTCACCGCCGGCGTCGAGTACGACGTCCTGGGCATCGGCTACGACGACCTGACGGCCGACGACCGTGCCGCGATCACCGCGCTGCACCCGCGCCCCGACTTCAAGCGGCGCATCCTGGAAGCCTTCGCCGAGGGCGTCGCGCCCAAGCCGGAGACCGCCTTCGGCAATGTGAAGGCCGATGTCCTCGCGCACTTCGTCCCGGGCCACACCCGCGGCGACTTCGTCGAGGTGATCCGGAACTCCCCTTGGGCGGAGTAGGCGGAGCAGTCAGAGCAGCCGGAAGTGTCAACTCGGGGTTGACGGCCAAAGGACTGTCAACCTACGGTTGACACATGACGCAGCCCTCGCATCCCATCCGTCTCGACGACCTCATCGACGCCATCAAGAAGGTCCACACGGACGCCCTCGACCAGCTCACCGACGCCGTCATCGCCGCGGATCACCTCGGCGACGTCGCGGACCATCTCATCGGCCACTTCGTGGACCAGGCCCGCCGCTCGGGCGCCTCCTGGACGGACATCGGCAAGAGCATGGGCGTCACCCGGCAGGCCGCGCAGAAGCGGTTCGTGCCCAAGGATCCCGGCGACGCGTCGGATCTCGATCCCGGGCAGGGCTTCAGCCGCTTCACCGAGCGGGCCAGGAAGGTGGTCATGGCCTCGCAGGAGGAGGCGCGGGCCGGCGGCAACGCCGAGATCGGCACCGCTCACCTCACCCTCGGCCTGCTCACCGAAGCGGACGCGCTCGCCGCGAAGGCGATCGTCGCGCAGGGCGTGGACCTCGATGTCGTACGCGAGAGGATCACCGACGCCCTGCCGCCCGCGGTCGGCGAGGTGCCCGACCTCATTCCGTACGACGCCCCCGCGCGGAAGGTCCTCGAACTGACCTTCCGTGAGGCCCTGCGCCTCGGCCACAACTACATCGGGTCCGAGCACCTGCTGCTCGCGCTCCTCGAGGCGGAGGACGGAGCGGGCACGCTCGCGGGCCTCGGCATCGACAAGGCGACCGCCGAGGCGAACATCGTGCAGGCCGTGGAGGCGATCCGCGCCGCCCACGAACAGGCCTGACACGAGCGGCAGTTCAGGCCCGGCCCTCCCGTTCGGCGGCGGCGAGCACCCGCGCCGCCTCCCGGACGGCGGCCACGTTCGCCTTGCCCTGCCGGGAGCCCGCCAGCTTCGCCTTGATGTGGTCGCGTACGAGGATCGGTTCATAGGCCAGTTCGTCGGCGGCGTCCAGATGGCTGGGCAGGGTGGCGATGACCGCGTCGACGTTGCCGTCGTGGAAGTACGCGGCGGAGCGCCGCCGGACGATGCCGCCGTCGACGATCGGCGGCTTCACGCGGTGCAGCGTGGACATCCACCGGTCGTTGGTGAGCCGGGCGGTGAGGTCGCCGAGGTTGACCAGGAGCGCGCCGTCGACGGGGGCCACGTCGTGCCAGACCTCGTCGGCCCCGAGCACCTGAAGGCCGGCGACCTGGTCCGCCCACAACACGGTGACCAGGCCGAAGTCGGTGTGCTCACTCATGCCGATCAGGTCGCCGTCGAGGGCGACGGTCCCTTCCGGCAGCGCGTAGTTGTTCATGCGCAGTACGTCGATGGAGTGGTCGGTGAGCGGCTCGAAGAAGTCCGGCCGCTCCCCCAGGGCGTCGGCGAAGATCCGGGTGAGGGTGCGGGCCACCCGGCCGGCCTGCTCGAAGTAGCCCCGCACCGCAGGTTCGAAGCCGGGTACCTCGGCGGGCCAGACGTTGAGTCCGTAGTCGTCCTCGGAGAGGTCCAGTCCGGGGAATGAGCGGGCTTCCGTGCCGATGTTGAAGGCTTCGAAGAAGTCGTTCATGCGCGCCGCGGACTCGACGCCGAGGCTCAGGCTGAGCGATTCGCTCTTGGGCGGGCTGTAGCCGCGGTTCGCCCCGGTGACCCGGTACGTCTTCTTCGTCGGCAGGGGCAGGGCGAAGAAGCCGTCCACGGCGCCGGTCAGGCCGTCCAGGATCGCGTCGGGGATGCCGTGGCCGAGGATCTGGACGAAGCCGACGCGGGCACAGGCGTCGTCGATCTCCCGTGCCACGCGGGCGCGTTCGGCCTCCGGGCCGCCGTCCGCCACGTACGGCGTGATGTCGATGACGGGCACCGCGAACGGCCCGGAGGGCGCAGTCGTGGACCGGGACATGGGCGGCTCCTGTCGTGGGCGTCGGCGCGATGCTACGGGGAGCGGAGACATCGGCGCGGCGGCGCGGCGGCGCAGGTGGCGCCGCGCTCAGGCCCCTTCAGTCACCGGCACGTTCCGCCTCCAGCCTGCGCAGCCGTTCAGCGTCGCAGACGCGGGGGCAGGTCCCGCACGCGTCGGTGGCCGGGATCGTGTAGTAGAGGCAGCAGCCCAGGCGCGTCCGGGTCGGATGGCGCGCCCCGTCCCGGGTCGTCAGATGCCGGAAGGCGGCGCCGCCGGGGAAGGGTTCGACGGGGCCGGGAAGCAGGGCGTCGACGGCCCGCAGCGACTCCTCCTCCTGTCCGAGCATCCGGCCCAGGTACCAGATCCCGGAGATCAGATCGTCGCCCGCCATGCCCCACAACGCCCTTGGCCCGCGCCGCAGTTGAGGGCCGATCGCATCGAGGAGCGGCCGCATGTGCGCGACCACCGCCGCACGCAGTTCGGTGCGCAGCGACTCCTCGTCCGGCAGCACCCGGACGCCGGGGAGTCCGGCGGCCGGATCGTCGGGGCAACAGGCGAAGGAGCCGGGGACGACCTCGAAGTCCCCGGTCGCCAGGTCGACCCGCACATCGGCGGGCCGGATGCGCGGCACGCGCCGTTCCAGGTACCACGCGCCGCTCATCAGCAGCGAGACGGACCAGAGATAGCCGTGCAGCGCACGGGACGCGGCGACGTCCGGCCGGGGCATGTGGTCGTGGCCGGCCCGGATGCGCGCGGCCTCGGCATCGACGAACGCCGCAAGGGCGTCCTGCCGCTCCGCCAACTCCGCGCCGGTGAGCCACCCTTGACGTGCCGCGGAGTCACGTTTCGCGACCGTGACGGCAAGCGTCTCGCACCGCGCGGCGAGCCTCTGGTAGGTCGCGGCAAGCAGGGCGGCGGGGCTCAGGGCGGTGGCGGTCGGCGCCATCGCCGGGGCCACGGTCAGCGGCACTCGTACTCCTCGGAGGGCAGGGCAGGTCGATCGGTCGTCCGTCGGCGGAGCGTCCACCGCGACCAAGTAAGGCTTACCTTATTTCTCGCCGTCGCGCCTCTTCGGGAGGACGCGCCGCACACCGTCACCGCCACAGGTAACGCTTCGCTCACAGCCGGTTGACAGCTTTAGGTATGCCTAACCTAAACTCCACCCTCGTGTCCAAGATCGATCAGGCCACCCCATCGGGTGGCCTCTCCGCACGGCGGATCCCCCTACTCATCGCCGGATTCGGCGCGTTGGTGCTGTGCGCCGCGCTGAGCCTGGCCCTGGGGTCACGCCCCGTGCCGCTGTCCACGGTGGCCGACGCCCTCTTCGGCGACGCCGAGGGGCGGGACGCGATCGTGGTCACGGGGCTGCGGCTGCCGCGCACCGTCGTGGCGCTCGCCGTCGGCGCGGCACTCGGCGTGGCAGGAGCGGTCGCCCAGGGCATCACCCGCAACCCCCTCGCCTCGCCGACCACCCTCGGCATCAACGCGGGCGCGGGCTTTGCGGTGGTCGTCGCCATCTACACCCTCCATCTCACCCAGCCCATCGAGTACCTCTGGTTCGCCTTCGCCGGAGCCGCCGGGGCCGGGATGCTCGCCCAGCTCCTGGCCCGCCGCGCCGGCGATCTCGACCCGGTGCGGCTCGCCCTCGGCGGCGTGGTGCTGCAGATGGTGCTCCTGTCCTGGACCCAGGCCGTGATGCTGGCCAGCGAACGCACCCTGGACGAGGCCCGCTTCTGGCTCGCGGGGTCCCTTTCCGGGCGCACCCTCGACGTGCTCTGGCCGGTGCTTCCCACCCTCGTCATCGGCCTGGTCGTCGCCCTCGCGATCTCGCCCGCCCTCAACGCCCTCGCCCTGGGCGACGACTCGGCGCAGGCGCTCGGCGTGCCGGTGGCCAGGATCCGGGTGACCGGCGGGATCGCGGTCGTGCTGCTCGCCGGTTCGGCGGTCGCGATCGCCGGGCCCGTGGCCTTCATCGGGCTCGCCGCCCCGCACCTGGTGCGGCTCGCGGTCGGCTCCGACCACCGGCTGCTCGTACCGGGCTGTCTGATCGCAGGACCCCTGCTGCTCCTGGCCGCCGATGTGCTCGGCCGGGTCGTCGTGCGCCCCTCCGAACTGGAGGTCGGCATCGTCAGCGCCTTCCTCGGCGCACCGCTCCTCGCGGTCCTCGCCCGGAAGGTGGCCCGATGACCGTCCTCGCCGTACGTGATGTCAAGGCCGCGCCGACCGGGGCGCGCGACCGGCAGCGCCGCCGTGTCGCGCTGCTCGCCCTGTGCGCCGTCGCTCTCCTCCTCGTCCTGGTCACGCTCGCCCTGACGACCGGGCAGATTCCTCTTTCCGCCTCCGTCGCGCTGCGCGGCCTGGTCGGACTCGGCGACCCCGGCGACGTCCTCGTCGTACAGGACTTCCGGGCGCCCCGGATGACCGCCGCGCTCATCGCCGGTGTCGGGCTCGGCATCGCCGGGTCGCTGCTGCAACGCGTGTTCCGCAACCCCCTGGCCTCGCCCGACGTGATGGGCGTGACCGGCGGTGCCTCCTTCGGCGCCGTGGTGCTGCTCGCCACCGGGGCGTCGCAGACGCTGATCCCGGTGGCCGCGCTCGGCGGCGGGCTGCTCGCCGCGCTGCTGCTCGGGGTGTTCGGCTGGCGCTCGGGGCTCACCGTCACGCGGCTCGTACTCGTCGGCCTCGCCGTCCAGGCGGGTCTGGCCGCCGCGGTGAACCTCATGGTCGTGCGCTTCCCCGCGGAGCTCGCGAGCTCCGCACTGCAGTGGACCACCGGCTCCCTCTACGGGCGCACCTGGACCGAAGTGGGCGCCGCGGGAGGCGCGGTGGCCCTTGCGCTGCTCGCCGCGTTCGCCCTGCAGCGGCGGCTCGCCGTCCTGGATCTGGGCGACGAGTCGGCGGGCGGGCTCGGCCTGAACCCCTCCACCGCGCGGCTCCAACTCCTGCTCACCGCCATCGTCCTGGCCTCGCTCGCCGCCGCGCTCACCGGCCCCGTGGCGTTCGTCGCGCTCGCGGTGCCGCATCTGGTGCGGTTCGTCGCGGGCCCGCCGACGCCGGGGACGCTAGCGCTGACGGGGCTCGCGGGCGCCGTCCTGCTGCTCGCGTCGGACCTCCTTGTGCAGCACCTGCTGCCGGTGTCCGGGCTTCCGGTCGGTGTCGTCACCGCGACGCTCGGCGCCCCCTGGCTCCTAGTCCTGATGATCCGCCAGAGCAGGCCCGTCAACCGGAGTGCCGCATGAGCCCCACCCAGACGCCCACGCAGAAGTCCACCGCCGACGCGTCCCCCGCCAACCAGCTCTCCACGCACGGGCTCGACCTGCGCTACGGCGAGAAGGTCGTTGTCGGCGGCCTCGACGTGACGCTGCCCGGCGGCGCCGTCACCGCCATCGTCGGCCCCAACGCCTGCGGCAAGTCGACGCTGCTCAGGGGCCTGTCCCGCCTGCTCGCCCCGGCCGGCGGCAGTGTGGCCCTGGACGGCGCGGACATCCACCGCATGTCGGCGCGTGCCCTTGCCCGCCGGATGGGCCTGCTGCCGCAGCAGCCGGTCACGCCCGACGCCATCACCGTCGAAGCGCTCGTACGCCTGGGCCGCTACCCGCACCAGACCTTCCTCAGCCCCTGGTCCAAGGCCGACCAGGCGGCGGTGGACGCGGCCTTGGAGCGCACCGGCACCGCCGGGCTTCGCGACCAGTCGGTGGACCGGCTCTCCGGAGGACAGCGCCAGCGCGCCTGGATCGCCCTGGCCCTGGCGCAGGACACCGAACTCCTTCTCCTCGACGAGCCGACCACCTTCCTCGATCTGCGGCACCAGCTCGACGTACTCGATCTGGTGGCCGATCTGCACGCCGAGGCGGGCCGCACCGTGGTGATGGTGCTGCACGACCTCGGGCAGGCCGCCCGGTACGCGGACCATCTGGTCGTCCTCAAGGACGGGCAGCTGGCCGCCGCGGGCAAGCCCGCCGACGTACTCGACGCCGACCTCGTCAAGGACGTGTTCGACGTCGACTGCCGGGTCATCCCCGACCCGGAGACCGGCACCCCGCTGGTCGTCCCGAAGGGCAGGGCCGCCCGTCACACGTCGGGTGATCCGGCCGTCCCCGCCTGATCCCCCACCGGCGCTCCACGGCCTCTTCCGTCCTGTCCCCATCTCCGCTCACAGCAAGGAAAAACCACCCTCATGAACACCAGAACCGTCCCGCGCGGTCTGCGCAGGCTCAGTGCCGTCCTGCTCACCGTCGTCCTCGGCACCGGCACCCTCGCCGCGTGCGGCGGAGACTCCGAGAAGGACGACAAGGGCAAGTCGGACTCCGCCGCCGACGCCGGTTTCCCGCGCACCATCAAGCACGCGATGGGCAGCACGGAGATTCCCGCCGCCCCGCAGAAGGTCGTCGTCCTGGACACCGGCGAGCTCGACGACGTCACGCTGCTCGGCATCAAGCCGGTCGGCGCCGTCTCCCCGCACTTCAAGACCGCGGGCGGCTTCCCCTCGTACCTCAAGGACAAGATCGGCGGGGTGAAGGACGTCGGCCCGATGGAGGAGCCGAACCTGGAGCTGATCGCCTCCCTCAAGCCCGATCTGATCCTGTCCTCCAAGGTCCGCCACGAGAAGGTCTACGACAAGCTCAAGGCCATCGCCCCGACCGTCTTCACCGAGACCACCGGTGCTCCCTGGAAGGAGAACCTGAAGGTCCACGCCAAGGCGCTCGGCAAGGAGAAGCAGGCCGACACCGCGATGGCGGGCTACGAGTCGCGCGCCAAGGCCCTCGGCGAGTCCATCAAGAAGAAGTACAAGGGCAAGATGCCGTCGGCCTCGGTCGTCCGGTTCGTCGCGGGCCCGACCCGGCTCTACCAGAAGTCCTCGTACAGCGGCATCGTGCTCAACGACATCGGCCTGACCCGCCCGGCCTCGCAGAACTCGGCCGACCCCGAGAAGCCGATGCTGGACGTCAGCCCCGAGCAGATCGACAAGGCCGAGGCCGACCTGATCTTCGTGACCGTCGCCGACGAGCCGGACAAGACCCAGCAGAAGGACGTCACGTCCAACCCCGTCTGGAAGGACCTGAAGGCCGTCAAGCAGGACAAGGTCTTCACCGTCCCGGACGAGACGTGGATGTCGGGCATCGGCGTCCAGGCCGCGGAGCACGTCCTTGAGGACGTCGCGAAGGCCACCGGCGTCGAACTGCCCAAGAAGTAGGCAGGCAAGCGCCGCGGGGCGGGCCTGCGAACGGCCCGCCCCTCTTCTCTTCACCCCCCACTTTCTCTTTGCTCTCTCCCCCCCCGCTCACGTCACGCGTCCCCGTGCACACCCGGAAGTGGACTCGCCCATGCGGCTGTACGTCCTTGCCCGCAACCCCACCGACTCGGTCACCGAAGGCTTCCTGCCCGCCGCGCGCCGACTCGGTCTCGACATCACGCTCCTCACCGATCAGCCCGACTCCCATCGGAGCGGGCACCCGGACCTGGAGATCCTGGAGTGCGACGTACGCGACTTCCGCGCCGTCGTCAGCCGGATCTCGACGCATCACTCCCCCGATGCGATCTTCAGCAACAGCGACCATCTCCAGACCCAGACCGCCCTGGCCGCCGAGTACTTCGGGCTGCCCGGCAAGGACTGGCGGGTGGCGCTGCGCGCCAAGGACAAGGCGCAGATGCGCCGCCATCTCGCCGCCACGGGCGTCGACGCGGTGTGGTCCACAGAGCTTGCCGCCGGGCAGGATCCGGCCGGACTCGCCGACCTCGACGTGCCCTACCCCTGCGTGGTCAAGCCCCGTGAGGGAGTGGCGAGCGAGGACGTCGTCCTCGTCGAGGAGCCGGCGCAGCTCCTGAAGCGGTGCGCGGAGATCCAGGCCCGGCGCCCGGACACGGCGATCGTCGTCGAGGAGTTCCTCGCCGGAGAGCTGTGCACCCTGGAGACGCTCGGCGACGGCCGGCGGCGCCATGTCCTCGGCGGCTTCCGGACGCAGCTGTCGCCACCGCCGTACTTCATCGAGGAGCGGCTCGCCTTCGAGCCCGCGCATCCGGAGCCGGTGGTCGCCCAGGTGCTCGCCCAACTGGACGCGCTGGGCGTGGGGTTCGGCGCCTGCCACACCGAGTTCGTGGTCGCGGACGGCCGGGCGCGGCTCATCGAGGTCAACTACCGCGCCATCGGTGACCAGTGCGATCTGCTCCTCGCGCAGCTGCTCGGCATCCCGCTCTTCGAGCACATCCTCCGTACGCATCTGGGCGAGCCGCTCCCCGCTGATCTCGGCGCGCGGACCGACGGCCGGGCGGTCCTCGACTATCCCTGCGCCCAGCGGTCCGGGACGCTGACGGCGGCCCCCGATGCGGCCGACATCGATCTGGACGGGGTGCGCCTGACATACCGTCCGCTGCGCGGGATCGGCGAGCGGCACGAGATCCAGGGCACCAACCGTGACCTCCTCGGCGTCGTGCGTGCCATCGGCACCGACCAGAACACGGTGGACCGGGCAGTCGCCGATTTCATCGCCGCACAGCGCTGGGAGATCACCCCGTGACGCGCCCCACGGGCCTCGCTCCGGTCGCCGGGGTCGAGGCCGAACTCCTGCTGCGCGTCCTGAGCGCACTCCTTCGGGAGGACGTGGTGGGGTGGCGGACCCGGAGCGAGCCCGTGCGGCGTGCGGACGGGGAGTGGCTGCGCCTCGCGCACGGCGCCGGCGACGCCCTGCTGATGGCGGTGCACGAGGACGGCTTCCAGAGTGCGTACGCCGCCCGGCTCCCGCTGCTCCTGCGCGAGTCCGACGGCATCGCGCTCGACGACGCGGAGTCGATCCTCGGCGCGCTCGGCGAGCTCGCCGAGCCCGTCGACCGTGCCGGGTTCGCAGCCTTCGCCGAGGAGTGCGGGCAGGCTCTCGACGCCCTGCGGCTGCACGCCGAGACCCGCGACGAGATCGGCACCACGCTCGTCGGCCGGTACGGCGGTGATCCCGCCGCCTGGACGGGGCTCGCTGGCGGCCTCGGGTTCGACACGCTCGCCGCGCGCTCGGACCACCCCGTGTATCCGACCTCGCGGGGCCGTTCGGGGCTCTCCGTCGGCCAACTCCGGTCGTACGCCCCTGAATTCGGGCCCAGCTTTACGCTGCGCCGGCTGGCCCTGCCACGCGAGGACGTCACTGTGGGCGGCGGCACCGACGACCCGTGGCTGTCCCCTGCCGGAGCGGGCGCGCCGGAGCTCGAAGGGAGCCATTACGTCTTTCCCGTGCATCCCTTGACCGTGGGCGAACCACTGCGTCAGGCGCTGCGGGAGGCGGGGCTCGAAAGGCGGGCAAAGCTCCTCGACGGACCAGGACCCGAGGTCGTACCGACGCTGTCCATGCGGACCGTCGCCCTCACGGCGGATCCGACGCGGCACCTCAAAGTGCCGCTCGCCACCGCCACGTTGGGGCTGCGCAACCGTCGCACCATCAAGCCGGGAACCCTGGTCGACGGCGCGGCGGGCCAGCGGCTCGTCGAGGCCGTCATCGCCCGCGAGCCCCGCTTCCAGGGCGCGGTCCTGCACGCCGACGAGACGCGGTACGCCCACGCCGGGCACGAACTGCTCGCCGTGCTCGTGCGCCGCTTCCCGTCCGGACTCGACGACGCCGTCGTCGTGCCGATGGCCGCGCTGCTGTGTCCGGCGCCCGGCGGCCCGCTGCTGATCGACCGGCTCGCCGAGCGGTTCTACGGCGGCGACCCGCTCGCCCTCATCGACGCCGTGCTCACCCTCCTCTTCGACTGGCAGACCACGCTCTTCGCGTACGGAATCGCCCTCGAATCGCACCAGCAGAACATCTCACTGGTCATCGACGCATCGACGGGTGGGCCTCGGCTGCGGCTGCTCCTCAAGGACAACGACGGGCCGCGTGTCCACCATGCACGCCTGCGGTCCGTGATGGGTGAACAGGCTCCCGATCCGGGGGAGTTCGACGACGCGCGCATCTTCGTCGACGGGGACGGGCCCGTGCTCGATCTGTTCACCACCATCACCGTCCACCTCTGCGCGGGCTCGTACGCCTTCGGACTCGCCCGGCACGGGCACGCCCCTCTGGAGCGGCTGCTGCGCCTGGTGCGCGACCGGCTCGCGGAAGCGGCCGAGCGGCTCGGCACGGGCCCCGGCGAACCCGGCGCCCTGCTGCGCGCCCACGTCCTGGACGCGCCGGAGCTGCCGGTCAAGGCGATGGTCACCGCCGGCACGTTGCTCAGCAAGGAGCGTTCCGGGGCCGCCGACATCAACAAGCACTACACGGCAGGGCCCAACTACCTGCTGCGGACGGTGACTTCGTGACGGCCACCGCATCATCCCCGCATCCGCTCTCGGACGGACCGACGGTGGGGGCGGAGTTCGGGCGGCGGCAGGTGCACGCCGTCGCGGCCTGCTACTTCGTGGCGTCGTTCGCCGCGCTCGGGCTTCCCCCGTATCTGACCGAGATCCTGCCGGGGCTCGGCGACACGACCGCCCGCTGGGCGGGACTCCTGTATGTCGTACCGACCGTCTTCGGCGCGCTCGGCGCCCCCCTGTGGGGCCGCGCCGCCGACCGCTTCGGGCGAAAACGGCTGCTGCTGCGGGCCCAACTGGGCCTGGCCGTCTCGTTCCTGCTGGCGGGCTGGGCGGACTCCCTCGGCGCGTTCGCCGCGGCACTGGTGCTTCAGGGCATCCTCGGCGGCACCTTCGCCGCGTCCAACGGCTATCTGGCGGCCGCGCTCAGCGGGGCGCATCTTTCCAAGGCGCTCACGCTGATGCAGGGCGCGGCCCGGGCGGCGCTGGTGTTCGCGCCGATCGCCGTGGGCTCTCTGACGCCGTGGATATCGCCGCACCGCCAGTACGCGCTGCTCGCCGTGCTGCCGCTGACCGCGGCGCTGATGCTCGCCCTGCTTCCGGAACCCGGCACCCGGGCGCCCGAGGCCGCCGCGGAGGGGGAGCAGGGCGGTACGGGCCCGCTCGCCCCGCTGGCCGCGCTGTACTGCTTCGAGTTCGCCTTCGTCTTCTCGACCGTCATCTCCTTCCCCTATCTGATATCGCTGATCGAGGACCGAATACCCGGCGTCTCCCCGGTCGTCTCCGGCGCGCTCTTCGCCCTGCCGCACCTGTGCTATCTGCTGTTCGCGATGCGGGTGCACCAGGCCGTCGAGCGCCGCCCGGGGCCGGGGATCGCGACCGGTTTCGCCCTGATCGCGCTCGGTCTCGCCGGGCACGGCGGCGCCGATTCACTGCCCGCCTTCGTCGGCGTGCGGCTGCTGCTCGGCGCCGGCCTCACGCTGGGCCTGGTCAGCCTGTCCGTGCTGGCCGCCCACTGCGCCAAAGGCCGCCCGCCCGGCGGGATGTTCGGCTCGCTCGAGCTCGTCTCCAAAGGAGGCGCGGTTGCCGCCGGACTCGCCGCGGCGGCCGGCAGCAGCCTGTTCGGCCCGTCCGCGCCCGTCCTGACCGGCACCGCGATCGCCCTGGTGGCCCTGGTCGCCGCCGCCTTTCCCGCCACGTTCCGCCGCTAGTCCGCATCCGCTGGAGTCGTTGATGTCCTTGCCGACCGGCACGTTCCCCGCCCAGTCCTGCGCGTCCCCCGACGCGTCTGCCCAGTCCGCGACGTCGCCCGATCCGTCCGCCGCCCCGCTCACCGGTGCCGCCCCCACCGGCCTGCCCAGTGCCGACCAGGCCGTGACGCACACCCTGCTCAACTGTCTGCTGCGCGAGGTCTCGGGCCCCGAGCACCAGACCGCCGTGGTCGACGGCAACCTCCTGCTCCGGCTGCCCCGGCGCGGGGTCCTGCTGCGCGTCGCGCTGCGCCGCGCCTCGCTGCTCGGCGCCCACCGCTTCACCGGACCGGTGACCGAGCAGCGCGACGGCCGCTGGGTGGAGGTGGACTGGCGGCGCCTCGCCGAGTACACGCACGCCGAGCTGTTCCTGCGGACGGGCGTGAGCAACGAGGAGTTCCTCGAGCAGATCGCCTCCAGCCACGAAGGGGTCGGCGCCGCGATCGCCGCCGAACGCCCGGCGTCCGCGCCCGTCACCGACCAGACCCCGAAATGGCTTGCGGACTACCTCGCCTCCGAGCGGTCCCTGCTGTTCGGCCACCGCTTCCACCCCACGCCCAAGGCCCGCGGCGGCGACCTGTCCGACTGGGCGGCGTACGCTCCCGAGACCGCGGCCGCCTTCCCGCTGCGCCACCTCGCCGTGCGGGAGCACCTCGTCGCCGAGGAGACGGCGCGGCCGGACGCCACCGCTCCCCTCGACCGCCTCGGCGACGTGCCGGACGGCTACCGGCTGCTTCCCGTGCACCCCTGGCAGTACGAGCTGCTGCGGGACCACCCGGGGCTGCGCGCCGCCCTCGACCGCGCGGACGTCGTCGACCTGGGGACCGGCCACTCCCCCTTCGCGGCCACCGCTTCGGTGCGCACGCTGTACGACGGTGACACCTTCCTCAAGTTCAGCCTCAACGTCCGCATCACCAACTGCCTGCGCAAGAACGCCAGTTACGAACTGTCAGGCGCCGTCGCGCTCACCCGCGTACTGGAAGGCGCCCTGGACGACCTGGCCGTCCGCTTCCCCGGCAGCGCCGTGCTCCGCGAGCCGGCCTACCGCAGCATCGCGCTGCCAGGCCCGGACGGTCACCCCGACCTCGCCCTCCTGGAAGGCTTCGGGGTGATCGTCCGCGAGGGGCTCGCCGGGCGGCTGCTTCCGGGGACGACTCCGCTGCTCGCCGGGGCGGTGGCGGACGAGTATCCGACGGGGCCAGGACACATCTCCCGCCTCCTGGACGGCGCGGGTCCCGAGCGCGCCCTGCGGTGGTGGCAGTCCTACCTGCGGCTTCTGCTGCCGCCCGTGCTCGCCGCGTACTTCGACCACGGCCTGGTCCTCGAACCGCATCTGCAGAACGTCCTCGTCTGTGTCGACGACGAAGGCATGCCCGCCCAGGTGCTCTTCCGTGACCTGGAGGGCACCAAGCTGGTGCCCGAGCTGCACGCGGACACCCTGGCGGCGCTGCCGCCCGAGGTCGCGGGCCCGATGACGTACGACGCGCAGCGCGGCTGGGACCGCGTCGTCTACTGCCTCCTGGTCAACCATGTCGCCGAGCTGCTCGCCGCGCTCGCCGATCTCCACCCGCACACCGAGCCCGCCCTCTGGTCCCAAGTGCGCGCCACCCTGCGGGAGTTCGCCGCCGCCCACGGCTGCCCGCCGCGCCTGAGCGCACTGCTCGCCGGGGTGCCGCTGCCCGCCAAGGCCAATCTGCTCACCCGCTGGGAGCGCAAGGCCGACCGGGACGCGGGCTATGTCCGCCTCACCTCTCCCTTTCCGCTCACCGAGCATGTGCGGGACCTGGGTACCCGCCCCGACGTCACCTGGAGCGCCGCCGGATGACCATTCCCCCTTCGGTCGTACGTGACCATGCCCTCTCCCTCGCCGCCGGGGAACTGCCCGCCTATCTGTACGACTTGGCGGCGCTGAGCGCCCATGCCGCCGCCGTACGCGAGGCGCTGCCCCCGCAGGTGGAGCTCTACTACGCCGCCAAGGCCAATCCCGAGCCGGAGATCCTGGCCGCGCTCTCGCCGTACGTCGACGGCTACGAGGTCTCGTCGGGCGGCGAACTCGCCCATGTGGCCAAGGCGGTGGCCGGGCGCCCGCTGGCCTTCGGCGGCCCGGGCAAGACCCCGGACGAGATCGCCGCGGCGCTTGACCTCGGTGTGCGGCGCTTCCATGTGGAGAGCGCGTACGAGCTGCGGATGCTCGCCGCGCTGGCCGCCCGCGTGGCCCCGGAGGCCGGCGTCGACGTCCTGCTCCGGTTCAACCTTCCGCTGGACTCCGAGGCGCTCGCGGGCAGTTCACTGGCGATGGGCGGACGCCCCACGCCCTTCGGTCTGGACCCGACGGAGGCGGACGAGGTGGTGGCCGCCTTCACGAGCGGCGATCTTGAATGCCTCCGACTCGTCGGCGTCCACGCCCACTTGGCCAGCGGCCTCGACGCACCGCAGCAGCTCGCGGTGGCCGGGTCGATCGTCGCCTGGTCGCAGGCGCTCGCGGGACGGCACGGCATCCGGTTCACCGAGGTCAACGTCGGCGGCGGAATGGGCGTGGACTACGCCGACCCCGAGGCGCGCTTCGACTGGGCGGGGTACGGCCAAGGCCTCGCCGAACTCTGCGCGGCACACCCCGAGTTGACGCTGCGCATCGAGCCGGGGCGCGCGCTGACCGCGTACTGCGGCTGGTACGCCACGGAGGTCCTGGACGTGAAGCAGAGCCACGGCGAGGAATTCGCGGTGGTGCGCGGCGGCACCCATCATCTGCGCACCCCCGCGGCCAAGGGCCACGATCAGCCCTGCGCGGTGCTGCCGGTGGGCGCGCCGTGGCCGCACACCTGGCCCCGGTCGGAGGCGCGGCAGGACCGGGTGACGTTCGCGGGCCAGCTGTGCACGCCCAAGGACGTCCTCGCACGGCAGGTTCCGGCGCCCGGACTGCGGGCGGGCGACCGGGTGGTGTTCGGCCTCGCGGGTGCGTACGCGTGGAACATCTCGCACCACGACTTCCTCATGCACCCGCGGCCGGGCTTCCACTTTGTCTGAACACCGGTCCTGCGACGGCGACTTCAGAAACCCCGGCCCCACCGGACGGTATTGAGGAGCGGCGCTCCGGTGGTAAGCCGCCGCCAGTTGTCCGCGAACAGGTCGAGCACCTGCTGGATCTCGACGCGCGAGCCGCCCGCGGTGTGCTGGGTGAGGATCACGTTCGGGCAGCTCCACAGGGGGTGCCCGGCGGGGAGCGGCTCTTCACGGGTGACGTCGAGGACCGCGCCGCCGAGGCGCCCGGCGGCGAGGGCGGCGACCAGCGCGTCCTCGTCGGCGAGGGTGCCGCGGCCGGCGTTCACGAAGACCGCGCCGGGTCGGAGCAGGCCGATGCGCCGCTCATCGAAGAGGTCGGCGGTCTGCTCCGTACCCGGAAGGAGCCCGACGACGATGTCGAACTCGGGAAGCCGGGCGTCGAGTTCCTCGCGGGTGCGCAGGTCGCCGTCGCCGCGGGCGAAGTGCGACACCGCGCAGCCGAACGGGGCGAGGAGTTCCGCGAGGCGCCGGGCGATCGAACCCCGGCCCAGGATGAGGACCTCGGCGCCGCCGAGCAGGCGCAGTCCTGGCCGTACGTCGTGGCGCGCCCAGGACTCGTCGGCCCGCAGTCCGGTCAGGACGTCGATGCCGCGGTAGAGCGCGAGGATGCCGGCGAGGCAGGTCTCGGCGACGGGGTCGGCGAAGAGGCCGCCCAAGTTGGTGACGGTCAGGCGCCGTTCGAGGGCCGGCCAGTCGAGGCCGAGGTAGTCGTCGATGCCGACCGAGGCGAGCTGCAGCCAGCGCAGCCGGGGAGCCTCGGCCACCCACTCCGGGCGGGGGTTGCCGAGGGCGATGTGGGAGGTGGCGAGGGCCCGCGCGTCATCGGGAGACCCCGAGTCCGCTTCGGCGAACCACACCGGCCCCTGAACGACGGCACGGAGCCGTTCCTGTTCGGCGCCGTCGAGCGGCAGCTCGACGTAGAGGGCGGCGTTCTGCGGCAGTTCGGAGAGCGGGTCA
Source organism: Streptomyces sp. NPDC021622 (assembly GCF_040640795.1). Classification (NCBI taxonomy): domain Bacteria; kingdom Bacillati; phylum Actinomycetota; class Actinomycetes; order Kitasatosporales; family Streptomycetaceae; genus Streptomyces; species Streptomyces sp. NPDC021622. The sequence continues at coordinate 169,382 of NZ_JBFACK010000007.1, forward strand.
GGCTGCTCCGATTCCTGCGTCGCGAGATGCTGCGAAACGTCTGGTGCACGAACCATTCCTGAGAGACCCCCGTGGTATGGAAAGCGCTGGTGAAGGCGCGTTCACCGAACCTAGGGCTTGCCCTCCAGGGTGGTCAACCGGGATCCGGGGCTTGCCGCCCCTCGACTTACCTCAAGGTAACTACCCACCTTTTTGTGCGTACTTGTGGCTGGGACCGGCCCGACCTGAAGGTGAAGGGACACATCTGACCACCGTCACATCTGGCCACCGACACGGCTGGCCACCCGTACATCTTCAGGAGTATCTGTGAGCAACCCGGCAGTCACCGTCATCGGGCTCGGCGAGATGGGGCGGGCCCTGGCCGACGCCCTGATCACGGCGGGACACCGCACGACGGTGTGGAACCGCAGCGCAGCGAAGGCCGACGACCTGGTGGCACGCGGCGCCGTGCGCGCCCGGACGGTCGAGGAAGCCGTCCTCGCCAGTCCGCTGATCCTTGTCTGCCTCCTCGACCACGACGTGTCCGACGCGGTGCTGCGGCCGGTCGCCGATGCCCTGCGCGGCCGGACGCTCGTCAATCTCACCAACGGCACGCCCGCCCAGGCACGGACGGCGGAGGCCTGGGCGACGGGCCACGGCGTGGCGTACCTGGACGGCGGGATCATGGCGATCCCTTCGACCGTGGCGACCCCGCAGGCGTTCGTCCTCTACAGCGGTCAGCAGGAGCACTTCGACGCGCACCGGGAGACCTTCGAGGCGTTGGGTGCGGCCAAGTACCTGGGCGCCGACGCGGGCATCGCCGCGCTGTACGACCTGGCGCTGCTCAGTGCCATGGACTTGATGTTCGACGGCTTCTTCCACTCCGTGGCCATGGCCACCTCGCACGAGGAGGGCAGCGCGGCCGGCTTCACCGAACTCCTGGTGCCGTGGCTGACGAACATGGCGCAGCTGCTGCCCGCGTTCGCCGCCGATGTGGACTCGGACGCGGAGCCGGTCGTCGTCCAGGGCCTCGACGTGGTGCTGGCCGGCGCGCGCAACATGGCGCAGGCGTCGCGGGACGCGGGCGTGCGCGCCGACTACTTCGATCACTCGGCGGCGGCGTTGGAGAAGCAGCTCGCCGAAGGGCTGAGCACCTATACCGCCCCCGAGGCGGTGCGGCGCCTGCGCACCGCCTCCTGAGCGGGAAGCGCCCTAGCCGGTGAGGTTGAGCGTGCGGCGTACACGAGCGCGGAGCGCCCGGGGTCAATGCCGTGCGGCCGGGCCGGGGGCGCCCGCGCCTCAGGCGTGCGCCGTGCGGGGGCGCTCGATGGCGATCAGGGCGGCGTCGTCGCCAAGGCGTCCGCCGACGTGGTGCAGCAGGTCACGCCGGAGGCGGCGGAGGAACGTCTCGGGGTCGGTATCGGTCCAGCCCGCGATGCGCTCGGTGAGCGGATAGAAGGTGCCGCCGGCGTCGCGGGCCTCGCTGACGCCGTCCGTGTACAGGAGCAGGAGGTCGCCCTCCTCGAACTTGAACGTGTCGACGTGATGGGCCCCGTGCACCAGCTCGCCCAGGCCCAGCGGAGGCGCCGGCTGATCGGCGTCCAAGGTCATGGCCCGGCCGTCGCGCAGCACGACAGGCGGTGGATGCCCGCAGTCGATCATGCCGATCCTGCTGTCGTGATCGGGGATCTCCAGGACGGTGGCGGTGATGAAGGTTTCGTCGGACTCGTCCGTCTCACCGGGTTCGGCCAGGTCCGCCGCCACGTCCCAGCGCACGCTCGCGTCGAGGAACATCACCAGTTCCGTGAGGCTCGCCTGGCGGTGCGCGGCGGCCCGGAACGCGCCGAGCAGCAGGGCGGCGTCATCGACGGCGGTCATGCCCTTGCCCCGCACGTCGCCGACGATCAGCCGGGTGCCGGAGCCGGTGCGGACGGCCGCGTACAGATCACCGCCGATCTGCGCCTCGGCCTCGGCGGCGAGATAGAGGGAGGCGACGCGCAGCGGTCCGATCACCTTGGGCAGCGGCCGCAGGACGACACGCTGGGCCATCTCGGCCACGTACCGCACCTGTGTCATCTCGCGGGCACGGCGCTCCCGCACCACGCAGAAGACCACGAGGCTCGATCCGACGAGGATGAGGGCCATGATCTGTGCCTGGTGGTTCGCCGAGAACAGCTCGTCACGATCGCGGATGACCGCGATGACCGCCTGGGCCACCACCGCGAGCGTGGCGACCAGACCCGTCATCCAGGGGCCGCCGAACGAGGCGGTGATCGCCGGGGCCGCGACCAGCAGAGGACCCAGGTGAATGTCGGGCGGCGCCAGGACGTCGACCACGGCGACCGCCACGATCAGCGCGATCGGGATGGCCACCATCGCACGACCCGCTCGCGCCGACCCACGGAGTCCTTGGAGGCGCTGCGACACACCTCATCTCTACACCTCTCCCGCCCCGCACGCACCACCTTCTCAGGCGCCCGTGGTCGAACCGGGCCTGATGATCATGAGGACGGTGACCGTCGCCCAGAGCAGGTTGAAGATGCCGGTGTACATGGCGAGCTGGGTGCTGGTCCGCTCGCCGAGGACCACCGTGCCGGTCCTGTCGGCGACTTCGCCGCCCTCGCCGACCACCCCGTCGGTCAGCTCGCCGCTCACCGCGTCAAGCGCCGCGTCCTGGCGCGGCAGCACCAGCACGATGAGCACCACCGCGGCGATGCCGGTCAGGACGATCGAGGCGATCAGCCAGGCGCTGCCGAGCACGTTCAGGCTGCTCGCGGTCGCGAACCCGGTGACGGGGACGGCGGCGCCGATGAGCGCGTACACGCTGCAGATGCGGTTGAGCGTACGGAGCGTGGCGATCGCCGCCGGGTCCTGCGGGTCGGCCTGGGCCCGCCGCAGGGCCGCGGGGAACATGCTGGCGGCGACGGTGACCGGGCCGATGGCGATGATCGCGGCCAGCACATGGAGGGTCAGGAAGAGCTTGGTCACAGCGAGGGCCTCGGGATTCGGAGCGCGGCGAAGGGCGACTGACACAGGTCTCGTACGGGCTCCCGGTCGGGGCCCAGCGGCGAGACTAGCCCGGGGCCCGCACGCGTCGACAGTGGCATTACTGACAGGGTTCGCATGAATCCCGCCATCAGGTGCCTGGCCAGCTCATGGCGGAGGGAGCGCCGACTATCCATGCTCATGCGCTTGGCGGGATCCCTGTCATGTCGTACGTTGCCGCCATGCACACCGTGGCCGTCCTGGCGCTGGACAGCGTGATCCCCTTCGACCTGTCCACGCCGATCGAAGTGTTCGGGCGGACCCGGCTGCCGGGCGGCCGGGCCGGATACCGGGTGCGGATCTGCGCCGCCGCGCCGCGCGTCGACGCCGGCCTCTTCACGCTGCAGGCGCCGTGGGGTCTGGACGGGCTCGCCGACGCGGACACGATCATCGTGCCGGGCGTCGCCGACGTCTCCCGGCCGGTCCCGGACGCGGTGCTCGACGCGCTGCGGGCGGCGGCAGGCGACGGGACGCGGATCGCCTCGATCTGCGTCGGCACCTTCACGCTCGCCGCGGCCGGGCTGCTCACCGGTCTGCGCGCCACCACGCACTGGGCGGCCGCGGGGCAACTGGCCGACGCGTACCCGGACATCGACGTCGACCCGGATGTCCTGTACGTCGACAACGGGCAGATCCTGACCTCGGCCGGTGCCGCCGCCGGCCTCGATCTGTGCCTGCATCTGATCCGGCGCGACTACGGCTCCGCCGTCGCCGCCGACGCGGCCCGGCTCTCCGTGATGCCCCTGGAACGTGAGGGCGGCCAGGCCCAGTTCATCGTCGCCGAACAGCCGCCCACGCCGCGCGGATCGGCGCTGGAACCGCTGCTGCGCTGGCTGGAGGAGAACGCCGGGCGCGAGCTCACCCTGGAGGACATCGCCACGCGGGCGGGCATGAGCTCGCGCACCCTGCTGCGCCGCTTCCGCGAGCAGACCGGCAGCACGCCCCTGCAGTGGCTGCACCGCGCGCGGGTGCGCCAGGCCCAGCATCTCCTCGAGACCACCGGGCACTCGGTGGAACGCATCGCCGTCCAGGTCGGCTTCGGCTCCCCCACCGCGTTCCGCGACCGCTTCAAACGGGTCGCCGGGGTCAGCCCGCAGGCGTACCGCAAGGCGTTTCGATGACCCCCTTGCGGGCCACGACCAGGCGCCAGTTGGGGCTGCCGTCGGCCCGGCGGCCGAACTCCTCCAGCGGGTACAGCCGCACCGTGAACCCCGCCCGGACCAGGTCATCGCGCACCTCTCCCAGCGGAAAGGTCCGGTAGTACATGACGAACGGCGGCCGCCACAGCGCGTTGCGCACCCGCATCACCCCGTCGAAGCCGAGCATCGCCCAGTAGAGCGGCGCGGTGCGGGGCGGTGGCGCGCCGATCGGGAAGGCGAACATGCCGCCGGGCCGCAGCGCCCCGAAGACCTCGCTGAAGAGGCGTGGCCGCTCGGCGGGCAGGAAGTGCCCGAACGCACCGAAGCTGACCGCCAGGTCGAAGGCATCGGCGAAGGGCAGCGCACGGGCGTCGGCCCGCACCCACTCCACCTGTGGCCCGCCGCCCCGCTCGGGCGGCACGGCGGCTTTGGCAGCCGCCAGCATCCCGGCGCTGAAGTCGACACCGGTGACCCGCTCCCGGCACAGCGGCCGCAGCGTCTCGACGCCCGCGCCGGTCCCGCAGCAGACGTCGAGGCCCGCGTCGAACGGGCCGAGGTCACGCAGCGTGTCCGCGACCGCGTGCAGGATCCGGTCGGGCGTACGGAAAGGGGTGTGGTCGAACTTCGGAGCCAGCAGGTCATAGCCGCGCTCGATGGAAGAAAGAGCCTGCACGGCCAGTTCGCGGAGTGTGGGTCCCTGAGAGGTGAACACCGGCCCCACCCTAGCCAGCGGGCGCAGGGACGGGCGCCGGCGGGCGCAGGGACGGGCTCGACCCTGGACAAACCTGGGCATATCTTGGTAATGACGGCGACTCGGAAGACAGAGGGGGTCGTCATGCTCGAAGAGCTGCTCGCAGCAGGAGCCGCGACCGCGTGCGCCGGATTGGTGTACGTGGCGGCGGCGGCCAGGGTGGTCAAGCAGTACGAGCGGGGCGTGGTGCTCCGGCTCGGGCAGCTGCAGCGCCTGGTGCGGCCCCCCGGATTCACGATGATCGTGCCGATAGTGGACCGGCTGCACAAGGTGAACATGCAGATCGTGACGATGCCGGTCCCGGCACAGGACGGCATCACGCGGGACAACGTCACGGTCCGGGTGGACGCCGTCATCTACTTCAAGGTCGTCGACGCGGCCGAGGCCGTCGTGCAGGTCGAGGACTACCGTTTCGCCGTCTCGCAGATGGCCCAGACGTCCCTGCGCTCGATCATCGGCAAGAGCGACCTGGACGATCTCCTCTCCAACCGCGAAAAGCTCAACCAGGGCCTGGCGCTGATGATCGACTCGCCCGCCATCGGGTGGGGTGTGCAGATCGACCGGGTCGAGATCAAGGACGTGTCCCTGCCCGAGACGATGAAGCGGTCGATGGCACGGCAGGCCGAGGCGGACCGTGAGCGCCGGGCCCGCGTCATCAACGCCGATGCCGAGCTGCAGGCCTCCAAGAAGCTCGCCGAGGCCGCGCACCAGATGGCGGAGGAGCCCGCGGCCCTCCAGCTCCGTCTGCTGCAGACCGTCGTCGCGGTCGCCGCCGAGAAGAACTCCACCCTTGTCCTGCCCTTCCCCGTCGAGCTTCTGCGCTTCCTCGAACGGGCCCAGCAGGCCCAACCGCCGGCCCGGCAACCGCAGCAACCGGCCCAGCAGACCCAGGCCCTGCCGTCCGCACCACCGGCCCCGGAGGCGAAGCCGATGCCCAAACGGCCCACCGCCGCATAGGCAAGGTCCCGGCCGTTCGGGCCTGAACCAGCTTGGGAGGCTTCCCTGGACCCCACCGAGTGATCCGCCCTTGACCAGTGCACCCGGGGCACGCGCCGCTCAGGCGGCGGGGAGGCACGGCCGCCGCTGTGGCCGGTAACCGCCAGGAGGTCTATCGGGTCGAGCCAGGGGTCGGGTAGACGTATCGCGGCCGTTGATCCTCCGCTCAGCACCAGGAAGGATGCCTCATGACCCGTGCCCGGACCACCACCCCGGCAGGCAAGACCCGGTTCGACGACATCTACAACGAGCCTGACCCCCGCGCCTACTTCCGTACGCTCTCCCCCCTTCAGTACGAGATACCGCACCAGGCCCAGGACGTCTTCCGGCGCACGCTCGCCCAGCGGTCCGCGGTACGCGGCACCCACCTCCCCGTCACGGTCCTCGACCTCTGCTGCTCGTACGGGATCAACGCGGCACTCCTCAACCACGACCTCTCGCTCGCGGAGCTGTACGCGCACTACACCGGGCCCACGACCAACGGCCTCACACGGGGTGAACTCATCGAGTGCGACAAGGAGTTCTACGCCTCGCGCCGGCGGGCGGGCGCGGTCCCCGTGATCGGCCTCGACACGGCCGACAACGCCACGCGCTACGCCCTTGAGGTGGGGCTCCTCGACGAGGCGTATGCCGAGAACCTCGAACGTCACCCGCCCAGCGCGGAGCTGCGCCGCGCCGTCTCCCGTGTCGGTCTGATCACCGTCACCGGAGGCATCGGCTACATCACGCACCGCACCTTCGGCGCGCTCCTCGACGCGACGGCCCTGCCGGTCTGGGTGAGCGCGTTCGTCCTGCGCACGGTGCCCTTCCAGGAGATCCTGGCCACCCTCGACGCCCATGGCCTCGCCACCGAGACCGATCCCGAACGGACCTATCCGCAGCGGCTGTTCAGCGATCTGGAGGAACAGCGCAGCGCCGTCGACCAGGTCCTCAAGGCCGGCGACGACCCGACAGGCCTTGAGGCCGAAGGGCGCTACTACACCCGGCTCTACCAGTCACGGCCCCGGCCCGCATAACCCCCGAACGCGGCAGGTGCGGGACGCGGTCCGTCCGCGCCCCGCACCCGCTCTGCCGATGACCCGGCGCCGTCAGCTGCTGAAGAACTCGCTGACCTGCTGCGCGAACTGACGTGGCTGGACCTCGTGGACCGAGTGCCCGACCGGGATCGTGATCAGCTGGGAGTCCGGGATCGCCGCGGCCATGTCGGGGATCCGCGCCTGCGACATGCTGCTGTCCGGCCCGCCCGCCACGATGAGCGTCGGCGCGACGATCTCGCCGAGCCGCTCGGCCCACTGCGGGTCGGGGCTGTCCACCTGGCCGCGGATGGCGGGGACCACGGGCCAGTCGTAGTCGATGGGTCCTTCGGGGCGCTCGGCCTCGACCGGTGCACGCGGGTAGGGCGGCGGCGCCTCCTCCAGGACGAGGCGCTCGACGCGGTCGGGGTGCTCCTCGGCCAGGAGATAGGCGACGACGCCGCCCATGGAGTGGCCGACGACGCCGACGCGGTCGAGGTCGAGCTCGTCGAGGAAACCGAGCACGTCTTCACACATCAGCTCGAACGAGTACTCGTCGGGCCAGTCGCTCTCGCCGTGCCCGCGCAGGTCAAGGGCGTACACACGCCATTCCTCGCCAAGCATCTGCCCGACCTCGTCCCAGCTCGCCGATGAGCCGCCGAGCGCGTGCAGCAGCACGACGGGAGCGCCGTACGGGTCGCCCCAGCTCCGATAGGCCAGGCGTACGTCGCCGACATCCACCACCGCGTGATCTTCCATGGACCCGACGCTACAGCGCGAAGACGTCTAGACCTATTGAGCGGTGGCGCACACCCATGCTAGAAAGCGCTTGCCCCTCGCGCGCCCCGCCCCTCCCGGCTCCCTCCCCCCGCCCACCACCATCGGAGAACCCATGCACTCTCCCTGGTCCCGCCGCTCCTTCCTGCTCACCACCAGCGCCTCCGCGCTCGCCCTGACCGCCACGGGACTGCCGCCCTCCGTGGAGGCGGCGACCGCCGACGCGTACGAGGCGCTGCGCGCCAAGTGGCGCACCCTCGTCCTGGGCGGCGGCTTCTCCCCCACTGCCGAGCCCTTCAAGAGCCGTCTTGCTGAACTCGGCGCCACGGCACGGCAGTTGCGCGACACCATGGCCCCGGCGGCGGGATCCCTGTGGCCCGACGCCTCGTACGCCGACCCCGAGCCGGACACCGACCAGGAGTCCTACGGCTACTCGGCGAACGTGGTGACCGGTTACAGCAGGCTCAACACCATGGCGCAGGCCTACCGCCAGGAGGGCACGGGCCTGACCGGCGACGCGGCCCTCAAGGCCGGCATCCTCACCGGCCTCGACCACCTCTACACGCAGGTCTACAACGAGAACCAGGCGCGGTTCGGCAACTGGTACAGCTGGCAGATAGGCGCCCCGCAGCACCTCCTCGACGTCTGCGTGCTGATGTACGACCACCTGTCGGCGACCCAAGTGGCCAACTACTGCAAGGCCGTCGACCACTTCGTGCCCGACTCCGCGGTGGGCAGCTACACCGGCACGAGCACCGGCGCCAACCGCGTGGACCTGTGCCGGGTGCTCGCCCTGCGCGGGGTCGTCGGCGGCAGCTCGGCCAAGATCGCACTGGCCCGTGACGCGCTGTCCCCCGTCTTCCCTTACGTGACGACCGGCGACGGCCTCTACACCGACGGCTCGTTCATCCAGCACACCACCGTGCCCTACACCGGGTCGTACGGATCGGTGATGCTCGGCGGTCTCGGCATGCTCTTCTCGCTGCTGCGCGGCTCCAGTTGGGAGGTCACCGACACCAAGCGGCAGATCGTCTTCGACGCCGTCGAGAAGGCCTGGGCGCCCTTCCTCTACAACGGCCTTGTGATGGACGGCGTCTCGGGCCGCGCCATCAGTCGCGGCCTCTCCGCGTCCGACGCCAAGAAGATCCAGGCCGACGACCATCTGCGCGGCCACCCCATCATGTCCGCGATCGTGCTGCTCGGTCAGGGCGCGAGCGCGGCGGAGAACGCCCGCTGGCGCGGCCTGGTCAAGGGCTGGATGCGCCGCGACTACTACAGCCCGCCCCTGAGCGACCCCTCGCTCGGCCTGACAAGTCTCGCCCGTCTGAAGGGAGTCGACGACGACACCTCCGTGACCCCGGCCGCCGAGCCCACCGGGCACCGCCTCTTCACCAACATGGCCCGCGCCACGCACCGGCGCCCCGGCTGGGCGGCGTCGATCAGCATGGCGGACCCCCGCATCACGTACTACGAAACCGGCAACGGCGAGAATCTGCGCGGCTGGCACACCGGCTCCGGAATGCTCTACTGGTGGGGCGACAGCTACGCCAACGGGCAGTACAGCGACGCCTTCTGGCCCACCGTCGACCCCTACCGGCTGCCCGGCATCACGGCCTCCCGCAAGCCGCTCGCGGACGCGGCGGGCGGCGACTGGGGCGCGTCGCTGCCGGACGTGAAGTGGGTGGGCGGCGCGAGCGACGGCCAACGGGCCGCCATCGGCCAGTACTTGAAGGGCCTGCAGAGCACGCTGCGGGCGAAGAAATCGTGGTTCTGCCTGGACGACACGATCGTCTGCCTGGGTGCCGGGATCGTCTGCACGGACGGCGCGGCGGTCGAGTCGACCGTCGAAAACCGCAACCTCGGCCCGACGGGCACGGCCCCCTTCCAGGTCGACGGCATCAGCAAGCCGACGAGCACGCCCTGGTCGGCGACTCTCTCCGGCGCCAAGTGGGCCCACATCGGGGGCCACGGCGGCTATGTCTTCCCCGGCGGCGCGACGGTGAAGGCGCTGCGCGACGAGCGCTCCGGCAAGTGGAGCGACATCAACAAGGGCGGCGCCACGACCGCGATCGCCCGCAAGTACCTCACGCTGTACGTCGATCACGGCACCGCCCCGACAAACGGCACGTACGCCTATCAGCTGATGCCGGGCGCTTCCGCGGCCCAGACGGCGGCCAGGTCCGCGGACACCGGATGGCTGCGGATCCTCGCCAACTCCGATGACCAGCAAGGCGTATCCGTGCCCGCGCAGGGCTTCACCGGCGTGAACTTCTGGTTCGGCGGCACGGTGGGCCCGCTCACCGCGAGCGCTCCCTGCTCCGTCCAGATCAGCGAGAAGAGCGACGGCACCGCGGTCGTCTGCGTCAGCGATCCGATGCGCGCGCAGACGTCCCTGACGCTCACCTGGAACCGTGCCGTGTCCGCGGTGACGTCCAAGCCCGCCACCGTCACGTCCGCGACGACGGGCGCCTCGCTGAAGCTGACGTTCGGCGATCTCAGCGCCACCTTGGGGGCCACTCAGCGGGTGACCGTCACCCTGGGGTGAGCGGGCGCCGCCCTGGCGTGGTCCCGGGCCGGCCGGCCGACGCCGTGCGGCGGGCGCGGGCCAGGGCAAGACCGCCGATGACGATGGCGATCAGGCCCACCACCAGGGCGACGACGGCCCCGCCGAGGCCGTTGCCGGTGCCGAGGCCGCCGTCGGCGGTGGCCGTGACCAGACCGCCCAGGGCCACGGCGGTCAGCCCCGCCGCCAGGGCGGCACCGGCTCCGAGCCACCCGGTGCCGGTGCCGATGCGACCGGCGGGGCGGGCCAGCGCGAGACCGCCGATGACGACGCCGATCAGCCCCAACACGGCGGCCGTGGTGGCTCCGAGGCGTCCGGCGCTCATGGAGTACACGTCGGCGGCGGTCATCAGGGGTTCTGACGAGATCATGTCCTTCTCCTGCTTCTTCTTTGTACGGCTTGCTCACGGCTTGCTCACGAGGTGTGGCTGTCCTCCGATCCTGTCGCCGGGCGCACCGCCGGTCGTCCAGCAGGCGCAGACACTTCGTGCTGCTGCGGCTGCGGCAGGGGGCGCGGAAGTACTGCGTACGCGGTAGGCGGCCGCCCCTTCGTGAGCGGGACTCCCCCGCGACGGCGTCCGGCTAGGGTGCGCGCATGAGCACAGGAAGGTTCGGCGTTCCGGCTGGTGTCAGGGACGGGGTGGTCGCGGTCTGCGTGGCGGCGGTGCTGCTGATCGCCGGGCGGTCCGGGCAGCACTCCGCCGCGGATCTCGACGTGCTCGTCGGCTACGCGCTGCTCGCGGCGAGCGGCCTGGCGCTCGCCGCGGGCCGCCGGGCTCCGCTTCCCGTCCTGGCCGTCACCGGGCTGTGCACGGCGGGGTATCAGGCGGCCGGTTTCGATGTGCCGGCCGTCGCCTTCTTGTTCGCGGTGTACGCGGCCGTGCGCGCGGGGCACCGCGTCTTCACGGTGGCGGCGAGCGTGCTGATGCTGGCCGCTCTTCCGCTCGCCGCCCTGGTCTCCCTGCACGACACGGGCGAGGCGTTCGCACGGGCCCGCGGCGCCCTGGAGATCGCCTGGCTGATCGCGGCCGGCGCCGCGGGGGAAGCGCTGCGGCAGGCCGAGCGGCGGGCCGACGAGGCCGAGCGCACCCGCGAGGAGACCGCGCGGCGCCGTGCCGACGAGGAACGGCTGCACATCGCGCGGGAGTTGCACGACTCGCTCACCCATCAGATCTCGGTCATCAAGGTGCAGTCGGAGGCCGCCGTCCATGTGGCCGGCAAGCGCGGCGAAGAGGTGCCGGAGGCCCTCCTGGCGATCCGGGACGCCGGCCGGGAGGCGACCCGGGAGCTGCGCGCGACCCTGGAGGCGCTGCGTGACGACGGCAAGACTCCGCCGCACGGGCTCGCGCACGTACCGGAGCTGGTGGAACGGGCCCGCGGCAACGGACTTGACGCGACGCTGACGATCGAAGGGCGACGGCACGACGTGCCGGCCACGGTGGACCGCACCGCCTACCGCATCGTCCAGGAATCGCTCACCAACATCGCCCGGCACGCGTCGGCGAGCACGGCGTCGGTCCGGATCGACTACCGGCCGGACGCCCTGGCCATACGGGTCGACGACGACGGGAAGGCATCGCCGGACTCGGCGCCGGCGCCCGGCGTCGGGCTGCTCGGGATGCGCGAACGCGTGACCGCACTGGGCGGCCGCCTGCACGCGGAACCCCGTAGCGAGGGCGGCTTCACCGTCCGTGCGGAGCTGCCCGTGGAGCGTACGTCGTGATCCGTGTCCTGCTGGTCGACGACCAGCCGCTCCTGCGCAGCGGCTTCCGCGCGCTCCTCGACATCGAGGACGACATCGAGGTGGTGGCCGAAGCCGCCGACGGGCAGGAAGGCGTGGCGCTGGCCCGGCAGCACCTGCCCGACATCGCGCTCATCGACATCCAGATGCCCGTCGTCGACGGCATCGAGGCGACCCGGCTCATCGCCGCCGACCCGGCGCTTGCCGGGGTGCACGTCGTGATCCTGACCAACTACGGCTTCGACGAGTACGTCTTCGACGCGCTGCGCGCCGGAGCCGCGGGATTCCTCGTCAAGGACATCGTGCCCGAGGACCTGCTGCACGCCGTGCGCGTGGCCGCGCGCGGCGACGCGCTGCTCGCCCCGTCGATCACCCGCAAGCTGATCGACCGGTACGTCACGCAGCCGCCCCACGCCATCGGCGGCGACGCCGAGTTGACGGGGCTGACCCATCGTGAGCGCGAGGCCGTCGCCCTGGTCGCGCAGGGCCTGTCCAACGACGAGATCGCCGACCGCATGGTGATCAGCCCGTTGACCGCGAAGACCCATGTCAACCGGGCCATGACCAAACTCCACGCCCGTGACCGCGCCCAACTCGTCGTCCTGGCCTATGAGTCCGGCCTGGTGGCGCCGCGCGGCCGGGGGCAGCGATGACCGTGGCGCGGCCGCTTCTCCCTCCCGTCCCCACCGTCCATCCCGTCCATCCCGTCCATCCCGTCCATCCCGTCCATCCCGGAAGGAATCTCATGGCAGCCACCGCCCGCTTCCCCCTGGAACCGGCGCCCCTGCACGTACCCGAAGCCGTCCTCGACGACCTCAGGACGCGACTGCGCCTGACCCGGTGGTTCGATGACACGGGCAATGACGACGGCTACTACGGCGTCAGCCGCGTCTACCTCCAGGAGCTGGCCGATTACTGGCTCCATCGGTACGACTGGCGCAAGGCCGAGGCCGCGATCAACGCCTATGAGCACTACCGGGTGAGCGTCGACGGCGTACCCGTGCACTTCATGCGCAAGGCGGGCGTGGGACCCGACCCCACGCCGCTCATCCTCACGCACGGCTGGCCGTGGACCTTCTGGCACTGGTCGAAGGTCATCGATCCCCTCGCGGACCCCGCGGCGTACGGCGGCGACCCGGCCGACGCGTTCGACGTCATCGTCCCCTCGCTGCCCGGCTTCGGCTTCTCCACGCCGCTGCCGGATCACCCCGACATGAACTTCGTGAAGGTCGCCGACCTCTGGCACACCCTCATGACCGACACGCTCGGCCATGAGAAGTACGCCGCCGGGGGCTGTGACGTCGGCGCCCTCGTCACCGGCCAGCTCGGCCACAAGTACGCCGACGAACTGCACGGCATCCACATCGGCTCCGCCCTGAAGCTCACCCTGTTCAACGGCGACCGGGGCTGGGACCTCAGCGGCGGCCACCCGATCCTCGAGGGCCTCCCCGAGCCGGCACACCGCCAACTCATCTCCCTGGAGCGGCGGTTCGCCGCCCACCTGGCCGTACACGTCCTCGGCCCGAGCACGCTCGCCCACGGGCTGAGCGACTCACCGGTCGGCCTGCTCGCCTGGATCCTGGAACGCTGGACCAAGTGGAGCGACAGCAAGGGCGACGTCGAGAACGTCTTCTCCAAGGACGACCTCCTCACGCACGCCATGATCTTCTGGGTGAACAACGCGATCGGCACGTCGATTCGCTACTACGCCAACGCCAACCGCTACCCGTGGACCCCGTCCCACGACCGCAGCCCGGTCGTCGAGGCCCCCACCGGCATCACGTTCGTCGCCCACGAGAACCCGCCCGGCGTCACCACCCCCGAACAGCGCGTCCAGAACTGGCTCAGCGGCGACCGCGCCGAGTGGTACCACCACGTCAACATCACCGCGCACGAGAACGGCGGCCACTTCATCCCCTGGGAGATCCCCGACGCCTGGGTCGACGATCTGCGCCGCACGTTCCGTGACCGCCGCGCATATGTCTCGCGCCTATAGCACCGATGCTTTCCGGTCGACCCCAGATTCCGATAGAAAATGGAATCACCAAAAACTGCAGGTCAGAAGGTTGTTCCGGCTTGCATCACCGCCTCCGGTCCACATGCTGGACACCCCTCGCGCGGCCGCCACGCCCGCCCTGAGCTGCCCGAACAGCCATACGGCTACCGCTCAGCGAACACATGCATCCGGAAATCGACCATGAGTTTGGCGCTCACTCTCCGCACCGGCAAGACTCCTGTCCGCAATCAGGAACACACCCGCATCAAAGGAGAGCTGACGTGCGTTTCTTCCTCAAGACGGTGGGCGCCACCACCCTCGTGGCCGCCTGCGTGATGTCCGGAACGACCGGCACCGCCCAGGCCAAGACGACCGCCCCCAGCGGCCTCTACTCGCCCTCGTCACTGGTACTCGCCGTCGGCCAAGGCAACGACGCCGCCACCGCGACCATGCAGCGGGCGGTGACCCTGACCTGTATGCCCAAGGCCTCGGGGAGCCACCCCTCGGCGGCCGCCGCGTGCGCCGAACTGAACTCCGTCGACGGGCAGTTCGCCGAGCTGGTCGGCACGGCGTCCGGTGTGGCCTGCACCAAGGAGTGGAAGCCCGTCGTGGTCACCGTCGACGGTGTGTGGCAGGGCAGACGAGTCGCGTGGTCCGCCACCTTCAGCAACAACTGCGAGATGGGCGCGAGCCTTTCTGAAGGTGCCGCCTTCTCCTTCTGAACCTGCTGAGCCCGCTGCACCTTCTGAGCCCGCTGCACCTGCTGTGCCTTCGGAGCCTTCCGAAGGCAATGGGCTGGACGAGGCCTCTCCCCTGACGGTGGGATGAGGCCTCGTCGTCATTCATCATGTCGATCCGGCGCCACCCCGTTCGTATGGAGGGTGAGAGACCGGCAACGGGCCGGCCCGCAGCGCGATCCGCCGAGGAGCAGCAGCCATGAACCAGTACGTGCTCAGCGTCTACCAGCCCGACGGCGAGCCCCCGGCTCCGGAGATCCTCGAACCGATCATGCGCGACCTCGATGCGCTGACCGCCGAGCTCAAGGAGTCGGGCGCCTGGGTGTTCACGGGAGGGCTCTTCCCGGCGAGCACGGCGACCGTCCTGCGGCTCAAGGACGAGGACGTGCTCACCACCGACGGCCCCTATGTCGAGGGCAAGGAGCACGTCGGCGGGTTCACCGTCATCCAGGCGGCCGATCTCGACGAGGCGCTCGCCTGGGGCCGCAAGCTGGCCCGCGCCGCGACCCTGCCGGTCGAGGTCCGCCCGCTGCGGCCCGACTCCCGCTGATGGCATCCGACATCACCGAGGTCACCGCCGGGGTGGTCGAGCGCGTCTTCCGTAAGAAGTACGGGCGCGCGGTGGCCGTCTTGGTCCGCGTCTTCGGCTCCATCGACGTCGCCGAGGAGGCGGTCCAGGAGGCGTTCACCACGGCGGTCCAGCGGTGGCCGTCCGCCGGCGTGCCGCCGAGCCCGGCGGGCTGGATCATCACCACCGCCCGCAACCGCGCGATCGACCGGCTCCGCAGGGAGGCGTCCCGCGCCGACCAGCACGCCCAGGCCGCCCTGCTGCACGCCCAGGAAAGACCCCTCGGAGAGGAGGGACCCGTGCGCGACGACCGACTGCGCCTGATCTTCACCTGCTGCCATCCGGCGCTCGCCCCGGCGGCGCGGGTTGCGCTCACCCTGCGTCTGCTCGGCGGGCTCACCACCACGGAGATCTCCCGCGCGTTCCTGGTACCGGAACCGACCATGGCCCAGCGCATCGTGCGGGCCAAGGGGAAGATCCGCGACGCGCACATCCCGTACCGGATCCCCGGCGACGCCGACCTGCCCGACCGGCTGCGCGCGGTGCTCGCGGTCGTCTACCTGATCTTCAACGAGGGGCACACGGCCAGTTCGGGTGACGAGCTCGTCCGCGAGGACCTCTGCGCGGAGGCGATCCGCCTGGGGCGTCTCCTCGCCGAGCTGATGCCGGACGAACCCGAGGCCCTCGGCCTGCTGGCCCTCATGCTGCTCTCCGCTTCACGGCGTGCGGCCCGCACGGCACCGGACGGCGGACTCGTCCTCCTCGCCGACCAGGACCGCACCCGCTGGGACCGCGCCCTGATCGACGAGGGCCAGGACCTCGTACGCCGCTGCCTGCGGCGCAACCGTCCCGGCCCGTACCAGATCCAGGCCGCGATCAACGCCGTCCACAGCGACGCGCCGACCGCGGCCGCCACGGACTGGGGCCAGATCCGCCAGCTGTACGACCAGCTGATGGCGGTGGCCCCTAGCCCGGTCGTGGCGCTCAACCGCGCGGTCGCGGTGGCCGAAGTCGAGGGCCCGGAACCGGCGTTGGCCCTGGTCGACGGTCTCGCCCTGGACGGCTACCACGTCTTCCACGCCGTCCGGGCGAACCTGCTGCGCCGCCTGAACCGCCCGGAGGAAGCGGCCCTGGCCTACGAGGCAGCCATCGCCCGCACCGAGAACGCGGCCGAACAGGCCCACCTGCGCCGCGGCCGCCAGTCACTGCGCCACCGGTCAGCACCAGTCCGGCTCCCCCGCCCCCGGTGACGGCAGGTTCTCGATTTGCTCTGCTGATGGTGCGCAGATACTCGTGCGACTCGCGGGTGGCGAGGTAGACGACGTAGGGGCCGTCGAGCCGCGCTCGTACCGGTGAGCAGTGCGCGGACCCCGATGCCGTACAGCGAACCGGTCATGTCGGAGCGCACCCAGCCGCAGCCGACGAGCGGCGAGTTCGTCCAGGCGGGCCGGCCGGTCGCCGCGCCCGGCGAGGAGTTCCAGCAACGCGAAGGTTCGGGCGGCCGACTTCACTCCACGGACGCCTCTGTCCGCCCCGCGGAACCCTGCACTCTCCGGCATGCGGCCCATCGCAAATCCGTTTCACCGCGCCCATTGACCCGCTCACGTTCACCAACTTAGCCTCCATTCTCATATACGAACGCCATCTGCATACAAGGACGCGATTCATGACACGGCACAGGACGGAGCCCGAGGACGCCACCCGGCAGATGCGCGACGGCATGGCATGCGGGGCCCTCTCCTTCCCCCTCACGCGCTTCGGGGACGACGGCGGCCTCGGCCTGGAGGCGCACCGGGCCACCTGACCGCCCAGTTGGCGTCCGCGCCTTAACTCCCCCTCCATACAAGGACGTTGTCGACTATGAGCAAGAGAAGCAACCGGAGTGCCGCGCAGCCGACCATCACCCAGTACGCCGTCTATCCCGTCGCAGGCCGTGACTCCATGGAGCTGAACCTCTCCGGCGCACACGGCCCCTACTTCACCCGCAACGTGGTGGTCCTCCAGGACTCCGAAGGACGTACGGGCCTCGGCGAAGTGCCCGGCGGCGCGAAGATCACCCAGACTCTGCGGGATGCCGAATCCCTGGTCGTCGGCGCGACGTCGGGCGATTACAAGCGGGTGCTGCAGCAGGTCGGGGAGCGCTTCGCGGGGCGTGACTCCGGCGGCCGGGGGGACCAGACCTTCGACCTGCGGACCACCGTGCACGCCGTAACCGCCGTCGAGTCGGCCCTGCTCGACCTGCTGGGCCAGCACCTCGACGTACCCGTCGCGGCGCTCCTGGGAGACGGCCAACAGCGGGACTCGGTCCGTGTTTTGGGCTATCTCTTCTACGTCGGCGACCCCGACCGCACCGACCTCGAATACGTCCGTGAACCCGACTCCGAGGTCGAGTGGTACCGCGTCCGGCACAAGGAGGCCCTGTCGCCCGCGGCGGTCGTCCGGCAGGCCGAGGCCGCCCACGACCTGTACGGCTTCCGTGACTTCAAGCTGAAGGGCGGTGTCCTGGAGGGCGCCGATGAGGTCAAGGCGGTCCGCGCGCTCAAGGACCGCTTCCCCGAGGCCCGGATCACCCTTGACCCCAACGGTGCGTGGTCGCTGCCCGAAGCGGTCGAGCTGTGCCGGCCGCTGGTCGGCACGCTCGCCTACGCCGAGGACCCCTGCGGGGCAGAGGGCGGCTACTCCGGGCGGGAGATCCTTGCGGAGTTCCGGCGCGCCACGGGCCTGCCCACCGCGACCAACATGATCGCCACCGACTGGCGGCAGCTGACCCACGCCCTGGCCCTGCAGTCGGTCTCCATCCCCCTGGCGGACCCGCACTTCTGGACCATGCAGGGCTCGGTGCGCGTCGCCCAGCTGTGCAATGCGATGGGCCTGACCTGGGGCTGTCACTCCAACAACCACTTCGACATCTCCCTGGCCATGGTGACGCACTGCGGGGCGGCCGCCCCCGGTGAGTACAACGCCCTGGACACCCACTGGATCTGGCAGGAGGGCCTGGAGCGGCTCACCACCGACCCGCCCCGCATCGTCGACGGCGAGATCGCCGTCCCTGACTCCCCAGGTCTGGGCGTCCAGTTGGACATGGACCGCCTCATCGCGGCCCACGAGCTCTACCGCGAGAAGGCGCTGGGCGCACGGGACGACGCGGCGGCGATGCGTTTTCTGGTCCCCGGCTGGCAGTTCGACGGCAAGCGCCCCTGCCTGGTGCGGTAGCGGCACCGGCCGAACACTATGAACGCAATGATCCAAACGGTGGCCCTCGCCCCCGGCGGTTCCTAACATCCCGGCTCGCAGCGCAAGTTCACGCCGACCACCGAGCACCGCGCACCGCGCACCCACGGGGAGCCGTTCCATGAGCACACCTGACGCACCGACGCCCCTGCCCCGGCGATCGCAGTTCCGCCGGCTCCGCCCGGCGGCCCTGGCGGCCGCGCTCGCCGCCGTGCTGCTCGGCACGCTCGGCACCGCGACCGACACCCAGGCCAAGACCCCGGGCCCGGCACCCACGACCTGCCCGCCCCGCCTGCTCGACACGGCGCGGTGCTACAGCGGGCAGGACGCCAACGGGGCGCACTACACGATGGCGGTGCCCTCGGACTGGAACGGCTCCCTCGTCGTGCACGCCCACGGCGGCCCCGACCTCGGCGACGCGTCCGACCCCGCCCGCAGCGCCGACGACCTGGAGCGGTGGGCGGTGATGGTCGACGAGGGATACGCCTGGGCCGGCTCCGCCTACCGTCGCGGCGGCTACGGCACGCGGATGGCCGCCGCCGACACCGAGAACGTACGCCGCCTGTTCGTGAAGGAGTTCGGCACGCCGCGGCGCACCTACGTGCACGGCCAGTCCTGGGGCGGCAACGTCGCCGCCAAGGTCGCGGAGACGTACGGCGCACGGCCGGGGGTGTACGACGGGGCGCTGCTCACCAGCGGTGTGCTCGGCGGGGGTTCGCGCGGCTACGACTACCGCGTCGACCTGCGGGTGGTCTACCAGTACTACTGCCAGAACCATCCCCGGCCCAGCGAGCCCAAGTACCCGCTGTGGCAGGGGCTGCGCGCGGACTCCACCATGACGGCCGCGGGCCTGCGCTCCCGCCTCCAGGAATGCACCGGTTACGCGTCACCGCCGGCGGACAGAACCGCCCTGCAGCAGCGCAACCTCGACGACATCCTCGCCGTCACCCGCATCCCGGAACGGGCCATCGAATCGCATCTGCGCTTCGCGACGTTCACCTTCCGGGACATCGTGGCGAGCCGCCTCGACGGCCGCAATCCGTTCGGCAACCGAGGCGTCAAGTACTCGGGTTCACACGACGACAAGGCCCTCAACGCCGGTGTCGAACGCTTCTCGCCCGACCCCACGGCCCGCCGTGACCTCTCCTACGACAGCGACCTCACGGGCCGGGTGCCGATCCCGGTCCTCACCCTGCACGCGATCGACGACCCGACGGCCTTCGTCGAGCACGAGGCGGCCTACCGCGCCACGCTGCGCGGCGCGGGCCGGGAGAGCCACCTCGTCCAGACCTTCACGACGGAGACGGAGCACAGCGCACTGAGCGATTCGGAGTACGCCAATTCCCTGTCTATGCTGGACACTTGGGCCCGAACGGACAACAAGCCGACCCCACACTCGATCGCAAGGTCCTGCGCAGCCTTCGACGAGCGGTACGGCAGCGGATGCTTCTACACCCCGGACTTCCGCCCCGCACCGTACGCCGCACGCATCAGGCCCCGCCCCGGCGGCCTCTCCTGGCCGGCGATGACGGCCGCGCAGGAGAAGGCGTGGAGCAGGATCGACGGGGTGGGGATCGCGCCTTGACCCCGGCTACCGGGCGGCGCGCCGGGTGACCGGTCGGGACAGCGCGTCCGGTGGGTCGAAGGACAGGCCGTTCTCGTCGTCCTGGAGGGGCAGGCCCAGGAGGGCCCGTGGTCCGGGCAGCGCGTTCACGTGCCGGCGCAGGGCGAAGCCCGGCCAGTCGACGGGCTGTTCCCCGGTCAGCGGGCGGCCGGTCAGCGCCCGCAGCCGGTGGCCGTGTGCGGCCTCGGCGGCGCGAGGGCTGTTGGTCCACCGCGGCTCGTAGCCCGCGATGCCGAAGTTGAACACGCGGTCACCGTTGCGGTCCGGCCGGAGGGAACAGCGTCTCCTGGGCCAGGCTCGCCGCCAGTGTTCCCTCCGTGGTGTACATGCCGCCGGTGTACCAGCCGCGGCCCTGCGCGACGGTTTTCGGGATCATGTCGAGGAGGATCCAGGAGTCGAAGCTGACCTGGCGGTGGAACCAGACCGTGTGGTCGAGGGTGATGCCCGCGTACTTGCCGCCGCCGCTGACGCCGGAGATGCCGGTCGACACGTCGGAGAGGTACGTCAGGGCGCAGGCGTCAAGGAGCGGGTTCTGAGGGAGGGTGTCCTTGGTGCGCGCCCACAGCCGCGTGGGCCTGCCCCGGCCCCACGGCTGGGTCTGCGCCGGAAGCCGCCATTCGAGCAGCGGGAAGCGCCCCATCTCGAAGGGTTCGGATTCCTCCGGCGGTGTGGGGGCCGGGTGTTCGCCGAGTTGGGTGTCCTGGCCTGCCGACGGCTCGTGGAAGGAGGCCGACATGGTGAAGACCGTCCTGCCGTGCTGGCGGGCGACGACCCGGCGCGCGGAGAAGGAGAGCCCGTCCCGGTCCCGCTCCACCTCGAAGTCGACGGGGGCCGTGGTGTCACCGGGCAGGAGGTAGGCGGCGTGCAGCGAGCGCGGGAGTTGACGCCCCGACACGGTCAGACCCGCGGCGAGCAGGGCCTGGGCCGCGATTTGCCCGCCGTACAGGGGGAAGCTCTCCTCGACGACGACGGGGGCCTGGTAGCTGTCCTCCGCCGTCTTGTCGAGGACCAGCAGATCGGACAGCGTGCACTGCGCCTGAGTGGTCAACGGGCACCTGCCCGGCCCGCGTTGACCGCCTTGACCGCGCGTCGCGCGTTTCGGTCCACCGGCTCCTCCTCGATCCCCTGATCCCCTTGATCCCCTTGATCCAGCTGCCAGTCTGCCCCGGCGAGCGGGCCGGGCGACGTCCGCATGACGCACATCACAGGGATCCGGGGCCGGCCCTGCCGCCATTGCCGGGGCCGCTGCCGCGCGCCGCTCCGGCCCACTGAAGGATGTCCTTCCATGACACGGATCGACGCCCAAGAGATCACCACCGCCCACCTCGTCCTCGTACCCCTGACGGTCGAGCACGCCGACGAGATGGCCGGCGTGCTGTCCGACCCGGCCCTGCACACCTTCATCGGTGGTGCTCCCGACGGTCCCGACGCGCTGCGCGCCCGCTACCTGCGGATGACCGCCGGGTCCCCCGACCCGGCGGTCTCCTGGTGCAACTGGGTGGTCCGGCTGCGCGACGAGGACCGGCTGACCGGGACGGTGCAGGCGACCCTCGTCCCCGACGGCCCCGGACTCGTCGCGGAGGTCGCCTGGGTGATCGGGACTCCGTGGCAGGGGCGGGGCATCGCGGTGGAGGCGGCCCGTGGGCTCGTCAACTGGCTTGCGGGGCAGCCGGACGTGCGACGCGTCATCGCCCATGTCCACCCGGACCACCGTGCATCGGCCGCCGTCGCCACCGCTGCGGGGCTCAGCCCCACGGACGAGTGGCAGGACGGCGAGGTCAAGTGGCGGCGGACGATGCGGACTTGAGCGAAACGGATCAGAACGGGCGGTCGCCCGCGATGGCGACGCGCTCGGCGACCCTGCGGTGCGGGGCGTAGTCGTCGACCGCGTAGTGCTGGGTGGCGCGGTTGTCCCAGAACGCGATGTCGCCGGCCTGCCAGTGGAACCGCACCTGGTACTCCGGCACATGCGCCTGCCGCACCAGATGGCCGAGCAGCCTGTCGCTCTCCTCGCGTTCCATGCCCACGATGTGCGTGGTGAACGACGTGTTCACGAAGAGCGTCCGCCGCCCGGTCTCCGGGTGCCTGCGCACCACCGGGTGCGTGACCGGCGGGAACTGCTCCTGCAGCGGGATCAGCTTCTCGGGTCCGTAGAAGCGGGCGAAGCCGGGGATGAAGTCGTGCACCGCCCGCGCCCCTTCGATGCGCGCCTTCACGTCGTCGGGGAGGTTGTCGTACGCGGCCGCCATGTCCGCCCACATCGTGTCGCCGCCCACCGGCGGCACCTCGCGCAGCTGCAGGACGGCACCGAGCGCGGGCCGTTCGCGGAAGGTGACGTCCGCGTGCCAGACGTTCTCGTACGTCGGTGTGGCGCTGCCGCCCTTGTCGAACCGGACGACATCATCGGCCGAGCCCCGCGCGAGCAGCGGATTGGTCTCCAGGTCACCCCAGTTGAGAGCGAAGGCGCGCTGCTGCTCCGAGGTGATCCCGGCGCCCCGGAAGAAGAGCACCTTCCACTCCAGGAGGGCCCGGTTGAGCTCCTCGCGCAGCGCGGCCGTGAGGGGCCGGGCGAGGTCGACGCCGCGGATCTCGGCGCCGATGAGGCGGCCCTGCGGGACGACGTCAATCAGGTCGTATGGACGCTCTTCCCAGCCCTCGGGCACGCGGCGCAGGGTGCGGCGCCCTTCGTACATGCCGTCGGCGGGGACGCGGGCATCGCGGAGCGCGGGAGAGGTGGGAAATGCAGAAGACGTGACCGTCATGGTGATCCTTCTGTGGCGAGAAACGGGTCGGTGGCCCGGAGCGGAACCCCGAGCACTGCGGAGACGCGCTCCGGCAGCTAGCGACCCGATCGCTCGCACCCGCGCCGCCACGGGACCCCGAAGGTCCGCACGGCGGTGGTCAGGTGCTGGATCATGCACGCCATTCTGTACTGCTACCCCTTGCGGAGCAAACCCCCGTACTCGTAGATGCCCTTGTTGTGCTCGGTGGCGCCCAGGTAGGGGGACAGGTCCTCGTGGACGGGGGCGAGCGGCGGCTGGTCGGCGTCGGGGCGCCAGTCCACCAGGTTCACCAGACCGGGCTCGACCGCTTCGAGGCCGTCGAGCAGGACGTCGACCTCGCCGGGGGTGCGGGTCTGCCAGGGGACGCCGCTGCCGGAGATGTGCGCGGTCATCGCGGCGCCGCGCTCCGGGTCGTCGGAGACGACCTGGGAGAAGCCCAGGTAACTGCCCGGGGCCGCCCGTTCGATGATCGTGTGCAGCACGCGGCGGGGGTCGTCGGCGTCGGCCAGGTGGTGCCCCACGGAGAGGAACAGCACGGCGACCGGCTCGTCGAAGTCGATCAGGCGCCGCACGTCGGGGTGGTCGAGGATCGCGTCCTGGTCGCGCATGTCGCCGGTGATGACGGTGGTGGTGGCGTCGTCGGCGAGCAGCGCGTGGGCGTGCGCGAGGACGATCGGGTCGATGTCCACGTAGACGACACGGGCGTCCGGCGCGAAGCGCTGCGCGACCTGGTGGACGTTGTCGTCGGTCGGCAGGCCGCAGCCCATGTCGATGAACTGGCGGACGCCCGCCTGGGTCAGATGGCGCACCACGCGGAAGAGGAACTCGCGGTTCTGCCGGGCGATGTCGACGCACTCGGGGAAGTCGGGCAGCGTCTGCAGCAGGAACTCGCGGTCGATCGCGTAGTTGTCCTTGCCGCCGAGCATCCAGCCGTAGGCGCGTGCCGACGTGGGCACGTCGAAGGGAATGGACGTCATCTCGGGCTGCTCGTCACCGGCCACAGTGCGCTCTCCACCTCTGCCACAGGGATATGGGTCTTGGCTCCGTCGCGGCGACACTATCCCGTGCCTCACGGCCAGGTGAACCCGGTCCCGATCACCAACAGGTGTGCCCACAGCGGCGGTTGGTGAAAGGGCCGCCCGGCAGCGGCACGCCATCGGGCACCCGCCCGCCCATGAGGCGGCCGGATGGCGCATGATCGGACGTACGCGAGTTACGTTCCACCAGAGAGGACCTCCCCATGGAAGACCGCTTCGATGTCGTCGTGCTCGGAGCAGGACCCGGCGGCTATGTGGCCGCCATCCGCGCCGCCCAGCTGGGCAAGCGGGTCGCGGTCGTCGAGGAGAAGTACTGGGGAGGTGTCTGCCTCAACGTCGGCTGCATCCCGACCAAGGCGCTGCTGCGCAACGCCGAGCTGGCCCATCTGTTCACGCACGAGCAGAAGACGTACGGCATCAAGGTCGACGGGAACGTGTCCTTCGACTACGGCGAGGCGTTCAACCGCAGCCGCACCGTCGCGGACGGCCGCGTCAAGGGCGTCCACTTCCTGATGAAGAAGAACAAGATCACCGAGTTCGACGGCCGGGGCACCTTCCTCGACGCGAACACGCTCCAGGTCGCCAAGTCCGACGGCACGACCACCACCATCGGCTTCGACAACTGCATCATCGCCACGGGAGCCACGCCGAAGCTGCTTCCCGGCACAAGCCGCAGCGAGCGCGTGGTGACGTACGAGGAGCAGATCCTCGCCGACAGCGTGCCGCAGTCCATTGTGATCGCGGGCGCCGGAGCCATCGGCATCGAGTTCGCGTACGTCCTGCACAACTACGGCGTGAAGGTCACGATCGTCGAGTTCCTCGACCGCATCGCGCCGCTGGAGGACGTGGACGTCTCGACGGAGCTCGCCAAGCAGTACCGCAAGCTCGGCATCGACGTGAAGACCTCGACCCGCGTCGAGTCGATCGACGAGTCGGGCCCGCAGGTGCGCGTCACGGTGACGGGCAAGGACGGCAAGCAGGAGATCCTGGAGGCGGACAAGGTCCTGCAGGCCATCGGTTTCGCGCCGAACGTCACGGGCTACGGCCTGGAGGCGACGGGCGTTGCGCTGACCGAGCGCGGCGCCATCGACATCGACGGCCGCGGGCGCACGAACGTGCCGCACATCTACGCCATCGGTGACGTCACGGCGAAGCTGATGCTGGCGCACACCGCCGAGTCCATGGGTGTGGTGGCCGCCGAGACGATCGCGGGCGCCGAGACGATGGAGCTCGACTACCCGATGATCCCGCGCGCGACCTACTCTCAGCCGCAGATCGCCAGCTTCGGCTGGACGGAGGCGCAGGCCAAGGAGAAGGGCTTCGACGTCAAGGTCGCCAAGTTCCCGTTCATGGCGAACGGCAAGGCGCACGGCCTGGGCGACACGGTCGGCTTCGTCAAGGTCATCAGCGATGCCCGGTACGGCGAGATCATCGGCGCCCACCTGATCGGCCCGGACGTCACGGAACTGCTTCCCGAGCTCACGCTGGCCCAGCAGTGGGACCTGACCGTGCACGAGGTCGCCCGCAATGTGCACGCCCACCCGACGCTCGGCGAGGCGGTCAAGGAGGCCGTGCACGGACTGGCCGGGCACATGATCAACTTCTGACGCACTCGCTGACACGCACTCCGACGCACACAGGGCGCCCCGCCGCGAGCCGTACGGCTCAAGTGGCGGCGGGGCCACCCGGTCCGGAAGATCCTTGGTCAGAAGCCTCTGTCGCGAGGCGCGAGCAGATACCGCATGACGGAAACGGGCAGTGCCGGGTGCTGCGCGGCCACTTGCGCGGTTTCGGGGTCCCGCAGCAGCCGGACCAGCACACGTGCGGGCAGTTGCGGGTGCCGGGCGGCCGCGTGGCGTACACGCTCGTTCGGGTCGTCGAGCAGAAACACCGCCGACGCCACGGTCAGCCGCGGGTCGGTTGCGGCCCGGTACCGCACTTCCTCGTGCGTGTCCCGGCTGTGCCGCTCGACCAGCTCGGCCGTCGACTCCGGATCGTCCATGGCCAGTTGACGCATCCGGGGGTTCGGATCCCGGGCGAAGCGGAGGAGGCCGCTACGGGGGAAGTTGGGGTGGCCGCGGGGGCGGTCGGGGACGCTGAGGCTGCCGGTCCACCACTGCCACACCTCCAGCAGCATGCCGGCAGGCGCGTCGTCGCAGGATTCGGCGAGGAAGAGCCGGACGATACGGTCCTCGTCGCGGGCCAGGCGGTCGACGACGTCCGGTGCGAGGTTCCTGGCGCGGGCGACGCTTCTGCGTACAAGGGGGTGCGAGGAGGCAGCCAGCCGGCGCATGGCGGCGGGATCGCCGTGCAGGGCCGTGACCCAGGCGAGCGCGTGGTGGTGGACGCCCGGATCGAAGTCGATGTCGATCTCCGCCCGTTGCTCCTCGGTGAGGCCGGGGCGTAGGGAGACCTGGAAGCGGACGGTTGCGTCGGAGTCCTTGGCAAGGCGGTCGACGAGGTCCGGGTCCAGGCGAGGGTTGCCCGCGAGGGCCCGGCGCCGGGCAGGGTCGCCGTGCCGGACCAGGTGCTCGGCGAGGTCGCGCGCCAGACAGCAGGTCTTCACCGCTCGGTCCCCGAACTCCGCGGAGTCGAAGGCCGAGCGGGACATCGGGTGCTCCTGGTGGTGCTGGAGCAGTGCCGCGACGCGGACCGTGCCGACGGGGTCGTCGAGGAGCCTGCTCCTGGCCCGGCTGTCCAGATGGGGCCAGGCACGCTCGCAGGCCGAGGCACGCACGGACGGGTCGGGGTCGGCGGCCAGGGTGGTGAGGGTCCTGACGGGCAGTCCCGTGAGCCGGACGGCTTCTTCACGGACCTGCGCGGAAGCGTCGGCGGCGAGCCGTGCGTAGGCGGCGTCCGTGAGCAGGGCGCGCCGATCCGCAGCGATCATGGTGAGGATCCAGCGGTCCCGGGGCGCCGCTTCGCCCAGGATCAGGCGAGCCCACTGCTCGGCCGTGATGTTCGGCTGGGCGTCGGCCAAGAGCTGCCGCAGCTTGCGGTCCGGGTGGGCCATGGCCGCCTCGACGACCGCCGTCGGCAACGGACGCCACAGGAGGTGGTGCGACCGCCCCAGCAGACCGGCACGCAGCTCATCGGGGGTGGCCGGGTTGAGCGCCAGGCCATGCGCCCACGATTCGCGCACGCTCCGCACAGGGCCCGGCCCTTGGAGCAGGCAATCCCAGGCGGCACTCCGCTCCTGCGGGGTCTCCCGGGCCGCTTCCCTCGCCGCTTCCTCTCGCCGGTGGCGCATACGGTCCACGGCGACGAGCCAGACCTCGTCCGCCACGGTGACCACGCCCAGCAGGGCTTCCCCGTCCGGCGAGAGGGTGACGAACCGCGGCTCGCCAGGGTTCGCGCCGAGCACTCCGGCGAGATCCCACTCGGTGCTGAGCCGCACCCGCGTCCACCGTCGCGGCCCGTGACCCTCTCCGTCGTCCTGGACGTCGATGAGGAAGACACCGTCCCCGCCGAAGATCCCGGCCCTGGTCGCCAGCCGGTGCCACTGCGCGTTGACCTCGACGACCGGATCAGGTCGGTCCCTCCGCACGCGCACGGCCGGCGCGACCTCACCCGCGACGATCCATCGCCATGCGGCCCCGGGAGGCGGCACCTCCTCGGCCGACCGGTCGCCCGCGCTTTCCAGCCCGGCACGCCGCAGCAACTCCATGAGCCCGTCTCCCCTGCACCCCATGGGAGCTCATCCTGCCCGAGCCCCCACTAGGCCCTCTGGTCCGCCCCCTGGTCGTAACCGGCGGAGAGGGCTTCAGCATCCGCGTACGAAGGCAGGCCCTCCGGCAGTGCGTCGCCCCGCTCGACCGCCTGGGCCGTAGTGACGGCCGCATGGAGGGACGCCCGGAAGAGGAGGGAGCCGGTGCTCACCCGGCGAACTCCGAGGTCTGCGAGGTGGGCGTAGGTGAGGCGGCCGGGGGCGTAGAGGATGTTGAGGGGCAGGTCGAAGGCCGCCACCAGGGCCGCGATGGTCTTCTCGTCCTGGAGCGCCGGCACGAACAGGCCGTCGGCGCCCGCCTGTTGATACGCGGCGGCCCGGCGTTCGGTCTCCCCCGCCTCCCCGGCGCTCAGCCAGTACGTGTCCGTGCGCGCGTTGACGAAGAGGTCCGGGACCGTCTCCTTGATGGCACGGATCAGCTCGCATTGGGTGGCGGTGTCGGTGAGGGTGCCGTCCGGGCGGCCGTCCTCGATGTTCACACCGACGACGCCCGCCCCGGCAAGCTCGGCGGCGAGCTTCGCCACGTCGGCCGGGCGCTCGGCGAAGCCGCCCTCGATGTCGACGGTGATCAGTGCGGGCAGCCGGGCCAGGCCGCGGGCCAGGCGCAGGGTCTCCTCGCGTGTGTCGCCCGTGGCGTCCGCCTTTCCTGCGGCGGACGCGACACCGAGGCTGGTGGTGCCGATCGCCGCGAAGCCGCTGTGGGCGAGCGCGGCGGCGGAGGCGTGGTCCCAGGCGTTGGGCAGCAGCAGGGGCTGTCCTGCCCGGTGCAGGGCGCGGAACTGGGCGGATCGGTCTGCGTACGTCATGGGTGGACGGTAATGCCCCTCGCCTCAGGTGGCCTCAAGATTCTTTCGGCGTAATGTCGAGAACGGGTTGTCGGCTCCGACGTCCCCTGTGAAAGTCGCCCACAAGGGGCGGCACCCCACAGCCGAGGAGCGACATCATGAAGTACCTGGTGATGGTTCAGGGCACGCAGGCCGACTACGAGGCGCAGAGCGGCAAGGCGACCGCGACAAGCCCGGGCTGGAGCGAGAAGGACCTGCAGGCGATGTTCGCCTTCATGGGCGCGCTCAATGACGATCTGGCCGAGTCCGGCGAGATGGTCGACGGGCAGGGTCTGGCAGAGCCCGCGCAGACCCGCCTGGTCGACGTGGACAAGGACGGCCGCCCGGTCATCACGGACGGTCCCTACGGCGAGACGAAAGAGGTGCTCGCCGGGTACTGGGTCCTGGAATGCGAGAGCCTCGACCGGGTCACGGAGATCGCCAAGCGGATCCAGACCTGCCCGATTCCCGAGGGCGCGCCGAACTACCCCGTGGTGATCCGCCAAATCATGGGCGGCCCCGACGACGCGTGCTGAACGGCACATCCGACACCGAGGACCTGCTGCGCCTGCACGCGCCGCAGGTCCTCGGCGCGCTCGTACGCCGCTACGGCCACTTCACCGAGGCCGAGGACGCGGTGCAGGAGGCGCTGCTCGCCGCGGCACGGCAGTGGCCCGACGAGGGTGTGCCGGACAACCCGCGCGGCTGGCTGATCCGGGTCGCGTCGCGGCGGCTGATGGACCAGCTGCGCGCCGACGAGGCCCGGCGCCGGCGCGAGGAGGCGGACGCCCAGCTCACCCCGCGGGACGCGTTCAGCACGCCCGCGCCCGGCGAGAGCCGTGCGCCGTCCGAGGACGACACCCTCACCCTGCTCTTCCTCTGCTGCCACCCCGACCTGAGCCCGGCCGCCCAGGTCGCGCTGACCCTGCGCGCCGTCGGCGGTCTGACCACCGCCGAGATCGCCCGCGCGCATCTGGTGCCCGAGGCGACGATGGCCCAGCGGATCAGCAGGGCCAAGGGGAAGATCAAGGGGGTGCCGTTTCGCCAGCCGGGCCCCGACGACCGGGATCAGCGGCTGGCGGTGGTGCTCCAGGTGCTCTACCTCATCTTCAACGAGGGCTACACCGCGACCTCCGGCAACGCCCTGCACCGCGCCGACCTGGCCCGCGAGGCGATCCGGCTGACCCGGTCCGTGCGCACCCTGCTGCCCGCGGATGGCGCGGTGACCGGACTGCTCGCGCTCATGCTGCTCACCGAGGCCCGCAGCGCCGCCCGCACCGGACCGCACGGCGAGCTCGTCCCGCTCGACGAGCAGGACCGCTCCCGCTGGGACCGGCGGGCGATCGAGGAAGGCTCCGCGCTGGTCGAGGAGGCGCTCTCCCAGGGCCCGGCGGGCGCCTATCAGCTGCAGGCGGCGATCGCCGCGCTGCACGACGAGGCGGCGCGCGCCGACGACACGGACTGGCCGCAGATCCTCGCCCTGTACGACCTCCTGGTACGCCGTGCCCCTGATCCCATGGCCGAACTGGGCCGGGCCGTGGCCGTCGCCATGGTGCACGGGCCGCGGGCCGGGCTCGCCGAAGTCGCCGAACTGGACGACCGGTTGGCGGGTCACCACCGGCTCGACGCCGTGCGCGCCCATCTCCTGGAGCAGGCCGGCGAGACCGAAGCCGCCCGCGCCGCCTACCAGTCGGCGGCGCAGCGCACCCTCAGCATTCCCGAGCGGCACTATCTGCAGACACGTGCGGCGCGGCTGCTGCCCTGAGTCAGCCTGCTCCATGCGCCTACGTTGCCGTTGCCGCTCCAAGTCCGGGACATCTCAGGGGCCTTGGGGGGCAACCCCCGACACGCCACCCTGAGGGCAACCCTGATCATGCCCCGGCACCTTCCCTGATTCCCGGCTCGCGTGGTTGTGACTCCGGCGACTCACGGTCATCGTCGATCACAGACCGTCCCGTGATCCGGTTCGTGAGAGGGGACTTGATGCGACCGTACTTAAGAACACTCACCGCAGCGCTCACTGCTGTGCTCGCCGCCGGCGTACTCGCCGGGGCAGCGACGCCGGGCGTACAGGCGGCGGACGCCGATCCGCCCGGGCGCGGCCCGACGACGCCGGACTCCATCGACTGGACGCCCTGCCCCCAGGACGCCGAAGCGGACTGCGGGACCCTGCGGCTGCCCATCGACTGGGCGCACCCCACCGGCGAGAAGTTCGATCTCGCCGTGGCCCGCCGCAAGGCGACCGACCCGGATCGCCGGATCGGCGTGCTGATGGTCAACCCTGGCGGGCCGGGCGATTCGGGGGTGGACTTCGCCGTGCGGCGCGCCAAGACCCACTTCAGCGCGGAGGTGCAGGAGAAGTTCGACATCGTCGGATTCGACCCGCGCGGCGTCGGCGCGAGCCACCCGGTGAAGTGCTCCAAGGAGCTGCTGGACCGGCGCCCGTCCGCCTACCCCCGCGACCAGGCGGAGTTCGGTCAACTCGCCGAATTCAACCGCACGTTGCGCAAGGACTGCCGACGGCACACCGGCCCGGTCTTCGACCACGCCGACACCTTGAGCGTGGTCAGGGACATGGACGCCGTCCGCAGATCACTGGGCGAGAAGAAGATCAACTACTTCGGTCACTCCTACGGCACACTGCTCGGCGAGCAGTATGCGGAGGAGTACGGCGACCGGATCCGGACGATGGCGCTCACCGCGAACATGGACCACAGCCTCGGCGTCCGCGACTTCCTCGTCTCATCGGCCGCCACCGCGGAGGACTCGTTCCACCAGTTCGCGAAGTGGTGTGACCGCACCAGCTCCTGCGCACTGCACGGCCGGGATGTCACCGCCGTCTGGGACGGCCTGCTCGCCAAGGCGGACCGAGGGGAGATACGGGATCCGGAGAACCCGGACCAGGCACTCACCGCGAACGCCATCGCGCTCTTCGCCTTCAAGAAGTTCTACGGCCCCGACCGGGACGGCCTTGCCACGTACCTGGCCGAGCTCGACGCGCAGGATCCGCCGGACGCTCAGCGACCCCGGGCAGAGCCCCCGCGGACAGCGCCGCAGCAGACGGCCGCGGAACCGTTCCAAGCCGCGTTCTGCCAGGACTGGCGGTTCCGCCCCAAGAGCCACAAGGAGTTCGCCCGCCTGACCGAAGCCGAACTGCGGGCCGCACCGCACCTGCGCGGCTCACCACGTGTCCACGCCGGTGTGGCCGCCTGCATAGGCTGGCCCGACGAGGTGAACAACCCCCAGCACCGCCTCCGCATCACCGACGCGCCCAAGATCCTTATGCTGCATTCGATGCACGACCCGGCCAACCACTTCTCATGGGCGACCAATGTGCACCGGCAGACCCGCGGGACCACCGTCCTGCTGCCGTACGAGGGCGACGGACACAGCGTGTACAACCGCAGTGGCTGCACACGCGATGCCGTGGACGACTACCTCACGGAGCGGAAGATACCGAGCCCTGGGAGCAGTTGCGCACCCGCCGCGGAGAACTGACCGGACGGTCATGCGGCCAGTGTGACCGCCTCCACCGCCGGGGTACGCAACGTGCGGCGGGCCGTGGCGATGCTGGTGATCAGCGTTGCCGCGGCGGCGACCCCGACGATGGTGAGCCAGATGCCCAGGCCCTGACCGGGGACGAGGGTGTCGGTGCGGACCGCGCTGAAGGGCAGGATTCCGGCGAGGCCCGCCACCGTGCCGAAGAAGACTCCGGTAGTGGTGAGGACGAGACCCTCGACGCCGACCATCCCGAGCACCTGCCCCGGAGTGGCCCCGGCCAGGCGCTGCTGGCCGAACTCGCGGCCGCGGTAGGAGGTCGCGGCGTACAGACTGTTGATCAGCATGATGCAGGAGAAGACCACGATGATCCCGACGACCACGAAGTTCAGCGTCTCCAGGTTCTTGTCCTCGACGGACTTGGCCAGACCCGATGCCTTGATCGCGTCGCTCTCGACGGCCTGCATGTAGAGCGTCGCGGTCGCCATGCCGGTGAAGACGATGAGCGGCATCAGCACACCGGCCAGCTGATCGGCGCGCCGCCGCATGTTGAGCACGGTCAGATGGCCGCTCGCCCCGGTGAGCGCCTCGAGCGGCCGGGCCAGTGTGCCGAGCAGGGCCCGAAGCAGCTTCGGTGAGAGCAGGGCGAAGCCCACCGAGAGCAGGATCGCCCCGTACGCGGGGGCCGCCATGAGCGCTGCGTCCTTCGCGTCGAAGGCGAAGGTGGACAGCACGCCCGCGGCACCGGCGAGGACGGCCGCGCAGCCGGCGAAGCTCCGCAGCCGGCCCCGCGGCTTACGCTCCCCGGCGGCCGCCCGGGTCGCCCGCCGCACCGCGAGGAACGCGGCGCCCACGGAAGCGAGCAGGGCGATGTCGATGCCCGACATCAGGGCGATCGGCCCGAAGGAGAAGTCGACGCCGTCGGCGACCTGCCCGCTGTCCTGGAACATGCCGAGCAGCGCCTGCCCGCCCAGCATCGCGGGACCGATGGCGAGCAGCGATCCGACCAGGGCGACGACCGCCGCCTCGCCGACGACCATCCGCTTGATCTGCGCCGGGGTGGCCCCGGTGCTGCGCAGCAGGCTGATCTCCTCGCCGCGCTGGCGTACGTTCACCGTCAGCGTGGAGGCGACGGCGAAGAACACCAGGAGTGTGCCGTAGCCGCCGACGACGCTCGCCGCGGTGGTGAGGCTCTCCGCGCTGACGTCGTCGACGCCCTGGGCGGCTGCGGTGTCGTGCATCGAGTTGAACGTCATGATGATCGCCGCGCCGAGGAAGGCGGAGAGCAGCGTGGCGATGAGGCGTCCGGGGCGTTGCCGGACGGAGCGCAGGGCCAGGGAGAACATCGCTCACACCCCCAGCGGCACGGCGCGGTCGAAGCCGGCCACGGCGTCGCCCAGGTGCGCGAGGCGCTCGGCGACGGCGTCGACGGTCGGGGACGTCAGCTGCCCGGCCAGGCGGCCGTCGGCGAGGAAAAGCACGGAGTCGGCGTAGGAGGCGGCGACCGGGTCGTGGGTCACCATCACCACGGTCCTGCCGTGCGCCTGCACCGTCTCCTGGAGCAGGTGCAGTACGTCGCGCGCGCTGCGGGTGTCCAGGGCGCCGGTCGGCTCGTCCGCGAAGATCACGCTCGGCTCGGTGACCAGGGCCCGGGCGATGGCCACGCGCTGACGCTGACCGCCGGACAGCTCGTCGGGGTGGTGCCGAAGCCGGTCGGCGAGGCCGACCTGGGCGAGCACGGCGCGCGCCTTGTCGTAGTCGATCCGGCGCCGGGCGAGCTTGAGGGGCAGGGTCGTGTTCTGTGCGACGTTGAGGGTGGGCAGCAGGTTGTACTGCTGGAAGACGAAGCCGATGCGCTGCCTGCGGAACTTGGTCAGCTCGGCCTCGCTGCCGCCCGTCATCTCCTCGCCGTCCACCACGACGATTCCGGAGTCGGGCCGGTCGAGCCCGGCCGCGCACTGCAGCAGGGTCGACTTCCCCGACCCGGAGGGCCCCATCACGGCGGTGAAACTTCCGCTCGGGAGACTCAGGGTCACCCCGTCGAGCGCGGTCACGGCGCTCTCGCCCGCCCCATAGGTCTTGCTGACCTTGACCAGCCGCAGAGCCTCGGGGCTCCTGGCGGATCCGGCTGTGCCCGTACGACGAAACATGGCGATCCATCCCTTCGCGGCGGACGCTCACTGCGTCACCTTTCTGAAGTTACGGACAGTGGCTGCCCTGCACATTGGGCGTACGACCCGAGATCGGGGTGGCAGTGGATACACCCCCCGGAGACCCCCCGGACACCCCCCGCTCGCCGACTTGCACGTAACGCAGCTCACAGCGACAGCCGCCCGACCTGGGAACACCCATCGTTGGTTCACCGTTGAACGGTATGTGGGCCCCGATCGCGATTCCCCCGTCCGGTCGGGGTCCACCCTTGTTCCGGCATGTGCCGACCACGCTCTGTTTCACGCCTTCGAGCGCGAATATGCCAACCGCACCGCGCGGCGCGGCCTCGGGCGTCATCATGCGTTCATGGACGGTGCCAAGCCTGTGCAGGTCTTGTTCACGGCCGATGAGTACGCGGCGCTGCTGCGTCATGCGGACCGACTCGGGCTGCCGGTCGACGAGTTCATACGCCGGGCCGTGACCGTCGACGCCGCGGAGCCACCCTGCCCGAGCACGGGGAACCGGCGCGGGTCCGCCGCCCCGGCGGCCGTCCCGCCCATCCGCCGCGATCGGGGCCCCGGGGGCACTCCCGCGCTCCAGCGGTTCCTTGACACCCTGGCGACCTCGGCGGAACCCGCCCGCCCGGAGCAGGTTCCGCCGCAGCCGACGGTCCGCACCTGCTCGGGGCAGTGAGCGGCCCGCTCAGGGCAGCACGATCTCCGGGGAGTACAGCTCCAGCCAGAGCGCGAGGTCCAGGGTGCGCTCGAGCCCGCGCCGTGACGCCTGGGTGATCTGCGGTACGTCACGCCCTGCCGCCCGTGCAACGCGCTCCCGGTCCACCAAGTCGAAGACCGGGTGTGCGGGCTCGGCGAGCAGGTCCTTGACGTGCCCCTGGAGGGCGATGGCGTACTTCGGGTCCTGGGTGGAGGGATAGGGGCTCTTCACCCTGTCGTACACGGAACGCGGCAGGACGTCCGCCGTCGCCTCGCGCAGCAGGCTCTTCTCCCTGCCGTCGAAGGACTTCAGGGACCAGGGCGTGTTGTAGACGTACTCGACGAGCCGGTGGTCGCAGAACGGCACCCGCACCTCCAGGCCGACGGCCATGCTCGCGCGGTCCTTGCGGTCGAGCAGGACGCGGACGAAGCGGGTCAGGTGCAGATGACAGATCTTCCGCATCCGGTACTCGAAGTCGCTCTCCCCGTCGAGGCGTTGGACGCCCGCGACCGCCGTCGCATAGCTGTCCTTGACGTACGCGGGAAGGTCGAGGGCGGCGGTCAGGTCCGGGCGCAGTACGTCGCCGTCGTCGCCGAAGTGCTCGGCGAACCGCACCAGCCAGGGGAAGGTGTCGGCCGCGCGGGCCTCTTCGTCGAAGAACTGCAGGTAGCCGCCGAAGACTTCGTCCGCCGACTCCCCCGAGAGCGCGACCGTGGAGTGTTCGCGGATGGCCCGGAAGAGGAGGTAGAGCGAGGCGTCCATGTCCCCGAATCCCGTGGGCAGGTCGCGGGCGCGGATCATCGCGGCCCGGATCTCGGGGTCGGCGAGCGCGTGCGAGTCGAGGACGATGTCGCGGTGCTCGGTGCCGGCCGCCTTCGCGACGTCGTGCACGTAGGGCGTGTCCGGGGTGGCGCGCAGCGCGTCGGCGACGAAGTTCTCGCTCTGGCCGACGAAGTCGACGGCGAAGCTGCGTACGCTCATCCCCGCTTCGGCCAGTTGGCGCGCGGCGAGCGCGGTCATCGCCGAGGAGTCGAGCCCTCCGGAGAGCAGGGTGCAGCGCGGCACGTCCGAGACGAGCTGGCGCCGCACGATGTCCTCCAGGAGCGAGCGCACCTTGGCGATGGACTCCTCGCGTCCGTCGAGGTGCGGGCGGGTCTCCAACTGCCAGTAGACGTGGCGGCGAAGGCCGGTGCGGTCGACGGTGACGACCGTGCCGGGTTCGACCTCGCGCATGCCCTCCCATACGGCGTGACCTGGCGTCTTGACGACGGTGAACATCTCCCGCAGGCCGTCGGCGCCGACCCGTGCGCGGGCCAGCGGATTGGCGAGGATCGCCTTGGGCTCGGAGCCGAACAGGACGCCGTCGGGGGTCTCGTAGTAGTAGAAGGGCTTGATGCCCATCCGGTCGCGGATCATGACGAGTTTGTCGTGCCGGCCGTCCCACACTGCGAACGCGTACATGCCGCCCAGCCGTTCGGCCACCGCCTCGCCCCACTCCAGATAGCCGCGCAGCACGACTTCGGTGTCGGACTCGGTGGTGAACTTGTGGCCGCGCCCGGTCAGTTCGCGGCGCAGTTCGGTGAAGTTGTACGTCTCCCCCGAGTAGACGAGGGCGACGGTGCCGCGCGGCGTGCGCGCGGTCATGGGCTGGCGTCCGCCCGGCAGATCGATGATGGCGAGCCTTCGGTGCCCGAGTCCGGCAGGCCCCTCGATCCAGGTGCCGCGGTCGTCTGGGCCGCGGCAGGACATCGTCTCCGTCATCACGTCCAGCGTGTCCGCCGCGGTCCGCAGATCACGGTCGAAGGAGACCCAGCCAGTGATGCCACACATGCGCTACCTCCTGCTTCGCGCTGCCTGTGAGCCACACCCGGCAAACTAGGTGTAGACAGCAGCTATGTAGCAAGAGTGTGTCCTGCGACTGCGTACGGTCAATCCGCCGGTAACGCGGAACGACACATTCCGGCCACGGGCAAAGACTTTCCCAACAGCGGCTTCAGCGGCCCGGATCGACGGCGGGCATCGCACCCTTGACCAGCGCCGCAGCCTCACCGCGGGCGTGGCCGATGGCGTCAGGGAAGATGTGCAGGCCGTGCGCGACCAGGCCGCCCTCGTGCAGCAGCATCAGCGCCCGGCCGAGCCTCACCGCCCGGCGGGGGGCGAGTTCACGGGCCAGACCGGTGAACAGGGCGAGCATCCAGGCCTTCTGGCCGGTGATGACCTGATATGCGGGGT
This sequence comes from Streptomyces sp. NPDC021622, assembly GCF_040640795.1. Taxonomy (NCBI): domain Bacteria; kingdom Bacillati; phylum Actinomycetota; class Actinomycetes; order Kitasatosporales; family Streptomycetaceae; genus Streptomyces; species Streptomyces sp. NPDC021622. Next base: position 206,507 of record NZ_JBFACK010000007.1, read on the forward strand.
GCGCCGGGTCACTGATCTCGGCGTGCGCGTTGACCATGCTGCACCCCTTGCCGCTGTTCGCCTCCGCCCAGTCGCGCGAGGCGTCGAAGACGGCCAGGATCTTGGCCCGCGGGGTGGTCGCGGCCTCGACGTACGGGGCCAGGAAGGCGCGCCAGCGCTCGTCGCGGCCCGCCAGATACTCGACGACGATCTGCTCCTTGGAGCCGAACCGGTCGTACAGCGTCTTCTTGGTGACGCCGGCCTCGGCGGCGATGAGGTCCACCCCGACGGCATGGATGCCGCGTTCGTAGAACAGCCGGCTCGCGGCGTCCAGCGCCCGGCGGGCGCCCGGCGTCATGACGATCCTGCGCGGCGCGCCATCAGCGCCGACAGCAGCACCGGCACCGGCCTTCGCGATCCCGTTCCCACTCTCATCCATGTCCCCATACTAAACCGATCTGTATACTCGGGAGAGCGAGTAGACAGATCTGTTTACTTCATCCGGAGGGACGCCGTGAACTTCCTGCTCTCGATCGCCTTCGTGCTGACCTGGAGCTCCGGCTTCATCGGGGCCAAGCTGGGCGCGGGCAGCGCGTCCGCCGTGACGGTCCTGATGTGGAGATTCCTGCCGCTGGCGCTGGCGCTCGCGGTCGTCGCCCTCACCCTGACGCGGGCGTCCTGGCGCGGATTCACCGCGCGCGACGCCGTGCGGCAGGCGGCCGTCGGGGCGCTGTCACAGAGCGGCTATCTGCTCACCGTGTACTACGCGATCCAGCTCGGCGTCTCCAGCGGCACGACCGCCCTGATCGACGGCACCCAGCCGCTGGTGGCGGGCGCGCTGGCCGGTCCGCTGCTCGGCCAGTACGTCTCGCGCACCCAGTGGGTGGGCCTGGGGCTCGGTGTGGCCGGGGTCGCCATCGTGACGGCGGCGGACGCGACGGGCGGCACCGATGCGCCCCGGTGGGCCTACCTGGTGCCGTTCCTCGGGATGTTCTCGCTGGTGGCGGCGACCTTTCTGGACCGCCGTTCCCCCCGTCCGGTCGCTCCCGCGGTCGCGATGACCGTCCACTGCGTCACCAGCGCCGTCGTCTTCACTGCGCTCGCGGTGGCCGCGGGCGCCGCGACGCCGCCCGCGGAGGCGTCGTTCTGGGTGGCAATCAGCTGGCTCGTGACGCTGTCCACCTTCGGTGGGTACGGGCTGTACTGGCTGATCCTGCGGCGCTCCGGGGTCACGCAGGTCAACACGCTCATGTTCCTGATGGCGCCGGTCACCGCGCTGTGGGGTGCGCTCATGTTCGGCGAACCCTTCGGCGTACAGACGGTGTCGGGGCTCGCGGTCGGGCTCGCGGCGGTCGCGGTCGTGCACCGAGGGAAGGCCGTACATCGGGGGAAGGGTGCGGCGGTGACGGTGGTCTGCCCGCCGCAGGGCGATCCGGCCTCCGCGCCGCCTCAGTCCGCCAGTCGGAAGTCCGCGTAGTCGAAGCCGGGCGACACGACACAGCTCACCAGGACCGGTTCGTCACCGGCGGGGCGCGCCGACTGCCACATGCCGCCGGGGACCAGGGTCTGCGGGCGCTCGCCGTCCTCTATGGAGGAGCCCATCCGTATCGGCTCCGTGCCCTCCTTCGGGAGCTCGCCGTCGCCGCCGATGAGCAGGTCGAGAGGGCCGCCGCGGTGCCACAGCCAGATCTCGTCGGAGCGCACCACGTGCCAGGCGGATTCCTCGCCCGGGCAGAGCAGGAAGTAGATGGCGGTGGCCGCCGCGCGCTCACCGGGGTAGCCGGCGGGCGTGAAGGAGTGGTGCGCCCGCCACGTCTCGACGAACCAGCCGCCCTCCGGATGCCGCTGCATGCCCAACTTGCGGGCCAGGAAGGGGCGTTCACTCGCGTCATTCATGCGTACTCTCCGTTCCAGAGATCTATGGGCACGAACCCGACGGCGCGGCCCCCCGCGTCCAGGAGGCGGCCCATGAGCTTGACCGCACGCAGCGCTACCGCACGGTCGACGATACGCATATGGGGCAGCGCGTGCGCGAGACGGACCTAAAGGGCTGCACGTCGCCCGGCGCAGGACGCCCGGACGGACGGCGCCCTCACGGAGGTGTGAGGAAGCCCTGCACGGTGGGCGCGTACCGCTCGGTGATCTCGGCGATCGGCGTGCCGCGCACATGCGGCCCGCGGGCGATGCCGTACATCACGCCCAGGCCGAGCAGCGTGCCCACCGCGAGCTCGGCGCGCAGGCCCGCGTCCGGTCCTTCGAGGCGTTCGCCGAGGCGCTGTGCCACCTGCGTACGGAAGTTGCTGCGCAGGATGTCGCCCTGTTCGCCGTGGAGCGGGGCGAAGACGATGCGCAGGATGGGGTCGGCGCCGTGCTCGGCCTGGCCGGTCAGCAGATGGTGGACCATGTGCCGGCCGAGCCCGGCGAGCGGTGCGTCCAGGAGGGCGTCGGCATCGGTCTCGAAGGACATGACGCGGGCGAAGAGCGCGTCCTTGTTGCCGAAGTACTTGAGGATCAACGGAGGGCTCACACCGGCCCGTTCGGCGACGGCCCTGAGCGTGATGTCGGCGTGCGCGTGCCGGGCGAGGAGGTACCGGGCCGCCCGGATGATGGCGGCCTTGGTCCCCTCGGCGTCACGGCGGCCGTGGACCTCGGGGCCGGCGTCCGCTGTCGAGGCGGTCATGGCGTCAGCTTCTCCCTTCCGGGGCCGTCCGCCGCCAGGGGGCCTGGCCGCCCTGCCGTCCGCTCCGGACCGTCCGGTGCCTTCTCCGAGGGTATGGCCAGGGCCGTGGCGCAGGCGACGAGCGCGATGATTCCCGCCATCGCGAAGGCCAGTTGATAGCCGGGCAGGGTCGGCACCCGCAGCCCGTCCACGGTGGTGGCGTGCCGGACGAGCACGGCGGCGACCGCGGCACTGCACACGCTCTGCCCGATGGTGCGCATGAGCACGTTCACTCCGCTCGCGGACGCCGTCTGGGTCGGCGGCACGGCCCGCAGGATCAGGGTGGGCAGGGCCGAGTACGCGAAGGTGGTCCCCGTCGAGACCACGGCCGCGCCCAGGATGATCACCCACAGATGGCGGCTGTCCACGATCCGCACGGCATAGCCGAGCGCCATGACGGCACCGCCGATCGCCAGGGTCACGCGGGCGCCGTGGCGGGTGGAGACGCGGGCCGAGACGGGCGAGAGGACCAGCATGATCACTCCGTTGGGCAGCAGACACAGGCCCGTCGCCACGATCGAGAGGCCAAGGCCGTAGCCGCCGGCGACCGGCGCCTGCACCAGCTGGGCGGTGACGAGGGAGTTGGCGTAGAAGGCGAACCCGGCCAGGAGCGCGGCCACATGGGGCAGCGCCACCCGCCGCCCGGCCGCCAGGCGCAGGTCCACCAGCGGCTGCTCCGCCCGCAGTTGCTGTCGCCACCACACGGACAGGATGACGACGGCCCCGGCGAACAGGCCGATCACGGGCGCACTGCTCCACCCCCACTGCCCGCCCTGGGACACGGCGAGCAGCAGACAGACGAGCCCGGCCGCGAGCCCAAGGGCGCCCCAGGTGTCGAAGCGGCCCGGCGAGCGGACCGGCGACTCGGCCACGGTCCACCAGGCGAGGGCGAGCCCGACGGCGCCCAGCGCGCTCGTGGCCCAGAACATGGCGTGCCAGTCGGCGTACTGCACGATCAGCGCGGCGAGCGGCAGGCCGAGCGCCGCCCCGATGCCGACCGTCGAGCTCATCAGGGCCACGGCGGATCCGGTGCGCTCCGGGGGCAGTTCGTCCCGCAGGATGCTGATCGACAGCGGCACGACCGCGGCCGCCGCGCCCTGCAGCGCGCGGGCCGCGATCAGCACCCGGATGTCCGAGGTCAGCGCGCAGAGCACCGACCCTGCGGTCATCAGACCGAGCGCGGCGAGCAGCACCCGCCGCTTGCCGTACATGTCGCCGGCCCTGCCGAGCACGGGCGTGAGGACCGCACCGGCCAGGAGCGTGGCGGTGACCAGCCAGGACACCGCGCCCGGTGAACTGCCGGTCAGCCGCGGCAGGTCGGGGAGCAGCGGTACGACCACCGTCTGCACGACCGCCATGAGGATGCCGCCGAAGGCCAGCACGGGAACGGTCAGTCGGGCGCATATGCCCGTGCGTTCTCCGGCGGATATCGGGACAAGCTTCATGATCGCTCCAGCTCGGGCGCGAAGGGGGAGGGAAGTGGCGAGGTAACCGGGGAGGAATGAATACAGAAGAAGTGAGGTGAATGCGAATTCACCATAGCGGGTGAATGGGCTTTCACTACTGGTGAGTTCGGATACGAGATCCAGCCACTCACGGGTACGCGGCAACAGCGAAGAAGAGCCAACGCCCTTGTGTTCACTGGACTTTGCCCTTCGCCGAAGGTAGCGAGTCAGCCATAATGCCGACCATGAAGAGACTGCGAATGGGCCTTGTCGGCACGGGCCCCTGGGCCTCGTCCACCCACGCTCCCGCTCTCGCCGCGCACCCGGAAGTGGAACTGGCCGGCGTGTGGGGCCGTCGCCCCGACGCGGCGGCAGCGCTCACCTCGGCGCACGCGGTGCCGGCGTACGCGGAGGTGGACGAACTCTTCGCCGTGAGCGACGCCGTGGCCTTCGCGGTACCCCCGGACGTGCAGGCGCCGCTGGCCGCGCGGGCCGCGGCGGCGGGCTGTCATCTGCTCCTGGACAAGCCGGTGGCGACGTCGGTGGCCGCGGCGCGCGACCTCGCGGCGGCGGCCGACGCGGCCGGGGTGGCGTCCGTCGTCTTCTTCACGCTGCGCTTCGCCGCGCCGACCTCGGACTGGATGGCCCGGCAGGCGGCGACCGGCGGCTGGTTCACCGGCCGCGCGGAGTGGTACGGCTCGTTCTACGCGCCGGACGGGAGCAGCCCGTTCGACTCACCATGGCGTGCCCGGCGTGGCGGCCTGTGGGACGTCGGCCCGCACGCCCTGTCGATGCTGGTGCCGTTGCTCGGAGATGTCACCGCGGTTACGGCCGCGGCGGGCCCCGCGGACACGGTCCACCTGGTCCTGCGGCATTCCGGCGGGGCGTCGAGCACGGCGGCGCTGAGCCTGACGGCGCCCGTCAAGGCATCCGGGGTGAGCGTGGAACTGCGCGGTGAGGCGGGGACGACGCTGATGCCTTCGGGAGGCGGGCCGCTCGACGCGTTCCGGTCGGCGGTCGACGCGCTCGTGGCGGCCGCGGGCTCCGGTCGGCCGCACGCCTGTGACGTGCGGTTCGGACTGCGCGTGACGGAAATCCTGGCTCGTGCGGAGGAGCAACTGCCCGCCGGATGAGCCGTCCGGGCCGTGCGATGGCCGCCCGTGGACAACCGCGGGCGGCCGGTACCGTGGCCGCTACGTAATGGCGAGTGACGGCACCGGCCGCAGCCAGTGGACCCAGGGAACCGTTCGGAGAAGTGTTGCGTCGTAGGCCCGGACTGCGACGTTTCCGACCACACGCATCGGAATACGAACAACCGATCCATACTCTTCCCGCTACGGCCCAATGGGCCTAGGGGGTACCCAACGCCGAGGAATTTCAGCCAATTTCAAGCTCCCCGGTCAAGATGCCCCACAGTTGTGTCCACGTGCCCACCGGCGATCGAACTCGCAGGTCGGTGGTCCCGCGCTGACCATGATGCCGTACGCACTGATCGTTTTTCTTCGGGCAATCTTTACTACCAAAGCTGCTAGGAATATTTAGACTGCTGATGCTCAACTCGGCGTGTACCCAGAGGGATTACCCACCATGAACAAGACGGCGCTGCGCGCTCTGCTCCGCGAACGACGCGCCCTCATCGCCCCCGAAGCGCACGGCTTCAGCCGCCCCACGGGTCAGGGGCGGCGCGCGCGCGGCCTCTCGCAGCATCAGGTGGACCAACTGCTGCACCGGACGATCGGGACGTATCACCGCCTGGAGTCGGGCAGTTACCCCAATCCGCCCACCTCCCTGCTCCGGGACGTGGCGCGGCTCTTCGGGCTGAACGAGCAGGAGTGGGTCTCGCTCTGCAGGTACGCGCTGCTGCAGGAGCCGCCGGGGCCGTTGCACCAGTCGTCGGGCAAGGAGATCCCCGGGGTCTGGCAGGAGGCGGTCGAGAGCATCGGGCACATGGCGTACGTCACCGACGCGTCGTGGGACATGCTCGCCTACAACAAGCCGTTCGCCGATCTGTTCACCAACGGGGTCGTTCCCACCAACACGATGCGGTGGATGCTCCTGGACTCCGGCGGCCGCGAAGCACTGACGGACTGGCACACGGCCTGGGCCCCCATGGTGCTGCCTCAACTGCGCGCGGCGCTCGCGTCCCGGCCGGACGACGAGGTGCTGCGCCAGATAGAGAAGGAAGTACTCGAAGACGCCGAGGCCGCTCCCCTCTACGAAGCCGGTGACTTCTTCTCACATCCCGACGGCGACGAACGCCCCCTGCGCCACGCCCAACAGGGGCCCGGCTGGCTCACCATGTGTGCGGCGCAGCCCATGACGGCACCCGGCGCACGGCTGATCATCCTGGTGTTCCACCCGGGCGAGAAGCGGGCCCATACCCGCGCCCCTATGCTGCGGGCCCACTGACGGCACGTCATATATCTCCCAATCGTCCGGCTTTCGGATAGGGGACCAGTTCAGCGCGGTGAAGTACGTTGTGCCGCACGTCCCCCCACTCCGATCCAGCCCCCGTGGGAGTCACCCGTGCCCGCCTATGTGTCAAGACCCCAGACCGTCTTCGGTGACCAAAAGATCACCACCGCCGAAATCGCGGACGACATACGTACGCACCACCCCGACCATCCTCGGCTCGGCGCGATCCTCCGCGTCGTGGACAACTGCGGTGTGAGCACGCGCTTCTTCACCCGCCCCATCGACTCCCCCGGCATCGCGGGCACGGCCGACGTCGGTGTGCGGGCGGAGGCCGCTTTCCAGGACTCTCTCGTGATGGCGGAACGTGCCGCCCACGCGGCCCTCGATGCGGCGGGGCTGGCCGCGCAGGACATCGACGCGATCGTCACCGCCCATGTCACCGGCTGGGCCGTGCCCAACCTCGACGTACAGCTCTGCGCCCGGCTCGGGCTGCGCCCCACGGTGCGGCGCATCGCGCTGACGACCCTGGCGTGTGCCGGGGGCGTCCAGGCCCTCATCCGTGCCGCCGACCTCGTGGCAGCACGCCCCGGCAGCAAGGTCCTCGTCGTGGCCGCGGAGGCCATATCCACGGTCTACAACCACGCCGACACCAGCATCGAATCGATGATCTACAAGGCGTTGTTCGGGGACTCCGCCGCCGCGACGGTCGTCACCGGCGAACCGGTCGGTCCCGGGATCGCGATCGACGACAGCTTCGAGTACGTCCTGCCGGAGAGCCTGGACCGCTACCAAGGCCGAATCGCCACCGACGGATTCCACTTCGACTCCACCAAGAAGGCGGTGACCGCCGCGGACGACGTCCTGCCCGCGGTGCTGGACTGGCAGGGCCCCCACAAGCCCGACTTCGCGGTGATCCACCCCGGCGGCCCCCGCATCATCGCCGACACCGCCACCGCCCTCGGCCTCACCGCCCATGACGCCCGGCACTCCACCGACACCCTCGCCGACGAGGGCAACCTCGGCGGCGTCAGCATCCTGCGGGTCCTGGAGAGAACGCACACCGACCCGCCCGCCGACGGCGCCCGCGGCGTCACCGTCGCCTTCGGGCCCGGCTTCGCCACCGCCGCGCTGCGCTGCCACTGGCACGCATAGCCACGAGCCACTTACCCCCCTGGACATAGGCTCGCGTACGTGAACCTCCGACCCCGGCAGCACACCGACATGCTCGTGACCGTCGCCGTCGCGCTGTTCGTCACCGTCGGCGCCCTCGTCGCCCTGGTCCGCGGCGAGGGGCCGGGGCGCTACGACGCACTGCCCTTCGTCATCCTCGTACTCACCTGCGGCGCCCTGCACTTCCGCACCACGCACCCGGTGACGGTCGGCGTCCTCACGCTGGCCGGCACCGCCGCGTACTACCTGCTGTCCGCGACGGACGGGCCACTGCTGCTGGTCTTCGCCGTCGCGCTGTACGCGGTGTCGGCCGCCGGGCATCTCCTGGTCGCGGTCGTGCTCGCGGCGCTCGCGCTTGGCGGGGTGGGGTTCGGCTCCCTGCACAAGGCGAATCCCCCGATCGACGGCATCTCACTGGTCCTGATGACCGGCTGGCTGGTCGCCGCGGTGGCGATCGGCGTGGTGTCACGGCAGCGGGCCGCCTATCTGCGCGAGGCGGAGGAACGGGTGGCGGGCGAGGAACGGCTGCGGATCGCCCGCGAGTTGCACGATGTCCTCGGCCACACACTGTCCGTGATCCATGTGCAGGCGGCCGCCGCGCTGCACCGCCTGGAGCGCGATCCGGCACAGGGCGCCGAGGCCCTGCGCACCATCAAGGACACCAGCCGCGAGGCGCTCACCGAGGTGCGGGCGGCGCTGGGAGTGCTCCGGGAGCGGGGCGAGGCCGCGCCGACCCGGCCGGCGCCCGGGCCCTCCCTGGCCCGGCTGCCCGAGCTGGCCGAGCGCGCCGAGCGGTCCGGTCTCACGCTGCGGACGGAGTCCGTGGGCCAGGCGCGGGCGCTGCCGGCCGGAATCGACGCGGCGGCGTTCCGCATCGTCCAGGAATCGGTCACCAATACGATCCGGCACGCCCGGGCCAGGGCGGTGCTCGTGCGCGTGGAGTACGGCGAGCGCGGCCTCACCCTGTGCGTCCGGGACGACGGGGTGGCGCGGCCGCCGGTGCCGCAGGGCGACGGCAGCGGGATCCGCGGAATGCGGGCGCGCGCCGAGGAGGCGGGCGGCACGTTCAGCGCGGGCCGCGACTCCCAGGGGGGATTCCGGGTCGATGCGGCCCTTCCGTACGACGGTGAAAGGCTGACGGCGTGATCAGGATTCTGCTCGCGGACGACCAGCGCCTGGTGCGCGCGGGTTTCCGGTCGATCCTCGACGACGAGGAGGACCTGAGCGTCGTGGCGGAGGCGGGCGACGGCGACGCGGCGGTCCGGCTCGCCCATGAACACGTCCCGGACGTCGCCCTGATGGACGTCAGGATGCCGGTCGCCGACGGCATCGAGGCCACCCGCCGGATCGTCGCGGACCCGGCACTCGCCATGACGCGGGTGGTCATCCTGACCACCTTCGACCTGGACGAGTACGTGTACGACGCGCTGCGCGCCGGAGCCAGCGGCTTCCTGCTCAAGGACACCGAACCGGCCGAACTGCTGCACGCCGTAAGGGTGGCGGCCCGCGGCGACGCGCTCCTGGCCCCGGCGATCACCCGCCGGCTGATCGCGGATCTCGCCATGCGCGCCCCCGCGCCGCCCGATCCGGCGCAACGGCTCGCCCCGCTGACGAGCCGGGAGCGCGAGGTGCTCGCGCTGGTCGCGGCGGGCCTGTCGAACGACGGCATCGCCGCCGAGCTGACGCTCTCCCCCGCGACGGCGAAGACCCATGTCAGCCGGATCATGACCAAGCTCGACGCGCGCGACCGGGCGCAGTTGGTGATCATCGCGTACGAGTCGGGGATGCGGCTGCCCGGCTGGCTCGACCAGCGGTAGCGGCCCCGCAACCAGCGGGGTACGCGATCGGGTCACGCCCACAACTCGTGGGGTAGGCGGTCGTCGTGCGGTGCCCCCGTGCGGGCGACGATCCGGCGTCTTGCGCTTCCTAGCCTGCTGGATGTGGACACTCTCACCGCCCCTACCGGTCTTCCTCCCCGCCGCGCCGGCCTGTTCGAGCGCCTGGCCGCCTTCTCGCACCGCCACAGATGGCGGGCCCTGTCGCTGTGGGTGGCCGCGGTCATCGGGGTCACCGCCGTCGCGGGCCTGGTGGGCAGCGACTACCACAACGACTTCTCGCTGCCCGGCACCGATTCGCAGTCCGCGCGGACACTCCTGGAGGAGCACGGCGCGGCCCAGGCGGGCGACGTCGTACAGATCGTCCTCAAGGACGGCTCGGGGGTCGAAGGCGCCCGCGAGCGCGTCGAGCCGATGCTCGACGAGGTCGCGGGCCTGCCGGGTGTCACCGATGTGCGCAGTCCCTACGAGGACCGGGCTGCCGTCTCCGAGGACGGCACGATCGCGTACGCGACGGTCACGCTCGACGGCACCTCGCGCGAGGTGGCGAAAGAGGACGTGCGCAAGGTCATCGCCACCGCCGAGTCCGTCGCGGGGGACGGACTTGAGGCATCGGTGGGCGGTGACGCGGTCCGTGAGGCGGAGGAGGGCGGCGGGGGTCCGGCCGAGGGCGCGGGCATCCTGGGCGCCCTGGTCATCCTCGTCTTCCTCTTCGGGTCGCTCGTCGCGGCGAGCCTGCCGGTGGTGACCGCGCTGTTCGCCGTCGGGGGTTCGATCGGCCTCATCGCGCTGGCCTCGCACCTGGCGAACGTCGCGGACTTCACGCCGCCGGTCATGATGCTGGTCGGGCTCGGTGTCGGCATCGACTACGCGCTGCTGATCTTCTCCCGCTACCGGGGCGAACTGCTCAAGGGCGTCACCCCGGAGCAGGCCACGCGCACGGCCCTGGACGCGGCGGGCCGCACCGTCTTCTTCGCGGGCTGCACGGTCATCATCGCGCTGATGGGCCTGGTCGCCCTCGGGATCGGTTCGCTGCAGGGCGTCGCGCTCGCGGTCGCGCTGACCGTCCTGGTCACGATGCTCGCCTCGCTCACGCTGCTGCCCGCGCTCCTCGGTGTCTTCGGCCGGCGCATCCACCGGCACGTCATGGAGCGTGCGGCCAAGCGTGAGCGGCGCAACAGGCCGCCGGAGGGGGCTCGTTGGCGGCGCTGGGCCGAGCGGGTTCAGCGCCGTCCGTGGGCCGCGCTGCTGCTGTCGGTCGTGGCGCTCGGCGCGCTCGCCGCGCCGGCCGCCGGTCTGCGCCTCGGATTCGCGGACGCGGGCAACGACGCGGAGTCGTCGACGAGCCGCCAGGCCTACGACCTGCTCGCGGAGGGCTTCGGGCCAGGCTTCAACGGCCCGCTGGTGATCGTCGCCGACGGCGGCGGCCGGCCCGCCGCGGAGCGGCTCCAGAGCGCCCTCGCCGAGACGCCGGGCATCGCCGCCGCGAGCCCGCCCGTCCCGGCCGAGGACGGGTCGGTCGCCACGGTCATGGCCTTCCCGGACAGCGCACCGCAGGCGGAGGCGACCTCGGACCTGGTGGCCGCTCTGCGGGGTGACGTACTGCCCGCCCTTGAGCGGGAGACCGGCGCGGAGTTCCTGGTCGGCGGATCGACGGCCGCCACGGAGGACTTCGCGCACACGGTCGCCGACCGCATGCCGCTGTTCGTCGCGATCGTGGTCGGCCTCTCGGCCCTGCTCCTGTTGCTGGTCTTCCGGTCCGTGCTGATCCCCCTCAAGGCCGCGCTGCTCAACCTCGTCAGCATCGGAGCGGCACTCGGCGTGATCACACTCGTCTTCCAGCACGGCTGGTTCGGCGTCGAGCCGGGCCCGGTCGAGGCCTTCATCCCCGTCATGATCTTCGCGATCGTCTTCGGGCTCTCGATGGACTACGAGGTGTTCCTGCTGTCCCGCATCCACGAGGAGTGGGAGCGCACCAAGAACCCGGAGGCCGCGGTCCGCGAGGGCCTGGCCGCCACCGGCAAGGTGATCACGGCGGCCGCGGCCATCATGATCGTGGTCTTCGCGGCGTTCATCCTCAGCCCCGACCGGATGCTGCAGCAGTTCGGCCTCGGCCTCGCCGTGGCGATCCTGCTCGACGCCCTGGTGATCCGCTGCCTGATCGTCCCGGCGGCGATGCAGCTGCTCGGCCGCCGGGCGTGGTGGCTGCCGGGTCGGCTGCGCACGCTGCTTCCGAAGGTGGAACTGGAGCGCCGCGCGACGTAATTGGGTTGCCGTGCCCCGCGGGCCACTGCTGGAGTGACCGGATGGATCACGCAGCGGTGCTCGCGGAGTACGACCGGCAGATCAGGCGCGAGGCGCGCAGCGACAGCCCCGGCGCGCGGGTCGAGCGGGTCGGGGCCGTCGTCCGGCAGACGGGCGCGGCACACGACTGGAACGGCATCCACTGGGCGGACGTCGACGCGGCCACGGCGGACGCCACGATCGCCGAGCAGGTGCGGTACTACACCGCTCTCGGGCGCGAGTTCGAGTGGAAGCTGCACTCCCACGACCGCCCCGCCGACCTCGCCGACCGGCTGCGGGCGGCCGGCTTCGTGCCCGAACCGCCGGAGACGGTGATGGTCGCCGAGACCGCGGCACTGCCCATGGAGCCCGAACTCCCGGAAGGCGTACGGCTGCTCCCGGTGACGGACGCGGCCGGCGTCCGGCTGATGGCGGACGCCCACAACGTGGCGTTCGGCGAGGACAGCTCGGGACTCGGCGAGCGCCTCGCCAAGCGGGTCCTCACGCAGCTGGCCGAGACCCCGGACACCATCGTCGCCGTCGTCGCCATGGCGGGCGACGAGCCGGTGAGCTCGGCGCGGATGGAGTTCTACCCCGGCACCGACTTCGCAGGACTGTGGGGCGGCGGCACCGCACCGCGCTGGCGCGGCAAGGGCATCTACCGCGCCCTGACCGCCCACCGAACCCGCATCGCCGCCGAACGCGGCTACCGCTACCTCCAGGTGGACGCCTCCGACGACAGCCGCCCGATCCTCCAACGCCTGGGATTCGCACCGCTGAGCGTGACGACGCCGTACGTGTACACGCCCTAGCCACAAAGAAGTCGCCCTTGTCACCACAAAGGCGGCGACAAGGGCGCAGGTTCACGTGCAACACCGATCAGCGGATCGGCATCCCCGACAACGTACGGGCGATCACCAGGCGCTGGATCTCGCTCGTGCCCTCGAAGATCGTGTAGATCGCGGCGTCGCGGTGCATGCGCTCCACCGGGTACTCGCGCGTGAAGCCGTTGCCGCCGAGGATCTGGACCGCCTGTGCGGTGACCTTCTTGGCGACCTCGCTCGCGTACAGCTTGGACATGGAGCCCTCGGCCGACTCGAACTTCTTGCCGGTGCTCGCCATCCACGAGGCACGCCAGACGAGCAGACGGGCTGCGTCGATCTGCGTACGCATGTCGGCGAGCTGGAAGGCGATGCCCTGGTTGTCGATGATCGGGCGACCGAACTGCGTACGCGTCTTGGCGTACTCCAGGGCCTCCTCGTACGCGGCACGCGCCGTACCCACGGCCATGGCGCCGACCGCCGGGCGCGAGGCCTCGAAGGTGGCCATCGCCGCGTTCTTGACGCGCTCGCCGCCGGTCTTTGCGCGCTCGCGGGCGCGGGCCAGGCGCTCGTCCAGCTTCTCCTTGCCGCCGAGCAGGCAGTGCCCGGGGATCCGTACGTCCTCCAGGACGACCTCGGCGGTGTGCGAGGCGCGGATGCCGTGCTTCTTGAACTTCTGGCCCTGGGAGAGGCCGGGGGTGTTCGGCGGGACGATGAAGGAGGCATGCCCCTTCGAGCCGAGCTCGGCGTCGACGACGGCCACGACGACGTGGACGTTGGCTATGCCGCCGTTGGTCGCCCAGGTCTTGGTGCCGTTGAGGACCCACTCGTCCTTGGCCGCGTCGTAGACGGCGCGGGTGCGCATCGCCGCCACGTCCGAGCCCGCGTCGGGCTCGGAGGAGCAGAAAGCGGCCACCTTCACGTCGTTCACGTCGCCGTACATCTGCGGGATCCAGGTCCCGATCTGCTCCTCGGTGCCGTTGGCCAGCACGCCGACGGCGGCCAGGCCCGTGCCCATGATGGACAGGCCGATGCCCGCGTCGCCCCAGAAGATCTCCTCGGTCGCCATCGGGATGCCGAGGCCCGTGGGGTCGAAGAACTGCTGGGCGTAGAAGTCCAGGGAGTAGATTCCCAGCTTCGAGGCCTCCTGGATGATGGGCCAGGGCGTCTCCTCGCGCTCGTCCCACTCGGCGGCCGCGGGGCGCATCACATCAGCGGCGAAACCGTGGAGCCAGTCCCGGACCTCCTTCTGTTCGTCGTTGAGCTCCATGGTGAACTCGGCCATGACCCCTCCAGGACCTGCGATCAAGACAAGCGTTACTTGCGGTAACGGGAGTCTGTTACCGGCCGGTAGCCGATGTCAACTCCCGGCCGCCCGTTCGATGGGCGCATCCTGCGGGGTGTTACGTTGCGCGTGCGTCACGCAATCGCACGGGCGGGGAGAGAAACGCTATGGAGACCACCACACAGCAGACCGAGCAGCAGCGGTCTGCCGAGCGCCGGCGGCGCGAGTTGCTGGAGGCCGCCGACCGGGTGGTGCTGCGCGACGGTCCCGGTGCCTCGATGAACGCCATCGCCGCCGAGGCGGGCATCACCAAGCCGATCCTGTACCGCCACTTCGGCGACAAGGGCGGCCTGTACGCCGCGCTCGCCAAGCGGCACACCGACGCGCTCCTCGGCTCGCTGCGCGCCGCCCTGGACGCCCCTGCCGAGCGCAGGGAGCGGGTCGAGCAGACGCTCGACACCTACCTCGCGGCGATCGAGGCCCGCCCGCAGGTGTACCGGTTCCTGATGCACCCGTCGGACGGCGCCACCTCCGGCGAGCAGGGCTTCGACGTGGGCCTGCACTCCGCCCCGGTGCTGCGCCGCATGGGCGAGGAACTCGCGCAGGTCATCGAGGAGCGGATCGACCTCGGTCCTGGCAGCGCACAGCTCGCCCGCGTGTGGGGGCACGGCATCGTCGGCATGATGCACGCCGCCGGCGACTGGTGGCTCGGCGAACGGCCGTGCTCGCGCGCCGAGTTGGTCAGCAGCCTGGCCGATCTGCTGTGGGGCAGGCTCGCGGCGGCGGCCGACCGCGTCGGCGGCCCCGGCTTCTGAGCGGGCCCCAGGGCGGGGTTCAGCCGCTCCAGGACGCCTTGGCGGCGGCCCGCAGCACCCTGCGCCGCCGCCAGCCGGTGACGTGGTCGGTGTAGACGCCGCCCTCCAGGTGGTCGCACTCGTGCTGCAGGCAGCGCGCGAACCAGCCGGTGCCGTGCACCCGCACCGGCTCCCCCAGCCGGTCGACACCCTCCACCACCGCGTGGTCGAAGCGCGGCGTGCTCGCCTCGAGACCCGGCAGCGAAAGACAGCCCTCGGGCCCGCGCACGCTGACGCCGTCCGCCTCGACCAGGCGCGGATTCACCACGTACCCGAGATGGCGCACGTCCTCGTCGTCCGGGCAGTCGTACACGAAGACCCGCTGGTTCACGCCGATCTGGTTGGCAGCGAGGCCCACGCCCTGGGCGGCGTACATCGTGGCGTACATGTCCTCGATGAGCCGGGCCAGTTCGGGGCCGAAGTCGGTGACCTCCGCACACCGGTTGTGCAGCACGGGGTCACCGAGCAGGGTCAGGGGTCGTACGCGCCCTGAGGCGCCCGGGATCGAGCCGTGTCGCATGGCGGCAAGGGTACGGTCCTTGGGAAGCCCCGGGCCGGGGTGGTGCCGCGGTTCGGGCTTGCGAGTGGATCTCGATAGGCTGAGGTCCATCGCGTTGCCGGGGGCAGACGCGGCGCCGTACGCAAGGAGGATCCAGAACTGATGGCAGGCAACACGGACCCGCTGTCGCCGCGGGCCAAGCTGGCCGTGACGGCAGGCAAGGCCGCCGCGGCCGTTTCGCGCGCGGCGGGCCGCGGCAGCGGATCGGTGATCGGCGGCCGCGTGTCACTCAAGCTCGACCCCGACCTGCTCGGGCGTCTTGCCACGCACCTGGACGTGGTGCTCGTCTCCGCCACGAACGGCAAGACGACCACGACCCGGCTGCTCGCGGAGGCGCTGCGCGCCGCGGGGCCCGTGGTGTCGAACGCGCTGGGCGCGAACATGCCGGCCGGCATCACCTCGGCCCTCGCGGGCGGCTCGGACGCCAAGTACGGCGTGATCGAGGTCGACGAGAAGTACCTCGCCGGTGTCGCCCGTGACGTGGAGCCGAAGGCGATCGCGCTGCTCAACCTCTCGCGCGACCAGCTGGACCGCGCCGCAGAGACCCGCATGATGGCCGAGAACTGGCGTGAGGGACTCTCGGGCTCCAAGGCCGTCGTGATCGCCAACGCGGACGACCCGCTGGTCGTCTGGGCCGCGTCCTCGTCCCCGAACGTGGTGTGGGTGGCCGCGGGCCAGGAGTGGAAGGACGACGCCTGGTCCTGTCCCTCCTGCGGTGGCGTGATGCAGCGCCCCGGCGACGACTGGTTCTGCGGCGAGTGCGGCTTCCGGCGCCCCGCACCCAGCTGGGTGCTCTCCGGCGACCACGTCCTGGACCCGCACGGCTCGGCCTGGCCGATCCATCTGCAGCTGCCGGGCCGCGCGAACAAGGCCAACGCGACCACGTCGGCCGCCGTCGCCGCCGTCTTCGGCGTACCCCCGCAGGTCGCCCTGGAGCGCATGTACCAGGTGCAGGCCGTCGCGGGACGCTATGACGTCGTGCAGTTCCAGGGCCGCGATCTGCGTCTGCTGCTCGCGAAGAACCCGGCCGGCTGGCTCGAAACGTTTTCTCTGATCGACCCGCCGCCGACCCCCGTGGTGCTCTCCGTCAACGCCCGCGGCGCCGACGGCACCGACACCTCCTGGCTGTGGGACGTCGACTACACGCGTCTGGCCGGACACCCGATCTTCGTGCTCGGCGACCGCAAGCTGGACCTGGCCGTGCGTCTCGAGGTCGCGGGCCTTGACTTCCGGGTCTGCGAGTCCCTCGACGAGGCCGTGCAGCTCGCGCCGCCAGGACGGATCGAGACGATCGCGAACTACACCGCGTTCCAGGACCTGCGCCGCCGCGTCGGCAACTGACCCCACCGGACCCTCTAGACCCTCGTAGGGACGAATGAGCATGAGCGACAACAGCCTGCGGCTGGTGTGGGTCTACCCCGACCTGCTGAGCACGTACGGAGACCAGGGCAACGCCCTGGTCGTGGAGCGCCGCGCCCACCAGCGCGGCCTCCAGGTCGAGCGCTACGACGTGCGCAGCGACCAGCCGGTGCCCACCTCCGGCGACATCTACCTGATCGGCGGCGGCGAGGACCGACCGCAGCGTCTGGCCGCCGAGCGCCTTCGCCGCGACGGCGGTCTGCAGCGCGCGGTCGGCAACGGCGCGATCGTCTTCTCGGTGTGCGCGGGCTACCAGATCCTGGGCCAGGAGTTCATCAACGACCTCGGCCAGCGCGAGCCGGGCCTCGGCCTGCTCGACGTGATCTCCACGCGCGGCGAGGGCGAGCGGTGCGTCGGCGACGTCCTGGGCGACATCGACCCGCAGCTGGGCCTGCCCCCGCTGACCGGCTTCGAGAACCACCAGGGCATCACGCACATCGGCCCCTCCGCGCGCCCCTTCGCGCGCGTCACGCTCGGCCGGGGCAACGGCACGGGCGACGGCACCGAGGGCGCGTACAACGGCACGGTCTTCGGCACGTACATGCACGGCCCGGTCCTGGCCCGCAACCCGCAGATCGCAGACCTGCTCCTGAAGCTGGCCCTCGATGTGAACGCGCTGCCGCCGACGGACGACCGCTGGTACGAGGCGCTGCGCGCCGAGCGCATTGCGGCGGCCCAGCAGCCCGCCTGAAGCCCTTGCCGCACAAGTGAGCGGCGGCGTCCAGCAGTCGGACGCCCGGTGCGGCCCCGCCCCCTGCCGCCTATAGGGTGGCGGGGTTCCAGCCGGACGACGTGGTCCGGACTTCGGCCCACGTTGCAAAGGTTTCCCGGGCTATGCGCATTGGTGTCCTGACCTCCGGCGGCGACTGCCCCGGCCTGAACGCCGTCATCCGTTCGGTCGTGCACCGCGCCGTCGTCGACCACGGCGACGAGGTCATCGGCTTCCACGACGGCTGGAAGGGTCTCCTTGAGTGCGACTACCGCAAGCTCGACCTTGACGCGGTCGGCGGCATCCTGGCCCGCGGCGGAACGATTCTCGGCTCGTCCCGCGTCCAGCCCGCGCATCTGCGCGACGGCGTGGAGCGGGCCAAGGGCCACGTCCAGGACCTCGGCCTCGACGCGATCATCCCGATCGGCGGCGAGGGCACGCTCAAGGCGGCCCGTCTCCTGTCCGACGGCGGGCTGCCGATCGTCGGCGTACCGAAGACGATCGACAACGACATCGCCGTCACCGACGTCACCTTCGGCTTCGACACGGCCGTCGGTGTCGCCACCGAGGCGCTGGACCGTCTCAAAACGACCGCCGAGTCCCACCAGCGCGTCCTGATCGTCGAGGTCATGGGCCGGCACACCGGCTGGATCGCCCTGCACTCGGGCATGGCCGCCGGTGCGCACGCCATCGTCGTGCCGGAGCGCCCCTTCGACATCGAGGAGCTGACCGCGAAGGTCGGCGAGCGCTTCTCCGCGGGCAAGAAGTTCGCCATCGTCGTCGCCGCAGAGGGCGCCAAGCCGGCCCCCGGCTCCATGGAGTTCGACGAGGGCGTCAAGGACATGTACGGCCACGAGCGCTTCGCGGGCATCGCCACGCGGCTCTCCGGCGAGCTGGAGCAGCGCCTGGGCAAGGAGGCGCGTCCGGTGATCCTCGGGCACGTCCAGCGCGGCGGCACCCCCACCGCGTACGACCGGGTGCTCGCCACGCGCTTCGGCTGGCACGCCGTGGAGGCCGTGCACCGCGGCGAGTTCGGCAAGATGACGGCGCTGCGCGGCACGGACATCACGATGGTGCCGCTCGCCGAGGCGGTCGAGACGCTGAAGACGGTGCCGGACGAGCGGTACGCCGAGGCGGAGTGCGTGCTGTAACGCAAGACGATTCGAACGGCCCCCGGACGCAACGGCGTCCGGGGGCCGTTCTAGTCTGGTGCGGACACACAGCGCACAACCGCACGAAACAGGAGCCATTGGATGGATCACAGCGGGCACGGCATGAACATGGACCTGCCGCCGTTCACGCTGGGGCGGGGTCTTGAACTCTCGGCCGACCCCTTTTTCCTCATCGGCAGCCTGGTGGCCCTGGCCCTCTACGGCTGGGGCGTGGCGCGGCTCGTACGGCGCGGCGACAAGTGGCCGGTGGGCCGCACGGTGTCCTTCGTGGCGGGTGTCCTGACCGTCCTGCTCGTGATGTGCACCAAGCTGAACGACTACGGCATGGTCATGTTCAGCGTGCACATGGTGCAGCACATGATCATCAGCATGCTCTCGCCGATCCTGCTCCTCCTCGGCGCCCCGATCACCCTCGCGCTGCGGGCCCTTCCGGTCGCGGGCAAGGGACGCAAGGGCCCGCGCGAGTGGCTGCTTTGGGTGCTGCACAGCCGGTACATGCGGATCATCACGCACCCCGCGTTCACCATCCCGCTGTTCATCGCGAGCCTGTACGCGCTGTACTTCACGCCGCTCTTCGACACCCTGATGGGCTCCAAGGCGGGCCACATCGGGATGATGGTGCACTTCCTCGCGGTCGGCCTGGTCTTCTTCTGGCCGATCATGGGCGTGGACCCGGGGCCGCACCGGCCCGGCTACATCATGCGGATGCTGGAGCTCTTCGCGGGCATGCCCTTCCACGCGTTCTTCGGCATCGCGCTGATGATGGCGTCCGAGCCGATGATCGGCACCTACAAGAACCCGCCCGCCTCCCTCGGCATCGACGCACTGTCCGATCAGAGCGCCGCGGGCGGCATCGCCTGGGCGTTCAGCGAAGTGCCTTCGGTGCTTGTGCTGCTCGCGCTGCTCTTCCAGTGGTACCGCTCCGAACAGCGCCAGGCACGGCGTACGGACCGGGCCGCGGACCGTGACGGTGACAAGGAGCTGGAGGCGTACAACGCCTATCTGGCATCACTGGCCGCACGCGGGCGCTAGCGGCGAAGGGGCTTCGCGGGTCAGGATGGTCTCAGGCCGCGGTCTTGGCGTCGAGGCGCCGGGGCTGCCGGGAGGAGGCAGGGCTATGCCTGGTTCGACGAAGACGATGGGCGTGTTCACCATCGGCGGTCTGGTCGCGGTGACGGCCTACAGCGTGGCGCTCGGGAGCAACGGCTGGCTGTGGTTCGGCTGGGTCGTGATCGGAATGCTCACCTTGGCGATGGTGCTGTCGCGCAGCACCCCCTGAGGGGCGCAGCGCGACAGCGGCAGGACGGCATGCGGGGCGGCGTCAGAAGCGGAAGACGTCGCCCGTCGAGTACGTCATCGTGCAGGCGTTGTCGTACGTCTTGTGCCAGGCGACCGGGCGCCCGCGGTAGGCACCGCTCGCGCTGACAGTGACCGGTGCGTACTGCTTGGTGCAGATCCCCGACTCCGCCGGCAGCGCGTCGAAGTCGCCGCCCGCCTTCTCGATCGCCGCGCAGGCCTTCGCCGCGTGCGGATGCTGCCCCGACGGCTCGGGCTCGCAGCTCAGCAGCACGCCGCGGATCCAGGTGTTCTCGGCCCCTGAGACGGTCAGGAAGAGGCTGCCTCGGTTTTGCGGGGGCAGCTCGACGGCGTACGCGGGGGCCGCCGCGGAGAGCGCGATCAGCGCTGTCGCGGTCGTGGCGAGGGGGCGCAGGCGGGACGTGGGGCGGGACCTCATGGGACCTCCTGGGACGGTGGTGCGCTGCGGCGTCGGAGAGAGGCCAGGGCACCTCCGTCACCGGCGCTCACCAAGGGGACGCGCCGGGCGGTCACCCGTACGGGTACGGTGCGTGGCCCGGATGGGCGCCGCCGGTCGGTCACTCGGCCGGCCACGCGGCAGCGCACTGCGCTTCAGGTACCGGGTCCGCTCCGGTACGTCCCTGATGTGCCAGGCCCAACGCCACGGTGACGGCGGCCTGGCAGGCTGCGCTCATGCTTCCCGAGCAGCCCAGGGCCGGCGTCTGTCTGGTGCGGGTGGAGGTGCAGAGCCGTGGCGTGCTGATCACGGTGCGGACGTACGCGGACGTCGAGCGCGACACGGCGGCCGTGCGGTCCTCTACGACAGATGCCGAGACCGCCGTACAGACCGTGCGGGAGTTCTTGCTCGCCTTTCTCGCCGGGGAGCCGGAGTCCTGAGACACCCTGATACACCGGCACTCAGCGCCCGGTGACCGACCGGGGACGAATCCGTCCCCCGTCGCGCCGCGGCCGGCCGTTCAGGGGGTGCGTGACCGTGCCCGACTTCCCTCAGGCAGTCATCGCGGGGGACCCGCTCCACCCGCTCCCTGTCCTGCACCTCCTCGGGGAACCCTTCGTCAGCGTCGGCGCACGCCGCATGGAGGTGCCTCGGAGCGGCAAGCGCCTGCTCGTCTTCGTCGCGCTGCGCCACGGCCGCGTGGAACGGCTGTCCGCCGCCGGATCGCTGTGGCCGGTCAACGACGAGGCACGGGCGGGCGGCAATCTGCGCTCCGCGCTGTGGCGGCTGCGGCAGATGGGCGTGCCGCTGCTCGACACCGACAAGTACGGCCTCTGTCTGCGGGCCGATGTCGTGCTCGACGTCGATGCGATCAGCCGGTGGGCGACCCGGGTCATCGAGGGGACCGCGTCCAGCGCCGAGCTGCGGATGGTGCCGCGTGACGTGGAGGCGCTCGACCTGCTGCCGGGCTGGTACGAGGACTGGGCGCTGATCGAGCGCGAGCGCGTCCGGCAGCGGCTGCTGCACGCCCTTGAGGCACAGAGCAGGCAGCTGGCCCACCGGGGGCTGCACGCGGAATCCGTGGAGGCCGCGATGGCGGCGGTCTGCGCCGAGCCATTGCGGGAGAGCGCACAGCGCGTACTGATCGAGGCGCATCTGGCCGAGGGCAACTGGATCGAGGGGCGGCGCAGCCTGGACGCGTACGCGCGGCTCCTGGACCGGGATCTCGGCGTGCGGCCCGCGCCGGGCCTCGTCGCCCTGCTGTACCGCGCCGCGGGGCCGGGCCCGGCGGCGTGACGCGGCGGTGACGCGCCCCTGCTGGTCTGGAGCGATGAATACGTACGCGCCCCCTGTAGTGCGGCGCTGCGGCGGTCACACCTGCCCGCCGCATGGCTGCGATCGCGACAAGGTGCGGCGCAGCGGCGGGGCAGGCGCCGCGCCCCCGGTGCCCGCCGGGGTGCATCAGGTACTCGCGCAGCCGGGCAGGCCACTGGGGCCGGGGGTCCGCCGGACGATGGAGCGGGGCTTCGGCGCGGGGTTCGGCTCGGTGCGGGTGCACACGGGTCCGCTCGCCGCCGCCACGGCGAGCGAACTCGATGCCACGGCGTACACGGTGGGCGAGCATGTCGTGTTCGGCACGGGCGGCTACCGGCCCGAGGAGCCCGCGGGCGCGCGCGTGCTGGCCCATGAGCTGACGCATGTACTGCAGCAGCGGGGCTCCGGCGGGGGCGCGGGCCCGGTGCGGCCGATGCGGGTCGGCGACCCGTCCGCTCCAGAGGAGCGCGCGGCCGACGCGGGCGCCGAGCGGGTGCTGCGGCGCCTGTCGGACGGGATGACCGGGCGCGGTCTCGGCGGGGGCGACACGTCTGCTGGGGTGAGGGCGGGTTGGGGAGACCCACCGCCGACAAGTACAGAGAGTCCGGCGGCGGAACATCACTCCGCCCAGCAGGTGCTACGGCGCGTGTCGCACGGGATGTCCGAGCCCGGCGTCGGCGGAGGCGACAAGTCCGGTGACCCGAGGGCGAGTTGGGGAGAGGCACCGCCGACAAGCACGGAGAGTCCGACGGCCGAGCACGCCTCCCAGCAGATGCTGCGCCGCCTGACGCACGGGACGTCCGAGCCCGGCATCGGCGGAGGCGACAAGTCCGTTGCAGCGTGGGCGAATTGGGACGACACATCGTCGGCGAGCGCGGAGAGTCCGACGGCCGAGCACTCCGCCGAGAAGATGCTGCGCCGCCTCTCGGACGGGACGTCCGGGCCCGGCGTCGGTGGAGGCGGGGAGTCCGGTGGGGGTGGGGCCAGCCGTGGTTGGGAGGAGGTGGCGTCGGCGGGTGCGGGGAGTGAGGTGGGGCCGGTGGTGGCGCCTCGGCCGCCGAGCATCGGGCCCGTCACGGGCAGTGGCGGGGTGCGGGTGTGTGCGCGGCCGTTGCAGATCGGGCCGTTCGGCAACCATGCGTATATCGACGCGCCGCCCTTCAACTACGCGATCATCAGCCCGATGTGCCCGCAGGGCACCCTGGACAACCCGCTCACCGGCACCTCGGGCCAGAAGTGGGACAACTCCCCCGATCCCTGCGGCAAGACGCCTACCTGTCTGACCTGTGAGCCGAAGGCCGGCGTCACCTCCGTCCCCGAGTGCATGGCCGCCGCGTTCCGTGCGTACAACAACCCCAGCCTCTACAAGCTCACGGGCCCCAACAGCAATACGTTCGCCGGGACGCTGGCCCGTGCCTGCTGTGCCGGAATGGATCCCAAGCCGAAGGCGCTCGGCACCTGCGTCGGCTGGGACGATGCCCCCGCGGCCTACCGTGGCGGGAAGAAGGACTGCCCGCCGGGACCCACGTGCTGAGCTTCTTCAGTACGGCGGCGGGCTGGCAGCTTTACGCGGGCGTCGGAGACCGGGGGCGTCCGCTGGCCGTGCGCGCCGGCGCACCGGCGGCGGTGCATCTCGCCCAGGACGTGTCGGGGAGGCTGTGGGCGGCGGCCGGGCCCGGCGCCGCGCAGCTCGTCCGCATCTCCCTGCCGGGTCTTGCCGCCGAGCCCGTGCCGCGCCCCGGAGGGCGGATCGGCGCGCTCGCCGCGGCGCCGGACGGGGGTCGGCTTCTGGTGACCGTCCTGCCGCAGAGCACCCGCGGCGCAGTCGAGCTGCGGCTGTGGGAGGGGGCGGGCTGGCGGAACATGGGCGCCGATCCGCCGCCGCACATCTCCACCTCGCTGGCCTGGCTGAGCGGGGATCTCGTCGTGTACGAGTCGGTGTACCGCCGCCTCGCGGTGCTCGTCCTCGGCGGGGAGCGCGCCGCCGAGATCACGGAGGGACGGCTTCCCGCCGTCGCCGCGCTCCGCCCCGCCTGGTACGCGGTGACGGGGCGTCGCGTGCTGGAGTTCGACGTCACTTTTCCCTACCGCCAGCACCCCGTGCGCGGGTTCCGCTTCGGTGCCGTGTCCGCGCTGTCGTTCTCGCCGGGCGGGGCGGCCTGCCTGTGGACGGAGTCCCGGTTCCCCTACCGGGTCAAGGGTTTCGGGCAGCGGCGCGGCGGCCGTCGCTTCCGGGTGCGCTCGCTGGACCGGGGGGCCGGAATCGTGCTGTCCCCCGGGCCTGCGGTGACGGGCGCGTGACGGGCGGCGGTGAAGCTGGGCCGTCCCGGTCGTGGAGTCGTGAAGGAGGACACGCGATGCCTGTGCAGACTTCGTATCCAGGTGTCTATGTTCAGGAGGTCCCCTCCGGCGCGCACTCGATCGCCGGTGTCGCCACATCGGTTGCGGCCTTCGTGGGGCAGGCCCGGCGGGGGCCGGTGAACGTGCCGGTGCCGGTCACCTCGCTCGCACAGTACGTACGCACCTTCGGGACGCCCTGGGACGAGGCCCGGCCCATGGGGCACGCGGTGCAGATGTTCTTCGCCAACGGCGGTTCGCAGGCCGTGGTGGTGCGGGTCGTCGGCACGGTCACCGTGGGCACCACCGTCAGCCCCGCGCCCGCCGCCTCCGTGACGCTGCTCGGCGGCACCGGCAGCCCGCCGCCCGCACGGATCGTGCTGACCGCGCGCGGAGCGGGATCGTGGGCCAACAAGCTCGGCGGCACCGGCATGGAGGCGGTCGTCTCCTACGGCACGTCCGACAATCCGCAGGACCAGTTCGGGATCACCGTGCGGCTGCGGGGCCCCGACCCGCGTACCGGCGAATCGGCCGTGCTCGCCGAGGAGGCGTACACCGGGCTTTCGATGGCCACGGCCCATCCGCGCTTCGCGCCGCGGGTGCTCGCCGACTCCGCACTCGTCACGACCGCGCTCGCGTCCGGCGCGCAGACCACCACCGACCAGGCCGTGTCGCGCGGCATCGACATCGGTGCCTCGACGGTCAGGCTCGGGGCGGCCAACGCGACCCTGCGGGTCTCGGTCGACCACGGACCCGCCGTCGATCTGGTGCTGCCCTTCGCGGCGCCCGCCGACCGCACCAAGACCGAGGTGCGCAACGCGATCGACGCCGCCGCCCAGGGCGCCGGCCTTCAGCTCACATCGAAGACGAACATCCCCACGCCCGACAACCGGTTCGAGCTCACCACCACTGCCACGGGAGGCGGAGCCGACCGCTGCATCACCGTGCTGCCCGCGGCGCAGAACGACGCGTCGCAGACACTCGGCCTCGGCCGGGCCTGGGGCGGCATCGAGCTGTCCGGTGCGGCCGGCATCCGGCCCAACGAGACCACATCGGGCCCGATCGGATTCGCCGGCGGCGCGAACGGCACGTTCTCCGCCGACAGCGTCGTCCCTTCGTCCGGCGTCGGCGGCATCTACGCCTTCGGCACCCTCGAATTCCCCCGGTTCAACCTGCTCTGCCTGCCCGACCTGCCCGCGTCCGACCTGACGAAGCCCACGACGCTGGTGAACAACCAGAAACTGACCGAGGCGATGGCGCACTGCACGCGCGAGCGGGCCTTCCTGATCGTCGACACACCCCGGGACTGGCCGGTGAGCCCGGCACCCGGCCTCGGCGGACTGCCCGCGCTCGGTGAGCATGCCGCGCTCTACTATCCGCGCGTCACCATGATCGACACCGGGCCCGGCGGCCTCCCGGTGACGCTGAGCCTGCCGCCGTGCGGGGCGGTCGCCGGGGTGATGGCCCGCACGGATGCGGGACGCGGGGTGTGGAAGGCGCCCGCCGGTCTCGCGGACGGGCCCCTCGCGGGCATCGCCGGGCTCGACGTGCCCACCGACGACGCGCTGTCCGGCGTACTGAACCCGCGAGGCGTCAATGTGCTGCGTACGTTCCCGGGGGCGGGGGCCGTGGTGTGGGGCGCGCGGACGCTCAAGGGGGCCGACACCCAGAGCTCGGACTTCAAGTACGTACCGGTGCGACGGCTGACGGACTTCATCGCGGGATCGCTCTATCTGGGCACGCAGTTCGCGGTGTTCGAGCCCAACGACCCCGATCTGTGGACCCAGTTGAGGCTCGCGGTGACGTCCTTCCTGCGCACGCTCTTCGAGCAGGGGGCGTTCCAGCAGAGTACGAGCCGTGCCGAGGGCGACAGCTTCTTCGTGACCTGCGACGAGACCGTCAATCCGCAGTCGGAGATCGATCTGGGCCGGGTCAATGTCGTCGTCGGGTTCGCACCGCTGAAGCCCGCGGAGTTCGTGATCGTGACGATCACTCAGATCTCGCAACTGGAGGCATGACGTGGCGCCCTTCAAGGTCGGCGGCGTCGACCGCTTCGACCCCTACAAAAGCTTCATGTTCCGTGTGCTGTGGGACGGGCGCACGGTGGCAGGACTGTCCAAGATGGGCCCGCTGAGCCGCAAGACCACGGTGGTCGCCCACCGGGACGGCTCCGATCCGGCACGGCAGCGCAAGAGCCCCGGGGTGACCAGCTACGACGACGTGACCCTGGAGCGCGGGGTGACCCTTGACCGGGAGTTCGAGGCCTGGGCGAACAAGGTGCACGCCATCGGCAGCCCGATGTCGCTCAAGGACTTCCGCAAGGATGTCGTGGTCGACCTCTACAACGAAGCCCAGCAGAAGGTCCTTTCGTACAAGCTCAACCGGTGCTGGGTCTCGGAGTACACGGCGCTCCCCCAGCTGGACGCGGCCACCGCGGCCGTGGCGATCGAGACCATCAAGCTGGCCTTCGAGACCTTCGACCGCGACACCGCCTGGGTCACACCGGCGGAGCCGTAGGCCATGACGCCCTCCCCACTTGATGCCGAGCTCGCCGTGCTCTCCGCGCTGGCCGCTGCGCGGGAGCGGACGACCGAGCTCGGCCAGGTCATCGCGCTCCTCACCGCCGCCGGACATGACCCGGCGGAGCTGCCCGTCGCCACGGGTGACCGGCTGCTCCTCGCCCTGCACCGCGAGCTCACCGGCCGGGACATCGAGCCCGTACTGGCCTGTGGCTGCGGGGAGTTCAGCACGGTACGGCTCGGCCCCGACACCGTCCCGCCGGCCCGGCCCCGCACCGCGGTGCTCGGTCGCGCGGGAGGCCTGCGCCAGCCCACGTACGGCGATCTCCTCGACCTGCCGCCGGATGCCGCGGGGCGGGCGGAGCTGCTGCGCCGCTGCACGGTGGGCATCCCCGAACGTGCCCCGGCCCCCCACGACTTCGAGCTGATCGACGATTCGCTCGCAGGACCGCTGACCTTCGACTGCCCCGCCTGCGGCAGAGAGGTGGAGCACCCGGTCGACGTCCAGACGCTGGTGCTGCGGGGCCTGCTGGCCCTCCTTGACGAACTGGACCACGACGTCCACGTACTGGCCTCCGCGTACGGCTGGGACCTCGCGACAATCGAGGCCCTCCCCCGCACCAGGCGCCGCCGGTTGGCCGCGATAGCTGTGGGGGGCGATTGAGGTGACTGGGGGCGAGGAGGGCGGCAGCCTGCTCCGGATGACTTCGCGGGCGGGGCGGGAGGGAGTGCGGGGGGCTCCCGCGTGGGGCGGATACGGGGGACTTGGGCTTGGGCATGAGCTTGGGCTTGGGCCTGGCGGGGTTCCGTGGAGCGAGGGGACCGGGGCGAGGAGTGCGCGGGGGGAAGTGGGGTCCGGTGCCGCCCCAACTCGCCGGGGCGGGGAGGCCGCCGTTCAGGGCTGGGCTCATGACGGCGAGTCCCCTTGGGTCGACATGGGCGCGAGGGCAGGGCCCGGAAGAACCGGTGGTGAGACCGAGACCGACGGCGGGGCCGGAGCGCGAGGCGGGCTCGATGCCGCTTCTGTGGCCGGGAGGAGCTGGGCCGGCGCGGTCACTGGAACGTGGAACGGACTTGCTTCCGGGCCTCCGGACGGGACCGGCGGCACCGGTGCGGCCACCGAAGGCTGGAACCGACTTACCGCCGCGCCTCCGGGCGGGAGGAGCCGGACCGGGAGCATGGCCGGAGCCCGTGCCGGCATCCCGGCCATGTCCGAAGCCGAAGCCGGGAGTTGGTCCGCGACGGGCGGTGGAGTCGAGCGCTGGGGAGCGGGGGCCGACGCCGGGACTGCGGGCGGGACCCTGGCAGCGGCCCAGGCGGGGGCAGCCACAGGAGTGGGGAGCGAAGCCGGGGTCGGCGCACGAACCGGGACCGGCGCGGCGGCCGCTGGGAGCGGAGCCGAGAAGAGGGCGGGCCGGCTCCTGACCGCAGCTGGCGGCCGGGCAGGGACCGGCACGGAGGCCCGGACGGGTTACGAGGCTGGGACCGGCGACCGGGCAGGGAGCGGCGCTGGGGCAGGGGCAGGGGCAGGGGCAGGGGCTGGAGCAGGGACCGGTGCAGGGGCTGGGACGGGGATCTGGGCCAGGAGCCAGGGCAGTACTCAGCTCGGGACGGGTGACGGAGCCGCGACCGGTGACCGGGCAGGGACCGGAGCCAGGCCCCAGGGCAGTACTCAGCTCGCGACGGATGGCGGAGCCGGTACCGGAACCACGACCGGCGAACGGGCGAGGACCGGAGCCAACACCCAGGGCAGTACCCAGCTCGGGACAGATGGCGGAGCCTCGACCGGAGCCACGACCGGCGACCGGGCAAGGACGGGAGCCAGCACAGGAAGCAGTACTCTGCTCGCGACGGGTGACGGAGCAGGGACCGGAGCCACGCCCGGTGACCGGGCGAGGACCGGAGCCAACACCCGAAACGGTACTCAGCTCGCGACAGATGGCGGAGCCGCGACCGGCGACCGGGCAAGCACCGGAGCCAACACCCGAAGCAGTACCCAGCTCGCGACGGATCGCGGAAACGGAACCGCAGTCGCGCCCCGGCCCAGCACTCAGGCCGGGACAGGGGACGGAGCCGGGACCGCTACCGGAAACAGGCCCGAGCCCAGGACCGCTGCTGAAGGGACCAGCGCCGGGGCCAAGTCCGAACCTGGGGCCAGTGCAGGAGCCAAGTCCGAATCCCGGACCAGTGCCGGGAGTAGGCCCGACCCCGGGACCGCTGCCGGAAGCAGGTCCGAATCCGGGAGCGCTGCTGAAGCCGGGGCCGACGGCCGCGCCGTGGCAGGGGCCAACGTCGGGGGCCATCCGTCTGGTGATCCCGGCCGTTCAGTCGCCCGCACCATGGCAGAGGCCAACACCGGAAGCCATGCCTCCGGCGATCCCAGCCATTCGGTCGCCCGCACCGTAGCCGAGGCCGACGCCGACGCCGGGGGCGATACGTCTGGCGGCCCCGGCCGATCGGGCGCCCGTGCCATGGCAGGGGCCAACGCCGGGGGCCATGCCTCTGGCGGTCCCGACCCTTCGGTCGCCCGCGCCATGGCAGAGGCCGACGCCGGAAGCCATGCGTCTGGCGGTCCCGGCCGATCAGGTGGCACCAGTAGCCGCGGCGGGGTCCGCAAGCCGGGCGGCACCAGTAGCCCCGGCGAGGCCCGCAAGCCGGACGGCGCCGGTAGCCCCGGTGAGGCTCGCAAACCGGGTGGCTCAGAGGGTCCCCTCGGCCATGTCGGACTCCTCGCTCGGGCGGCCTCCGCCGGTCGCGCGGCGGAGGGTAGTGGTGCGGGTGCCTCGCTGTTCGGGGACGCGGGCCGTGCCCCGTTCCCCCCGGCTTCTCCCGAGCGATCGCCTCGCGCGGGCGAACCGGCGGTGTCGCATTCCACCCACGTATCCGATCACGC
Organism: Streptomyces sp. NPDC021622; assembly: GCF_040640795.1. NCBI lineage: Bacteria > Bacillati > Actinomycetota > Actinomycetes > Kitasatosporales > Streptomycetaceae > Streptomyces > Streptomyces sp. NPDC021622. The sequence goes on from NZ_JBFACK010000007.1 coordinate 235,988, forward strand.
GGCCGCGAGCCAAGTCCCCGATGTTCATATCGGGCAGATCACCGTCGTGGCCCCCGCGGCCCCCGCAGGACCCTCCCCCGACCCCTTCGCCTCCCTGGCCGACCGTCGGCAGGGCCGGTCCCGGCACGGTGGGTCATGGTGACGCCGGCCAACGCGTTCATGGCCGTCGACGAGACGCTCAAGCGGCTCACCGACGCGGGGTTCGTCGATGCCGGGATCAGTGTCAAGCCCTCCGTCACCGTGGGGCCGCTGGACCGGGACGATCCCGGGCCCCGGTTGAACTGGTTTCTGTACCGGGTCTCTCCCAACCCCGCATTCCGTTCCATGGAGCACCCGGGTGCCGGCAGCCGTACCTCCATGGGTGCTCCGCCGCTCGCCCTGCAACTCCACTATCTGCTCAGCGCGTACGGGGCGACGCCGACCACCGGCGGCGACTCCGAGCAGATCATTCACACCTCGCTCGCCGCCGTGATGCGCCGGCTGCACGAGAGTCCCATAGTCGGCGCCGGGTCACCGTTCTTGCCGGATCCCGAGCCTGTTCTCGTCGAGCCCCTGCGCATCACGCTGGAGGAGTTCGACCTGGAGAACTACGCGAAGCTCTGGACGGCCTCCACAAAACCGCTGCGGCTCTCCGTGGCGTACACCGTGAGTCTGGTCGTGATCGAGCCGCAGCGCACACACACGGAAGGGCCACCGGTGTCCGCCGTGCGCACGCTGTCCGTCACCTCCGCGGGGCCACGGCTCGACGCGCCGAGGCCCGACCGGATCGGCGGTGACGAGACGGCCTCCGTGCGCGTCGAAGGGGCCGTTCCCGGCGACCTGTTCCTCCTCTCGGCCGAGCCGGGCGATCCGCCGGGGCAGGGTCCGCTCGGGTGGTCGATGGCGGTGGTCGGGCAGGAACGAGAGGCGTTCACGCTGCGGCTGCCCAGGCATGATCTGGTGCCCGCCGTACGTGAGTTGGTGGTACACCGGCGCACCGACGGGCTGACCGTGAGGCACGGTCCGGTCGCGCTCGCCGTTGCACCGGTCGTCGTATCGGTGCCCGGGGACGGGCCGTTGACCGTGGGCGAACGGGTCACCCTGACGACCGCGCACTGCGCCCCCGGCACCGAGCTCTTCTTCGACGGGGTCGCGGTCCCCGTCGAAGCCGTCACTCCCACCTCGGTGACCTTCGACGTGCCGGACCTGCCCGGCCGTCCGGTCGTCTCGCTGCGCTGCCGGCGTCTGGCGGGCCGGCCCCGCCCGGTGGAGGTGCGGTCATGAGCATGGCCCCCACCCCCGTACCCGCCCCGGACTCCGCACTCGCTTCCGCGCTCGACGCGCTGTGCTGTGCGCTCGGCGGCTACCTCGGCCGGTTGCGAGCGGTGTGGGGGCCGGCCTCCGAAGGCACGGACCTCCAGGGCCTTTTCGGAACCGTCGGCGCACCGCCGCCCGCTGACGAGGCGGCCCGGCGGCACTTCGAAACCCACCTCGCGGGCGTCGTGGCGTCCGCGACGAGCGGCGAGCCGTACGCCCGGCTGTGCGCCGCCCTCGACCTCGATCCCGTCGAGCGGCTGACCACCGCGGCCGTCTGGTGGGCGGAGACCGACCCGCAGTTCGGCGTGCTCCTCGGCTGCGGGCACGACGACGGTGCCCTGCGCCACGCCTCCGCCGCGCTGCTTCGCCTCGCGCTGCTGCCGTTCGGCGCGGCGCCTCCGCCCTCCTGGGAGCCCGCCGATCCGCTGGTCCGGCTCGGCGTCCTCGTCCCTGGGGCGGGCCCCCGGGGTCCGCTCGCCCTCACGGCGACGGCTCGTCGGCTCCTCGCGGGGCTCACGCTCCCCGGTGCCGCGCCGCGCCCGAGTGACGGCACTGCCGGCAGCGCGCGCGTCGCCGCGCTGCTCGGCGACGGCGCCGTCCTCCTACGCGGTGCCGGAGACCTCACCAGGATCGCGTACGAGTCGGCAACGGAGATCGGTCAACTCCCCCTCGACGCAGGAGAGTTGAGTGACCCCGAGGTGCGTCTCGCCGCGCGCTTCGGCGGGTACGTACCCGTGCTGCCCGCCGACCGGCTGCCCGCGCTCGCCTGGATGCCCGGCGACGGCCCGCTGATCGCCTGCGGCAGCGCCGATTCCGATCCCTGCGGCGCCCAAGTGGTGCCTGTGCCGCGGCGTTCCCCGGCGGATCGCGCCGCGGTGTGGGAGACGGCACTCGGCGCGGCCGGGCTCGCGCCCGAGGAGGCGCGCGCGCAGGGACGACGGCTCGGCGCCCGGCTGACCCTCGACGGCCGGCAGGCCGGCGTCGCCCTGACGCAGGCGCGCGCGGAGGCGGCAGCGGCCGGACGGGAGTGGACCGTGGACGACGTGTGGCGGGCGGCGCGGAACCTGCCGCGCCATGAACTGGGGCGCCTGGCCGACCTGTTGACGCCCTGCTTCGTCCTGGACGACCTGGTCGTGCCGCCCGATGTGCGGGCCCAGCTCGACGAGGTGATCGCCCATGTCGCCCTGCAGGACGTGGTCCTGGACGAGTGGGGCTTCCGCGGACGGCTGCCGCGCGGTCAGGGTGTGGCGGTGCTCCTTTCGGGGCCGCCGGGCACCGGGAAGACGATGGCGGCCGAGGCGCTGGCGAACGGGCTCGGCCAGGACCTGTTCCGGATCGATCTGTCGGCGGTCGTCTCCAAGTACATCGGCGAGACCGAGAAGAACCTGGCGCGCGCCTTCGACGACGCGGAGCGCTGCGGCGCGCTGCTGTTCTTCGACGAGTGCGACGCGCTGTTCGGCAAGCGCACGGAACAGCGTGACGCCCACGACCGCTGGGCCAACCTGGAGGTCAACTACCTGCTGCAGCGCGTGGAGACCTTCACGGGCCTTGTGGTGCTTGCGACGAACAAGCAGCAGGCCCTCGACGAGGCGTTCCTGCGGCGGCTGCGCTTCTCGATCCGCTTCGAGGTGCCGGACCGGGCGCTGCGCCGCGAGTTGTGGCGGCGCGCGTTCCCCAAGGGCACGCCGTGCGACGGCCTGGACGTGGACGCCCTGGCACGGCGGGAACTAGCGGGCGGCTCTGTGCAGAACGCGGCGCTCGCCGCCGCGTTCCTCGCCGCGGCGGACGGCGGCCGGGTGCGGCCCGCGCATCTCACCCACGCGCTGCGGCGCGAATACGACAAGCTCGGCAAGGTCTGGGCGGAGGAGACGGCATGACCGATCGTCCCAACGAACCCAACGAACGCAACGGACTTAGCGAACCCAACGGGCCCAATGGAGCCAGCGGTCCCGACAGTCCTCACCACATCACGGTTGAGGTCCCGGCAGCCCCCGATCCCTTTCTGCTGCGGCCGTTGATCGCCGCCCGGCTCGCGGGCCGCCCCGTTCCCGACGGCTCGGAGGCCACCGTCGCCGAGGCCGTCGCCGCGCACGTACGGCGGGAGGCGGGGGCATGGCGCTGACCAAGGGGATGCTGCTGTCGTACGCCGACCCGCTGCTCGGGCTCGTCCCGGTGATCGTGTCGTTCCAGTACAACCCGGTGAACGTCACCCGCGTCCTGACCGGCCCCGCAGCGGCGAGCGGTGGCGTCGCGGCGCAGCCCGCCAGGGAGACGTACGCGCTGAAACTCGAACTGGACGCCACCGACGGCCTGGAGAAGGAAGGCGCCATCACGATGGCGTTCGGCATCGCGCCGCGCCTGGCGGCGATCGAGATGCTCATGCAGCCGGTCGGCGGCCAGATCCTGCCGCGCCTTCCCGGGGCGGCCAAGGGCACCGCGATCCCGGCGGGGCGGCTGCCGCTCGCGCTGTTCGTGTGGGGGCCGGGGCGGATCACTCCGGTCACCCTGAAGTCACTGACGATCCAGGAGACCGCGTTCGACAGCGCGCTCAACCCGGTGCACGCCACCGCGGACCTGGGACTCACCGTTCTCCTGAGGGCCGAACTCCCCAAGGACGACCGGCTCGCACGGCTGGCCGCCGACTTCTACCAGGGGCTTCGCGAGGTCAAGGCCGTGCTCCAGCTGCCGCAGATGTCCGAGCTCGGCGGGTGAGCGGCGGCATGGATCCCACCTCGCGTTACGCCCGCCAGTCGCCGCTGACCGTGACGCTGCCCGACGGCACCGTACGCACCATGTCGGCACCGCGGACCGTACCCGCGCCGCCGCCCGGCGGGCAGATGCTGACGGCCCCCGGTGCTCGTCTGGACCTGATGGCGGCGGAACTCATCGGCGACTCCACGCAGTGGTGGCGCATCGCGGACGCCAATCCGTTCGCCGACGCCACCCGTCTGGAGACCCCCGGTGTCGCCGTCGACCTGCCGGGAGGCTGACCGTGGCGACCACCCGGATGCTCCTGGAGATCGACGGCACGGAAGCCGACCGTGACACGCTGGACGCGCTGATCGAGGTGCGCGCCGAGGAGGCCACCGACGAAGCGGACGCCGCGATGGTCACGATGCGCGTCGACCCGGACGCGAGCGGCGGCTGGCCGAGCCTCCTCGATCCGCTCGTCACGCCGCGTACGCCGCTTGCCGTGCGCCTCGAACGGGACGGCAGGAGCTACCGGTTCGACGGCTACTCCGCACGGGCCGTGTGGGACCTGGACGCCGAGGGGCGCTCCACGCTCACCGTCCTCGCGATCGACCGCAGCCTGGACCTGGACCGCGAGGAGAAGGCCGTCGCCTGGCCGGGGCAGCGGGACAGCGCGATGGCCGAGACCATCTTCACCGAGCACAAACTGCGCGCGGAGGTCGCGTCGACCCCGGCCGGGTTCGACCCGGACGTGCACACCGTGATGCAGCGGGGCACGGACTGGTCCTTCGTACGCGAACTGGCCGTCAAATGGGGGTACGTGGCGTATCTGGAGGCCGATGACAGTGGGCAGGTGACCGGTCACTTCCATCCGCCCGCGCCGCTCGCCGAGCCGCAGGGCGAGCTGGCGCTCGGCTTCGGCGGGGACGCCCACCGGGCTCAGATACGGGTCGACCTCCTTGCCGGGCGGCGGGTGATCGCCCGGCGGACGCCGCCCCTCGCGACCGCCGCCGTCACGGCGGACGCCGCGGGTGACGACGAGGCGATGGCCGAGGTGTCCCTCTCCGCCCGGGCGACCGAGCTGCTCGCGCCGCAGGACGCGGCCGGAGAGGTGGACGTGCGGCAGGCGGCCTCCGGGCGGGCGCGGCACAGCGCCTACGGCGTGACGCTCACCGCGGCCGTGGACACCGACCGGACCGGGCTGCTGCTGCGGGCCCGGCGCACGGTCCTGGTGCGGGGCCTGGGTCCTGTCCTGTCCGGCGACTATCTGGTGGACCGGGTGCGGCACGTCGTGACGTTGGAGGCCCACCGGCAGGAGGTGACCTTGCGGCGCAACGCCCTGGGCGCCACGGGGTTCGGCCCGTGAGGGCCGGGATGAGGGAGGGGGGACGGCCATGACGGACCGGTTCCACGGCCGGTACATCGGCACGGTCACCGACAACGAAGACCCCAAGAACCTGTGCCGGGTACGGGTCCAGGTGCCCGAGGTGCTCGGCGATGCCACGTCCGGCTGGTGCCTGCCCAGTTCGCCGTTCGCGGGGCCCGGGGTCGGCTTCGCCGCCGTGCCGCCCGTCAAGAGCCTGGTCTTCGTCGAATGGCCCGCGGGCGATGTGAGCCGGGTGCCCGTGTGGTCGGGCGCGGTGTGGGCGGACGGCGGCGGGGTGCCGGGCGCGGGGCCGGACGTGGTGCTCCTGATCACGCCGGGCGGCCACAAGGTCGAGCTGATCGACGAGCCTTCGGGCGACCGGGCGCTGCGGCTCACCGCGGCGTCGGGAGCGGTCATCCGGATGGACGCGAACGGCATCACGGCCGAGTTCAAGCAGCAGAAGATCGAGGTGACGTCGTCGAAGATCTCGTTCAACGGCGGTTCCCTGGAGGTGAGTTGAGTGCCGGGTCAGTTGCTCCACGAGGGGATCACCATCGTCTGCCCGCACGGCGGCAGCGGCCGTCTGACGCCGTCGTCGACGCTCCTGGTGGGCGGCAAGAAGGTGGCCGTGGCGGGTGACCCGACCACCATCAGCGGCTGCGCCTTCACCATCGGCGGCACCCCCTCCCCTTGTCTGCGCGTCGAGTGGCAGCGGCCCGCGACGAAGGTGAAGGCGGGCGGCAAGGCGGTGCTCCTGTCCGACTCGGTGGCCCTCTGCGTCAACGCGGGCGGGGCGCCGCAGGGCACCGCCCAGGTCAGCGGCTTCCAGACGAAGGTGAAGGCGATATGAGCGCGGCGGCCGAGCATCCGCTGCGGCTGACGTCCGCACGCCGCCTCGCGGTCACCGACGAGGCGGGCCATCTGGCGGATCTCGTACGTCTGGTGCTCCTGACCGGCGCCACCGAGCGGCTGCACCGGCCGGGCTTCGGCCCCGGCCTCGGGGCCTCGGCGCTCTTCGAGCCGCTGCCCCAACTCCTGGACGGGCTCCTGGAGATGCGGACGAAGGGCGCCCTGGAGCGGGAGCTGGCCGGCCGCGTCCTCGTGGACCGGATCACGGTGACGCGGCTCGGCGAGGCCACGCTTGAGGTCACCGTCGACTACCGGCCGCTGCGCCCGCCGGGACCGGCGGCGAGCGTCTCGGCACGGCTGGAGGCCTGACCGCGATGACCGAGGAACCGCTGCTCCCCGCCTGTCCCCCGCTGCACCGCCCGGCCCGGCTGCGCGCCCCGGGGGCCGCGGCGCGCGGGCTGCGGGCGGCGGGCGCGCGGCCGGTTCCGGGAGGATTCGCCGTCGACGTCTGGCTGTACGCGGATCCGCCCGCCGCGCTCGCGGAGCCGCGCCGCTGGGAGCTGCGCCCGCCGGCCGGCGGGCGGCGGGTGGAAGTGGCGACCGCGGTGGTGGTCACCGCGCCGCAGCCGCACATTGAGCTGCGGATCAACGGGCAGGCGGATGCCGGGCGGCACCTTCTGTCCGTCTTCCCCGAGCGGCCCGCCGACGGAGCGCATCCCGCGCTTCCGGCGCTGCCGTTCGATCCGCTGCGGGTGCGGCTGCCCGTGCGGCTGCGTACGGAGTGCCCGGATCCCGGGGCGTGTTCGACGCCGGAGGAGGCCGTGGCGCCGGTGGATCCTTCGCCGGTGCACGACTATCTGGCCCGGGACTGGCGTTCGTTGCGTGCGGCCCTCGTGGAGTTCCTGCGCCGGGACGACCCGACGGCGGATCTGTCGCCCGCCGACCCGGTGATCACGGTGCTCGAACTCTTCGCGCACGTCGGTGACTTGATGCACTATCAGCTGGACCGGGTGGCCACCGAGGCCTATCTGGAGACGGCCAGGCGGCGCACGTCCGTGCGCCGCCATGCCCACCTGGTCGACTACGAGGTGCCCGAGTCGGCCGCGGCGCGCACGCTCGTCCTGCTCCAGGCCGATCCGGGCGGCGGCACGGTCCAAGTGGCGCGCGGGGACACGGCGGTGGCCGATGAGGGCGCCGGGCTCGGCTTCGTCCTGGAGGAGGGCCGTTCGGTCCATCCGGGGCTCGGTGAGATCGCCCTCTACGACTGGGGCGAGGACCTGTGCCGGCTGCCTGCGGGCGCCACCGAATGCGTCCTGGTGCGCCCCAGGCCCAGCAGTGCGCAGGGCGCTCCCTGGCTGACCGCCGGGGACCGCCTGGTCTTCGAGGTCGTCGACCCGGAGGACATCGCCCGGCACCGCGACTGGGCGGCGCGGGTGCCGCGGACGGACTGGCCCGCCGTCGGCGCGGACGGGCGGCCGCGGTTCCGCGAGCCGCTGCCCAGCCGGCGCGCTGCCGCGGTCACGCTCACCGAGGTCGCCGAGTTCCACGATCCGCTGGCCGCTGCGGGGCTGCCCCTGTACCGGGTGCGCTGGGCGGCGGCGGACGCACTGCCGCGGGCGTATCCGGCGTCGGTGGACACGGGCGCGGGCGGCGCGGAGGTGACGGTGGCACGCGGCAACGCCGTGCCCGCGCACCACGGCCGTCTTGTCGGCGGCCCCGGGGTGCTGCGGCCGGCGGAGGGCGGTGTGCCGGGCGCGTACACGCTGAACTCCGCGGGGATTCCCGGCCGTGGCGGAGCGGGCGTGGCCCTGCGGCCCTCCGGCGTGCCGTACCGCATGGAGGTCCGCGCCGCGCTGCCGTCCGGACCGCGGATCGAGGTCGCCCTGGTGCGGGCGCTGCTCGATGTGACCTCGCCCGGCCGGCTCGCCTGCGTCCTGGAGTTCGAGGACCACGAGCCGCCCCTGCTGCGCTTCCGCACCGGCGCGGTGGGGATCCTGCCGCCGCTGGCCGGCGGGGTCGCGGCGCGGTACGAGACCGGGGGCGGCGCGGTGGGCAACGTACCGGCGAACGCGCTGCGCCTCCTTGAGCACGACACCGCGGCGGCGCAGGGCTTCGACGCGCCACCGGTCTGGCGGACGGTGCCCTCGCTCGTGGCCCGCAACCCGCTGCCCGCCACGGGCGGCAGGGACGCGGCTCCACTGGACGTGGTGCGCCGGGACGCGCCCGAGGCGTTCGCGGTCACCCCGCGCCGGGCGGTGACCACCGCCGATCACGCGGTGGCGGTCGCCCGTGCGCCGGGCGTGCAGGGTGCGGCTGCCGAGCGCGGCACATCGGGATCCTGGCCGCTGATCCGTACGGTCGTCGACCTGCTCGACGCCCCGGACGCGGCGGCCGACCGGGCGGTCCGACTGGCTTCTCTGGGCGTGCTGTTGGAGGACGTCCGCATGCTGGGGACCGAGGCGACGGTCGCCGAGGGCGCGCCGGTCGGTCTCCTCATCGCCCTGCGGCTGTGCGCGCTGCCCGGCAACGACCCCGAGGCCGTCCGGCGGGCGGCGCTGCGGGCCCTGCGCCCCGGCGGCGCGGCGCGGCCGGGCCTCTTCCATCCCTCCCGCCTCGAACTGGGCAAACCGGTGTACGTCTCCGCGGCGCTGGCCGCCGTCGCCGCGGTCCCCGGCGTCGACGCGGTCGAGCTGCTCGAAGCGCGCCGCCTCGGCGAAGCTCCCGGCACGGTGCACGAGGTGATCCGCGTGGGGGCGGCCGAGATCCCCGTGCTCGACGACGATCCCGCACGGCCGGAGCGCGGCCGTCTCGACATCACGGTGCGGGGCGGGACATGAGCGGGGACGGCGGCGGACACCGCGGGGCGGCACACGGAGCGGCCGCCGCACAGTGCCCACGACACCCGGCCGAGACGGCCCACCCCGACGGGCGGGACATGAGCGGGGGCAGCGGCGGACACCGCGAGGCAGCGCAGAGGACACTCGCCACACAGCACCCACAGCACCCGGCCGAGACGGCCCGCCCCGACAGGTGGGACATGAGCAGGGGCAGCGGCGGACACCGCGGAGCGGCACACGGAGCGGCCGCCGCACAGTGCCCACGACACCCGGCCGAGACGGCCCACCCCGACGAGCGAGACACAAGCCGGAACAGCAGCGGACACCGCGAAGCAGCACACAGGACACTCGCCACACAGCACCCACGACACCCCGCCGACACCGCCCGCCCCGACGAGAACACCGCGCGAGGTCACTCATGAGCTGTACCCCCGGCCGCCCGTGCGGCGAGCACGCGCCCACGCTTCAACCTCCCACGCCCGCACCGGGGTTGCCCCGGCCCGACCGTGCGATCGGCACCTTTCACGACTTCCTGGCCGCCCTGATCCGGGACGTGGAACAGAGCAGGCCCGTGCCGGGGGCGCCGGTGCTCGGGCGGGACTGGGACATCGAGGGGGATCCCGCCGCGCTGCCGCTGGCCCGGCTGTGGGCGTACGTCGCCGACGGGGTGGCCGCCTACACCTCGCTCACCACCGCCGAGGCCTTCATCGGCACCGCGGCCGACTGGCGTGACCTGCGGCGCATCGCCGCCTTGGTGGGGTTCCGGCCACGCCCCCGGGTGGCCGCGCGCGGCTGGGCCGTCGCGCTCACCGACCGGGGCGCTTCGCCGCTGGTGCCCGCAGGGACGCGGCTGCAGTCGCCCGCCGTGCCCGGCCGGGATGCACAGACCTTTGAGGTCGAGGGGGATACCCAACTGCGGTCGGACTGGGCCGGGTTGACGGTGACTCCGGTGCCGCGGCCCGCGCTGCCGACCGGGCGGTCGATGCGGTTCCTGCGCGAGCCGGGGTTCCGGCCCGGTGACCGGGTGCTGTTCGTGGCCGAGCGGGGGGCGGATGTGCCGGTGCTGCCGACCGGCTTCGACTGGTTCGACTACTGGCTGTGGCTGCTGCGGCTGCTCGGTCTGGCGCAGACCCCGCGGAGCCGGCCCGTCGCGGTGGCCGTGGTGGAGGAGCGGGCGGAGGATCTCGGCACGGTCGTCGTCACCTTCGACCGCGATCTCGAGGAGCTGCTGAGCCCGGAGACGACGCCGTTCGCCGCCTACCGGGTCCTTGCCACCGCGGGCGGCGCGCGGCGCCTCACCGATCTGGTGCATCTGTCGGCGACGGGGAGCGCGACCAATGTGCCGCTGGGTGACCAGTTCTACGACAAGCCGGGCGACGTTCCACTCTCCGCCCGTCATCTCGTCCTCGACACGGCCCTGGAGGAACTGTCCGCGCAGCGCACGGTCGCGCTCGTCGACTGGCAGTCGGACGCCTGCGACATCCTGCGGGCCGACCGCCACACCCCGGTGGACTGGCGGGCCGCGCCCGGCACCCGTACCCGGGCGTCCCGTCTGGAGTTCGCGGCCGACGTGGCCACGCTGCGCGGCGCGCAGGTCACGGGGCGGCCTGTGACCGCCTATGTCGTGGACCGCCGGGTGGTGGCCCGCACCCATGAGATCCCTGACCGGATCGGCGCCCAAGGGCCCGCGCGCGTGCGGGTGTTCCCCGCTCCGGGCCCGGTCCCCTCCCGTATCGCCGTGCGCACGGGCCCTGCCGACGCCGACTGGCGGGTGTACGCCTGCACGGCAGCGGCCGATCAGGAGGCGCCGGAGGAGCAGGTCCCCGAAGGGCCGTCCGCCGACCCGCCGCTCCCCGGCGGCCTGGTCCTCGACCTCACCGTCGCGGCAGGCGACCCGGTGCGCGGCGCCCCGCTCGGCCGCGCCCCCGCGTCGGCGAACCTCCTCGCCTTCCGGCACGGCAGCACCGAGTCCGGCACGCTGGGCAGCGGCGACGCCGCGCTGCCGGGGCAGGAGTTGGCGGTGGCCAGGCCGCCGGTCGCCCATGACGTCGCGGCGGACGGCGGCATCGTCTCCAGCCTTGAGGTGCGGGTCGGCGGAGTGCGTTGGCGGGAACTTCCCTCGCTGTTCGGTGCGGGCGACGCGGAGGCCTACGTCAGCCTCCTGGACGCCGATGGATCGGTGCGCGTCCGCTTCGGCGACGGCACGTCCGGGGCACGGCTCCCCACCGGGCGCGGCAACGTCACCTCCACGCACCGCACGGGCGGCGGCACGGCGGGCGAGGTGCCGTCCGGGGCGATCGACACGCTGCTGGGCCGGGTGCCGGGGGTGACGGGGGTGCGCGGTGCGGGGCCCGCCAGCGGGGGCGCCGACCAGGACGACGAGCGGCGCATCGCCCGCCTCGCGCCGGGCCGGGCCCGGGCGTTCGGCCGCGCGGTCTCCCGCGCCGACCTGGCCGATCTGGCGCTCGCCTTCCCCGGCGTCAGCCACGCCACCGGCTGGCGCGGCGCGGGGCCGCCGGGCTGCGCCTGCGGCGGCACGGGCGAACATGTCGCCTTCTTGCGGCTCGCGGCGGACGGGCGGCCGAAGGCCCCGGCGGAGGACGAGCTGCGGGCGCTCGCCGCGTTCCTCGACGCCGGGCGCGATGTGACGGTGCCGCTGTGCGTCACGGCGGCGGTGGTGCGCGGCATCCCCTTGTCCTGTGGCGTATCCGTGGATCCGCGCCGCGTACCCGCCGAGGTGACCGCTGCCGTACGAGCCGCGCTCACGGCACGCGGCGGACCGCTGGACCCGCTGGAGCGGCCGCTCGGCCGCGCCCTTGACCGCTCCGACGTGCTGGCCGTGGTCCATGGCGTGCCGGGCGTGCTCGGCGTGGCCGGACCGGTCCTGCAGGTCGGCACGGAGTCCCCGGCACGTGTCCTCGCCGAACGCCACGAACTCGTCGTGCCTGCCGAGGAGTTCACGATCAGGGTGGAGCAGCCATGACCCGGACCCCGGCCGCCCCCGGAGACGGACGCGATGGCGCCCCGGCTGCCACCGGTGCTACGGGACGCGGCGGACCAGAGCACACCCCGCACCCACTCACCCTCACCCACACCCCGGCCACCCTCGGAGACGGACCAGATGGAGCCCCGGCTGCCACCGGTACTACGGACCGCGCCGCACCAGAACACACCCCCCACCCACTCACCCACACCCACACCCACACCCCGACCACCCCCAGAGACGGACCAGATGGAGCCCCGGCTGCCACCGGTACTACGGACCGCGCCGGACCACAGCACCCCACACCCACCCACCGCCCACCACGAACTCCCCACTCCCTGCCCCGCACATCAACGACCCCGGTGAAACAGCCATGACCCAGACCCCGCCGCCCCCGAACGCGGACCAGATCGCGCGCCTGCTGCCATCAGCGCTCCGGGACGCGGCCGAACCCGGCGGCCCCCGGCTCCTCGACGCGCTGCTCGCGGCCGTGGACCGGCAGCGGCTGCTGCTCACCGACGACATCCGGCGGGCGTACGACGACCTGTTCATCGACAGCTGCGCCGACTGGGCGGTGCCCTACATCGGCGCGCTCCTCGGCCTCGGCCCGGACGCCGAGCGGCTCGAGGTCGCCCACGCGGTGGCGCTGCGGCGCCGCAAGGGCACCCCGGCCGCCCTGGAGGACTTCGCGTTCGCCGTGACGGGACTGATCGCGCGGGTGGGCGAGGGCTGGCAGACGACGCTGTGGGCGCAGCGTCTGGGCCATCCGCCGCCGCCCCGGACGGCGTCGCTCGACCTGCGGGACCGGGCGTCGCTGAGGCGGCTCGGTACGCCCTTCGAGCGGAGCAGGCGCGGGGTGCGCCCGGCGGGGCCGTGGACGCCGCGGGCCGTGACCGCTGTCGTCTGGCCTTGGTCCGTACGGCAGTTGGTGGACACGGAGGCGGCGCCGTTCGACCAGTCGACGCTCAAGGGCCGCTTCGCGCTGCATCCGCTGGGCATCGCCGCACCCCTGTATCTGCGGCCCCGCGAGGCACGGGTCGCCTCCGAGGGCGCGGACCCGGTCAACCGGACGGGCGACGAGGCGGACGCCCCGACGCGGGCGACGTACCGCGTCCTGGAGGCGCTCGCCGGGCCCGGGGACATCACGTACGGCGAGTCGCTGACGCTGAGCGCCGACCATCCGCTGGCCACGCCGCCCGGCGCGGAGCCGCCGCTGATCGCGCTGTCCACCAAGGAGGGGCCCGTCCCGTGGGAGCGACTGCGGTTCGGGAGTGTGCCGGCCACCGGTACCGTCACCGCCCCGCCCGCGGAGACCCAGGTGCTCGTCGACGCGCAGCGCGGGTTCGTGCAGCTCGGCAGCGGGCTCAACGGGCCGGTTTGGGCGACCTGGTACCGGGCCGTGCCGGGCCGGGTGGGCGCGCTGGCCGCCCTCGCGGACGCGGCCCCGGCGGCGCGCGTGGTGGTCGAGGTGTCGACGGCCGGCGGACCCGGCATCGCGACGAACCTCACCGACGCCTTCCAGCTGGCCGAAGCCCGCAGCGCCGGGCTCGCACCCGAGGAGTCCGTCGCCGGGGCACCCGACGTGGAGATCCGGCTGCTCGCCGGTGACCGCCTGGCCGCGCCGCCGGCGCAGTCCTTCACCCCGCGGCTGCCCCACTGGCGGATCGTCGCCCCTCCCCTGGTCACCCCGGTGGTCGTCGGCGACCTCGGCCTCGACCTCGCCGGGGCGCACATCAGCCTGGAGGGCTTCTTCCTGAAGGGCTCGCTGACCGCAGGGGAGCATCTCGCCGGGCTGCACCTCGAAGGGCTCACGATGGATCCGGGCGCGGGCGGGCTGCGGACCCACCGCGACGCCTGGGAGCTTGCGCTCTCCGCCACGCGCTGCGTGCTCGGCCCGGTCCGTGCCGAACTGTCCGTGCGCCCCGTCGAGTTGACCGAGTGCGTGGTCGACGGCCGCCTGCGCCGCTTCCGCGCCTGCGGCCCGGCGGACCAGGGCGTGCCGACGGACGCGGTCGGCGCGGTGAACCGTTTCGGGCCGGTGCTGCACGCCGACTCGGTCACGTTCGCGGGTCCGGTCCGGGCGGACGCCGTCGACGCCCGCGACTGCGTCTTCGCCGACGGCGTGGACGTCGTACAGCAGCAGGAAGGCTGCATCCGGACCAGCTACCTCGGGCGCGAACTCTCCACCCCGGCCCGGCACCCGGCGACGTATCGCTCCCGCACCGAACCGGCCCCCGCCTTCGTCTCCGACGCGTTCGAGTCGTCCGGCTACTACTGCCTGGAGCTGGAACCCGAGCATCCGCTCCTGTCCGCCGCGGGCGACGGCGGCGAGGTGGGCGCGTACCACCGCACCCGGCGCGCGTCCCGGATCCGCCGGCTCCGCCGCCGGATCGGCGAATTCACCCCTCTCGGCCTCACCGCCGAGGTGTCCGTCGCGCCCTGGGAGGAACGATGACCGGCGATTACACCAAGGTCCCGCTGCGGGACGCGGAGCGCTGGACCGGTGCGCGGATGCAGCAGGGCCGGGTGCTCCTCGACCACGAGTGGAACCTCAACGTCGACGCGGCGGCGCGTGCGGCGGCCGACGCGTTCCGTGATCTCGTGGGCCCGCCGGGCGGGGTGCCCGAGGGCAGCGACGCGTTCCAGGTCCGCTTCGTCCAGCTTCCCGTGAGCGGCCACCTGCTCATCGTCCAGGCCGGGCGGATCTGGGCGGAGGGGCTGTGCGCCTTCGCACCCGCTCCGTTGGTCGTCGGTGACGAGGAAGCTCCGCCGGCCGTCCCGTCCACCGGCCGGGCGGTGGTCTACCTGGACGTGTTCGACGAACACCTGCAGGCGGCCGAGGCCTGGGAGGAGATCGCCGACCCCGCGCTCGAGCCGCTTGACGCCGCCACCCGCACCCGGGTCGGCTACCGCGTCAGGGTCGCGCCGACCCAGGCCGGCTCTTCCCGGGCGGCACTGGCCGGCATCCTCTTCCCCCGTCTCTCCACCGGACGGCTGACCGTCACTCGGGAGAGCCCGGACACGACCCCCGACCCCTGCGACCCGCCGGGCGATCCGCTCGGCCTGCTGCCCGACGGGATGCTCCGGGTCGAGGTCCTGGACGGCGGCTCCGAGACCACCGCCCGCTTCGCGTGGGCCGCCGACAACGGCGCGTCCACCGCGCGCGTCGCGGCGGTCAACGGACCCAAGGTGACGCTGGCGACGGCGCCCGCGGTGAAATTCGCCCAACAGGACCTCGTCGAGGTGAGCTGGCGCGCCCGACGCGCGGACCGGCTGCCGCACGGCGAGCTCTACACCGTCACGGAGGTCACCACCGACGCCGGAGGCGACATCCTCGTACTGAACCGTCCCGTCGTTCCCCCGCAGCGCGCGGCGGGCCTGGTGGTACGGCGCTGGGACGGCCAGTCCGTGGGCGCGGCGGAGCCTGTCCACGCCGTGGTGCGCGGCGTCGACCTGGGGCTGCGCTTCAGGTCCTTCGCCGGGACCTTTCAGGCCGGCGACTGGTGGGGCGCGCGGCTGCGGCCCAATGCCGCGGGCGGCGTGGAGTCGCGCTCCATGGCGCCGCCGGACGGCACCCGGCACACGGCCTTGCCCCTGGCTCTCGTCGACTTCACCACGCACACCGTCCTGGAGGACGGCCGCCCCAAGTTCCCCCAGCTGACCCGGCTGCCCCGGGGCACCTGCACGGTCACCGCGTTCCCCGGCGAGGATCTGCAGTCGGCGATGGATCTGCTGCCGTCGACCGGCGGTGAACTGTGCCTGGCGGCGGGCCGGTTCGTCATCGACCAGCCGATCCGGGTGACCGGACGCCACCGGGTCGTCGTCACCGGCGTCGGCCCCGCGACCGTGCTCGCCCCGACCAAGGACAAGTGCGCGCTGTTCTTCGAGGGCTGTACGGAGGTCGAGGTCTCCCGGCTCCGGGCCGAGGGCGCGCCGACCACCACCGAACACCTCGACGGCGCGCTGACCTTCACCGGCTGCACCAAGGTCCGGGTGCGCGACTGCGACGTGGCGTGCGCGGACACCGCGGGGGACGACCGTTCGGCGGCCTGCCTCACCTTCCGCGGGCCGTTCGGCGCCGGTGTCGTGCCCGAAGTGGCCTTCGAGGACAACCGGTTGGAGGTGGGGGTGCGCCAGATCGGGATCCTCGTCCTCGACGCGAACTCCGCGCTCGTCAGCCGCAATCGCATCCAGTACGTCCCCACGTCTACGCCGATCAGGATCTCCCCCGTAGTGATCGCATCGGAACTGGCCCGCATCTCCGCCGACCTCAGCACGACCCGCTACGGACCCCAGCTGACGCAGATCCGGGCGGGCCTGCAGGCCGATGTCGCCGCGCTGATGGCCCGCACTCCGGGGCTCACCCTGGGCCCGGCCCGGCGCATCGTGGCCCTGACCCGGGTCAACGCGACGCCGCGCGAACGGCTGCACACCCTCGTCGCGGCCGGCACCGCCGCCCAGTTGGGCGGGGCACTGCAGGGCATCGTCCTGGCCGGGCACACCCTGGCCACCGCCCGTGTCACCGACAACGTCGTCGAAGGGGCGGCGCAGGGCATCCACATCGGCACCGCGCGCGGCACCGCCGCCGGGCAGGTGATGATCTCCGGCAATGTGATCCAGGTCGGTCTGCCCGCGGTCTACAACCGGGCCCGGCACGCGGTGTTCGTCGCCGACGCCTCGCGCCTCGCGATCCTGGGCACCGTGGCGGACCTGGCCCGGCGCGGCGCCCTGGAGAGCTCCCCCACCGACGCCATCCTCGTCCACGGCAGGCGCGGCGCCCGCCTCGTCGTCCGCGACTCCAGCCTCACCCGGTTCACCACGGGCGTGCGCGTCGTGCCCGTCTCGGAACGCCCCGCGCTCGGCAACCGCCTCTGGCGGGTCAGCGAGACCACGGCGGAGGGCGCCACCACGGCCCTGGTGGCGCCGGACCTCGCCCTGACGGAGCAGGAACGCAACGTGGCCATGCCCCTGTTCCAGGCTTAGGCGCGCGCCTTGACGGGGCCACCGGTTCCGCAGTACTCCTGAAGGGCTCCGGTAATGCGCTAGGTGCGCTGGGCGTGATCTTCAGGGTTCGGTTCGCCGTCTCCGTAGGCTCAATGGGTTCGACTCCCCTAGCCGGGCACAGTTCCACGAAGGGACCGGGACCCACGGGTTTCGGTCCCTTCTCCCGTGTCTGGCCAACACACCGCGGATCGGGGGTAGTTACACCGGGGGGCGGCGCACCTACACTGACCGCTGCGAGAAGACCAGTGACCTGCGACGACGCAGCGCCAGGCCGGTCCGCAGAAGTGAGGGAGCAGCCGGGTGTTCTATTACCTTCTCAAGTACGTCGTGCTCGGGCCGCTGCTGCGGCTGATGTTCCGGCCGCGCATCGAGGGTCTTGAACACGTACCGGAATCAGGTGCGGCGATCGTCGCGGGCAACCACCTCTCGTTCTCGGACCACTTCCTGATGCCCGCCATCATCAAGCGGCGGATCACGTTCCTCGCGAAGGCCGAGTACTTCACGGGGCCGGGGATCAGGGGCCGCCTCACGGCCGCGTTCTTCCACAGCGTGGGGCAGATCCCGGTGGACCGCTCCGGCAAGGAGGCGGGCCAGGCCGCGATCCGCGAGGGCCTCGGAGTGCTGCGCAAGGGCGAGCTGCTCGGCATCTACCCGGAGGGCACCCGCTCGCACGACGGCCGCCTCTACAAGGGCAAGGTCGGCGTCGCCGCGATGGCTCTGAAGGCGCAGGTGCAGGTGATCCCGTGCGCGATGATCGGCACGTTCGAGGCGCAGCCGCCGGGCCAGAAGGTGCCGAACTTCCAGCGCGTCACGATCCGCTTCGGGGCGCCCCTGGACTTCTCGCGCTACGCGGGCATGGAGAACGAGAAGGCGGTGCTTCGCGCCGTGACGGACGAGATCATGTACGCCATCCTCGGGCTCTCCGACCAGGAGTACGTCGACAAGTACGCCGCCGTCGTGAAGGCCGAGGAGGCCGAGCGGGCCGCCGCGGCCGGCAAGCGGAAATTCCCGCGGATGCCGCTGAGTTGATCTCTTGACGTACGGTCTGCCCATGAGCGAACACACCCAGTACGGCAAGCTGATCGGGCTCCTCGACGAGCGGGGCGCGGCGTACCGCGTCATCGAGCACGCGGCGGAGGGCGCCACGGAGGCGGTGAGCGCGCTGCGGGGCAACACCCTCCAGGAGGCCGCCAAGTGCATCGTGGTGATGGTGAAGACCGGCAAGAAGACGAAGCGGTATGTGCTCGCGGTGGTGCCCGGTGACCGGCGCGTCGACCTGAACGCCGTCAAGCAGCTGCTCGGCGGGACGTACGCCGGGTTCGCCACGCAGGAGGCGGCCGAGCGGCTCGCGGGCAGCGTGAGCGGCACGATCCTGCCGTTCTCCTTCGACCCGGAGCTCGAACTGGTCGTGGATCCGGCGCTCCTCGCCCACGACGAGATCTTCTTCAACGCGGCCCGTCTTGACCGTTCGCTGGCGCTGCGGACCGCGGACTACGAGGCGATCGCCGAGCCGCGCAAGGCCGCGATCGCGCAAGAGGCCGCATAGCCGCATAGCGAAGGGGGCGACCGGAATGATCCGGTCGCCCCTCGCTCACATGCCTAGCGGCGTGCCTTTACGGCTTGGGCGTGGCGTGCGGGGCGCACGTCACGTCCTTGCTGTCCAGCTTGCCGGTGAGCAGGTAGGCCTCGACACGGTCGTTGAGGCACGGGTTGACCAGGTTCGTGATGCCGTGCGAGCCGGCGTCCTTCTCCGTGATCAGCCGCGAGCCCTTGAACCGCTTGTGCAGCTCGACCGCACCCTCGTACGGCGTGGCCGCGTCGCGGGTCGCCTGGGCGATGAGGACGGGCGGCAGGCCCTTGCCGGACTTGACCTCGACCGGCTCGTGCTGCTTGCTCTTCCACGTCGCGCAGGGCAGGTTCATCCAGGCGTTCGACCACGTCATGAACGGGTTGTCACGGTGGATGCGGGTGTTGTCGCGGTCCCACTTCTTCCAGCTGGTGGGCCACTTGGCGTCCGCGCACTCGACAGCCGTGTACACGGCGTTGCCGTTCTCCGACGCGATGTTGCCCGCGGTGTCCGACAGGTCGGGGCTGGCTGCCTCGATCAGCGGCTTGGCGTCACCGGCCACGTACTTGGAGAAGTTCGTGGCGATCTCGACCCAGGCGGAGTCGTAGTACGGAGCGCTCTGGAAGTAGGCGATGAGCTCGGCGGGGCCGACGACTCCGCCCAGCGGCTCCTTCTTCGCCGCGGCGCGCAGCTTGTCCCAGTTCCCGGCGACCTTCTCGGCGGTGTCGCCGAGGTGGAAGGTGGCGTCGTACTTGGCGACCCACTTCATCCAGTCCTTGAGACGGATCTCGAAGGCGACGTCCTGGTCGAGGTTGGCCTCGTACCAGATCTTCTCCTTCGACGGGTTGACCACCGAGTCCACGACCATACGACGGACGTGCGACGGGAACAGCGTCCCGTAGACCGCGCCGAGGTAGGTGCCGTAGGAGACGCCGAGGAAGTTCAGCTTCTTCTCACCGAGCGCGGCCCGGATGACATCCAGGTCACGTGCGGTGTTCGGCGTGGTCATGTGCGGCAGCATCTCGCCGCTGCGCTCGGCACAGCCGGCCGCGTACTCGGCGGCGAGCTTGCGCTGGGCGCTCTTGTCGGCCTCGGAGTCCGGGACCGGGTCGAGCTTGGGAGCCTTGACGAACTCCTGCGGGTCGACACAGGAGATGGGCGCCGAGTGGCCGACACCGCGCGGCTCGAAGCCCACGAAGTCGTACGCCTTGGCCGTCTTCTCCCACAGCTTCGCCTTGGTGACGACGCGGTTGGGGAAGCGGAGGCCGGAGGCGCCCGGGCCGCCGGGGTTGTAGAGCAGCGCGCCCTGGCGCTCCTCCTTCGTCCCCGTGCTGCCGATGCGGTCGACGGCGAGCTTGATCTTCTTGCCGTTGGGCTTGGCGTAGTCGAGCGGGACGGTGACCCAGCCGCACTTGATCGCCTTGTCCAGGCCCCAGTCCGCGGGGCATGCCTGCCAGTCGATGCCGGCCTTGGCCGCGCGCTGCGCGGCGAGCGCGACACCGCGGGCCTCGGCGCCGGTCCGCTGGCGGGCTTCAGCGCTGGTGCCGCTCTGGCGGGCGTCGGCGCTCGCGACGGGCGCCATGATCGCGCCCGCTATGAGCGAGCCCGTGATGAGCGTGCCCGCGGCGCCGAATGCTGTGGTGCGTCTCAACTGGTTCCTCCCCCTGTCGATTTCCCTGTCGATTTCCGAACAGTAGGAGGATCCTGTCGGTCATCGGGTTCAGTGCGACAGACAGGGCCGCTGTTTCTTTACCAATCCGATAGGCGGTACAGGGAACTCCGCTGAGCGGATATGCCCCCGTTCACGTCAGAGTGCGCAACGCCTCGTCGAGGGCGCGCCGCACGCGCAGCGCGTCCGGCGCGACGACGGTGACGAGGACGCCGGGACCGGCGAGCGGCATCCGGACCGCCCCCTCGCCGAGCAGCGCGGGCGCCGGCTTCTCCTGCTCGAACTCCGGGCGCACGACGACCAGTTGCCCGATGGCGCGATGCCCGGCGAGGGCGGCGGGCCCGTCCCATCCCCCGGGTGCGCCGGGCCCGCAGGACAGTTCCTGGTCGAGCAGCGGCCGTCCGGCGCGGCGCACGGTGAGGCGGCTGGTGAGCCGCCCGGGCCCTTCCCCGGTCCGGCCGAGGACCTGCTCCTCCCGCAGCACCAGGCTCGCGCTCGCGGCGAGCTCGGCCCGCGTGGTGACGCGCAGCTCGCTGTCGCGTACGGAGATCAACTGCTCGGGCAGCCAGCACAGCTCGGCGTCGTCGCCGACCGTGATCCGTACGTCGTAGCGCGCAGGCTCCTTCGACTGGCCCGGCAGCGCGAGCGTGGCCGCGGCGGACCCGACAGCCAGCCGGGCCCCCGCATGGGCGGCGGCCTCCACGGTCAGGTGGTCGCCCCCGAGCGGCGCGCTCATCGCCCCGACGAGCGTGACGTGGGCGCCCGTTCCCGCCGAGCGGGTTCGCCGCACGGCGAGCGGCCCTTCGCCGTCGAGCACGGGCAGGTCGGTGCCGCCCCGCCCGTTGCCCCGTGCGCCGATACGGGCGGTGGCGCGGACCCCGGAGGCCGCGATCGCGACGGTCATGCGGACGCGGTCCAGGCGGCGTACTGCTCACGCACCCAGGCGGCGACCGGGCCGACACCCTCGTCGGACCTCAACGACTGGAAGACGACGGGCAGTTCGGCGCGCTGCGCCTTGGCGTCCGCCGCCATCCGGCCGAGGTCGGAGCCGACGTACGGCGCGAGGTCCGTCTTGTTCACGACGAGCAGATCGGCGGTGGTGACACCGGGACCGCCCTTGCGCGGAATGTCGTCGCCGCCGGCGACGTCGATCACGAAGATCTGGCCGTCGATGAGCCCCTTGGAGAAGGTGGCGGTGAGGTTGTCTCCGCCGGACTCGACGAGGATCAGGTCCAGCGGCCCGACTTCGTCCTCCAGGTCCTCGACGGCCTCCAGGTTGGCGGAGATGTCGTCGCGGATCGCGGTGTGCGGGCAGGCCCCGGTCTCCACGGCGGTGATCCGCTCGGGCGGCAGCACGGCTTCGCGCAGCAGGAACTCGGCGTCCTCGCGGGTGTAGATGTCGTTCGTGACGACGGCGAGCGCCAGTTCGTCCCGCAACGCCTTGCAGAGCGCGGCGACGGTGGCGGTCTTGCCGGACCCCACGGGCCCGCCGAGCCCGATCCGCAGGGCACGGCGGCGCCCGTCGGGCCGGTGGGCGTCGGCGCTCACGGCGGCGGCTTCGTCGTGGGAGTGATTGAGGTGCATGATGCGACTCCTATGGTTCAGCAGTTCATTTCGCCCTGTGCGGCGGCCACTTCAAGCCCTCGGGGGGCGATCTACGACGCGAACAACCGCACAGGCCACGCCGCGTGAGCCTCCGCCCCGACCTCAAGGAGCGGTGCGGAGCTCGCAGGCAGCGCGTCGACACCCTCGTCGAGAGCGCACCGCGCGGCCTGTGCCGCCTCCCGCGCGACGAGGTCGAGCTCGGGGGCGAGCCGGGCCAGCACCCCCGTGGCGTCAAAGGGGTCAAGGCTCAGCAACCGCACCGTCGCGGTCGCGGGCCCGCTGACGCACTCGTACGCGGAGCAGTACGCGGCATCCTCGGGCCCGAGCCCCGCAGCCCGGGCGGCAAGGCCGAGCACGACCGGCTGATGCGCGCCCTTGGGCCGGGCGGCGGCCAGTTGGTCAAGCGAGGGATCGGGCCACGCCGCCCGCGCGGCCCGCATCATCTGCCGCCCGAGCCGCCGCCCGGCCACCCGCAGTGCGGGCGACGGCGTACGGGCGTCGGCGGCCTCGTCGAGCTCCAGCGGATCGATCCCCAGAGCGGCGGCCGCGGCCAGCGCGGCGGACACGAGCCCCGTCGTGTGCAGCCGCCCCCGGCAGAAGGACTCCAGGCTCGCGGCTCCGCTGACCCGCCCCGCCTTGACGGCCTCCTCCGCCCCGCCGGAGTGCGCGTGCCCTCCGGCGGGAAAGCGGCCGTCGGCCAGGACGAGAAGCGCGGCCCTAGACATGACGTACCACCGCCATCAGAACAGGAAGTACCGCTGGGCCAGCGGCAGTTCGGCGGCGGGTGACGGTTCGACGAGCTCCCCGTCGATGGTGACGGCGAAGCTGTCGGGGGCGACCTCCACCCGCGGCAGGGCGTCGTTCTCGCGCATGTCCGCCTTGGTGCGCCCCCGCGTGGAGCGGATCGCGGTGAACTCCTTGGCCAGACCGAGCCGTTCGGGCAACCCGTCGTCGAGCGCGGACTGGGTCACGAAGTTGACCGAGTTAAGCCCCGGTGCCGCGCCCCGAGCACCGAACATCGGCCGCGGAAGGACCGGCTGCGGCGTCGGAATGGACGCGTTGGCGTCGCCCATCTGCGCGTACGCGATCTGCCCGCCCTTGATGACGACCTGCGGCTTGACGCCGAAGAACGCCGGGTCCCACAGCACCAGGTCGGCGAGCTTGCCGGTCTCGACCGAGCCGATCTCGTGGTCGATGCCCTGCGCGACGGCCGGGTTGATCGTGTACTTGGCGACATAGCGACGCGCACGCCGGTTGTCCGCGCGCGAGTCCCCCGGCAGGAGGCCGCGCCGGCGCTTCATCACGTGCGCGGTCTGCCAGGTCCGCATGACGACCTCGCCGACGCGCCCCATGGCCTGCGAGTCCGACGACATGATCGAGATGGCGCCGATGTCGTGCAGGATGTCCTCGGCCCCGATGGTGGTGGGCCGGATGCGAGACTCGGCGAAGGCGAGGTCCTCGGGGACCGCCGGGTTGAGGTGATGGCAGACCATCAGCATGTCGAGGTGTTCCTCGACGGTGTTGACGGTGTGCGGCCGGGTCGGGTTGGTGGAGCTCGGCAGCATGTTCGGCAGCGACACCGCCGTGATCATGTCCGGTGCGTGCCCGCCGCCCGCGCCCTCGACGTGGAAGGCGTGCAGGGTGCGTCCCGCGACGGCACCGAACGTGGCGTCGACGAAGCCCGCTTCGTTGAGGGTGTCGGTGTGGACGGCGAGTTGGGCGCCGGTGTCCTCGCAGACGTTCAGACAGGCGTCGATGGTGGCGGGCGTCGCGCCCCAGTCCTCATGGATCTTGAAACTGACGGCTCCGGCCCGCAGTTGGGCGTGCATGGACTCGCTGGAGACCGTGTTGCCCTTGCCGAGGAAGCCGATATTGACGGGGCTGGACTCCATCGCCGCGAACATCCGGGCCAGGTGCCAGGAGCCGGGCGTGATGGTGGTCGCCTTGCTGCCCTCGGCGGGCCCCGTGCCGCCCCCGATGAGGGTGGTGACGCCGGAGGCGAGCGCCTCGTCGACGATGGTCGGCGAGATGAAGTGGATGTGGGTGTCGATGCCGCCGGCGGTGAGTATCTTGCCGTTGCCCGCGATGACTTCGGTCTCCGGGCCGATGACGAGGTCGGGGTGTACGCCGTCCATGGTGTCCGGGTTGCCGGACTTGCCGATGCCGGTGATGCGTCCGTCACGCATGCCGATGTCGGCCTTGACGATGCCCCAGTGATCGATGATCACGGCGCCGGTGATGACGGTGTCGGGTGCTCCTTCGGCGCGGGTCGTGCGGGACTGCCCCATCGACTCGCGGATGACCTTGCCGCCGCCGAACACCGACTCGTCGCCGGAGCGTCCGGGGCCGCCGGAGCGGTCCTCCTCGATCTCGACGAGGAGGTCGGTGTCGGCGAGCCGGATCCGGTCGCCCGCGGTGGGGCCGAACAGATCGGCGTACGCGGCACGGGACAGCTCAGGCATCGAGGGCACCTCCGGTCTCTCCGCGCAGGCCGGGCACGATGCGCTTGCCGGCCAGCGGGACGAGTTCGACGTCGACGGGGATTCCGGGCTCGAAGCGCACGGCGGTGCCGGCGGCGATGTTGAGCCGCTTGCCGTGCGCGGCGCCGCGGTCGAAGTCGAGACCGGGGTTGGCCTCGGCGAAGTGGTAGTGGGAGCCGACCTGGATGGGGCGGTCGGCGGCGTTGAGGACGGTGAGGGCGGTGGTCGCGCGGCCCTCGTTGTAGGCGACGGGCTCGTCGGCGAAGAGGATCTCGCCGGGGATCGGCGGGTGCACCGAAGTCATGGCTCAGGAACCCCCGTCAGACGATCGGGTCGTGGACGGTGACGAGCTTGGTGCCGTCCGGGAAGGTGGCCTCGACCTGGACGTCGTGGATCATCTCGGGGATGCCGCTCATGACGTCGTCGCGGGTGAGCACCTTGCGCCCCGACGACATCAGTTCGGCGACGGTGCGGCCGTCGCGGGCACCTTCGAGAATGTGCGAAGTGATCAGGGCGATCGCCTCGGGGTGGTTGAGCAGCAGCCCCCGCGCCCTTCGCTTCTCGGCCACGTCGGCGGCCACATGAATGAGCAGTCTCTCCTGCTCGTGCGGGGTCAGTTGCACGCGTCCCACCTCACAGTCCTCGCTCCGGACCGTGCGGGGTCCGGCTGCCGCGGCCACCGCGACGGATATAGATGTAACACACAGGCATTGCGCTGGATCTTGCGCACCCCGGTTACGAAAACCCCTGGTGGCGTGGCGTCGCAGGCTAGTTGGACGGAGTTTCAACGAGGTTAACCAGGACTTGACCGTCCGATGACCGCCGGCTGGGCTCGCCCATACTCGGTGGGTAAGAGTGCCCCGCAAAACGTACGCTCCTTCTCTTTGAATCTCCCCCAGATCCCCAGGCGGCACACAGACGGCCGTACGCCCCCGCTGTAGCGGACGGGGGCGTACGGCCTTGGTCTTGTGTCTGTTCCGCGCCCAAAGGCGGTGCGGCTACGTGGCGTTGGGCCCCCGGTGCTCGGCGGCGATCCCGAAGCGCTGCTGCCGGCCCGCGCCGGACGACGACGTGGAGTGCACCGACGAGACGGAGCTGACCACCTGTTCCTCGGCGGCGTCCGGAAGCTCCTGCAGTCGCTCCAGGTCGGCGGCGGAGACCAGGGCCACGAGCGGCTTGCCGTGACGGGTGACGACCACGCGCTCACCGCCGTAGACGACACGGTTGATCAGATCGGCGAGCTCTGCTCGGGCTTGCGTCACCGGAATCTCGTAGGTCATGCCCCCAGCTTAACCGGCGCCCCACACCGCCACAGGGTGCGTGCGAAGCGAAAAAACCGCAGGTCAGAGGGTTCCCCCGGGCTCGGGCAGGGCGATCCGCCGGGCGGCCGGCTTGTCGTGCCGTGCCGGCAACCACACCGCGTCGGCGAGCACTTGCTCACGCAAGTGGCGTCTGATCTCGCCGGTGATGATGGGTACGGCATGGCTCTCGAAGGCGTGCCAGGTCACGCCCTGTGGTCGGGGGCCTCTCGGGCCGTCAGCTCTTCTCGTCCGCCGCGCCCGGCCTGTCCTCGCGGTGGCGGCTGCCCGGCAGCATCTCCTGCACCTTCGCCTTGATCCCCTGCCGGATCATTCCGGCCCGGTCGCTGTCGCCGTGCAGGATCGACGAAGCGGCCGCCTCGATCTGGTCCAGGGAGGCGTGCGGCGGGATCGGCGGCACCGCCGGGTCGGTGCGGAAGTCGATGACGTACGGCCGGTCGGCGGCTAGGGCCCGGCGCCACGCGTCCTCGACCTCGCCGGGCTTCTCCACCCGGACGCCGCCGAGCCCGATGGTCCGGGCGAAGTCGGCGTACGGAACGTCGGGCAGCGCCTGCGACGGCAGGAACTGCGGGGCGCCGGACATGGCGCGCATCTCCCAGGTGACCTGGTTGAGGTCCTGGTTGTTCAGGACGCCGACGACCAGTCGCGGATCGTCCCACTCCTGCCAGTACTTGGCGGCGGTGATCAGCTCGGCCATGCCGTTCATCTGCATCGCGCCGTCGCCCACGAGCGCGATGGCGGGGCGGCCGGGATGGACGAACTTGGCACCGATGGCATACGGCACCCCGGGCCCCATGGTGGCCAGCGTGCCCGAGAGCGAACCGCGCATCCGGCCGCGCAGGCGCAGATGACGGGCGTACCAGTTGGCGGCCGAGCCCGAGTCGGCGGTGAGGATCACGTCCTCGGGCAGCAGGCCGTCCAGGGTGTGCACCACGTACTCGGGGTTGATCGGGTCGGCGTCCACGGCGGCGCGCCGCTGCATGACCTCCCACCAGCGGGCCGTGTCCTTCTCGATCTTCTTGCGCCACTTGCCGTGCTTCTTGCGCTCCAGCTGTGGCAGCAGCAGCCGGAGGGTCTGCCGCGCGTCACCGACGAGGTTGATCTCGAAGGGGTAGCGCAGGCCCACCATGTACGGGTCGATGTCGATCTGTACGGCCCTCGCCTGCCCGAACTCCGGCATGAACTGGGTGTAGGGGAAGCTGGATCCGATGACGAGCAGGGTGTCGCAGTCCCGCATCAGCTCGTAGCTGGGGCGAGTGCCGAGCAGTCCGATCGCGCCGGTCACGTACGGCAGGTCGTCGGGCAGGGCGTCCTTCCCGAGCAGCGCCTTGGCGACCCCGGCTCCGGTCACGGCGGCGAGCTCCTCGACCTCGGCGCGGGCGCCTCGCGCGCCCTGACCGATCAGGACGGCCACCTTCTCGCCGGTGTTGAGCAGCTCCGCGGCCCTGGCGATCTCGTCGTCCGCCGGGACCGGAGCGTACGCGGCCGTGCCGAGGCTCGACGGCACCATCTTGAACGCGTGCCGGGGCGGCGCGTAGTCGAGTTCCTGCACGTCCGCCGGGATGATCACCGCGGTCACGGTGCGTCGGGCGTACGCGGTGCGGACGGCGCGGTCGATGGCGTTGGGCAGCTGCTCGGGGACGGTCACCATCGCGCAGAAGTCGGAGGCGACGTCCTTGTAGAGACTCACCAGGTCGACTTCCTGCTGGTAGGAGCCGCCCAGCGCGCTGCGGTCGGTCTGCCCGACCAGGGCGACGACCGGCACGTGGTCGAGTTTCGCGTCGTAGAGGCCGTTCAGGAGGTGGATGGCCCCCGGGCCCGAGGTGGCAGCGCACACCCCCACCCGGCCGGAGAACTTGGCGTATCCGACGGCTTCGAACGCGCACATCTCCTCGTGCCTGCCCTGGATGAACCGCGGCCTGTCGTCGGCCCGGCCCCAGGCCGCGAGCAGGCCGTTGATGCCGTCGCCCGCGTAGCCGAAGACATGCTCGACGTCCCACTCGCGCAGTCGCTGCAACACCTGGTCGGAGACTTTGCTGGTCACGGGGAAACCCTTCTGTGTGCGTGTCGGGCCCGACGGCGGCTTCAGCCCGTGAGGGGCGAGCCGCGCTTCCGCCGGTACCCCTGCCCGCGGCCCTCACACCCCTCTGCCGATGCCCCTCCACCGAGCATTCCGCGCCGCGTTATGTGATCGTCGGTGGGGGAACCCGGTGTGTGTCCGGCGATCCAGGAGAGGAGCCCTGTGATGCCCGCAGGATCGAGCAAGAAGCGCGAACGGCAGTACGAGCACATCAAGGAGAGCGCCGAGGAGCGGGGTGAGTCCACGCGCCGGGCGAAGGAGATCGCTGCCCGCACGGTGAACAAGGAGCGCGCCCGCTCCGGCGAGTCGAAGACCGCGAGCAAGACGTCCACGCGCGACCGCATGTCCGCGTCGGAGCGCGGCGGACACCGCTCGCACACCGGCGCCGAGGGTCCCACCAAGGACCAGCTGTACGCGGAGGCGAAGAAGCGCAACATCGACGGCCGCTCCACCATGAACAAGCAGGAGCTGAAGAAGGCGCTCGGCCGCTGATCACGCGCGGCTGTTCACGCACGCCGTCCCGCCGAGGAGCACGGAGCCGGCCGCACCGCGCCACCGCCGGGCTCCGGCGCAGCCTCGGGGGCTGTGGCCGCGATTCCCCTGCCTCTCGGCGGGAATCGCGGCCACAGCCCCCTTCCCTGTTCCCACGGCCGCTCAGCCACTGTCCGGGTCCCCCCGCCACCAGCCTTCAAACAGCGGGAACGCTGTTGCCCCCGCTCAGCCCTGCCCGGCCGCGATCCGTAGCGCCACCGGCTCCGCGCCTGCCTGCTCGTATCCGTCCCGGGTGGTCTGGTCCCACCACTTCCCGCCGTCCTCCATGTGCCGCAGCAGCACCCCTTCACGGATCGCCCAGGGACAGATGGTGACCGTCTTGACGCCCGACAGCTTCATGGCCGTATGCCCCACCACCGCTCCGGCCAGACTCTGCACGGCCCGTGGCGCCGAGACGCCCGGCAGCCCGGACCGCTCGGCCGCCGGCAGGGCGGCGAGCCGGTCGAGGCACCCGCGCAGATCCGCGCGCGCCAGCTGCCGCGCCACGAAGGGGCCTTGACGGCCCGGTGCGGCGCCCGCGAGCCGGGCCAGCTGCTGGAAGGTCCGTGACGTCGCCACGGCCGTGCGCGGCCCCTCCCAGCGGATCCTTGCCGCCACGTCCCGCAGCTGGTGGCGCACCTTGCGGCGCAGCTCCTTCACGCTCTGCTCGGTCGGCGGGTCCTCGCCGTCGAAGAACTCCCGGGTCAGGCGGGCCGCTCCGAGCGGCAGCGAGGCGACGTAGTCCGGCAGCCGGCCGCGCCCGAAGGCCACCTCGAGCGAGCCGCCGCCGATGTCGAACAGCGCAAGCGGGCCGGCCCGCCAGCCCATCCAGCGCCGCGCGCCGAGGAACGTCAGCTCGGCCTCCACCTCCCCCGGCAGTGTGCACAGCCGTACGCCGGTCTCCGCGCGTACGGTCCGCAGCACGTCAAGGCGGTTCGGCGCGTTGCGCACGACCGCCGTCGCGAAGGCCAGCGGATCCTCCGCTCCCCACCGCCGGGCCGTCACTGCGGCAGCGGAGACCGCCTTGCAGAGCTGCCCCACGGACTGCTCCGGTATCGCTCCGTGCGGCTCGACCTGTTCCGAGAGCCGCAGCTTCCACTTGGCGGTGTGCACCGGCAGGGGAACCCCGTCGTCGGCGTCCACGACCACGAGCCGGACTGTATTCGAACCCACATCCACGACACTCATACGCATGTAACCGTGAGTACCCAGCAGAGTTGCCGTCAGTCACCTGCTTGACCTTTTACGCCCGGGGCAGCAACGGCCCCAGCGGCCCGAGGTCCAGGTTGAGGTCCTCGGGCCGCAGGCCGTAGCGCTCGCGCAGTTCGGTCATCCGGTCGTCGAGGAGCATCAGCGTCAGCCCGATGCGCTCCTCCTGGTCCTCGGTCAGCTCCCCCGTGTCGAAACGCCGCAGGGCCTGCCGCTCCATGAGCTGACGCAGCAGCTCCACGACGGTCAGCACGAGCTTGATCAGGTCGCGCTCCACCGTGTCCGGATCCAGGTCCAGCCGGTTCCGCCCGGCCGCCCCCCGGTCGTCGCTCATGTCAACTCCGGCCATGGCGAGGGAACTTGCGCGTTCACCGAGCTGATGAGGGCGTTCAGATCGATACGTACGAGATCGACGTCCGCGATCCGCAGGGTCACGTCCCCCGTGATCACGACTCCGCCCGCGAGCAGCCGGTCGAGGAGGTCGACCAGGGCTACCTCACGGCGTTCCACGACGGTCATGCCCCCGCCTCCCCCGCCGTGTCGCCCGTGTCGCTTTCCAGGCCCGCGAAGGAGTACGCGGCCCACGGCCCGGTGAGCTCCACCCGCAGGCCGGGTTCCTCGTCGTCCTTCGTGCGGCCCACCAGTTCCACAAAGGCCTCCGAGCGCGAACGGGGAACCAGATAGGCCGCGTTGAGTACGTTGCGGCCGGACGCCCGGGAGAGGGCCGCGTCCTGCGGGGCGTGCAGGCGGGTGTCCTCCGCGGATCCGGACAGCGTGTCGTGCAGTCGGCGCGCGTACTTCTCGGCCCGCTCCCCCATCTCCTCATGGGCACGGGTACGCAGTCGGCGCTGTCGCAGGTAGTCCCTGCCGGTCGCCGCCTTCTCCGGCGGCCCGGCCGGCTCGGCGGCCTGCGGCTCGGCATAGACCTTGACGCCCCATTCCACCCGGCCGTCGAGCCGGGCCAGCGCCCGCCGGAACGCATGCTCCCGCGCCTCCATCATCACGCGTACGCCCGCGTCGTCCCGGAACACGGTGGCCAGCCGCAGCGGCAGCGGGGTGGTGACCGCGGTGAGCGCGTCGATCACGCCCTGATGGGCCCGCGCGGTCGCGCTCAGCCACTCCAGGTCCTCCAGATGGCGGCGGAGCGGCTCCTCGGCGAAGTCCCGCTCCGGGACCGGACTCACGACGGCGATCAGACCGTGGTGCGGCAACAGACCCGGCGGCGATCCGGCGACGCCCGTCACTTCGGCCTGGAGCGGGGCGTCGAAGGGGCGGCAGACGGCGTAGACGTAGCGCAGGCCGGTCATGAGGACTCCTCCTCCGCCGCTTTGGGCTCCAACTGCTCCAGTTGGGCGATGTGCGCACGCAAGTCGGCGTTCTCACGGGCGAGTTCGTTGCGGTGCGCGCGGGAGGAGAGCGCCGGGTCGTCCTCCCACCAGTCGATCCCCATCTCCTTCGCCTTGTCGACGGAGGCGACGATCAGCCGCAGTTTGATGGTGAGCAGTTCGATGTCGAGCAGATTGATCCGGATGTCGCCCGCGATCACGACGCCCTTGTCGAGCACCCGCTCCAGGATGTCGGCGAGGTTCGCGCCGCTGCCCTGCCCGTACGGCTCGGGGATCCGGCCGGCCGTCGTCATCGGCGCTTCCCGCTCGCCGCGGCTTCGTCCTCGAGGCTGGCATACCGCGCGAAGTTCTTCAGGTCGAGCCGTGCCCTGCGGCCCTGCGCACGCCAGAGACTGCCGGTCCTCTCGAACAGGCCCTTGGGGCGGTACTCCACGACCAGCAGGACGCGGGTGAGGTTGTCGGCGAGGGGGTGGAAGGAGACGACGCCCTTCGTCGTGCCCTCGGCGCCCTTTGACGTCCAGGAGATCCGGTCGTCGTCGGCGCGGTTCGCGCTCTCGACGCCCTTGGCGAAGGTGCTGAAGTCCTGGTCCTGCCACTGGGTCCACTGGCCGTACGCGGTGCGCACCGGCACCCCCACGTCCACGGATTCCATGATGACCGTGGGCTTCCTGCGCACCCCGTCCTTGCGCCTGCCCTTGCCACCGGTCAGGTTCTTGAAGGCATCGATCGCACTGTCCCTGGCCCGCCCGGCGCCCAGCTCCAAGGCGGACCGCATCGGGCCCTTGCCCTCGGCCAGCTTGCGGCCGCCGTCCAGAGCGAGCCTGGCGAGGCCGGGGCTCCGGCCCTCGGCGATGTCGTTGAGCCTGAGCGTCGTCTCGCCGGCCTTGTGTCCCACGCCGACCAGCAACCGCTGGGCCTGGACGGCCAGATACTCCTGGACCTCCGCCTTGAGGCGGTCGGCTGCCGCGCTCTGCGCGGCGTCGGCGAGCGGGCCGCCCTTCGCCCGGTCCGTCGCGGTCCTGAGGGTGTCAGTCATCGTGAGCGCCCCTCTTCGGCGGCCGGTCGGCCCCGGTGCCGCGGCGCGCGGCCTTCTTCGCCGCCGTCTTCCGGCCGGGAGCCTTCTTGGCCGCCGTCTTCCGGGCAGGGCCCTTCTGCGGCGCGGACTTCTTGGCGGCGGCCTTGGGCGCGGCCGTCTTCTTGCGCGGCCGGGACTTCGGCTTCCTTTCGGAAGCCACCTCTTCGGCGGGCTCCTCCTCCGCGGGCTCGTCCTCGGCTTCATCCGTGGCCCCGGGCACGTCCGGCGCCACACCCGCGATCCGGTCCCGCAGCTGCTCGGTCCGCCCGTGCAGCCGGTCGGCGAGTCCTTCCATCTGCCGCTCGACCAGCGCTCCGGATGCGGCCCTCCCGACGCCCTGCAAGTCCGCACGCAGCTGGTCCCCGATCTCCTTGAACTGCGGGTTCTCCTGCAGCTGCCGGGACACCAGGTCCCCGAGCACCCGTGGGCCCAGACGCATCCGCTTCGCGGCCACCATGGTGCCGACCGCCAAGGCCAGCTTCATCTTCTTCGTACGTCCGAGGACGTATCCGGCCCCTAGGGCGAGGCCAAGTCCCTGTCGATTCATCCTGTGGTCCCGTTGTCCGCTCCCGCGCCGGTGCGCAGGCCGATGTCCAGGCGGTCGAGCAGCTCGTCCTCCTGGCGGTCGAATTCCTCCTCATCGATCTCGCCCGCCACGAGCCGCTGCTCGAGAAGGGCGAGTTCGGCCCGGACGGCCGATGGGTCGTAGTACTGACGCTCGGCCTCGGCGAGCACCTGTCTCACCGCCCAGAGGCTGCCGCGCACGGGTGCGAACGGCAGCAGCAGCACCTCGCCGATCAGCCCCATGCGCTCACGCCCCGCCGGATCCCGGACCCGATGGGCCTGATGAACCGGACGAGCCCGCCGCACCCGTCGCGGTAGGTGTCGGCTCGGCGGGTCCTGGCTCGACGAAGCTGTACGGCGGCAGCGGCCCGTTGACACGCAGTTCGACGTGCGGATGCGTCTCACGGACCTTCTCCACGGCGCCGAGGAAATCTTCGGCCGACGCGCGTTCCACCAGGAACGACACATTGGCCAGCCAGCCCGTGGAGTCGGGACCGGCGCTGACGGCCTCCGCCGCCGGCTCCAGGGCGCGCCGCAGCTCCACGGCGTCCTCGGCCTCCCGGCCCTTGATCGCGGCGACGACCATCTCGCCGAGCCGCAGCCGCTGTTCGTAACTGCCGCCGCCCGCTGTCCGGTTGGCCTCGGTGAGCGCCCGGATCTCCGTGTTCTCGGCCATCACGCGGTGCAGCGTGGCCGCCTCGTCGTGGCTCGCCTTGACGTTGTACTCGACCTTGCCCGCCAGGGTCCTGAGCCGCTCGTGGTAGTGCTCGGCGCGCTCCGCGAGCACGCTCGTGACGGCCTCGTCGTCCGGTGCGACGCTGCCGAACCGCATGGGAAGCACCGCGCCTGCCGCGCCCGCCTCGCTCAGCACGTTCTGGTGGGCGAGCAGGTCGTTGCGCTTGGGGCGCAGCCCTTCGGGAGCGTCGCTGACGACCGCCGCCAGTTCGCCTTCCTCGATCACACGCACGGGGCGCGGCGGCTTTCCCACTCCGTCCATGCCCTCGGGGAGCGAGGGATGCGAACGTGCGGCGATGCCATAGACGTACGTACTCATTCCTGTTCCTCCTTCCTGCGTGCGGGCGTGGCCTTGCGGCTGCGCGGGCGCCCCTCCTGCTGACCCTCCTCGCGAGCCTGCCGGAACGCGTCGGAGATGGTCTCGGCGGCGCCGGACAGCGCCCCCTTGGACTTGCCGCGTGCGCCGGACTCGGTGAGCTCGCCCATGAGGTCGGGGAGCCCGGGGTTCTTGTGCGGGCCCGCCTCCAGGTCGAGGCGGTTGCACGCCTCGGCGAAGCGCAGATATGTGTCGACGCTGGCGACGACCACCCGTACGTCGATCTTCAGGATCTCGATGCCGACGAGGGAGACGCGTACGAATGCGTCGATGACGAGCCCCCGGTCGAGGACGAGCTCCAGGACGTCGTACAGGCCGCTGGTGCCGCCTCCTCCGCCGGCTTGCTGTGCCGGGACAACGGTCATGCCGACCGCTCCTCCTTGTCTGTCTCTGTGGAAACCTGCGCGGGAAGGCGGCCTAGCGGCCGCCGGGCCTATGTGCGTCGGCCCGCCCGCGTTCGTAGCGACGGATGCGCCGGTATCCGGTGAGCCCGCCCTGCGGGTCGAGGTCCACCTGATAGCTCGCGAGGAGACTCATCGTGTCGGGGATCCGGGCGAGTTCCAGGACCTCGATCTCCAACACCCAGCCGTCCTCTGTCTGTTCGAAGGACGACACGGACTCGGCGGTCATCCCGGTCAGCTCGGCGAACTGGACGCGCGCCTGGCGCAGCACCTCCATGGGGCCCGGCCGGCCGTCGTCCGCGCCACCGCTCTGCGGACTCGTGGTGTTCTTCCGTGCATCCGAGGGTCTGTTCGTCATGGCCACCTCGGTCTCCGAGTGGCCCGCAACCCGCCCGCCAAACCTGCTGACATGCGCGAGCCGCACCACCGGTCGGTCCTGGTGCGGGTGCCGCAGGCGCCGTAGCGTCGGGTTCGCCGAGGCCCAAGCCGAAGCCGTAGCCATAGCCGTAGCCGAAGAGAGAGTGGTGCGCGATGAAGCTGGTCGTACAGGAGTTCCTGTCGCTCGACGGTGTGTCCCAGGGCCCGGGGGCCCCGGACGAGGACACCAGCGACGGATTCACGCGGGGCGGCTGGTTCGTGCCGCACCTGGACGCGGAGTTCGAGCGTCTTGCCGGCACCTGGCTGGGCGAGGCGGACGCGTTCCTGTTCGGCCGCCGTACGTACCAGAACTTCGCGCGGGACTGGCCGAAGATGACCGACCATCCCGCCGCCGGCATCTTGAACGGCCTGCCGAAGTATGTGGCGTCCCAGAGCCTGACCAGGGCCGACTGGGACCCGACCACCATCCTGTCGGGCGACGTCCCGGCCCAGGTCGCCGAGCTGAAGCGGCGTCCCGGGCGGGAACTGCAGATCCACGGCAGCGCCCGCCTTGCCCAGTCCCTGCTCGCCGCCGGTCTTGTCGACACGCTGCGGATCGCGATCGCGCCGGTCGTGGTGGGCAGCGGCCGGCGCCTGTTCCCGGACGGCGGCGCGCCGGCCGGCCTGCGGCTCGTCGGTCATCAGACGACGCCGGGCGGCCTGTCGGTGCACACCTTCGAGTCGACGGGGCTCCCGGAGTACGGGACTTACGGGTCCGGCGCGTAGCACCGCACCGGCGTCAGGTGCGCGGTCCTCGCTCCAGACGGTCGAGCTGCTTGTCGACCACCACGTCGAGCGGGAAGCCGGGATTGCGCTGCGCACCGCGGTCGCTCATGTTCACGGTGAGGGAGCCCACGCGCACAAAGATCTGGCGGTCGGTCAGCACGGTGTGATCCGGGCCGTCCATGCTCAGGTCGAAGGCGACGGCTTCGTCGCCCAGCGTGGGCGTCTTCGCCACGGTGATCCGGGAGTCGAGCTTCTGGTCCGGGGTCTTCCCCACCAGTTTCTTGCAGGTCTTGAGCCCGTCCCTGAGCCGTTGGAACTGCTCCGCCGCCTCGGTGCCGGCGTACGAGGCCAGCCAGGTCCTGCCGCCCCATTGGTCGTTCTTCCACCAGAAATCCTGGATCACGGACGTGGACGCGTCGTGCGAGACGAGCGCGTCGAACACGTCCTGGCACCCCGGGCCCGGCACCAGAACCCGCGGATCGTACTTGGGCACGGGACCTTGTACCGGCGCGCTGTCGACCTCGGGCACATCCCCCTCACGCAGCAGGAGGGGCTTCAACTGCTCGGCCGTCAGCGGCCGGTGCTGGGACGGCGAAGGCGACACGGACACCGGTGCCGCGTCCTTCCCCGCCCCCTTGTCGTCCTTGTCGTCCGCCGATTCCTTCGGCACGCACCCCGTGACGGCGGCGAGAACCCCCGCAGCCAGCACCGCGCCTGCCGCTCTGCGGCACCTCGTCCACACCGCCACTGCCCCCCTGATTTTCTCGCCTGCGACGGGCAGACACTATCCGGCGGGCGGTTACGCGTCCGCGTCGGCTTCCCTGGCTGTCTGTTCCAGTCGGCTTCGATGGTTCTCCCACCACGCCGAGTCGCCGGACGGCATGCTGTCGTTGCCCTTGTTCATGCCGACGGCGCCGTCGATGAGTTCCCGGACGATGTCGGCGTGCCCGGCGTGCCGGTGCGTGTCGGCGATCACGCGTACGACGGCATGATGCAGCGTCACCTCGCCCTTGCCGCTGGGCCACCACGGCACCCTGCCGACCGTGTCCAGCGGCAGCGCGTCGAGCGTCGCGTCCGCGTGGGCCCACGCCCTGCGGTAGAGCTCCACGATGCTCTTCCTCGATTCGTCGGCGGTGGCCCACATGTCCGCGTTGGCCTCGGCGCCTTCGTCGAGCCAGGGCAGTTGCTCGCCCGGGCGTCCGAAGGTGTCGCCGAGGTAGCCGAATTCCACGCCGGCCGTGTGTTTCAGCAGGCCGAGCAGGTTGGTGCCGGTCGGCGTCAGCGGGCGGCGGATGTCGTACTCCGACAGCCCTTCGAGCTTCCACAGCAGGGCGTCGCGGGCTGTCTGCAGGTAGTGGTGAAGGTCGGCCTTGGGGTCCGTAGCGGTCATGCGGGCCAGTCTGCCGCCCGCATGACCGCTGTCCACTGGATTTGTTCACCGTCCCCCGAGGCCATGGTCACCTCTGCCGCCGCGCGGGCTCACGGGGTCCAGCGGTGCGGCGCCTCGGGATCCGTGCCGGCGGGACGCTGCGATCCGGTCGCCCCTTCCGGTCCGCCGGGTGGGACCGGCGGGTACGTGCCGCCCAGGCCACCGCCCGGCGGGCGTTCGGCGGACGGGATGCCACCGAGGCGCTCGGCCGCGGCCCGCTCCTCCGCCGCCCGTTCGGGCGTCGGCCGTGACGTGGACGGACCAGGCGTCGGCCGTGACGTGGACGGACGGGCCGCGCCCCGCAGCAGATGCGCCACGGCACCGAGGATCACCGCGGTGATCAGCGCGGCCACCCAGTCGGGCAGCCCCAGGGCGAGCGCAAGGCCGATGGCGAGGGCCAGTGCGGCGCCGGCGTAGAGGGAGAACGCGCCCGCCGCGGCGTACAGCGTGGCCGTGCGGCGCTGCTTGCGGGTCTGCTCCCGCAGTTCGTCCCGAATGGTCTCGCGGGCGACCCAGGCGAGTTCGTCCACGAGAGCCTTGTCCAGATGCTCCATGTGATCGAAACGGTTCATGGCGGCCGGGTACCCGGTCGCCCCGACGCCTAACGCCGAGCTCCCCGGGTACTCGCCGGCTTCCGCACGAACAGTCGGCACAGGGAAGAAAAGAAGGGAAGCGAAGACAGGATGACCGAGCACACCGACGTCGTGGAGCTGCTGAAGGCGCAGCACACGAGGATCCGCACACTGCTCGACGAGGTGACGGCCACCAAGGGCGACGAGCGCAGGCAGCGCTTCCAGGAGCTCGTCCGGCTGCTCGCGGTGCACGAGACCGCCGAGGAGGAGGTCGTCCACCCCTTCGCGCGCCGGAACATCGACGGCGGCGAACTCGTCGTCAAGGACCGCGTCGAGGAGGAGGAACACGCCAAGCGGGCGCTGTCCGACCTCGACGGAACGGACCCCGAATCCCCCGAGTTCCTGGACCTGTTCGCCGCCCTGCGGCAGGACGTGCTTGCCCATGCGGACGCCGAGGAGCGGCACGAGTTCGCGTACCTCCAACAGATCGCCGATCGCGGCAAGTTGGCGAACCTGGCCCGTGCGGTGCGGGCCGCGGAGGCCATCGCGCCGACCCGCCCGCACCCCGGTACGGACACCGCGCTGAAGAACGTCGCGGTGACGCCGGTCGCGACCGTGATCGACCGCACGCGTGACGCCGTACGCAAGGCGATGCGCTGACCGGCCCCGCTCACTCACCGGGTGCGTCACCCACTCCCACGTTACGTACGTCCTGTACATTTTCTACAGGAAGCAACGGCGGCGCATCCGGCCCCGGGAAGAGGAGTGACGTGCCATGAACCGACCGTCCGCCCGCTACGTCCTGCCCGAGTTCACCGAGCGCACCAGCTCGGGAAAGCGGACTCTCGATCCGTACTCGAAGCTGCTCGAGGAGCGCATCGTCTTCCTGGGCACCCCGATCGACGACACCTCGGCCAACGACGTGATGGCGCAGTTCATGCACCTCGAATACCTGGCGCCGGACCGCGACATCTCGCTCTACATCAACTCCCCCGGCGGCTCGTTCAGCGCGATGACGGCGATCTACGACACGATCCGGTTCGTCACCTGCGACGTGGAGACGACCTGCCTGGGCCAGGCCGCGTCGGCGGCCGCGGTCCTGCTCGCCGCCGGCACCCCCGGAAAGCGCCACGCGCTCCCCGGCGCCCGGGTGTTGATCCATCAGCCCTCGATCACCGAGCCGATCCAGGGCCAGACCTCCGACCTCGCGATTCAGGCGGCCGAACTCCAGCGCACCCGTGCGCTCCTGGAGGAACTCCTCGTACGGCACACGGGACAGAGCCCGCAGCGCGTCTCGGCGGACATCGAGCGGGACAAGATCTTCAGCGCGCCCGAAGCGCTCGCGTACGGCCTGGTGGACCGGATCATCCCCAGCCGCAAGGATTCGCTCCGCGGCAGCAAGGACTCGCTCCGTACCCAGGACGCGAGGTGAGCCGGTGATGCTGCCGCCCGAACTGCCTCCGCTGCCCGCACTGACCCGCGCCGAGGGCGAGTTGATCGACCGGTACCTCGAAGTGGTCGATCTGCTGGGCCGAATCAACCCCGCCCGCGCGTCCGACACGTACGGCGGACTGCGCGCAGCCCAGGCCCTGGTCGCCAGCGCCACCGCGCTGCGGGACGCGCTGACGCTGATGCACCAGCGGGGCGAGAGTGCCGTGCACGCACCGACGTTGGCCCGGGCGCTGCGCGTGCTCGACGGGGAGCGGCGGTCCTGCCGGGTCACCGTGCCGCCCCCTTCGGCGCCCTGATCCCCCCTCAAGTCGGTTGCCCGGCAGGTCTGCAGCGTCCGGGGCCGGTCTTAAACGGACCAGACGGGCTACCCCGTTCGGCGTAGCAGGTCGTCGTCAACGGGGTCGGCCACAGTTGCGTCAGCGGTGTACGCGACGGCCGGAATGACTCCTTCCGCTGCTGGTAGAGCGATCGTCGAGCCCTGCGAAGGGTGCCCTTATCCGGCGTTGTCCACCTGAACGGTTCAGCCGTGAGTAGCCTCACAAAACGCCGTTTCGGCTCGGTTTTCTGGCCGTTGACGGGTCAAGATCCCTTCCGACGACAAGCCCCCGCCACAGCGGCGGGGCGGTCCGGGCGGACGCCGAGTCCTGCCGCCGCCCGGATGCCCGGTCGACATCGGTGCACCGGCAGGAGTGGAGGACCCAGGCACGACGGGTCGGTCCGGAAGGTCCGGACAACGGCCCTTGGGGTGAAGCCGCACACCGCGGCCGGGCAACTTTGTCAGCCCGAATCCGACAGGTCATCCTTCACAGGCGGCTGACGAAGGGTTGCGCATGACCGCGCTGAATCATGTTCCGTCGCTGCTCACCAGGGCCGGTTGCGCATCGGCTCTCACGCTCGCCGTCGTCGGCGGCACCCTCGTGGCCCCAGGGCTCACGACGGAGGCCCAGGCCGCGACACACGGAACGAAGGCCCTGAAGATCGCAGCGTCCAAGAAGGGCTCGCCCTACCGCTACGGAGCCACGGGGCCCAACCGGTTCGACTGCTCGGGCCTGACGCTCTACTCGTTCAAGCGCGCCGGCAAGAAGCTCCCACGCACCGCCGCACAGCAGTACAACAGGACCCGGCACATCTCCGCGTCCAACCGCTCCCGCGGCGACCTGGTCTTCTTCCACTCCGGCCGGAACGTCTACCACGTCGGCATCTACGCGGGCAAGGGCCGGATCTGGCACGCCCCGAAGTCGAACACCGTGGTGCGGCTCGAGAAGATCTGGACCAAGAGCGTCTCGTACGGCAGGGTGCGCTGACCTGCCGCCGGGCGGCGGCGGCCGGCTCCTCGGCCGGCGCGCCGTCGCCCGGCGCGTCCGCCACGCGTGGAGCGCGCCGACCCGGATACTCGTGCGGCATGGCCGACGACAACGCCTCCCACGCCGCTCACGACACCCGCAACGAGACGCCGTTCGAGCGCGCGGACCGCAACTTCTCCGAGATTCTCCAGGAGTTGAGGGTCACGCAGACCGGCGTGCAGATCCTCTTCGCGTTCCTGCTGACCCTCGCCTTCACGCCGCGCTTCCCGTCCCTGGACGACGTGCAGCGCGCCACCTACGTCACCACGCTGCTGCTCGCCGTCCTTGCGGCGGCCCTGTTCACGGCGCCGGCCGCGGTGCACCGGGCGCTGTTCCAGCAGAAGTCCAAGCCGCTGATCGTGCGGGTCTCTTCGCATCTCGCCAGGGCCGGCTTGGCCGTCCTGATGTTCGCCCTCGCCGGATCGGTGCTCCTGGTCGTGGACGTGGCGGTCGGCCGCACCGGCGGGATCATCGCGAGCGCGGGCACGCTGCTCGTGTGCGGGGGCCTGTGGGGCGTGCTCCCCGGCGTACTCCCCCGCCTGGCGCGCCGCACGGCCGCACGGTCGGACGTCACGCCAGAGCCGCCTCGATGAGCAGCACCAGGCCGAGGAGGCTCAGCGCGCCGCCGGTGACGCCCTCGATCGCCCGGGCGGTACGCGGCCGGCGCAGCCGGCGGCCGAGCCGGTCCACCAGGAGCGCGACGACCGGGAACCACACCAGGGCGAGCGCAACGACGATGGACGCGAGCAGCAGGGTCCTGGGCATCGCGGGACTGCCCGCGGGCACGAACTGGGGCAGCACGCTGAGGAACGTGATGGGTGCCTTGGGGTTGAGGGCATTGGTGAGGAACCCCTGCCGCAGGCTGCCCCCCACCGCCGTCGCCTCCTCCCCGGGCGCACCGGCACTCCGCCGCGCCCGCGCCGCCGACCGCAGGGCGCGGTAGCCCAGGTAGAGCACATAGCCGCCGCCGACGATCTGCAGCGCCCGGAAGAGCGTCGGCACTGCCGCGAGCACCGCCGCGACCCCGGCCACCGCGAGCGCCGTGTGCACCAGGAGCCCGCCCGCGACACCGATGGCGCAGGTGACCCCGGCGCGGCGGGAGGCGAGGGCGTTGCGCACCACCACGGCGAAGTCGGCGCCCGGCATGGCGACCATGCCCGCGGCGACTCCGGTGAAGGCAACCAGTTGTGCGTCCATGGCCCCCAGCCTGCCGTTCTTCTGCCTTCAGCAGGTATGTGGAATATCCTGGGCCTGCCTTAAGCAGGCGTTTACCCCCACGTCGACGGCCGGGCCGACCCGGCGTCAGCACCTGCACCGGGAGACACCATGTACGACCCGACGCGGCTCGCCGCACTGGTGGCGGTCTCCGAGGCCGGGTCGATCACCCGCGCCGCCGAGCGCCTCGGCTACACCGTGCCCGCCCTCTCCCAGCAGCTGGCCAAGCTGGAGCGGGAGGCGGGCACCCCGCTCCTCGTCCGGCATCACCGCGGGGCGCGGCTGACCGGTGCGGGCGAGCTGCTGCTGGCCCGGGCGCGCCGGGTCCTGGACGAGATGGAGCGGGCGCGGCACGAACTGGCGCAGCTGACGGGCCTGTCCGGCGGCCGGCTGCGCGTGGGGACCTTCACCACGGCAGGGATCCATCTCGTGCCGCCCGCGCTGACCGCGTTCCGCCGTGCCCATCCGGACATCGAGCTGACGCTGCGGGGCTATGAGCCGCCGCTCGGTGTGGCGGCCGTGGCGGCGGGCGAGGTCGACCTGGCGCTCACGCACACCTATGAGCCGTCGGATCCGGTGCCGTTGCCCGCCTCCGTGAGCGCGGAGCCGGTCCTGGTCGAGGAATTGGTCCTGGTGACATCGCCCGGGCACGCGCTCGCGGGCCTCTCGTCGCGGCTGCCGCTCGCCGAGCTGGCCGGGCAGCCGCTGATCAGCATGGCGCCGACGCATCCGCCCCGGCACGGCGTGGAGTCGGCGCTCGCGCGGGCCGGGGCGACCCCCTCGGTGCTTGTCGAGACTCCGGGCTACGCGCTGGTGTGCGCGCTGGTCAGCGCCGGCCTCGGCGTCGCCGTCGTACCGGAGATGGTGGCACGGACGGCGGCCACCCCGGTGGGGGTCCGGCCGCTGGAGCCGGGGAGCCTCCGCCGTACGATCTCGGTCGTCCACCGCACCGACGGTTCGCATCCGGCGGCCGACACCTTCCGGGCCCTGCTCCGTGGGGCGTTCGGGCGCTCAGCGGGTTGAGGTCGAGGGCGACGGCACCTCGCCCCGGACCGCCCCCGTCCACGGCAGCGCGATCCAGACCGTCTTGCCGCCCTCGGGGGTGGGGGTGACCGAAAGTCTGCCGCCGCATTCGGCGGTCAGCCAGCGGATGATCACCATGCCGCGGCCGTTGTCCTGCTGGACCGCGGCGGGCAGCCGCTTGGGGTAGCGGGGGTGACTGTCGGTGACGCCGATGCGCAGCTGCTCCTCGCGGGCCAGTTCGATGCCCACGGTGAAGGTGGGCGACTGCCCCAGGGTGTGCTGCACGGCGTTGGTTGCCAGTTCGGAGACGATGAGCCGGACGGTGTCGGCCACTTCCGCGTCGCCGGGCAGGCCCCACTCCGTGAGGACGTTCGACACGTACTTCCGGGCCGCGGGGACCGAGGCAGGATCGCTCGGCAGGGTGACGGATGCTTCCTGAAGGTCTGCCATGGCGACGCTGTCCCTTTCCCACCGGGACTGGACTCCGACTCGTAGCGGAAGACACGAGGACAGTCCCGGAATGGTGCTTCGCGCCAGACTGCCACTACTGGGCCCCTCACGTGTGGCGATCCACCGAGATGTGCATATATCTGTCGCTCAAAGCGGTGAACTCTGCTACGGCAGACCGTATTTGGGCGCGAGACCGGCACTTCCTCTACTGTCGCCCGTGAGAGGTCGTGGGGAGGCCGGAAAAAGGGAAGCTCCGTCGGAAAGGAGACGGACATGCAGCACGGTCCCGCGGTGCGCCGCCGCAAGCTCGGCGCCGAACTGCGCGCTCTGCGCACGCTCGCGGGGCTCACCAGCGGCCAGGCCGCGAGCCGGGTCGGCTGGCACCAGTCGAAGGTGAGCAGGATCGAGACCGGGCGTAGCGGTGTCAAGGCCGCGGACGTACATCTCCTCCTCGACGCGTACGAGGTGAAGGATGCCCAACTCCGTCAGTTGCTGGTGGCGTTGGCGGGCGCCGACGACCGCGGCGGGCGTCACCACTGGTGGCACGCCTACCGCGGGCTGCTGCCACCGGCGTACCGCGATT
Organism: Streptomyces sp. NPDC021622; assembly: GCF_040640795.1. NCBI lineage: Bacteria > Bacillati > Actinomycetota > Actinomycetes > Kitasatosporales > Streptomycetaceae > Streptomyces > Streptomyces sp. NPDC021622. The sequence continues at coordinate 279,181 of NZ_JBFACK010000007.1, forward strand.
TCATCAGTCTGGAATCACAGGCCTGCCGCGTCCGCACCCTGGAGACCAATGTCGTGCCCGGTCTGCTCCAGACGCCCGACTACGCGCGAGTGGTGACCCGGGCCGCGCTGGACGGCCTGCCGGACGAGCAGGTGGACGCGCTGGTGGAGGTGCGTCTGGCCCGCCAGGACGTGCTGCGCGCGAGACGGCCGCTGCGACTGAGCGTGATCCTGGACGAATCGGTGCTGCACCGGCAGATCGGCGGGGCGCAGGTGCTCGCGGGGCAACTGAAGCGGTTACAGGAGGCGGCACAGTTGCCCCATGTGCGGTTGCAGGTGCTGCCGTTCGCCGCGGGAGAGCACAAGGGACTCCTCGGTTCTTTCGTTATCTTCTCATTTCCGAACATTGCTGATCTGGATGTGGTTGTTCTCGACCATTTGACGAGTAGCCTCTACCTCGAACGGAAAGAAGACCTCCAGGCATACACGGATGCCTTCAACTCCCTTCTAGGACAAGCACTTTCACCCGAGGAATCAACGGATCACATCGCCGGGATAGGTGACGGCGCGTAAGGAGGCACCATGACTGCCCTGCCTCGGTACGTTTCCGACAGCACGTCTCTGCACGGCGCACGGTGGCAGCGCAGCAGCCACAGCAACGGAATGAACAACTGCGTCGAGACAGCCCCGCTGACTTCAGGGCCGAAGTCGGGACTGCTCGCCGTGCGCGACTCCAAGCACACCGCAGGGCCCGCCCTGCTCTTCCCGCACGCCACCTGGGAGGCCTTCGTCCACGGCCTCCGGTGACGGGCGGACCCCCGGTGACTACCGGGGTGCGGTGCGGCTGATCACTCGTACGGCATCGGCAATCTGCGCGCCGGTGAGATCCGCACGGGCGGTCAGCCGCAACCGCGAGATCCCGTCCGGGACCGACGGCGGACGGAAGCAGCCGACGGCCAGGCCCGCGCCGCGGCAGTCGGCGGCCCAGCGCACGGCGGCTTCCGGCGACGGGGCGCGCACCGAGACGACGGCCGCGTCGGGACGCACCGCCTGCAGACCTTCCGCCGTGAGGCGTTCATGCAGCTCGGCCGCGACCGCGCGGGCCCGCGCCGCCCGCTCGGGCTCGGCGCGCAGCAGCCGCAGCGCGGCCAGCGCGGCACCGACGGCGGCCGGGGCGAGCCCCGTGTCGAAGATGAAGGTGCGGGCCGCGTTGATCAGGTGGTCGATGACCTTGGCGGGGCCGAGCACCGCGCCGCCCTGGCTGCCGAAGGACTTCGACAGGGTGACCGTGGCCACGGTGTGCGGGCTGCCCGCGAGCCCGGCCGCCTGCGGTGCGCCGCGGCCGCCGTCGCCGAGCACGCCGAGGCCGTGGGCGTCGTCGACGATCAACCCGGCACCGAACTCACCGGCGGCGGCGGAGAGTTCGGCCAGCGGGGCCGCGTCGCCGTCCACCGAGAAGACCGTGTCCGACACGACGACCGCCGGGCCGCGGTGGCCGTCGAGGGTCTTGCGCACCGCGGCGGGATCGGCGTGCGGAACCACCTGGGTCGTGCCGCGCGCGAGACGGCAGCCGTCGATCAGCGAGGCGTGATTGCCCCCGTCGGAGACGATCAGCGAGCCGTGCGGGGCGAGCGCCGTGACCGCGGCGAGGTTCGCTGCGTATCCGGAGGACAGCACGAGGGCGGACTCGAAACCGCAGAACTCGGCAAGTTCGCGCTCAAGCGCCGCGTGCAGCTCGGTGGATCCCGTCACCAGGCGCGATCCGGTCGCCCCGCCGCCCCAGCGGCGCGCCGCGGCCGCCGCGCCCTCGGTGATCTCGGGGTGCCGCGCCAGGCCCAGGTAGTCGTTGCTCGCCAGGTCGAGGAGGCCAGGCGCGTCGGCGGGGCGGGGACGCAGAGTGCGGACGAGTCCGGCCCGTGCGCGCAGGCTCGCCTGCTCGTCGATCCAGTCGAACGGCGAGCTCGCCATGGGATTCCTCCGGGGCATGGTCAGGGCCGGTTGCAGACGGTGCGTTTGTAGACAGTGCACAGACCCTAGCCGTCCGGCCACCAGGCCAGGATGTGGCAATACCCACACCTCAAAGCGTTTCTGTTGTGCGAACTCTCCTTGGAAAGGCAGGCTCTCGTACGTAAGGATCAGCGCCATGGATCTGCTGAACACGCTGGTGGACAAGGGGCTTCGGCGCGAGCTGCCGACCCGTGAAGAGGCGCTGGCCGTGCTGGCCACCTCCGACGACGAGCTGCTCGACGTGGTGTCGGCCGCCGGGAAGGTACGGCGCCAGTGGTTCGGGCGACGGGTGAAGCTCAACTATCTGGTCAATCTCAAGTCGGGCCTGTGCCCCGAGGACTGCTCGTACTGTTCGCAGCGCCTCGGCTCCACGGCCGGGATCCTCAAGTACACCTGGCTGAAGCCCGACGAGGCCTCACAGGCCGCCGCCGCGGGTGTCGCGGGCGGCGCCAAGCGGGTCTGCCTGGTCGCCAGCGGCCGCGGGCCGACGGACCGTGACGTCGACCGGGTCTCGCAGACCATCGAGGCGATCAAGGAACAGAACGAGGGCATCGAGGTGTGCGCCTGCCTCGGTCTGCTCTCCGCGGGCCAGGCGGACAAACTGCGCACGGCGGGCGCGGACGCGTACAACCACAATCTCAATACGTCCGAGGGGACGTACGGCGAGATCACCACGACCCACACCTACGCCGACCGCGTGGACACGGTGCAGCAGGCGCAGGCCGCGGGCCTGTCCGCCTGCTCGGGTCTGATCGCGGGCATGGGCGAGACGGACGAGGACCTCGTGGACGTGGTCTACGCGCTGCGCGACCTCGACCCCGACTCGGTGCCGGTCAACTTCCTGATCCCCTTCGAGGGCACCCCGCTGGCCAAGGAGTGGAACCTCACCCCGCAGCGCTGTCTGCGCATCCTCGCGATGGTCCGGTTTGTCTGCCCCGACGTGGAGGTACGCATCGCGGGCGGCCGCGAGGTGCATCTGCGCACGATGCAGCCGCTCGCCCTGCACCTCGCCAACTCGATCTTCCTCGGCGACTATTTGACCAGCGAGGGCCAGGCGGGCAAGACCGACCTGGAGATGATCGCGGACGCCGGCTTCGAGGTCGAGGGCGCGGGCACCGTGACGCTGCCGGAGCACCGCGCGGACGCGATCGCGGCGGCCGGGTGCGGGTCGCACGGGGAGAGCGGGGGCGGCTGCGGGTCGCACGCGGAGAGTGGAGGCGGCTGCGGGTCGCACGGCGGGGGCGGTTGCGGTCCCTGTGGTTCGTCCGAGCCGGCGGAGCAGCCGGAGCCTTCCGTGTCCGCCGAGACCGCAGCTGCCTCCGCGAACCCCGAGACCTCCGAGGCGCGTACGGATCTGGTGGCCGTACGCCGCCGCGGCGCGGGAACGGATCTGGCGCCCAATGCCTGACCTGCCCGTATCCGAGCTGCTCGACCTCGACCGACGTCACGTCTGGCACCCTTACGGCCCCATGCCCGGCCGCCAGGAGCCCCTGGTCGTCGAGTCGGCGAGCGGCGTACGGCTCCGGCTCGCGGACGGCGGGGGCGAACTGGTCGACGGCATGTCGTCCTGGTGGTCGGCGATCCACGGCTACAACCACCCGGTGCTCAACGACGCGGTCCGCGGCCAGCTGGAGCGGATGAGCCATGTCATGTTCGGCGGGCTCACCCATGAGCCCGCGATCGGCCTCGCGAAGCGCCTTGTCGACATGTCACCCGCAGGCCTCGAGCATGTCTTCCTCGCGGACTCCGGTTCGGTGTCGGTCGAGGTCGCCGTCAAGATGTGCCTGCAGCACTGGCGCTCGCTGGGCCGTCCCGCCAAGCGGCGGATGCTGACCTGGCGCGGCGGCTACCACGGCGACACCTGGCAGCCGATGGCGGTGTGCGACCCCGATGGCGGCATGCACGAGCTGTGGCAGGGCGTGCTGCCCCAGCAGGTCTTCGCTGACGCCCCTCCGGCGGGTTTCGATGCGCACGACGATGTGTACGCGGAGCACCTGCGGGAGCTGATCGGGCGGCACGCCGACGAGCTCGCCGCGGTCATCGTGGAACCGGTGGTGCAGGGCGCGGGCGGGATGCGGTTCCACTCCCCCGCCTATCTGCGGGTGCTGCGCGAGGCGTGCGACGAGCACGACGTGCTGCTCGTCTTCGACGAGATCGCGACGGGGTTCGGCCGCACGGGGCGGCTGTTCGCCGCGGACCACGCGGGCGTCACGCCCGACGTCATGTGCGTGGGCAAGGCCCTGACCGGCGGCTATCTGACGATGGCGGCCACGCTGTGCACGGCGAGGGTCGCCGACGGCATCTCGCGCGGCGAGGTGCCGGTGCTTGCCCACGGCCCCACCTTCATGGGCAATCCGCTCGCCGCCGCGGTGGCCTGCGCCTCGATCGACCTGCTGCTCGGGCAGGACTGGCAGACCGAGGTCAAGCGCATCGAGACGGGCCTGCGCGGCACGCTCGGCGAGGCGGCAGCGCTGCCGGGCGTACGGGACGTACGCGTGCTCGGCGCGATCGGTGTCGTCCAGCTGGACCACCCGGTCGACATGGCAGCGGCCACGCGCGCCGCGACACGCGAAGGCGTGTGGGTACGACCGTTCCGCGACCTGATCTACACGATGCCGCCCTTCATCACGGGCGACGACGACGTGGCACGGATCGGGCGCGCCGTATGCGCGGCAGCAAAGGAGGCCTGACATGACAGTCCTCGTGGCGTCCGGCACAGGCACCAAAAACAGCAAGACCGTCACAACAACCACCACGCCCACCGCCACACGCGAAGGGCTGCAGGTACGTGACACGCATCGGCCACGCCGCATGCGCGGCAGCAAGGGAGGCCTGACATGACGGTCCTCGTCGTGTCCGGCACGGGCACCGAGATCGGGAAGACCGTGACGACGGCCGCGGTGGCCGCACTCGCGGTCGCCGCGGGGCGGAGCGTCGCCGTGCTCAAGCCCGCGCAGACCGGGGTCGCGCCCGGTGAGCCGGGGGACGCTCAAGAGGTGGTGCGCCTTGCTGGCGATGCCGTCACCACCCTCGAACTGGCCCGCTTTCCCGAGCCGTTGGCGCCGAACACCGCCGCGCGGCGGGCCGGGATGGCGCCGATCCGCCCGCACGAAGTGGCCGACGCTGCCGAGAAGTTGGCGGCCGAGCACGATCTGGTCCTGGTCGAGGGCGCGGGCGGTCTGCTCGTCCGCTACGACGACGAGGGGGCGACCCTGGCCGATGCCGCCCGGCTGCTTGCCGCGCCGGTCCTTGTCGTCGCGTCGGCGGGCCTCGGCACGCTCAACACGACGACGCTGACCGCGGAGGCGCTCCGCTCCCGCGGTCTCACCCCCCTGGGAGTGACGGTCGGCAGCTGGCCGGCCGCCCCGGACCTGGCATCCCGCTGCAACCTGGCGGACCTGCCGCAGGCGGCGGGCACGAAGCTCCTGGGCGCGGTGCCGGCGGGGGCGGGCACCCTCTCGGGGCCCGACTTCCGCACCCGAGCGGGCAGTTGGCTGGGCCCCGAACTGGGCGGGAAGTGGGACGCGGCGGCTTTCACTGCACGGGAGGCGCCCGGGGCGCGGGGAGTCTGACGCTTTCCCGCCCACCCACCCGATCACTCTGCGGTATCGGGTGGGTGGGCGGGAAAGTCTTGGCGGAGGCGGGCGCAGGGGCTGGGATGGCCCGGGGCAGAGGCGTCCCGTTCGCCCGTTCCCCCTTCACGGCACGGGAAGCACCGGGGGCGAGGGAAGCCTGCGGGGCAGTGGGCTTACGCGGGGGAAGATTTCGGAGCCCGTCGTTCCGTCTCCCTGAGGGGCCCCGGCGCCGAGCACGCCAGGCCGCGGCCCGGTGGCTTTCGCGCAGTCGGGTCGCAGCGGTGGCCGCGCAGCCCGCGCCCCAGCAGCTGCCGCACCGCCAGAGCCCAAGCCCGGCACCTGCCCCCGCGGGGCGCCCTCGGTGGCGTAACCCCAGAGCCCCGTCGGCCCGACTCGCTGCGTTCGGCGTGGGGGAAACCGGCCCCGGCGGGGCACCATTGCGGTATCCGCTCACCCTGCTGAGGAGTGCCCATGTCGCCTCGCTCCGCCAAGGCTGTGCCCCGGGACGCCGTGCACCACCCGGTCTTCGCCCGTTTCTACGCACGTCAGAGCGTGGCCGCCGAGCGCGTGGTCGGCGCCCACCGCAAGGAGCTGCTCGCCGGGCTCTCCGGTCGTGTGATCGAGGTCGGCGCGGGCAACGGCCTGAACTTCGCGTACTACCCCACCGCCGTGTCGGAGGTCGTGGCGATCGAACCGGAGCGCCTTCTGCGGCAGTTGGCCGCGTCCGCGGCCGTGCGGGCCGAGGTCCCGGTCGACGTGGTGCCGGGTGCGGCCGAGGCCCTGCCCGTCAAGAGCGAGGCGTTCGACGGGGCGGTGGCCTCCCTGGTGCTGTGCAGTGTGCGCGACGTGCCCCGCGCCCTCGCCGAGCTGCGGCGCGTCCTGCGGCCCGGCGGCGAGCTGCGGTTCTTCGAGCACGGCGTGGCGCCGGGCGCGGCGATGGCGCGTACGCAGCGGATCCTGGACCGTACGGTCTGGCCCTTGTTCTTCGGCGGCTGTCACGTCGCGCGGGACCCGCTGGCCGCGCTGCGGGACGCGGGGTTCGAGATCGGCCCGTACCGGCGCTTCCTGGTGCCCGCGAAAGGGCCACGGCTGCCCACTTCGTACTGCGTGCTCGGCTCCGCCCGCCGGCCAGAAGAAGACTGAGAGCCCCGACGGGGCGTCAGACCGGCTGCGTGAGGTTGATCTTGTTGCCGTCCGGGTCCTTGATGTGCCCGACGCGCTGCCCCCACGGCATGTCGTTGGGCGGCGCGAGCACCTCTCCCCCGAGGGGCTCGACGTGCTTCAGGCGGTCGTCCACGCTCTCCACCGCCACACTCAGGAGCATCCGCTGCGGCGTATCCAGCGGCACTTCCTTGTTCGAGACGATGCCGAGTTCCGAGTCGCCGATGCGCAGGTTCACGAAGAACGTGGGCCCTTCCTCCGGCACGCGCGACACCTCCTCGGCGCCGAGCAGTTCCTTGTAGAACCGCAGCAGGCGGTCCAGGTCAGGGGTGACGATCATCGGCTGGATGGCGGCAGACATCTGCGTCCTCCTACGGCTCGGCAGTCTCGTCGAACCTATCCTCACCGCATGATCAATGGTGCCCACATCATCGTCTACAGCAACGACGCGGAGGCCGACCGCGCCTTCTTCCGCGACGTACTGGAGTACCCGCACGTCGACGCCGGCGGCGGCTGGCTCATCTTCAGGCTGCCGCCCGCCGAGGTCGCCGTACATCCCACTCCGGGCCCGGAGTCGCACGAGCTCTATCTCATGTGTGACGACGTGGAGGGGACGGTGCGTCAACTGACCGGCAGGGGCGTCCGGTTCACCCAGCCGGTGACCGACGCGGGCTGGGGTCTCCTCACCCGGTTCAAGCTGCCGGGCGGCGGCGAGGTCGGCCTGTACGAGCCGCGCCACGAGCGGGCCACCGAGCTCTGAGAACCGGTTTCTGAGAACCGGTTTCGGTCGCGCCGCGGTCACAGGCTCCACTGCCGCAGCACGTCCGCGATGGCGTGCACGCTCGCGTCGTCCTCCTTGACCAGACGGGCGAGGTCGCGCACCTGCTCGGCGGATGTGACGACCTTGAGCCCGCTCGCGACGAGATAGGCGTAGGCCGCGGACACGGCGAACAGGGCGTTGGAGCGTTCCAGGGCGGGGATGTGCAGGAGCATCTGGAGCAGGGCGGCGGCGCGGTCGTGCGGGCTCTCGTAGACGGGTACGCCGAATATCTCCGCCTCGTGCCGGCTGACGGCGGCCACCAGGGCACCCCAGTCGGTGACCTGCGGGTCTCCGGGCGTCTTGTGTTCGGCGATCATCAAAAGCCAGGCAAGATCGATTCTGAGGTTCAAGGGCTTAACGTCGACCCTCGCGCTCGGGACCGAACTCTTCGACGAACACGGATTCGTACTGCTTCATGAAGTCGGCGGCCGCCTCGACGAAGGTGTGCCCCACTTCGCCCGCGTCCTGCTTGACCAGTTCCTCGATGTACCGGTTGACGCTCATCCCGCGGGCCAGCGCGCGCTCTCTCGCGGCCCGGGCGGTGCCCTCGTCCACCCGTACGTTCAGCTGAGTCTTCGCCATGCCATCAAGCTAGCGCCGCGCCGCTAGCACCCGCAAGAGAGCCAATACCGTGCCCCTTACATACGTCTCAGGGGCACGACCTCGGAGGGATACCGGGCGCCCGTCCCCACCCTCTACTCTCGGCAGGGTCACGGGAGTTGGAACCGGCCACAACCCAGGAGGCGGCCTTGTCCACACCTGCTTCGGCACCGGCCACGGACCGCTCGGAGCCCGCCGGCGTTGCCGCACGCGCGCGTGGCCTGACCAAGGCGTACGGATCCGGCGAGACGACGGTGCTCGCCCTCGACTCGGTCGACGTGGACATCGCACGCGGGCGGTTCACGGCGGTCATGGGCCCGTCCGGCTCGGGGAAGTCCACGCTGATGCACCTCCTGGCCGGGCTCGACACCGTTTCGGCAGGCCAGGTGTGGCTCGGCGACACCGAGATCACAGGGCTCAAGGAGCGGGAGCTGACGCAGCTGCGGCGGGACCGCATCGGGTTCATGTTCCAGTCCTTCAACCTCATCCCCACCCTCAACGCCCTGGAGAACATCACGCTGCCGATGGACATCGCGGGACAGCGCCCCGACCGGGAATGGCTGGAGCACGTCATCGACACGCTGGGCCTGCGCGACCGTCTCAAGCACCGGCCCGCCCAGCTGTCCGGCGGGCAGCAGCAGCGTGTGGCCTGCGCGCGGGCGCTCGCGTCCCGCCCGGAGCTGATCTTCGCCGACGAGCCGACAGGGAACCTCGACTCGCGCGCGGGCCTCGAAGTGCTCGGCTTCCTGCGCGAAGCGGTCGACAAGCTGGAGCAGACGGTCGTCATGGTCACCCACGACCCGGGCGCGGCCGCCCACGCCGACCTGGTGCTCTTCCTCGCGGACGGCAGGATCGTCGACGAAATGCCGCGCCCGACGGCGGAGTCGGTCCTGGAGCGCCTGAAACGGTTCGACGTGATCCACGCACAGCCCCGTGACGGCGCGGACAGCACGACCGACGAGAGCTGAGGCGGGGCGCGGCCATGCTGAAGGCGACACTCCGCAGTTTTCTCGCGCACAAGGGCAGGCTGCTGCTCTCCGCGCTCGCCGTGATCCTCTCGGTGGCGTTCGTCGCGGGCAGCCTGATCTTCTCGGACACGGTGGCCCGCACCTTCGACCGGCTCTTCGCCTCGACGTCGGCCGATGTGACCGTCGAGCCGAAGGAGGACCTCGACGAGGCGATCCCGTCGGGGCAGACGCCGACGATCCCGGCGAGCCTCGCCGACCGGGTGTCGAAGGTCGACGGGGTGGCAAGGACCCGTATCGACGCGGCCGTCGACAACATCACCGTCGTCGACAGCGAGAACGAATCGGTGGGACCGACCACCGGCGCGCCCACCATCGCCACGAACTGGCTGGTCACCGACCGCAGCCCGGTCGAGCTGACATCGGGGCACGCGCCGCGCGGCAAGGACCAGGCGCTGCTCGACGCGGACACCGCCGACAAGAAGGACGTGGAGATCGGCGACACCCTCACGGTGCTCGCCGCTCCCGGCTCCTTCAAGGTCGAGGTCGTCGGCATCGTCACGTTCACCACCACCAACCCCGGCGCGGCCCTGGTCTACCTCGACACCCCGACCGCCCAGCGTGAACTCCTGGGCGACAAGGACGCCGCGACGGGCATCTCGGTGGACGCCGCCGCGGGCGTGAGCGACACCGTCCTCAAGCGCCGTGTCGCGGCCGAGCTCGGCTCCGGCTACGACCTGAAGACCGCCGACGAACAGGCCGATTCGGCGGCGTCCGAGCTCGGCGGATTCCTCGACGTCATCAAGTACGTGATGCTCGGCTTCGCCGGGATCGCCGTCCTGGTCGGCATCTTCCTGATCGTCAACACGTTCTCGATGCTCATCGCGCAGCGCACCCGTGAACTGGGCCTGCTGCGGGCGCTGGGCGCCGACCGCCGGCAGGTCCGCCGTTCCGTCCTGACCGAGGCGGTGCTGCTGGGCGCGGTCGGCTCGACGGTGGGGCTCGCGGTGGGCATCGGTCTCGCGGCCGGTCTCATCGAGCTGATGGGCCTGCTCGGGATGAACCTGAAGTCCACCGAGATGGTCATCGGGTGGGCGACTCCCGTGGCTTCGTACGTCGTCGGGGTGGGCGTCACGTTCGTCGCGGCGTATCTCCCGGCGCGGCGCGCGGCGCAGGTCTCGCCGATGGCGGCACTGGCCGATGCCGAAATCGCGGGTGTGGGGCGGCCGTTGAAGGTGCGCGCGGTGATCGGCTCGGTGGTCGCGCTGGCGGGGGCCGCCGCCCTGGTGGGCTGTGCGACGTCCGAGAAGACCTCGTCGGCGGCGTCCCTGCTCGGGCTCGGCCTGGTTCTGACGCTCATCGCCACCGTCATCGCGGGACCGCTTCTGGTGCGCCCGGTGATCCGGGTCCTGGGCGGCGCGTTCCCCGCCGTGTTCGGTTCCATCGGGCGGATGAGCCAGCGCAACGCGCTGCGCAATCCGCGCCGCACCGGGGCCACGGCGGCCGCGCTGATGGTGGGGCTTGCCCTGGTGACCGGCATGTCGGTGGCGAGCGCGTCCATGACCAAGTCCTTCGACCAGCAGATCGACCGGACCCTCGGCGCCGACTTCGTCGTACAGAACAGCAATTTCATCCCGTTCTCGAAGGAGATCACCCAGAAGGTGCGGGACACCGAGGGCGCCGGGCTCGTCGTGCGGCAGCGGTTCACTCCGGTGAAGGTGGCGATGCCGGACGGGAAGAGCGTGGAGACGACCGCCGCGGGCTACGACAAGCGGCTGGACGACGTCGCCCGCATCACGTACGTGGCGGGCGGGTCCGCGCAGGCGCTCGCGCCCGGGAACATCGCCATGGAGCGGGACTTCGCCGACAAGCACGAGGTCCGCGTGGGAGAGAAGCTGCCGGTGGAGTTCCCCGGCGGGCGCAGGACCGAGCTGACCGTGGGCGCGCTCACCGACCAGGAGGGCGCCGAGGGCTTCGGTGTGGAGGGCGGGCTCTTCTTCGGCATCGGCACGGTCGAGGAGTACGTACCGGGCGGCCAGGAGTCCGCGGTGTACGTGAACGCGGCCCCGGGCACGGAGCCCGATGCGCTGCGCGACCGCCTGGAGAAGTCACTCGACCCGTATCCGCAGGTGCAGGTCCGTGACCAGGCCGACTACAAGGAGCTGATCCGCGAGCAGATCGCCGTGATGCTCTATCTCGTGTACGCGCTCCTGGGGCTCGCGATCATCATCGCGGTGCTCGGCGTCGTCAACACCCTTGCCCTGTCGGTCGTCGAGCGCACCCGTGAGATCGGCCTGCTGCGGGCCATCGGTCTCGCGCGGCGGCAGCTGCGCCGGATGATCCGCCTGGAGTCGGTGGTGATCGCCGTGTTCGGCGCGCTGCTCGGGCTCGCGCTCGGTCTGGTGTGGGGGGTCTCCGCGCAGCAGGTGCTCGCCCTGCAGGACATGAAGGCGTTCGCGATCCCCTGGTCGACGGTGATCGCGGTGGTCCTTGGATCGGTGGTCGTCGGGCTCGCGGCGGCGCTGCTCCCCGCGCTGCGTGCATCGCGCATGAATGTGCTGGCGGCCATCGCGCACGAGTGATGGACTGGGCGCCGCTGTGCCAACTGCCCCTGCGCGCAAGGAGAGTTCATGGTTCGCCCGTTCCGTTTCGGCGTCAACATGCTCGCGCCGTCCACCGGCGACGCGTGGCGCAAGAAGTGCCGCAAGGCCGAGGAACTCGGCTACGACGTGATCCTGGTCGCCGACCATCTGGGCATGCCCGCACCGTTCCCCTCGGTCATCGCCGCGGCGGAGGCCACCGAGCGGCCCCGCGTCGGCACGTTCGTCCTCAACGCCGGGTTCTGGAACCCGGCGCTGCTCGCCCGTGAGGTGGCGACCACGGACGCGCTCACCGGCGGCCGCTTCGAGCTCGGCCTCGGCACCGGATACGTACAGGCGGAACACGACAAGGCGGGCCTGCCCTGGGGGACGCCGGGCGAGCGCGTGGACCATCTCCGGTACACCGTCGAGGAGTTGGACCGGCTCTTCGCCTCCGCCGAGCACCAGCCGCAGCCCGTGCAGCGGCCCCGTCCGCCGGTGGTGATCGGCGGCAACGGCGACCGGATGCTGAAACTGACCGCGCAGCACGCCGACATAGCCGCGTTCTCCGGGGCGCGGGCGGTGCCGGGCGACACCGCGGGCAAGATGACCCACCTCACGGCCGACGAGCTGGAGGAGCGCGTCGCCACCTACCGGCGCTTCGCGGCGGACCGCGCGGAACCGGCCGAGCTGAACTTCCTCGGCCAGCTGGTCGCGGTCACCGACGACCCGCGCGCGGCGGTCAGGCCCCTGCTTGAACACGTCCCGCACCTCACCGAGGACGAGGCGCTCGCCCTGCCGCACCTCCTGGTCGGCTCCGTACGGGACATCGCCGATCAAGTGCGTGCGCAGCGGGAGCGCTTCGGCTTCTCGTATCTGACGATCCTCGAGCCGTACTTCGAGGCGTTCGGCCCGGTCATCGAGGAGCTGCGCGGTGAGTGAGGCGCTGGGCTGCGAGTGAGGCGCTGGGCCGTCAGCCGCGCTCCTTGTAGCGCTGCCAGGTGCGGCCGCCGTCGCGGGAGCTCCACAGGCCCTCGCCGTCCGCCAGGTCGTACGTCGCCGTCGTCGTGTCCACGATGCCGTACAGGGTCGTGCCGTGGACGGCGAACGAGGTGAAGGTCTTCGGGGTCTTGAGCGCGTGGAAGCCGCGGTTGGTGGGGTCGTCGGCGATCCACTGCCGGCCACCCTCCTCGCCGACGATCAGCCGCCCGTCCGACAGCGCCTCCAGGACCAGGAACTCCGGGCCACGCTTCAGTTCCTGCCATGGAACGCCGCCGCCGGTGAGCTCGCGCCAGCTCTTGCCGCCGTCCGTCGTCACCAGGAGGCCGCGCACGCTTTCCTCCTGCAAGAGGGCCACCGCCGCCGTGCCGCCGCGCGCGGTGAGTTTGCCGCCCTGGTACTGCTTCGGGACGGGGGTGGAGCCGATGGTGCGGCCGTCGCGCTGCCGGACGATGCTGTCGCCCTCCGCGGTCAGGGGCTGGTTCAGGGTCCAGGCCGTGCCCCGCTCGTCGACGACGATGTGGCGGGCGTCGTCCGAGACCGCGGCCGGGGGCGCCACGGTGCGGGTGGCGGGGCGGTAGATGAGGGTCGGCTCAAGATCGGCGAGCAGGACGTCGCCGGGACGGGTGCCCAGCGCGGTCTCCTTGGTGGTGACCTTGTGCCGTTTGCCGTGTACGTCGATGCCGTACGCCCCGTCGGCGCCCTCCCCCGGCGGGAGACTCACGAAGCCCCCGCGCACGCCCTTGAACCGGGCCCCCACCGCCTCCGCGTCCGTGTGCTCCGCATGCTCGGCGACCGTCCTGCCGTCGGGAGCGACGACGCGCCAGGCGGAGGCGGCGGGCCCCTCGTCGTCCTCGACGTTCCCGGCGTCGTACGTCAGGAGCAGCGAGCCGTCGTCCGCGCGAGCCACGCCCGCGGGCGCGCCGGCTGCCTCGATGACGTCGGCGGGGCGCGGGTGGGGGTCTTCGATGACGCGCTTGTACCGCTCCTCGCGATCCCCGGTGCTCCAGGTCGCGGAGTCCCCCTTGGCGGAGCCCCCGCCTCTGGAGGCCCCGCCTGTGGAGTCACCCTGACCGCAGGCCGTCAGGACCAGCGCCGCGCTCGTCGCGGCCACCAGTCCGAAGGTTCGCCTCACACGTTTCGTCAGCCACACCATGCGCAGATCTTCACACACGGGCGGCGGGCGGCCGGATCGGCGGACCTGTCTAGACGCGGGACGGCGTTCAGCTTTCAACCTGTGTGAGTGGCGCCGTCCCGGGAAGCCGTGCGGGGAGCCGGTGACACCGAACCGCCCCGGTACGCCGCCGACGATGCCACCGGTCCTGCACTCCCACGGGGGCAGACACACTCCCGCATTGCTGCCCCCATGGTTGAGGCGGGTCGGCCGTGACCGAGGGGAGCCGTCACGGCCGACTACCGCGTACGCCTCCCACCGGGCGGGTCTTCGCCACCGACGGGTCGGCAACCCTGTGGGCGCTGACGCATTCCCGCGGCGCCTGCGCCCACAGTCGAGGCGAACCGGCCGCGGAGGGGAGCACGGCACGGCCGGTGCGACCTCCCTCCAGAGTCCTCCCGAACGGGGACACAAGCGGAGTCCGCCGTGCGCATTTCCTCTACGTAGTGCGGGTGGACGGCGCCGCACAGCAGCCCCGGAGCCGATGACCGCGGTGCGCCTGCCCGCGTAACGGGCGCGTACGGCCGGGTCGTTGAGGGCGACGATCCGTTGCTCGCTGCCGTCGGCGCTCTGGACGTACACGGTGAAGGGCTGCAGATGCTGCGGCTGCCTACTTGGCGGCGAAGCCGTACATCATGATCGTCTCCTGGGCCTTCGAGCTGGGCCGGGCGAGCAGGTCGGAGCTGATGTACAGCTTGTTGTGGGTGAAGACCAGTTCGTGCTGCATGGGCAGCAGCGTGCTGGGCCGGGTGCGGGCGTCAAGGAGCACCTTCTCCCCCTTCAATGTCCTGCCGTCGACGGAGACCACCTTCGCGAACGGGGCGGACTTGTAGACGAGGACGTTCCCGCCGTCCATCCGGATCGGGAAGACGGGACTCGCGTCGCCCGCGGGCAGCATCTGCCCCGTCGTCTTCCCCGTGGCCAGGGAGAAGACCACGATCTCGTTCGTGGAGGAGTACTTCTTCGCCCCGTCGCGCTGCTTGGTGGGGACGTACAGCCTGTCGTTGCCCGCGACGATGCCCCGGCAGTCCTGGATGACGGACGTCTTGCCGCACGCATGCAGGTATTTCTCGGCCGGCAGCGAGATCCTCGCCCGCAGCTTGCCGCGCTCGTCGAGGGAGAAGACGCTCGTCGCGCCCGACGGACCGATCTCACCGGAGTCGAGGGCCACGACCACGGGCTTGCTGGAGACCACGCTGGGAGTCTGCACACCGGCGGGCAGCCTGTGGGTCCACTTCGCCTTGCCGGTGGCCGGGTCGAGGACCTGGACCCGGTACCGCTCCGAACCGAAGTCACCGCAGGAGCGCACCGCCACCAGCTGCTCGCCGCCGCCGTAGCCGACGTCGCGGCACTTCTCCCCCTGCTTCGGCTCCCACAGGACCTTGCCGGTGCGCAGGTCGAACGCCGCACCGCCGTACAGGCCGCCGACGGCCACCGTGTCGCCGCTGATGGTGACTTGGTTGAACGGTGTCTTCTCCTTCTGGTAGCCGGTGGTGATCGACTCCGTCCAGAGTTCCTCGCCGGTGTCGACGTCGAACGCGGTCACCTCGGTGCACGGGCCGCGGGCGCCACGGTCGTCCTTCACGGTGGCCCCCGTGACCACCGCGGCGATGCCGTCCTTGCCGACGTCCGGGGAACCCGCACACGACTCACCTGGCTTGGGCAGGTCCCACAGCCGCTTCCCCGATGTGGCCTCGACACCCACGATCTTGCTGACCGAGGCCTTGGCGTACACCTTGTCGGTGAGCCAGGAACCCTTGGAGTTCCAGGTGCTCTCCCCCTTGGGCAGCTCGGGCTGCAGGGCCTTGGTGCTGAAGAAGGCCTTGGCGTCCGCGGGGACCTTCTCCTTCGGCTTGATGTACCTGTCCTTCTCGCGGTCGCCGCCCGGCTTCGCCGAGGTCTTGTCCTTCGACCCGCCGCCGGACGAAGCGGCGTACCAGACGCCGCCACCGACGATCAGGGTGATCGCGGTGACGACCGCGACGACGATCGCGGTGCGGCGCCCGGCCCGTCTGCCGCCGCCCGGTGGCCCCATGGGCGCCGTGGGCACCGTCGGCACGACGGGCACGGACGGCCGGTGGGGCAAAGGCGGACCGAAGCCGCCGGGCGGCGGGCCGAAGCCGGAGGCCTGATCCGGCGGGGGCGGGCCGAAGGACCCCTGGGGGGACTGCTCGGGCGGCGGGAAGGGCTGCGTCATCGTGACTCCAACTGCTGGTGCGGGTACGGCTGTTCACTGCGCTGCCGGGGTGTCACCGGCGGGGCCGCCGGAAGCGCCCCCATCGCCGGCATCACCGGCATCACCGGCATCACCGGCATCACCGGCATCACCGGCATCACCGGCATCACCGGCCGAAGGAGAGCATCCGGCCGTTCCCCTCTTCGCCCTCCGCGCCATTGCTCTTGCCGCTCAGGCTCGTCGGCGTCACGAAGAACCGCCCGTCGGCGTACAACGTGTAGCCCGCGAACATGCCGACCTCGATGCGCCGGGCCGCAGAGGTGTGCCGGAGCAGCACGTCCGGCTTCCCTCCGCGGGGGCCGAACCGCACGGTCTGCCCGTTGCCCTTTTCGCTCTGCGGCCGCGCGTACACGATCACCCCCGGCCGGTCCTTGCCACCCACCGCCACCGGTGTGACCTGCCGCTTGCCCTCGCCCGACCCGGCCCACTTCTCCTTCCCCGAGTCGAGGTCGAAGGCGACGACCTTGTTGGGCCCCAGGATGTCGCCCTGCGGGGGCTCGCTCGCGAGATAGAGCGTGTTCTTGCTGACGACGCCTCCCGGGCAGTTCTGCACGCCCTCGCCGGAGTCTCCCGCCATGGCACACATCTCGAACTCGTGCGGGCCGCGGTCGAGCGTCACCCAGGACCGCTGCTTCCCCTTGTCGTCGACGGCGACGACGGCCCACTTCTCCGACTCCTCGCGGTTGCGGACCGCGACGACGACGGGATCGGTGGAGTAGACCTTCTCGACGCTCCAGCCCTTCTTGCTGCGAAAGCTCCACTTGTCGTCGCCGGTGCGGGGGTCGAGCTTCTTGAGCCGGCTGTGCGAGACGTTGTTCCCGCTGATGCAGCTCTCGACCTGGAGCAGATTGCCGCCGCCCGCGACGCCGTAGAGATAGCAGTTCCCGTCGCGCTCCTTTTCGGTGGTGAACAGCCGCTTGCCGTCCCGGATCCGATAGGCATGCGCGATCATGTCCTGGTCGACCAGGGCGGTGCCGCCCGTGATCGCGACGTGTGTCGTCCTGGTGCTGTCAAGGGATCCCTTCTGCACCAGCTCCTTGTGCCAGCCCTTCGCACCGTTCTTCAGATCGATCACCTGAAGCTGATCGCACTTGGCCTTCTGGTCGGATGTCGACTTCGTGTACGCGACCACGACCTTGCCGTCCGGCGTGGGGTTCACCGGGGTGTCGCACACCTCGCCGGGCAGCGGCACCGACCATTCCTTCGTACCGTCGGCCGCCTTGTAACCGGTGACTTGGTCGTGCTCGGCCTGCGCCACGATCCCGGGCACGTGCCACACGTCGAAGAGCTGCGCGCCCTTGCCCGGCAGCTTGATCTCGTTCATGGCGAGCCAGGCCTTCGCCTCACCGGGCTTGCGCCCCGCATTGACATCGATGACGGCGGCGGGCCCGTCGTCCTTGTCGTCGGCGTCCTGCTCCGGGCCCGCCGACTCCTCTGCCCCGTCCGGCGATTGCCGTGTCTGCGCGGCGACGGGCTCGCGGGAACCTCCCCCGCCGCCGTCCCCGCGTATGACGGCGAAGACGCCCCCGCCTACGAGCACCAGAGCGAGCGCGCCGACGCCGAGGACGACACGACGCCTGCGCTTGCCGCCGGCGGAAGGCACCGGCTGGGCATAGGGGTTGCCGGGCAGCGGCTGGTGCACCGGCCCGGACTCACTGTTGACCATGGAAGAGAGTCTGTACCAGCCACGACACTATCTAGAGCCACTTTCTAGAAAAACTTTCTAAAGTTCGATTCCGAGCCACCCCGCCCGGCCGCCCCTGGGCGGGATAACCAGTTGGGAACTGATCACGGCGATGACAGGCTGCAGCTCATGCCGCCGCCGACAGCCGAACAACACCTCCTGCGTGAACTGCACGCCTCGCTCACGCTGCGCAAGCGTCCGGAGGACGTGGCGCGGCTCATCCAGGATCTGTACGCCGCCCGGGGCACCGACCTCGACGCGGCGACCGAGGCGGCGCTCGCCAAGGCCGCCGAGCACTCGCTCCGCAACATCTGGCACGGCTACACCTCGATGCGCGAGGAGTTCGCCCGCCCGGTCGGCGCCCAGCGCCAACTCGCCCGCGCGGCAACCCTCTTCAAGGACCTGCCGGATCTCCCGGACGGCGCGGGGGACGATCCGGCCCGGATCGAGGCGGTGATCCGGCGGGCGGGCGAGGACATCGGCCGCGCCTACGGGCAGAACGACTTCGGCATGGACCGCCTCGACCGCGCCGAGCGCACCGCGGCCGGCCTCGGCGAGATCTCCAAGCGCCAGTACAACAAGCGCTTTAGGCTGCTGCGCCGCATGGAGGCGAAACTGGCGCGGCTCATCCACGAGCAGCGCCGCCGCGAAGTGACCATGACGGGCAAGGGCGCCCTCGCCCACGCCCTGCCGTACGAACTCTTCGCCGCGGACCCCGACTCGGCGGCCTTCATCGCGTACGTCACGGCGCGGGGCTACATGCGCAGCGTCTTCACCAACGGCAAGCAGCGTCAGGTCTACGACGAGGTCGCCGAGGCCCTGTTCGCGCGTCTGCGCGCCCGGCCCGAGCGGACCTGCTGGTACGCCGTCGCCCATGTGCACCCGCGGGCCGAGGTGTTGGCGGCGGTGTCCGACGAAGACCTCATCCGACTCCTCGTGCGCTGGAACGGCTTCCTGCGCCAGGTGGCCGACCTGCTTGAGGACGCCTGGAACCGGCACCCCCTGGAGCGCGCCACGATGGTCGTGCGCCCCGGCGACGACTCGTCGACGTGGAACCAGGCCGCGCAGGCGTGGAACACGGCCCGGGCGCATTGGTTCGCACTGCTCCACGAGCTGGGCGAGACGGCGATCCTGGACGAGGTCTGCCCCGGCAAGGTGCCCCGGCTGATGGCGGCCGACGTGGCGTACTGGCACCGCATGAGCGGCGGCGGACTGCACCCGGACACCTACGTCTGGGCGGACCTTCCGCTGCCGTGGGAGGTGCTCCGGGGCGAGGAGGACTGCCCACGCTCGCTGGTCGAGGCGGTCTGCGCCCGGCATCGGGTGGACCCGGTGGCCGGCGCCTGGACCGCGCCCCGGCCCACGGCCGAGCCGGTCGCCTTCCGCCGGACACCCGAGCTCGTACACGGAGTCCCCGTGGCCGACCCCCTGATGGCCGGCGCCCTCCGCTCGGCGGGAATCTTCTCCGGCAAGGGCAAACGCGCCGCGGCCCAAGAGTGGCTCTGACCCACACCAACCCCCGCCCCACGGAAATCAGTTGCCTTGCGCGACGCCCCCGGCAATGATCTCCACAGCGACGAGGAAGCTCTGCGGAGGAGCGCCCGGCTCTGTCTCCGGGTGGACGCAGGTTCGAATCCTGCCCTCGTCGCCTTTTGCTTGTCGGCTTACTTGTCGGCGCCACGCCTGGCCGTGATGGCGCGGCGGATGCCGTAGGCCGCGGCTCCCAGGGACAGGACCGCCGCGCCCCAAGTGACCGACGCCGCGGGCAGGGTGAAGGCGAGCAGGAGGCAGCCGGTCAGGCCGACGACCGGGATGGCCCGAGGTGGGCGGCCCTCCGTTGAAGTGAGGGTGAGCGCTGAGGCGTTGGCGATGGCGTAGTAGGCCAGTACGCCGAAGGAGGAGAAGCCGATCGCCCCGCGCACGTCGACGGTGGCCGCCAGGACGGCGACGACCGCGCCGACGGCGAGTTCGGCGCGGTGCGGCACCTTGAAGCGCGGGTGCACGGCGGACAGGACGTACGGGAGATGCCGGTCACGGGCCATGGCCAGTGTGGTGCGGGAGACCCCGAGGATCAGCGCGAGCAGCGAGCCCAGTGCGGCGACGGCCGCTCCCACGCGGACCACCGGCGTCAGCCATGTCGCACCGGCGGCCCGCACCGCGTCCGACAGCGGTGCGCCCGACTCCGCGAGCCGCCCGGCTCCGAGGACGCTCAGGACGGCGATCGCGACGGCCGCGTAGACGATGAGAGTGATGCCGAGGGCGAGCGGGATCGCCCTCGGGATGGTGCGCGCCGGGTCGCGGACCTCCTCGCCGAGGGTGGCGATGCGCGCGTACCCGGCGAAGGCGAAGAACAGCAGCCCGGCGGCTTGCAGCACGCCGGTCCAGGAGGCGTCCGATCCCCACTCGAGGCGTGAGCTGTCGGCGCCATCGCCGGTCAGGCAGACGACCACGACTGCGGCGAGCACGGCGAGGACGACGGCGACGACGGCACGCGTGAGCCAGGCGGTCTTCTGGATGCCGGTGTAGTTGACCGCGGTCAGCGCCACCACGGCGGCCACGGCCACCGCGTGGGCCTGGCCTGGCCAGGCGTACGAACCCACCGTCAGCGCCATCGCCGCGCAGGAAGCGGTCTTGCCGACCACGAAGCCCCAGCCGGCAAGGTAGCCCCAGAAGTCACCGAGGCGCTCGCGGCCGTAGACGTAGGTGCCGCCGGATGCCGGGTAGCGGGCGGCGAGCCGTGCCGAGGAGGTGGCGTTGCAGTAGGCCACCACCGCGGCGACGGCGAGCGCCGTCAGGAGCCCGGATCCGGCCGCGCCTGCCGCCGGCGCGAGCGCGGCGAAGATGCCCGCGCCGATCATCGAGCCCAGGCCGATCACCACCGCGTCCGGCACCCCGAGCCGCCTGGTCAGCTCTCCTTCGGCAGGAGGATTCGCCGCCGTACCCATCGCCGCACTCCTTCGCCCGCGCCGCCGCTCCGCGCGTCAGATCTCGCATCTCGACCTCGCGGTACGTTACTTGGCCCCCCAGGGGTGGACGCCGCGCACCGGCCCTGACGCGGCCCCGCGACGGGGGCCGCATCGCGGGCCCTTCACTAGGCTGGACGGCGTCCCGGTCCGGCGGTTTCCGAGGGGGGGCGGCGTGTCCACGATGGTGATGACCGGCGGCACGTCCGGCTTCGGGGCGATCGCGGCCGAGCGTCTTACGCGGTCGGGCGACGTACGACTGATCCTGGGCGCACGCAGGACGACGGCGGTCGACGGTCGGATCCCGGCGGTCGGCGAACGGATCCCGCTCGACCTGGCGGACCTCGCCTCGGTGCGCGCCTTCGCGACGACGGTCCGCGAGCGGCTCGGCGACACCCCCGTCGACGCCTTGGTGCTCAACGCCGGCGTGGTCCTGCCCGACGTCACCCGTCGCACGGTCGACGGCTTCGAGACGGCCTTCGCCGTCAATCACCTCGCGCACCACCTGCTGCTGCGCCTGCTGCTTCCGGCGCTCGCGGACACGGCGACCGTGGTGCTGACCACGAGCGGCACCTACGACCCCGCCAACCACGCCGGACTGACACCGCCCCGGCATGCCGACGCCGAGCTGCTCGCGCACCCCGACCGGGACCCCGGCCTCGACGCCAAGCCGCGCAAGGCGGGCGAGCACGCGTACACCGCGTCCAAGCTGTGCGCCGTGCTCACCGCACGATCGCTCTCCGAGCACCCCGGCTTCCGCAACGGTCGCCGCACCGTGGTCGCCTACGATCCCGGGCAGGTCTTCGGGACAGGCCTGGCCAAGCAGCTGTCGTTCCCGCTGCGTACGGCCTGGGCGCTGCTCGGCACTCCGGTCGTCGGCCGGCCGCTGCGCAGGTTCAGCCGCGATCTCAACAGCCGCCCCGACGCCGCGAACACCTTGGCCGACCTGGCCGTCGGCGGTGCGCCGGCCCCGCCCGGACGCGTACTCGTCGCCCTGCGGCGCGCACGGCTCAGCTGGCCGGACCCGTCCGATCTGGCCCGCAGGGACGAGGTGGCGCAGGCGCTGTGGAACGACAGCGGCAGGCTCGTCGGCCTTTCGCCCTGACACGGACCGTCGCACGGCACGTCGCACGGGGCACATCGCT
Source organism: Streptomyces sp. NPDC021622 (assembly GCF_040640795.1). Taxonomy (NCBI): domain Bacteria; kingdom Bacillati; phylum Actinomycetota; class Actinomycetes; order Kitasatosporales; family Streptomycetaceae; genus Streptomyces; species Streptomyces sp. NPDC021622. Next base: position 301,067 of record NZ_JBFACK010000007.1, read on the forward strand.
CCCAGGCACGGAAACCGCTCGCCAGAGCGCCCGGCGCACTGATTGCATCTCCCCCATGAGTGATCTCCACATCCGCTGTGCGACCCCGTCCGACATCGACACCGTTCTGCGGTTCTGGCGCGAGGCCGCGGAAGGAACGAGCATCAGCGACGACCGGGCCGGAGTGGCCCGGCTCGTCGAGCGCGACCCCGAGGCCCTGCTCATCGCCGAGCGCGACGGCGTCGTCGCCGGCACCGCGATAGCCGGTTTCGACGGCTGGCGCTGCCACCTCTACCGCCTCGCCGTGCACCCGGACCAGCGGCGTCAGGGCGTCGGCTCTGCGCTGCTCGCCGCGGCCGAGGAGCGCTTCCTGGGACTTGGGGGGCGCCGCGGCGACGCGATGGTCCTGGACCGCAACGAGCTCGCGCAGCACGCCTGGCGCGCCGCCGGGTACGCGCCCGAGCCGCAGTGGAGCCGCTGGGTGAAGCACCTCTAGATCCCGGCCCGCGGACGCCCGCACGAGCGGATTTTGCTGGTCCTTTACTATGTACGGACTACTCGATTCAACTGAGATTCAAACGGAAAGGTGTGAGCGTCCGCCCATGGGCGAGCCTCCCAGTACCCGACATCGCGCATTCCCCCGGTCCCTGTCCGATCATGGGACGGAGGTGACCCGATGACCGAAGTGCTCCTGCTCCTCGTGGCGGTGCTGCTTTCGCTGGCGTGCGGCGTCTTCGTGGCGGCGGAGTTCTCCCTCACCACGGTCGAGCGCAGCGAACTGGAACGAGCGGCCGAACGCGGCGAGCGCGGCGCCGCGGGCGCCCTCAAGGCCGTCAAGAACCTCACCTTCCAGCTCTCCGGGGCGCAGCTCGGCATCACCGTCACCAACCTGGTGGTCGGCATGCTCTCCGAGCCCTCCATCGCCAAGCTCATCGCGGGCCCGCTGCGCTCCATGGGCGCCTCCGCGTCGGTGGCCTCGTCGGTGGCCCTGGTCATCGGCACGGCCCTGTCGACGGTCTTCCTGATGGTCGTCGGCGAGCTGGTGCCCAAGAACTGGGCGATCTCGTCGCCACTGGCCGTCGCCAAGCGCGTTGCGACGCCGCAGCGCCTGTTCAGCGCCGCGTTCCGCCCCTTCATCGCGCATCTGAACAACACGGCGAACCACTCCGTACGCCGCTTCGGCATCCAGCCCACCGAGGAGCTGGCCAGCGCGCGCAGCCCCAAGGAGCTGGTGGCGCTCGCCCGGCACTCCGCCAAGGAGGGCGCCCTGGAGGCGGACACCGCCGAGCTGTTCGTACGCACCCTGAACCTCGCCGATCTGTCCGCGGAGAACGTGATGACGCCGCGCGTGCAGGTCATCGCCCTCGACGCCCTCGCGACCTGCGAGGACGTCGCGAACGCGACGCGCGCGACGGGCCTGTCCCGCTTCCCCGTCTACCGCGGCAACCTCGACTCCGTCGTCGGTGTCGCGCACATCAAGGACGTCCTGGCGATACCGGCCGAGCGCAGGGCCCGCTTCCCCGTCGCCGAGCTGATGCGCGAGCCGCTGCTCGTACCGGAGTCGCTGACCGTCGACCGGCTCCTCGACCGGCTCTCCGGCAAGCGCACGATGGCCGTGGTCATCGACGAGTACGGCGGCACCGCCGGGGTCGCGACCCTGGAGGACATCGTCGAGGAGGTCGTCGGCGAGGTGCGGGACGAGCACGATCCGCACGAGACGCCCGACATCGCCCCAGCGGGCACCGACGACGCAGGCCGGACGCTCTACTCCGCCGACGGCTCGGCCCGCACCGACCAGCTGGCCCGCGTCGGACTGCGCGCTCCCGAGGGACCGTACGAGACGCTCGCAGGCCTTGTCGCCACCGAGCTCGGCCGCATCCCGGCCGAGGGCGACAGCCTCCAGGTGGGCGGCTGGCGGCTCGACGTCGTGGACGCCCGCGGCCGCCGCGCCGCCCGCGTCCTGCTGCACGCCCCCCTGCACGACGACCACCCGGAGGAGGAGCGATGACCGCCGTCCAGTTGCTGATCGGCCTGGCGACGCTCGTCGTCAACGCCTTCTTCGTGGGCGCCGAGTTCGCGATCATCTCCGTACGCAGAAGTCAGATCGATCCGTACGCCGAGGACGGCGACCGGCGCGCGAAGAGCGTGCTGTGGGGTCTGAAGCATGTGTCGGCGCTGCTCGCCGCGGCGCAGCTCGGCATCACGCTGTGCACCCTGGTGCTCGGCATCGTCGCCGAGCCCGCCATCGCGCATCTCCTTGAGCCGCTGTTCGACGCGGTCGGCGTGCCGCACGGTCTGGTCCACCCGATCTCGTTCGCCATCGCGCTGACCCTTGCGACGTATCTGCACATGCTGCTCGGCGAGATGATCCCCAAGAACATCGCGCTCGCCGAGCCGGTGCGCTCGGCGCTGCTGCTCGGTCCCCCGCTGGTCGCGCTTGCCCGTGCGCTGCGCCCGGTGATCTTCGCGATCAACGCGTTCGCCAACGGCCTTCTGAAGCTGCTGAGGGTCGAGGTGAAGGACGAGGTGTCGGCGACCTTCTCGGACGACGAGCTGGCCCGGATGGTCAAGGACTCCGGTGACGCGGGTCTGCTCGACGACCGTGCCCAGGAGCGGCTGCACGACGCCCTCGAACTGGGCCGCCGCCCGGTCAGGGACGTGGTGCTGCCGGTGGAGCGGGTGGTGTACGCGCATGTCGGCGTGACGCCGGAGGAGCTGGAGCGGCTTTCGGCCGACTCCGGGTTCTCGCGCTTCCCCGTGGTCGACGAGGGCCGTCGTATCGTCGGCTATCTGCATGTGAAGGACGCGCTCGACCGGATGCCGCGTGATCTGCCGTTCCGGGTGCCGGACATGCGGAAGATCGCGCAGGTGCGGGAGTCCACGCCGCTGGACGACGTGCTGACCGCGATGCGCGGCAGCCGCACCCATGTGGCGGCGGTGCTCGGTTCGGACGGCAGACTGGCCGGGATGGTCACGATGGAGGATGTACTGCGGGAGCTGTTCGGTCAGCCCGTCTGAGCCGAGGGGGATGCGAACGTTGAGTCAACTCGTCCTGCGCGACGTGTCGTACGGCTATCCGGAACGGCCCGTCCTGGAGCGGGTCTCGCTCTCGGTGCGCCCCGGCGAGAAGGCCTGTGTCATCGGCGAGAACGGCTCGGGCAAGTCGACGCTGCTCCGTCTGATGGCGGGCGGGCACGTACCTGCCGACGGCGAGGTGGCCGTCGTGTCGGACGGCGGCACCGGCTGTCTCGCCCAGACGCTGCGCCTTCCGCCGCACGCCACCGTGCAGGACGCGGTGGACGACGCGCTGGCCGAACTGCGGTATCTGGAGCGGCGGATCGGCGAGGCGGAGGCCGCGCTCGGCTCGGCGGGGCCGGACGGCCTCGCCGCGTACGGGGATCTCCTCGCCGCCTTCGAGGCGCGAGACGGCTACCGCGCCGACGCCCGCCTGGAGGCCGCGCTGCACGGGCTCGGCGTACCGCATCTGGAGCGTTCGCGCGCCCTGGGTTCACTCTCCGGCGGCGAGGCCGCGCGCCTCGCGCTGGCCTGCGTGCTCGCCCCGCAGCCCGAACTCCTCCTCCTGGACGAGCCTACGAACCACCTGGACGACCAGGCGCTCGGCTGGCTGGAGGAGCGGCTGCGCGGCCACCGGGGCACCGTCGTCGCCGTGACCCACGACCGGGTGTTCCTGGACCGGGTCGCCGAGGTGATCGTCGAGGTCGACGGGGACCGCAGGTCGGCGGCGCGCTACGGCGGCGGCTGGCACGGCTATCTGGAGCAGCGCACCACGGCCCGGCGCCGCTGGGAGGAGCGCTACCGGCGGTGGAGCGACGAGGTCGCGCGCCAGGAGCGGCTCGCGGAAGGCGGCTCCGGCCGCCTCGCGACGGGCTGGCGGATGAGCGAGAGCCCGCGCTTCGCGGGCCATCAGCGCTCGGTGGAGGGCCAGCTCTCCGGTGTCGTACGCAATGCGCGCGAGCGGCTGCGCAGACTGCGCGCCGAGCCGGTGCCGCGCCCGCCGGACCCGCTGCACTTCACGGTCGGTGACGGCATCGAGGGCGGTGACCACCCCTTCGTACGTCCGGCTTCGCTGACGGACGTCACGGTGGGCGAGCGCCTCGCCGTCGAGCACCTGCTCCTCGAGCCGGGCTCGCGCACCCTGGTCACCGGGGCGAACGGCGCGGGCAAGTCCACGCTGCTCGGTGTGCTCGCGGGGGTGGTCGCAGCGAACCGCGGGCAGGTCGAACTCCCGGCGAGCGTCGGCTACTTGTCCCAGGAGATCGCGTACATCGCGGACAAGGACACCACCAAGACGCTCCTCGACGCGTTCGCGGCAGGCCTGCCGGGCCTGCCCGAGGAGCACGCGCCGGGGCTCCTCGCCCTCGGCCTCTTCCGGGAGGAGGACCTCGCCGTGCCGGTGCGGGGCCTCTCCGTGGGGCAGCGGCGCCGTCTGGCACTGGCCCGCCTGGTGACCCGCCCTGCCGACCTGCTCCTCCTGGACGAGCCGACCAACCACCTCTCCCCGGCGCTGGTCGAGGAGCTCGACGAGGCGCTCGCGGAGTACCGGGGCACGCTGGTCGTGGTGTCCCACGACCGCAGGCTGCGGCAGCGGTTCCGGGGCGAGCGGGTGCGGGTGGAGGCGGGACGACTGCTTCCGGAGGCATAGCCCGTGGCCCCCACCCTCACCGAACGCCGCCCGCCATGGGTCGTCTTCACGCGCCACGACGACGCATGTCTTGGCGCCGAGGCCGACGTTCTCCGCCACCAGGGCGGCCGCGTGTTCCGCGTGGACGGCCGGGAGTTGCTGGACCCGAAGGCCCTGTTCGCCGCCTTCGCCCGGGAGTTGGCCTTCCCCGGCTACTTCGGCCACAACTGGGACGCGCTGGTGGACTGCCTGCACGACTGGCACGGCCGGCACGACCGCCACGACCTGCACGACCTGCACGACCACGGACGCGACACGAACGACCTCGCCGTCCTGATCGACCACGCCGACGCCCTGCACGACGCCGAGTTCCTCGGTCTCCTCGTCTCCGTGCTCTGCCAGGCCGCCTGGAACGCCAACCTCCGACTCGACGCCGACGGGGAACCGGACCCGTACCGGCGGCCGTTCACCCTGCACTTCGCCTTCCTCCTCGACGACACCGCTCCCGCCGCCTTCGCCGAGGCCGTGGCCCGCGGCATGGACGTACAGGTGACGCTCGATCAGGAACGCCTGACGGCAACCCTTGCGGACGAGGAGTGGCCGCTCGGGTCAGGGTGTGGCCCCGCCGCGCGGGGCGGTCGGAGTCTCCGTGATGCCGGGCCCCCCGGTCCCCGCCTTGCCGGCGCCGACCGCCGTGAGGACGGCGAGCAGCGTCGCCATCCCGGCGGTGGCGAGCGCCGCCTCCCAGTCGACGTCCAGGAGACTGGTCGCCCCGGCGACGAGCACGGCGCCCAGTGACTGCGCGAAGGTACGGAGCGCGCGCTCCGCGGTGGCCTTCCAGAAGACGACGGTCCACATGGCTGCCTCGCTCTCTCGAGGTTGACGGGTCAACTCCCGGCATACCGCGATCTCGGCGACCTGCCTACGACGTCAACCACCTTTGGCGGGCGGGCAGTTCGGCCCGCCCACAGCGAGCTGAGAGGATGATCCCCGCAATCAGGCAGAGACTAGGAGCAGATCCATGCCCGGCGACAACCGCACAGACCCGCCAAGCATCGGCACCGAGCGTGAGACGTTGCGGGGGTTTCTCGACTATCAGCGGGCGACCCTCGCCATGAAGTGCGAAGGACTCGGCGACGAGGAACTGCGGCAGCTGTCGATGCCGCCGTCGACGCTGTCGCTGCTCGGGCTCGTGCGGCACATGGCCGAGGTGGAACGCGCCTGGTTCCGGCGGCCGTTCGAGGACAACGACGCGCCCATGGTCTGGTCCGAAAAGATCGACTTCCAGGCGGCGTACGACGCGAGTGCGTCGACCAGGGCCGAGGCGTTCGCCGCCTGGGAAGCGGAGGTGGAGAACTCGCGCCGCATCGAGCGGCAGGCCGATTCCCTGGACCTGGCCGGGTATCAGCCGCGATGGGACGAAGAGGTGTCGCTGCGGATGGTGATGGTGCACGTCCTGGTGGAGTACGGCCGCCACAACGGGCACGCGGACTTTCTGCGCGAGGGCATCGACGGGACCGTGGGCGCCTGAGTCCGCCTACGGTGCGAGGCGGTGCCCCGTCGTCGCGTCGACGTGGTCCGGGATGTCCTCGTGGCGGTCGCCGACCGTCGAGGTGCCGGTGGGTTCGAGGACGAGGATCGCGGCGCCGGCCGGTGCGGACGGCTTGTGTTCGGTGCCGCGCGGGACGGTGAAGACCGAGCCCTTGGGGAGGGTGACCGTGCGTTCGCCGGCCGGCTCGCGCAGGGAGATGCGCAGTTCGCCGTCGAGGACGAGGAAGAACTCGTCGGTGTCGTCGTGTACGTGCCAGAGGTGGTCGCCCTCGACCTTGGCGACGCGTACGTCGTAATCGTTGACCTGGGTGACGATGCGCGGGCTCCACAGGGCGTCGAAGGAGGCCAGGGCCTTGGTCAGGGCGATGGGTTCGTTGTGGCTCATGGCTCCACCTTCCGCCGTCCGGCCGCGATCACGCGAGTGGTAGAAATAGCTCATGGCGCAAGGATCCTCTCAGGGTGATGATGATGGTGCTGACGGTGGTCGTGGCGGACCGCTGCATCGCGTCGTCGTGATCGTCGACGCGAACTCCAATCCCTTCGAACTCGGCTGCGCCACCGAGGTGTTCGGGCTGCGCAGACCGGAACTCGGGCGTGATCTGTACGCGTTCTCGCTCTGCTCGCCCGAGCCCCGCACCCTGATGCGGGACGGGTTCTTCACGCTCACCGGCGTCGCGGGCCTTGAGGCGGCCGAGTCGGCGGACACCCTGATCGTGCCCAACCGGCCCGACGTCGAGGTGCCACGCCGCCCGGCCGTCCTCGACGCCGTCCGCCGGGCACACGCCCGCGGAGCCCGGCTCGTCGGGTTCTGCAGCGGCGCCTTCACCCTGGCCGAGGCCGGGGTGCTCGAAGGGCGCCGGGCCACCGCGCACTGGCAGTGGGCCGACTCCTTCCGGGCCCGCTTCCCCGGCGTACGGCTCGAACCGGATGTGCTCTTCGTCGACGACGGCGACATCCTCACCGCCGCGGGCAGCGCCGCCGCGCTCGACCTCGGGCTGCACGTGGTCCGCCGGGACCACGGCGCCGAGGTCGCCAACGCGGTGAGCCGGCGCCTGGTGTTCGCCGCCCACCGGGACGGCGGCCAGCGGCAGTTCGTGGAGCGGCCCGTACCGGACGTGCGGGACGAGTCCCTCGCCCCGGTGCTCGCCTGGGCGCAGGAGCGCCTTGACTCGCCGCTCTCCGTGCCCGATCTCGCGGCGCGCGCCGCGCTGAGCCCGGCGACGCTGCACCGCCGCTTCCAGGCCCAGCTCGGCACCACGCCCCTCGCGTGGCTCACCGGCGAACGCCTCACGCTGGCCTGCCGGTTGATCGAGCGAGGGGTGACCGGATTCGATGTGGTCGCCCGCCGCAGCGGGCTCGGAAGCACCGCCAATCTGCGCGCCCTGATGCGCCGCGAGACGGGCCTCACACCCTCCGCGTACCGCCGCCGGTTCGGGCCGGCGACGCAACAGCACTGAGCCGGGCTCGACTGACACACCGCCTTCAATCCGCCCTCACAAAGGCCGACTTGCGGCCTATTGGCCCCCCGCCCCCTCTCATAGGGTCACGGCTTGATATGGCCATGACGAAGGAGAGGGAGTCCATGCGTCGCAGACGCCTGCTTCACCTGGTCCTCGCCCCGCTCGCGGGCGTGCTCGTGTTCACGGCTCCGGCCGCCGCGGGCCCCACGCCACCGGGGGACGTCTACCGCCCGGTACGCGGTCCTGCCGCGCCCGCCGAGTACCGCTATCTGCAGAAGACCGTCCCCGGAGAGTCGATTCCGCGCCACGCGCACGAGGACGCCGCCGCGCAGGCGCGTCAACTGCCCACCACAGGCGGCCGGTGGAAGTCCGTCGGGCCGACGAACATCGGCGGGCGCATCGTCTCGCTCGCCCTCGACCCGAAGCGCGCGGACACGCTGTATGCCGCCGCGGCCAGCGGTGGCGTCTGGCGCAGCACGGACGCCGGGCAGACCTTCAAGTCCGCCTGGCCCGACGACTGGACGCAGTCGATGGGCGCGGTCGCCACCGCACCCGACGGGACCCTGTACGCCGGTACCGGCGAGCCCAACCCCGGTGGCGGCAGCATCACGTACGAAGGAACAGGCCTCTACCGCAGCACCGACGGCGGCAAGAGCTGGAAGCCGTCCGGGCTGCGTGACTCCGGCGCGATCAGCGCGATCACCGTGGACCCCGACAATCCGCGCCGCGTCTACGTGGCGGCGTCCGGTTCCCTCTACAACGGCGGCGGCGACCGCGGCGTCTACCGCTCGGAGAACGGCGGCAGGACCTGGCAGCGGATCCTGTCCGGCGCCAACGAGTTCACCGGCGCCACCGAGATCATCGTGCAGGGCAAAAAGCTGTACGCCGTCCTGTGGGACCACCGCCGCACGCCCGAACGCCGCACCTACGGCGGTGAGGGCTCCGGCGTCTTCCGCTCCAGCGACGACGGCAGGACCTGGCAGCGGCTCGGCGGCGGCCTTCCCGCGCAGGGCCCGGACGTCGGCCGGATCGGTCTCGCCGTCGCGGGCGATCGGGCCTACGCCATCGTGAACAAGACCGACGGCCCCTTCGAGGGCTTCTACGCCTCGACGGACGCGGGCGACAGCTGGAAGCGGACGCCCACGAACAAGAAGCTCACCGATTCGCAGTCCACGTTCGGCTGGTGGTTCGGGAAGATCTGGACCGATCCGCGCGACGCCGGGCATGTGCAGGTCGCCGGAGTACCGCTGATGACGTCGAAGGACGGCGCCGCCACCTGGACGGCCGACGACACCAGCATCCACGTCGACCAGCACGCGATGGTCTGGGACCCGCGCCGCCCCGGCCGCGTCTACCTGGGCAACGACGGCGGCGTCTACCGCTCCGACGCGAACGGCGACGGCGGCTGGGTCAAGGCACGCCACGAGCCGTACACCCAGCTCTACAGCGCGGCCATATCACCGCAGGACACCTCGCGGATCTCCGGAGGCGCACAGGACAACGGCTCGATACGTTCCTGGGGCGGCGACGGCTTCAACGAATACCTCGGCGGGGACGGCGAGGAGAACCTGATCAACCCGACCGACGTGAACAACGTCTACGCCTGCTACCAGTACGGCAACTGCTTCAGCTCCACCGACGGCGGCGACACCCTGACCTACTTCGCCGACAAGACGACATTCAAGCGCCGCAACTGGTTCACGCCGGTCGTCTTCGACCCCCGTGACCCCAAGGTCCTCTACTACGGCGCCGAGGTGCTCAACCGCTCCACCGACGGCGGCGCCACCTGGCAGGCCATCAGCCCCGATCTGTCCGGCGGTCCTGGCCCCGACCCGATCTACACCAACTACGGCACGATCACCTCGATCGCCCCGGCCGCGGACGGCCGTACCCTCTACGTCGGCACGGACGACGGCCGCGTCTGGGTCACCAAGGACGGCGGCGCGCACTGGACGAAGCTCGCCCAGGGCCGCCCCTGGGTGACCCGCGTCGTCGTCGACCCGCACGACCCCGACCGCGTCTACACCACCCACTCCGCCTACCGCTCGGGCTCGGACACGCCCCACGTGTACGGCAGCACGGACGGCGGCAAGCACTGGAAGGACCTGTCGGGCAATCTGCCGGACGCCCCGGTCAACGACCTCGTCATCGCCCGGGGCGGCACGCTCCACATCGGCACCGATCAGGGCGTCTTCACCTCCGGCGCCAAGGGTGGCCACTGGTCGCGCCTGGGCCGTGGCATGCCCGCGGTGCCGGTGGACGACATCGAGTACGACGCCGGGAACCATCGCCTGGTGGCGGCCACGTTCGGCAGGGGCTTCTACGAACTGACCACTCCCTGACCGTCAGTCTGACCACTCCCTGACCGTCAGTCCGGATCCGGCTGCCGGATGGTGCTGCGCGGATCCGAACCGCGGACGGACATCAGTGGGTCGCCGGAAGGTCCGCGCGGTCCTCGGCGGGTGTGCCTGCCGCGGTCACCCTGCCCGCCCGTGAGCGGAGTCCGAAGGCCGCGATCAGCGCGGCCGCCAGGACCGCTGCGAGCGGGACCCACAGGGCGGCGCGGTAGCCGTCGAGGAGGTCCGCCGGTGCGGACGAGGCGGTGGCGGCGACGTTGACGGCGGTGACCGCGGAGAGGCCGAGCGCAGCGCCGAACTGGAAGGAGGTGTAGAGGAGCCCGCCCGCCAGGCCCTGCTCCTCCTCCTTGACGCCCTCGGTGGCGACGATGGTGAGCGGGCCGTAGGCCAGGGCGAAGCCGAGGCCGAGGATGATCAGGCTCGGGAACATCGCCAGGTACGTCCAGTCCGCGCCGACCGGCAGGAACAGGGCGTACGCGAACGCCGCGAGGAGCAGACCGCCGAAGATCACCCGGGCGTTGCCGAAGCGCTCGACGAGCTTGGGCGTGAGGGTGGGCGAGAGCACCGCGTCGACGCCGATGACGATCATCGCGAAGCTGGTCTCGAGAATGGACCAGCCGCGCAGCTCCTGGAGGTAGAGGACGACCAGGAACTGGAATCCGAAGAAGCCCCCGGCGAAGAGCAGCCCGGCGAGGTTGGCGCGGACGAGCGCACCGCTGCGGAAGATGCCGAGGCGGACCAGCGGCGATGCGGAACGGCGCTCGACGGCGACGAAGGCACCGAGGAGCGCGAGACCTGCGGCGAGCGTGGTGAGGGTGGCGGCGAGGCTCGTGTGGGATGCGCGCTCGACGCCGAGGACGAGCAGCACGATGGCGGCCGTGACGGTGACGCCGCCCGCCAGGTCGACGCCCTGCCCGGTGCGGTCGGGGCGGGCCGACTTGGGCACGAAGGCGAGCGCGGCCAGCAGGATCACCGCGGAGAGCACGACGGGGGCGAAGAAGACCCAGCGCCAGCCGACCGAGGCCAGCAGACCGCCGATGACCAGGCCGATCGAGAAGCCGCCCGCGGCGGTGCCGGAGTAGAAGAGCAGGGCCTTGTTGCGCCGCGGTCCCTCCTCGAAGCCGGTGGTGATGATGGAGAGGCCCGCGGGGGTCATGAAGGCGGCCGCGACCCCGGTGACGAAGCGGGCGACGATCAGCATCCAGCCCTCGGTGGCGAATCCGCCCAGGCCCGAGAAGAGCAGGAAGACGGTGAGCCACAGGACGAACATCTGGCGGCGCCCGAAGAGGTCCGCCGCCCGGCCGCCGAGCAGCATGAAGCCGCCGTAGCCGAGGACGTAGGCGCTCATGACCCACTGCAGGTCTCCGGTGGACAGGCCCAGGTCGGCGCGGATGGACGGCAGGGCCACATTGAGCATGGCCACATCGATGCCCTCCAGGAAGATCGCGCCGCACAGGACGAGCAGGACGCCCCACTCCTGGGGCTTCAGGGCGGCCGGCTCTCTCTGCTTGCTCATGACGATGTCCTCTGTTCTTCTGCCCATTGCGTGTTTTTGCGCGACGGTGATGGGTTGTTGTCGGCTCACTCACCCTCGATCAGCGCGCGGGGCGGAACAACGGCGAAGATCGCAACGTTCGTTCAACCAGGCTTACCGATCCGATGCACCTGGGGGAACGCCGATGGAACGCGATGAGCTGGAGTGCTTTCTGCTGCTCGCCGACGAGTTGCACTTCGGCCGCACGGCCGACCGCATGCGGCTCTCTCGCGCGCGGGTCAGCCAGTTGGTCCAGCGCCTCGAACGCCGCGTCGGCGCCCCGCTGTTCATCCGCACGAGCCGCCGCGTCGCCCTCACCTCGCTCGGCCGGCAGCTGCGCGCCGACCTCGAACCGCACCACCGGGGCATCGCGGCCGCCCTCGAACGGGCCGCCGCCACCGCGCGCGGCATCGAGAGCGTGCTGCACGTGGGCTTCTCCAACCCGCTGGCCGGCGAGATCGTGATGAAGGCGACGGAGGCGCTGCGCGCGAGCCACCCCGGTCTCGCCGTGGAGATCTGCGAGGTGCCGCTCGCCGATCCCTACGGCCAGCTGCGCAACGGCGAATTCGACGTCCAGCTCACGGAGTTCCCGGTCGAGGAGGCGGATCTGGGCGCCGGTCCCGCGCTGCTCGCGGAGGAGCGGGTCCTCGCGATCGCCGCGGGCCATCCGCTGGCTGGGCGGGACGCGGTGTCGCCCGAGGATCTGGCGGACGTGACGCTCCTGACGATCGCGGGCGATGTCCCCGGCTACTGGCTGGAACACCACGTCCCGTCCCACACACCACTGGGCCGCCCGATCGCCCGCGGCCCCGGCGTGACCAACATGCAGGAGGCCCTGATGCTGGCCGCGGCCGGCAAGGGCGCACTGCTCGCCCCCGCGCACACCGGGACGTACTACGCGCGACCAGGTGTCGCGTACGTCCCCTTCACCGACGCGGAGCCGGTCGGCTACGGCATGGTGTGGCGCGCGGGCGACGACACGGCTGCGATCGAGGCGTTCACCAGGACGGCCCGGGAGGTCGCGCGGGACGTGGCGCAGGCGGATCCGCGCAGTGCGGTGCCGGTGGGCGTGTGATCAGGAGTCGCCGCACGGACCGCCACCCGGTCGGCGGCCGCCGGCTTCGAGCAGTCGGCGCAGGCGGCGGACCTCGGCGACGAGGCGGGGGACGTCTTCGCGGGCGCGTGCGATGAACCGGGCGTTCTCGTCCCAGCGTTCGTCCGCTGCATCGACGTAGCGCGGCCGCTGAACGAGGGTGGCGGCCACGATCTCACCGTGGTCGAAATCGGGCCATCGCCCGACGCGTCCGGTGTCGGGGACGGTGCTGACGGCGACGAGACTCATGGCGTGGTCGTCGTCGAGCTGACGCACATGCCAGGGCCCGGGGGTCGCGGCCGCGGCGATCTCCGCGATTCCGTCGAGGTCGTCGTCCGTCAGCGGGGCGGAGGCGTCCATCGGGCTGCTTCCTCTCGCGGGCCGGTGCCGGTCAGCCCTGGTCAGTGCGGGGCCGCCTCGGCGGCCGCCTTTGTCGGGAGGGTGCTGACGGCGACGAGACACATGGCGTGGTCGTCACACATGGCGTGGTCGTCGTCGAGGTCGTCGAAGTCGCCGTCCGTCGACGCGGCGGAGGTGTCCTCGGATTGGCTGGTTCCGCGCCCCGGTCACGACCGGGGCGCCTCCGCGGCCGCCTTGACGTGGCCGTTGCGGGTCCGGATGAGACGCGGCATATAGCGGTTGAGTGCCGCCCACTCGGCCAGGGCGCCCAGCGGGCCGAGCGGTGCGGCGAAGTCGATCACGTCGCGCATCACCGTGCCGCCCTGCCCGTCCGGCTCGAAGTGGTGGGCGTGGTACCACCGTTTGAACGGACCTGACACCTGCTCGTCGACGAAGTGTCCCGGCCGGTCGAAGGCGGTGATCCGGGACGTCATCCGCCACCGCACGCCGAAGTGCCTTGCCTCCCAGGTCACGGACTCCCCCAGCAGCATGCCGCCGGCCGCGACGCCGCCGATGACCTGCTCCCCGGACGCGGCCATCGACGCGGTGTGCACATCGACGTCCAGCGAGATGTCGAAGACGAGCTCTGGCGGCGCGGCGATACGGGTGACTGCCTCGAAGCGGGTCATGCACCGACTTTACGACGCACTCCACGCCCACCCGTTGCCAGGGGTCGCGGGCCTCAGGTGCCTCCCGGACGCGGGCGCCTGCTCGGCCTATGCGGCCTGTTCGGCCCGCCCCGAACGGTGCGCCGCGACGCCGGTCAGCTCCGGGGCCACCTCCGGACGCAGGACGAGATCGTCGTCGTAGTCGCCGCCGTGCTCGTGCCGGTACGGCAGCGGGGTGGTGACGGGCAACTCGCGGAGCCGGTCGCGCAGTTCGGCGGTACGGGCGCGGTAGCCGGCGGCGTCGAGACGGTCGGCGCCGTAGACGACGTACGGCGGGAGCGCGGCCATCCCCGTGTACCAGAAGACGCCGTGCAGCAGCGGGAAAAGGACCTCGTCCGCCTGCCCATGGACGCCGCGCGGCCCGAACCCGGACTCCCGCGCACCGACCGAGGTGACGACCAGGGCACGCTTCCCGGCGAGCCCGCCGTCCCCGTACCGCAGGGTCCGCCCCGCATCGTCCTGGAGACCGAAGGCGAAGCCCTGCACGAGCACCCGGTCGAACCACCCCTTGAGAATGGCGGGCGGCCCGAACCACCACAGCGGAAACTGGAACACCAGCGCGTCGGCCCAGGCGATCTTCTCCTGCTCGCCCACGATGTCCTCGCTCAACTTCCCTGCCGCATGGGCATGTTCCTGCTCGGCGCCGACCAGCAGCCGGTCCATCGACTCCCGATGAAAGTCGTCGGCGTCCACCACTGGCTTCCACCGCATGGCGTACAGATCGGACTCGCGGACCTCGTGCCCGAGCTCACGCAACGCCTGTACGCCGTCGTCACGCAACGCCCCGTTGAGGGACCGGCCTTCGGGATGGGCGAACACCCAGAGAATCTTCATGCCTTCGATCCTGCGCGGGAGGCGGCCACCCACATCAGTGGCCAGATAGCCAGGATGCGCAAGGATCTGGCCACGGCGGGGGTGCACCGCATGGCCGGCGCCGCCGTCCGTCAACATCTGTCTGACCTCGGCGAACGTCCCTGCTCACGGCGGACAAGCCCGTGCCGACCGGAGTCAGTGCTGGTTACCCGTGATCGACTCCCACTTGTTTCCCAGCCGAAGAGGCCCCTCGATCGCTCAGCGGATCTCCTGCGCCGCCGGGTGATGCTCGTACTCCGTGAGCCCCTGGCTCCTCTCAAGGGCCGGTCGACGGGGCAAGCTGTTCCGGCTCGGCCTGTACCTGGCCGTGCACGCGACCTCCCGCGAGGCGAAGTGGCCGCCGTGCGCGCGCTCGCCGCCAGCCTGCTCCTGGACGCGAAAACCACCACGTACCGCAGCCTGCAGGGGTGGATGTGCTCCCAGCCCCTGAGGTCAGGTGGGCTGCGGGCGACCGAACAGAAGGTCGTAGCCCGTGGGGAGTTGGAGCAGGATCTCGTTGAGGAGGTCGTCGGCGGCGGCGTCGGCGACCGTGGAGAGGACGGCGCTGACGTCCCAGGCCGCGGTTTGCTCGGTGGCGCCTTCGATCCAGGCTGCGGTCGCCCGCACGAACCGCTCCGGAGACAGCGGCTCGGCGCTCTGTAGCGGGTTGAGCAGGATCAGGGCGAACTCTTCCGGCAGATGCGCAGCCAACTGGGCGCGTACCTGGCCGACCAGGTGTGCGCCCAGTAGGGCGAGCACTACTCGGGCCGCGCGGTCGGCTTCCTGGGTGGTGTCGTACTTTCCGCGTTCCTGCACCGCCTTGAGGAACACGTCCGTGCGTATCACTGCTGCCCCCTCGTGAGAGGCGGAAGTTGGGGCGCGCGGAGGACGCGGCCGGGAAGGGGAGAGGATCCGCGTCCTCCGCCGTGGAGCCGACGGCGCTGCTGCTCGCCTCAGCTGCTGATCTCCTTGCGGTCACCGCGGCTCTCGATGGTGACCTTGCGGGGCTTGGCGTGCTCGGCGATCGGGATGCGCACGGTCAGGACGCCCGCGTCGTAGTCAGCGGCGATGCTCTCGGTGTCGAGCGTGTCGGCCAGCATGATCTGGCGGGAGAAGACACCCAGCGGCCGCTCGGAGAGCTCCATCTGGACGTTGTCCGTGTCCTTCGCCGGACGCCGCTCGGCCTTGACGGTCAGCATGTTCCGCTCGACGTCGATGTCGATCGCTTCCGGTGAGACTCCGGGCAGATCGAACACGATCACGTACTCGTCGTCCTTCTGGTAGGCGTCCATCGGCATCGCGGACGGCCGTGACCAGGTGCCGGGCGACAGCATCTGCTGGGCGAGCCGGTCGAGCTCGCGGAAGGGGTCGGTGCGCATCAGCATCAGAAACACCTCCGGTCGGTTCAGTCGTCTGCCTAGCGCTTCACCTTTTCCCTTCTAACATGTCATCCTTGTGATGACAAGAGAAGAGTCATCGAGAAGACGACAGATCCGATCCGAGGGGGTCCCGTGACTGTGGGTGACGAGCGTCGTGCGGGTCGTCGACCCGACGCGCAGGATGGCGCGGGCGGTGCACATGGTGGCGTGCGTCCGGGGCCGGAATCCCTCCTCGCCGCTGCCGCGGCGCTCGATGCCATCAGCGCGGCCCTGCGCGCGGCACGCGCCACGGCCCCCGACAGAGTCGAAGCCGCGCCGGACCTGGACGGGCCGGAGCGTGCTCTGGCCTCGCTGCTGCTGCTGCGCGAGGTGCGTGACGAGCTCGGCACGTGGGAATCGGGGCTGATCGAGGCGGCCCGTGATGCCGGGGCCAGCTGGGCCGACCTCGCCCAGCCGCTGGGCGTGTCCAGCCGTCAGGCCGCCGAACGCCGCTACCTCAGGCTCCGGCCCGGCGCCGGCGGAAGCACCGCCGAGCAGCGGGTCAAGGCCACCCGCGACCGGCGCGCCGCCGACCGCGCCGTCGTCGCCTGGGCCCGCGGTCACGCGGCCGACCTACGCCGGCTCGCCGGGCAGATCACCGCTCTCACAGACCTGCCCGTGGCGGCGCGGACGCCCATTGCCGAACTTGACCGCGCCCTCGCCCAGGACAACGCCGCCTGGCTCGTCGCCCCCCTCGCCGGGACCCGTGATCACTTGCGGACCGCTCACCCCGACCTCGCCGAGCGCGTCGATCGTCTCGTCCACCGCGCGGAGCAGCTTCGCCGGGACAGTACGGACCAGCGCGGTACGTCCCCGCCACGTTGAGAGCGGGGGTACGCGCAGGTGTGCCCGGTCGAGGGCGGCGAGGCACGTACGGAAGGAGAGTCCCGTGGTACTGGTAGCAGCGGATGTGATCGGCGCCCCGTGCTGGCTGAGTCTGGCGGCGCGTGACCGGCAGGCAGCTGAGCGCTTCTACGGGGCGGTACTGGGGTGGACGTTCCAGCAGGGTCGCTTCGGCCGTGCCTTCTCGGTGGCGCAGGTCGACGGAGTCCCCGTCGCAGGCATCGGAGCAGTGGCGGGCGAGTTCGCCGTGCCGGTGGCATGGACGCCGTATTTCGCCGTCGACGACGCCGACGCAGCGGCCGCGAGGGTGCGCGAGCGGGGCGGCACCGTTGGGGTGGGCCCCGTCTCGTATCCGCCCGGAGGCCGGGCGGCGCTCGTGACCGACCTGGAGGGCGCCACCTTCGGCATCTGGGACGGTGATGTCCTCGCCGCATGGAGTGTCGGCGCCAAGTGGTCGCCGGCCTGGCTGGAACTCCACACCGGCAACGCTTTCGACGCGGCCATCTTCTACGGCGAAGTGCTGGGATGGGGCCAGGGCGACAGCGACGGATGCTGCGACACCTCGTACGAAGAAGACCAGGTCGTCCTGCGGCGGCGGGGGCAACCCGTCGCCAGGCTGAACAGCGGCCCCGTCGAGGAAGCCGCACCGAAGCCGCAGCTGCGGCCCCGCTGGCTGGTCCACTTCAAGGTCCCGGACCTGGACAGGGCGGTCGCGCTCGCACAGGAGAACGGCGGCAGCACCGTCACCGGCCCGGAATGGGGCACCACCCGGCAGGTGACGCTCCGGGACCCCGACGGCGGGCTGTTCACCCTAGACCGATCGTACGACACCCCAAACGCGGGCCAGGGAGCCTGAACGAACCTTGCCCCGGCGAAAGTGAGGCGGCCATGAGTGAATCCGTGGACCTTGGAAGTGCACCGGAGCCGGCCGAAGTCGACTTCGGCCAGGTGCCGTTGACGCCGAGCCCCGTGCGCAAGGCACCGTTCTGCGCCTGGTGAACGTCGAACCACTCCCGGTGCAGCGTCTGTTGCTCACGACGAGGACCGCTTCCGTCCTGCTGGAACCACACAGAGCAGGGACGGGTGAGCTACATCCGCGTTTGAAAGGAGCCTGTGATGACACGGGCGGTAGCCATCGACCTGGGTACGACCAACTCCGTCGTCGCCATCCTTGAAGGTGAAGCGGCACATGGCCGAGACCGAGTGGCGTTTCCCGGAGGCGTACCTCGGTGAGGACGTGACGGACGCCGTCGTCACCGTGCCCGCGTACTTCAACGACAGCCAGCGCACGGCGGACCAGCGGATCGTCGACCATCTGGTGAAGCAGTTCAAGAACGCTTACGGCATTGACCTGTCCAAGGACAAGATGGCCACGCAGCGGCTTCGCGAGGCCGCCGAGAAGGCAAAGATCGAGGAGTCCGCGGCGACCGAGACAACGATCAACCTGCCGTACGTCACCGCGTCGTCCGAGGGCGCGCTGCATCTGGACGAGAAGCTCACACGGGCCCAGTTCGAGCAGCTCACCAAGGAGGTCCGCCCCCGCCACGAAGGCAGATCCCTCAAGCTGATCACGCCACGCTACGCGCCCTGGCCAGGAGTCCCGCAGCCAACCAGCGCGTCGCCGACAGCCGTGCGGTAGTAGAGCACGGAGCGTCCCGAACGGCGGCGGCCGACCAGCCCGGCGTCCAGGAGCACCTTGAGGTGGCGGCCCACCGAGCCGAGACCCTGGCCCGTCATGGCCACCAGGTGCGTCGTGCTCATCGGGCTGTCCAGGAGCACCAGTACGCCCGCCCGCCCAACACCAAGCAGCCTGGCCAGCGCCTCCGGAGCGGCGGCCCGCTCCGGCTCCACCAGCGTGCCCGAGCACGGGTACACCACGGCGTTCCGGTGCACGGCGCCGTGGGAGTCGGGCCGGTCCATGGAAATCCATCCCCTGCGCGGCGTGACCGGCGCGAGCAGCAGCTGCGCTCCCATCAGTTGCCGAGGCGGGAAGGCGCGGGTGTTGATCTGCAGCCGGTTGCCGCCCAGCCACCGCATCTCCGGATGCATGTCGTCCAGTGCGGCTGCCCAGCCCGCACGGCTCAATTGGGCCGTACGCGCCACCACATCGGCCTCGATGACGCGCCGTCGCCGCGGCCAGTCGGGCGCCACCGTCTCGCTCCACACCCACTCCAGCAGGTCGGCGAGGCGCTCCGGCAGATCGGGGCGCAGCAACGGGCCGGGAAGCGGTCCGCGGTGAGCGATCACGAGGTCGGCGTGGGCGGTGTCGGCCGGCGTCTCGCGGATCCGCGCCAGCTCGTCCTGGAACTCCGCGCCGCCCTGCGCCGCACCCTCGCGGGACGGCACCGGGGTCAGGAAGTCGGCGATCCACCGGTGCCTGCCCAGCGCGACGCGCACCAGCAAGGCGGTGACCGGATCGGCGGTCAGCCGTTCTCGGTAAGCGGCCCTGTGACGGTCCAACCAGCGGCGTTCGGCTGGATGCGCAGGCGAGTCCTTCTCCAGGACCATCAGGCTCGCGGTCGTCTCGCAGAGGGGCGACACGACGAACCGGCTGCTCGCGAGCGTATCCGCATTGACTTCCCACCAGCCCAATGGTTTCGCCTCCCCGCGAAACATTAACTCCGCGCCCGAGCGGCGCCCGACACTCCGCCCATGCGCACCTACCAAGATCTCTTCAGGGCACCGGAGTTCACCCCGCTACTCGCGGCCTTCGCCGCACATGTGGCGGCCCAGACCGTGAGCAGAACGGCCATGGGGACGCTCGTCTACGACGCGACCGGCTCGCCGCTCCTCGCCGCCCTCAGCATGTTCGGCCCGTTGCTGGCGCAGATGATCGGCGCGACTGTCCTGCTGTCGGCAACGGACCGCATGCCTCCGCGTGCCGCGACCATCGGCCTGGCGCTCTTCTTCGCCGTGGCCACCACCGCCCTCGCCATGCCCGGCCTGCCGGTGGGAGCGATCTTCGCGATCCTGTCGGTGCAGGGCATGCTCGGCTCGGTCGGGGGCGGAGTGCGTTATGGGCTGCTCACCGAGATCCTCCCCCCAGAGGGCTACCTGCTCGGCCGTTCGGTGCTCAACATGTGCGCGGGAAGCCTGCAAATCTGCGGTTACGCCGTCGGCGCCGTACTCGTCAACGTCCTGACCCCGCGCGGAGCCCTGCTCACCGGCGCCGCCCTCTTCTTCGTCGCCGCGGCCGTCGCCCGCATCGGTCTCGCGAAACGGCCGCCGCGCGCACAAGGCCGTCCGTCCGCGAGCGAGACCTGGCGGACCAACGCGCGCCTATGGGCAGCGAAACCCCGGCGCCGCGTCTACCTCGCTCTGTGGGTGCCCAACGGCCTCGTCGTCGGCTGCGAGTCCCTCTACGTCTCCTACGCACCACACCACGCGGGGCTCCTGTTCGCCGCCGCCGCAGTGGGCATGCTGGCAGGAGACACCCTGACCGGCCGCTTCCTGCCCAGGCGCTGGCGCGACAGATTCGGTGCGCCGCCAATGCTGCTGCTGTTGCTCGCTGCCCCGTACCTGATCTTCGCCCTGCACCCCGCGCTGCCCGTGGCCCTCGCCGCCGTCACCGTGGGATCGATCGGCTTCTCCGCCAACCTGCTGCTCCAGGAACGCCTGATGTCCCTGGTCCCGAGCGAGCTGAGAGGACACGCCTTCGGACTGCACCACTCAGGGATGTTCACCATGCAGGGCATCGCCGCGGCGGTCGCAGGCGGCATCGCGCAGCTCACCTCACCCGCGACCGCCATGACCGTGATGGCCGCCGCCTCTGCCACGGTCACCCTCGCCCTCGCACCCGGTCTCCGGCGCATGCGACCGGCGGCCGGAGGCGTGCCGGCCGGAGTTGACATGGGCCGCAAGCTCACCGGCACGGGCTAGGTTGTTTCTGATGGCTCCTGGACGGTGTCGCGGAGCCATCAGAAACAACCTAGGCGTCCCGGCACTCCACATGGCCCCAGCCGTGCGCGTTCTTCGTGATCTTCTCGCCGGCTTCGTAGGGCTTCTGGCAGTGGCAGCGGCCGGGGAACTTGGCCTTGATGACGGGGGCCGAAGTGGCCTTGCCGGAGGCCGACTTGGCGGTGCGTCCGGCGGTGGCCTTGCGTGCGCGGGGCGCGGCCGTCATGCGCTCGGGGCGCGGCTGCGGGATCTCCTGCGCGCCGTGGGCGGTGCCGGCCGGCTGCTGGGAGGTGGCGGCGTCGCTGGCCGCCACGTCGGCGATCGCGTTGAGGTGATCGCCGTCCACCTGGTGGGCCGCGACATGCCGGAACGTGACCGCGCGGCCCTGCAGGAGCGCGTCGATGCGTACGACGAGCTCCTTGTTCGCGACCGGCTTCTTCGCCGCGGTCAGCCAGCCGTTGCGCTTCCAGGAGGCGATCCACTTGCTGACCGCGTTCATCGCGTACTGGCTGTCCATCCGGACCTCCAGCGGGAGCGCGGGGTCCGTGGCCTCCAACAGCTCGGCCAGTGCGGTCAGTTCGGCCACGTTGTTCGTCGAGTGGCCGAGCGGTCCTGCCGCCCAGCGCCGCGGGGTGCCGTCGGCGTCGGCCACCACCCAGGCCCAGGCAGCGGGTCCGGGGTTCTTCTTCGCGGCTCCGTCACAGGCGGCGATGATCAAGTCAGACATTCCTCGATGATGCCAGTTGCCGTGCCGGGGCCGTGGAGCAGCCCCGGCACGGCGGGCCCTGGATCGGGATCGGGCTAGATGCCGAACGGTGCGGCGTAGCGGACGGTGCCGCTGGGCAGCGGGTGCGCGGCGTCGAGGGCGAGGGCCATCATGGCCTCGTCAGGGACGTCGATGCTGATGCCGATGCCGTGGGCGGAGGCACGAGAGAAGCCGAACCTCGGGTAGTACGCCGGGTGCCCGAGGACGGTGACGAAGCGCTCGCCCCGGTCCTTGGCGGCCTGGAGCGCCGCACGGATGGCCGCGGACCCGGCACCGGTCTTCTGGTACTCGGGCAGCACGGCGACGGGGGCCAGGCACAGGGCCGGGGTGTCGCCGATGTGGCAGCGGGTCAGCAGTGCGTGTCCGACGGGCTTGCCGTCCCGGTCGGTGGCGACGATGGAGAGGCCGTCCAGCCAGGACGAGTCGGCGCGCAGCGCGTCGACGAGGTCGGCCTCCGCGGACGTGTCGAACGCGGCGAGGACGATGTCGCGGATGGCGGGGATGTCAGCGCCGGTCTCGGCGCGCGTGATCCACTCGTCGCTCATGGTGGGCATGGTGAACATGATGGATGCGAATCCGTTTCATGGTGGGTTCGTGTGAGTGTCGCCCCGCGAGCTCACGCTCCCGGCGGGGCACATCCGGCTGAGGTCAGGCCGCGACCCGGGACGTGAGGGCGGTCCGGGCGGTGCGCATGGCAGCGGCCTTGAGCGCGGTCATCAACCCCACCTCCCGACTTCCTCAGTAATCCGGTCGAAAGCAATCCGGTCGAACACGAACGCCAAAAACAATATCAGTCGGTCAGTAAGGGCTGTGCATCGTGAGGTAGCGGATGTCGAGGTCGGACTCCAGGTAGTCCATCCGCCGCTCCCAGAAGTCACGCATGTGGGGCAGGTCCAGGTGCGCGTCGAGATCGCCCTGGGAGCGCCAGGCCTCGTAGAAGACGAAGACACCCGGCTCGTCGCGGTCCTCGTGGAAGTGGTACTGCAGGCAGCCGGGCTCCTGCCGGGTCGGTTCGACGAACGAGAGCAGGAGCCGCTTCAGCTCCGCGGCGCGTTCGGGCTTGGGGCGTGCGATGCCGACGAGCGTGAACGGCTGAGTCATGAAGTTCTCTCCTCGATGGATACGTCGATTCGACGGATACGCCGATGGCGCTAGGTACGACGAAATTCGTACCTAGCGGACGCTAGCGACCCCGCAGGTACGATGCAAGTCGTACCTATGGGGCCGCACCCATCGAAAGGAACCCGGATGCCCGACGACGAAGGTCACCCGACCGTCGAGGAGATGGAGCTCGGCCCGGTGCTCGCCGCGCTGGCGGACCCGTTGCGCCGCCGCGTGGTGCGCGAGCTGGCGGCCGCGCCCGACGGCACGGCGCGGACGTGCAGTTCCTTCGAACTGCCGGTCTCCAAGGCGACGGTCACGCACCACTTCCGCGCGCTGCGCGAGGCGGGCCTGGTCCAGCAGGTCTCACGGGGCAACAGCCGGATGGCCACCCTGCGCAGGGAAGATGTCGAGCAGCGGTTTCCGGGGCTGCTCGCCATCGTGGCGGCCGAGCGGGAGAGCGCTGCCGGCCGGGGTGAGTAGCACGGCTCGGCCTCAAGCGTCCTTGCGGCTTCGCACCTGGATCAGGCCGTGCGTCCCGCTCGTACGCCATGCCTGGCCGTGCTCGGCGGTCAGCGCGGCCTCGGTCCGCGCGTCGAGGCCGACGATCACGTCTGACTTCAGGGTCCGCAGCGCGGCCACCGGGCCGGGGAAGTACGCCGTGGGTTCCGCGAACGGCGTGCTCGCGGGCCACAGCCGGTCACCGACCAGGCGCCGGTAGTTCAAGTCGCCCTTCACCAGCGTCAGAGTGGCGTCGGCGAACTCCTGGCGCAGGTCGTCGGGCATGTCCGCGTACGGCAGCGGGGCGCAGGAGAAGGTGTGGGCGCGGACGGTGAGCCGGCCGCTGCCCATCGCCGCCCACAGGCGCCTGCCGACCTCGGACGCGGCGCCGGGCGCCGCGGTCAGGTGGCGCAGACCGTCGATCACGTCGGCGGTGGTCGCGTCGGAGACGTAGTACGGGTACGGCTTGACGTGCAGGACGGCCCGCTCGATCCGCTGCCGGTTCAGGAGGTGGTCGATGAGGATGAGGTCGGGCAGCAGCTCGCGCCCGGCGTTGTCCGCGACCAGGCACAGCGCGCCCCGGCCGCCTTCTGGCAGCAGGGACCACAGCAGCTCGGACTGGTCGGCCACGAGCCCCGAGTCGACGGCATCGGCCGCGTCGCCCTCCGCGCCGATGCGGAACCCCAGATCGGCGCGATTGCCCCACAGGGCACTGAGGAGCAGGGCCTGGTCCTCGGCATCGGGAGCCGCCGGGTCCACCGGCCGGTCGAGCGCGGCGAGTTCCTCCGCGGCCTCCACGGTCTGGAGTTCCGCCTGCTTGAACGGGCGGAAGGGATCGATCCCTTGCCAGGGGCCGACCTCGAAGTACCCCACTGCTTCGAGGAGTTGGCGATAGAAATAACTCTCCGCCCAGAGGAAGGGCACATCGAACCACGAGCGGCCGAAGTGGCCGCTCCCCCACCCCTCCCACAGCTCCCGGTCGTGTGCGCCGGGGCCGAGGGGTTCGATGACGCCGTCCGTCGCCTGCGCAAGGAGGGCGTCAAGGGCGCGGTGCTGCTCGGGCCCATAGGGAAAGGCGTCCCGCACCTTCTTGATCAGCGCCGGATGCCGCTCCGCGAGCACGCGCCACGCGAAGGAGCCCGGTTCATTGCTCAGGATGACGGGCGCCTCGACTGGTTCCGGCATGGCTCGCTGATCCTTCCTGTCGGTCGTACGCGGACGCGGCGCCGCGGACGCCCAACGTCTCATGTGCGCGGCGCCGCGCGGACAATCGGCGCCATGAGCGAGTACGCAGTCGAGGTACAGCCCCTCGTACGCCGGAGCTGTAACGCCACCGACGAGGAGAACGCCATGTCCCGGATCCGCAGCACCAGCGTCCGC
Organism: Streptomyces sp. NPDC021622; assembly: GCF_040640795.1. Classification (NCBI taxonomy): domain Bacteria; kingdom Bacillati; phylum Actinomycetota; class Actinomycetes; order Kitasatosporales; family Streptomycetaceae; genus Streptomyces; species Streptomyces sp. NPDC021622. Next base: position 325,508 of record NZ_JBFACK010000007.1, read on the forward strand.
GCCGCCCTGTTCACCGTCCCGCTCGCCGTCGCCGGTGTCCTCGGCACCGCCGCCGTGCCCGCCGGAGCCACCCCGCACCCCGGCAAGTCGCTCACCTGCCGTGGAGAGGGCGTCGATCCCGATTACGCCGTCCGGTACCGGACCGAGACCGTGATCCATGCGCCGCTGAGCACCATCTGGAAGCTGCAGACCGATGTGGAGCGCTGGCCGTCCTGGCAGGCCCCGGTCACGTCCGTGGAACGCCTCGATCACGGCCCCTTGCGGAAGGGCTCGGCGTTCCGGTGGACGACCCCGATACCGCCCAACCCCGCTACTTCCGCCACCAGTCTGGACATCACCTCGACCGTCGAGCAGCTCAAGCGCGGCTCCTGCATCCGCTGGACCGGCCCCGGGATCGCCGAGGGACTGCGCATCGACGGTGTTCACGTATGGACGTTCACCGAGGTCGATGGCGGTGTCCTCGTACGCACCGAAGAGACCCACACCGGGGACCAGGTCGAGGCGGACGTCCCCGCCGCGACCGAGATCCTCCGGCAGGGTCTCGAAGGCTGGCTCGGCGACTTGAAGACCACCGCCGAGGCCCGCACCGGTCATCACCGGCAGCGCTGAGCCGCGCCGGTCGCGACAGCCGCTCTAAGCGCTCCGCGGGCAGTGCGGTACTCGTCCGCGGGTCCGTCGCGGACGAGTACCGCAGTTCCCCGCGCCCCTTTCGGGGCGCTGCCGACCCGCAGCGGACTTCGACAAGACCGCTTAGTCGCAGTACTTGTCCCGCGCCGGCCGCTCCCCCGTCGCCAGGTAGTGGGAGACGGTCCGGTCGCCGCACGCGTTGCCGTTGGCGAGGTAGGCGTCATGGCCGGTGGAGTCGACGGTCACCATGGTGGCGCGCTCGCCGAGCGCGGCACGGAGTTTCAGGGCGCCGCCGAGCGGGGTGGCCGGGTCGCGTTCGTTCTGGACGAGCAGGATGTCGGAGGGGCCGGTGTCGGTGATCCGGACCGGCGCCTCCTTCGGCCGGTAGGGCCAGGCCGCGCACAGCATCGCGTTGCGCGGCATCCCGGCGGTCAGCGGGAACTTGACACGGCTTGCCCTAACTCCCTTCTCGTACGCGGCTGTTGACCTCGGCCACTCGATGTCGTTGCACAGCGTCGCGGCGCCGACCGAGACGACGTTCTGCAGCACCTCCTCGGGCGGTGCCGGGGGCGCGGGCGGCACGGTGCCCTTGCGTGCGGCGGTGATCAGCTTGGCGAGGTCGGGGAAGTCGTCGGGGTCGTAGAGCGTGTTCAGCAAGGTCTGGCGCAGTACGTTGCCGTTGAGCTCCTCGGGGTTGGCGCCGGGCCAGGGGATCGGCTCGCGGTCGAGCTGCGCGGCAAGACGCAGGAACATGGGGCGCACCTCGGCCGCCGTCCGAGCCAGGCGGTCCGGATTGCCGGGCGCCGCCGCCCACTTGGCGAACTCGGGGAAGGTGTCCTCGACCCCCGCCTCGTGCGCGGCGACCCAGCCTCGGGAGACCTGCGTGTGATCGGGGTCGTCGTTGCTGTCGAGCACGACGCGGTCCGTGCGGTGCGGGAAGAGCTGGCCGTAGACGGCGCCGACGTACGTACCGTAGGAGACGCCCCACGCGGAGATCTTCCGCTCGCCGAGCGCCGCCCGGATGCGGTCGAGGTCGCGGGCCTCGTTGGCGGTGCTGATGTGCCGGATGAGGTCGCCGCCGTTGCGCTCGCAGGCGTCCGACATGCGCCGCGCGACGGTCATGTTCTCCGTGATGGACCCGTCGGCGCCCGGCCAGGGACGCAGTCTCGATGTGGCGAGGTCGCCGTGTTCGAAGCCGCAGCTGACCGGGGTGGAGCGGCCGAGCCCACGGGGATCGAGGCCGATCAGGTCGTAGGCGTCCCGCACGTCCTGCGGCAGCTTCTGCCCCTTGCCCGAGGGGTTGTCGATGCCTGATCCACCGGGTCCGCCGGGGATCAGGAACAGGGCTCCGCGGCGCGCCTCCGGCTTCTCGCTGGGGATGCGCGAGACGGCGATGTCGATCTTATTGCCGTCGGGGTCGGAGTAGTCCATGGGGACCTCGACGGTCGCGCACTCCTGGCGCGGGTCGAGTCCGCTCCCCTCGCACTTCTTCCAGTCAAGAGGTGTGCGAGCAGCGGCAGTTGAGGCTGTCGCAGTAAGCGGTGCGGTGAGGCCGAGGACGGCGGCCGATGCGGCGAGCAGGGCGGCGTTTCGCGTTGACTTCTTCATGGGCAACAGCCTTGTCGTCACTCCCCTGGCGCCACATCCTCCTGACTGGCCGTCGCGCGTCAGGGTTTGCCCCGGCAGTACCCCTAGGAGGTGCCTCTTGGGCCGCGTGGGATTCTGTCGGGATGGACACATTCACGGCCCGGCTGGACAGCGCATGGGAGTGGTGGGCGGCCGCCATCGAGGAAGCGCAGGAGGGGCGCTGGGTTCGTGATGCCGTGGAGCGGCAGGTGGTGGCGGACATCATGGCCGCGACCAATGCCCTGCACGGAGGCCGGCTGGCGCCGTTCACCGAGGACTCGTGGCACGTACGCATTGGGCGGATCGCCAATTGGGCCGGGGTGCTCCGGCTTGCCGCCCGGGCAGGGGGGTGGGAACTCGAACCCGTCGTCGGGCGCAGTCCGAAGGGCCCTGCGGGTATGGCCGAGCTGCTGTCCGGCATCTATGCGATCGGCGGGCAGGGCGAGCAATGGATGACGGAGCTTCTTCGGGAGCGTCGGGTGCCACCGGAGAAGGAGATCGCCCAGGCCGAGGGTTTCCTGACCGGGCCGGGGTCCATGGAGGATCTCGAGCTGTTCTTCTACGACAGCTGATCGTCATCCCTGCTCGGGTGGCACCGCGCCCGGATGAGGATGGCGGCGAGGTGGAGTGCGGCCTGGCGGGCAGCGACGGCCCGCTCATCCGCCTGCGCGGCCTCATCGCGGTCGGTGGCCCACCCGGTCGGACGGCTGGGAATGACGGCAGGGAATGACGGCAGGGATCCCGCGCCGGCGTAGATGCTGCGTCGGCCACGGCCAGGGCCGCAGCGAGGATCCGTTCCCAAGTGCCGTCCACGGCCCACCGGATCAGCCGTTTGTGAGCGGTCTGGAACGAGCCGAGTTCGTCCGGCAGGCCCCGCCAGGGCGAGCACGTGCGGTACTTCCAACGGCCTGGGGCACTACCGTCGGCTCCATGACCGGCCCGGACTCCCCGCCCCCGCAAGGCGCCCCGAAGATCACCTGGCGCCGGCTCGCCGAGCGTGACTTCCCGCTGCTGCGGCAGTGGCTGCTACAGCCGCACGTCGCACGGTGGTGGAACCACGAGACCTCTCCCGATGCGGTGGCGCGCGACTTCGGTCCCGCCGCCCGCGGGGACGAGCCGTCCGAAGACCTGCTCATGCTGCTCGACGGGGAGCCGTTCGGTCTCGTACAGCGCTGCCGTCTCGCCGACTACCCCGAGTATCTGGACGAGTTGGTGGACCAGGCCGAGGTGCCGGCGGGCGCGGTGTCCATCGACTACCTCATCGGTGACCCCCGCCGGGCCGGCCGCGGCCTTGGCACGCTCATGCTCCAGGCGGTCATCGAGGCCACCTGGAGCGACCATCCCGACGCGACGGCGATGCTCGTCCCGGTGCACGTGGGCAACACCGCGTCCTGGCGCGCGCTGGAGAAGGCGGGCATGCGCCGCGTCGCCGACGTCGATCTGGAGCCGGACAACCCCGTCGACGACCGCGCTCACCACCTCTACCGGATCGACCGCCCCGCCGAGCAGCCGTAGCGGCTCACCGCGCCCCGATCCCGTCCAGCCGCCGCCACTGCTCGTCGCTGAGCCGCAGGCCTCCCGCGGCGACGTTCTCCTCCAGGTGGGCGAGCGATGCGGTGCCCGGAATCGGCAGCACGACCGGTGAGCGCGCGAGCAGCCAGGCGAGGGCGATCTGCGCTGCCGTGGCGTCGAGTTCGGCCGCCACGGCGGCGATCTCGGCCGTGTCGGCCGATGCCGCGGGGTGCACCGGCCGCCAGGGCAGGAAGGCGATGCCCGCGGCGGCACAGGCGTCGAGCACGCTCTCGTGCTCGCGGTCGAGCAGGTTGTAGCGGTTCTGCACGCTCGCGACGTCGACGGTCTGCCGCGCCTCCGCGAGCTCGTCGACGGTCACCTCGGACAGCCCGATGTGGCCGATCTTGCCGTCATCCTGGAGCTCCCGGAGCACGCCGAGCTGATCGGCGAGCGGGACCTTCGGGTCGAGCCGGTGCATCTGGAGCAGCTCGATCCGCTCGGTCCGCAGCCGGCGCAGTGCCTGCTCGACCTGGCCCCTGAGGAACTCCGGCCGCCCGTTGATCTGCGCCTCCGCGCCGGGAGCCGGCTTCTCGATGGCGACCTTGGTCGCGATGAGCACGTCGTCCGGGTACGGATACAGGGCCTCGGCCAGCAGCTCCTCGTTGGCGCCCCATCCGTACATGAACGCAGTGTCGATCAGCGTGACACCCAGCTCGACGGCGCGCCGGAGCACCGCGATCGAGGCTTCCCGGGGCGCCCCGGGCTCGGTGGGCAACCGCATCGCCCCGAACCCCAGCCGCCGTACGCCGATTTCGCCACCGATGCGGAAGGTGCCGCTGGCTACTGTCATGTTTCTGTGTCCACCCCTCGTCCACCCCTCAGTGAACGCCCGACGCTATCAAGGGTGTTGAGCCGACGGCCGTTCCGCGGGCTCGTCGTAGTCGATGCGGGCCTGCTCGATCCGGTCCAGGTTGGCGGTGGACCACTCGGCGAGCGTGGCGAACAACGGGCCGAGGCTGCGCCCCAGTTCGCTGATCTCGTACTCCGCGCGCGGCGGCACTTCGGGGTAGTAGGTGCGGACGACGAGGCCGTCGCGCTCCAGCTGCCGCAGCCGCTGCGTCAGCACCTTGGGGGTGATCCCCTCAATGCCCCGCTCCAGCTCGACGAAGCGCTGGCGGCCGTACTCGTTGAGCGTCCAGAGGATCGGCGTGGCCCAGCGGCTGAAGACGATGTCGACGACGGGGCCGACGGGACAGACCTGCACACTCACCGGAGCGATCTTCGTCCGCGTCGACCGATTCGGTCTGGCACTCATAATTCCCCCTCAGGGAAGTCACCTTCCTCAAGCCGCCCACCCTACCGACGCCCGAATTACGCATACGCGTGCATAGACACCGCACGGCGCCCGGTTCAGGGTGACCAGGCACCCATCCGAGGAAGGACTCTTCATGCGAAGACGCGCATTCGTCCGTGGACTTGCCGCCGCCGGCGCCGGGTTGGCCGTGCCCCTGCCGTCGGCCGGCGCCGCTGCCGCCGCCGCCCGGCCATCGGCCGCCGGACCGTTGGCCGCCGGTTCCTGGCAGGAGGTGCCCGCCCCGGCCGGGCAGGAGGCCGCCCATCTCGCCGCGGTCGCCGCCGCGGGGCCCGCGGCGGCCTGGGCCGTGGGCGAGCAGGGCCGCAACGGCGGCACCCTCGGCACCCCGATCGCCCTCAGCTGGGACGGCTCCGCCTGGTCGCGCACCGATCTCTCCCACCTGACGTACAGCGGCGGTCTGCGCGCGGTCGCCGCGGGCCCGCCCGGCGGCGCGGCCTGGGCGCTCGGCACCGACACGGCGGGACACGACCAGCTCCTCGCCTGGGACGGCACGACATGGCGGGAGACGGAGTTCCCCGGCCGGGGCGAGCCGGGGACACGGCTCACGGACGTCGCGTCCGGCACCGACGGCGACTTCTGGGTGTCGGGGCGGCACGGCGACCGCGCCGGGCTGCTGCACGGCGACGGCCGGACGTGGCGCTGGTGCAGTCCGCTGCCGGACGAGGCCGCGCCCACACCGACCGGTGTCCATGTCACGCCCGGCGGCGATGTGTGGGTCTTCGGCGACATCATCGCCCGGTGGGACGGCGCCTGGACGGTGGTGCCACGTCAGCTCGGGATCCGCGCCTCGGTGAGCGGTCTGCTGCCGGTCGCGCACGACGACATCTGGCTGACCGGTTTCGCGTACGGCGTGGGCGGACCGCCCGGCAAACCGCCCGGCGTCACGCTGCAGCACTGGGACGGCACGCGGTGGACGGACGTCAAGGCCCCGTTCGGCGTCGGCCTGTTGAGCGGAATCGTCGGGGACGCCGACGGCAGTCCTGACCGGATCGCCGGCTGGGACTTCTGGGACCAGAAGCGCGCCCACTATCTGCGGTGGGACGGCACGGCCTGGGTCAGCGAGCGGGGCCCGGAGACCGCCACCACCTTCCTGCCGGAGGCGCTGACCCGGATCCCCGGCCCCGACGGCGGCTACTGGTCGGTGGGCACGACCTCCTCATCGCCCTACCCACCGGCCCAACTCCGCATCGAGCGCTACTCCTAGCCGGCGCCCCCGCCCCCGCCGCGCGGCGCGATGCTGAAGTCGAACGCGGCCGTTCCGGGATCGACCGCCGTCACCCCTCCGTCGACGGTGAGCGTCGCACCGTTGACGAAGGAGGCGGCGGGCGAGAGCAGCCAGGTGATCGCCTCGGCGACCTCCTCCGGCTGCCCCGGACGGCCCGCCGGGATCAGCCGCGTCGCCTCCTCGTACGCGGCGTCGGCGCCGCCGTCCCCGAGCCCGGCCTCCTCGGCGAACCGGTTCATCCGCCGGTCGGCCATCTCGGTGCGTATCCAGCTGGGGCAGACGGTGTTGGCGCGCAGGCCGTCCCTGCCGTAGTCGACGGCGAGGGACCGGCACAGCTGAAGCAGCGCCGCCTTGGACGTCGCGTACGCCGCGTTGGCCACGCCGTTGCGCAGCGCGGCGACCGAGGCGACGGCGACCACCGAGCCGTGCGCTTCGAGAAGGTGCGGCAGCGCGGCGCGCAGCAGCTGGAAGGGGCCGGTGAGGTTGGTGCGCAGGACCGCGTCCCAGTCCTCGTCGGAGAGGTCGCCGACCGCTCCGCTGCGGCCGATCCCGGCGTTGAGCACCAGCCCGTCGAGGCGTCCGTAGGTCTCGGTGGCCGCCCGGACGAGTCCCGCGACGGCCGCGGGATCAGCGGCGTCGGCGGGGTGGGCGAGTGCCCCGGTCTCCTCGGCGACGCGGTGCAGCGGCTCGGGGCGACGCCCGGAGACGACCACCTCGTGCCCGGCCGCGCGCAACTGCCGGGCGGTGGCGGCACCGATGCCCGTCCCGCCACCCGTGACGATGACAACTCTGCGCTCTGTCATGCCTGTTCAGCCTCCGGAAAGTGTCGTAACCAACATGGCGCGATCATACGGAGCCGAGGCCCCCGACCGGCGGTGAGATCATGACCGCGGACAGCCGCGGAACGGGGAGGGACAAGAACGTGGCCCAAGGGCGAGTGACGTACCACGTCAGATACGCGACGACTCCGCCGATCGTCGTGAGCCTCGGCGAAGGCGAACGGCGCGAGGCGGCACGCGCGATCGGCCGGCTGTGCCGTGACCCCGGCGCGCCCGAGCCCGCGCGCCGGCGCTCCGAGCGCGCCTTCCACATCGTGGCCGACGGGCAGGCCCCCATCGCACGGGTGACGACCGAGCAGCCCCTCGGCTCCCGCGTGAGCGGACGTGCCGGCGTCTACCGCGTCGAGGACCCGTACGGCGCACCGCTCGCCCGGATCACGCTCCGCCGCCGCCCGTTGCTGCGGTTCGGCCGTACGCAGTGGACCGTGGAGCCGGTCAACGGCCCTGCCCTGCGCGGCTACCGGGGCCGTCTGCTGTGGTGGGCGGTGTGGTGGCCCATCGGCCTGCCGCTGAGCGTGGTGTGGGGCATCACGTCTCTGCTTGGCGAGGGCGACGGCGGTTTCGGGGCGCCGCGCCGGGTGATCTGGCGTGACCCGTCGGGCCGGGCGCGTCTGGTCTTCCGGGGTGTGGCGGACGAGTACCGGGTGCTCGGCGACGACTGGGACCCGCGCCTGGTCACCGCGCTGGTGGGCCTGCACCAGTCGTTCGACCCTTCGGAGGGTGGCGGCGCGCTGGGCTGGTACGAGCAGTGAGGGTTGTGAGGGCGTCCCTTGCGCCCTGATTCCTCACCTGTCGGCGTGCGGGGATGCCGCGGGAAGTTCCACCGTGATGCGGATCCCGCCAGTGGGACGTGGGGTGAGGGTGAGGGTGCCGTCGTGTGCCTGGGCGATGGTCTTGACGATGGCCAGACCGAGGCCGACGCCCGCATGGTCGGTGTGGATGCGCTCGGTCCCGCGCTGGAACGGTTCGGTGAGTGCTGAGGCCTGCTGCGGGGTGAGCTTCTCGCCGGTGTTTTCGACCGTGAGCACCACGGACTTGGGGCGGACGGCGGTGCTGACCCACACGGTGCCCTCCTCCGGCAGGTTGTGGACGATCGCGTTGTGCACGAGGTTCGTGGTCAGCTGCAGCAGAAGCGCCTGCGATCCGGTCGTGGGGGTGATGTCGCCGCGGGTCTCGATGGTGACGCCGTGCTTTTCCGCGAGGGGCAGAAGTGTCTCGGTGGCTTCCTCCGCCATGAGGGACAGATCGACGCGTTCCCGGGTGAAGGAGCGCTGGTTGGCGCGGCTGAGCAGGAGCAGCGCCTCGGTGAGGTCGATCGCCCGGGTGTTGACGGTGTGGAGGCGGTCGATGACCTCGCCGGTGTCGTGGTCCGGGTCGGCGCGGGCCGTGTCGAGAAGTGCCTTCGAGATCGCCAGTGGGGTGCGCAGCTCGTGCGAGGCGTTGGCCGCGAATCTCTGCTGTTCGGCGACGTGCGCTTCGAGCCGGGCGAGCATCGCGTCGAAGGCGTCGGCGAGTTCGCGGAACTCGTCCTTGCGGCCCGGCAGCCGGATCCGGTGGGAGAGCGATCCGTGCGTGGCCATGCGGGTGGCGTCCGTGATGCGGGTCAGCGGGGCGAGCATGCGTCCTGCGAGGATCCACCCTCCTACGAGGCCGAACACCAGCAGGAACGCCAGTACGGCGGCCGCCCTCGGGGCGAAGACGTCGAGCAGGACGGACCGGACGGGAAAGACGCCGTCGGGCCTGTCGTCGGGGTTGATGAGCATCGCGCGATCGGGGACGTACCGCAGGAGGAACACCCACACCGCCGCGAGCAGCAAGGCACCTGCCACCATGAGGAATCCGGCGTAGCTGAGGGTGAGTTTGAGGCGAACGCTCCGCCCAGGTGCCCTATCCACGCCCGCCTCCCCCGGGTCCGGTCTCCGGCTGTGTGTCGATGCGGTAGCCGACGCCCGGCACGGTGGCGATGATCCAGGGTTCGCCGAGGCGCTTGCGCAGTGCCGAGACGGTGATCCGCACGGCGTTGGTGAACGGGTCGGCGTTCTCGTCCCAGGCGCGCTCCAGGAGTTCTTCGGCGCTGACGACACCGCCTTCGGCAGCGACGAGGACGTCGAGCACGGCGAACTGTTTCCGGGTGAGCGCGACATAGCGGTCGTCGCGGTAGACCTCGCGGCGGAACGGATCAAGCCGCAGGCCCGCGATCTCGCGCACGGGTGGCCGGGTGTGGGCGCGCCTGCGGTCGAGCGCCCTGAGCCGCATGACGACCTCTCGAAGCTCGAACGGTTTGGTGAGGTAGTCGTCGGCGCCGAGTCCGAACCCGGAGGCCTTGTCGTCGAGCCGGTCGGCCGCGGTGAGCATGAGGATCGGCATGCCGCTGCCGGAGGCGACGATGCGTTGGGCGATCTCGTCGCCGGAAGGGCCGGGTACATCGCGGTCGAGTACGGCGATGTCGTACGCGTTGATGCTCAGCAGTTCCAGAGCGGTGTCGCCGTCACCCGCGATGTCGGCGGCGATCGCTTCCAGGCGGAGGCCGTCGCGGATGGCATCTGCCAGATAGGGCTCGTCCTCGACAATCAGCACACGCATGTCATCAAGGCTACGAGCCGGGGCATATCGCCGACGTATCGAAAACCGCATACGGGCGGGCAACATCGCGCTGCCTTGACTGGCGGCATGGCTCGAACCCCACCAGCAGCACGGACCCCGAACCGCCGGATACCAAACCGCAGGCTTCGATGGCTCCTTGCCGTCGGCCTGGCAGTCGTCGTGGCGGTGATCGCCGCGGCCCTCGTCCACCAGGTGCCGAAGCTCCCGTCCTCCGCGGCCCGCTCGTCGCTCTCCCCTTCCTTTTCCTTCGACGACGCGAGTCCGGCCGTGACCAACCTCGATCCAGCTCTGCTCAAGGCCTTCCGCCAGGCCGCGACGGCTGCCGCGGACGACGGAGTCGAGTTCTACGTCAACAGCGGCTGGCGCTCCCCGGAGCACCAGAATCAGCTCCTTCGTGAGGCGGTCGCCAAGTACGGGTCCGAAGAGGAGGCCGCCCGCTGGGTGGCCACCGCGGAGACGTCGCCGCACGTGTCGGGCGACGCGGTCGACATCGGGCGCTCCGACGCGACGGCGTGGCTGTCCGAGCACGGTGCCGAGTACGGGCTGTGCCAGATCTACAAGAACGAGCCCTGGCACTACGAACTGCGCACCGACGCGATCGACCGTGGTTGCCCGCGGATGTACGCCGACCCCACCCAGGACCCGAGGATGCAGCAGTGAACGGCAGTGAAGAACGAGGACAGACGATGACGCGGACGAGCACGGCGGACACAGCGGACACAGCGGACACGGCGGACACGGCGGACACTGCAGCCACGGCGGAGACCGGACAGGGCGGCTCCGGCACCTGGCGCACGCGCATCCGCCGGGCGGCCCGCGCCTTCTCCCGGCCGGAGCCTTGGAAGCGAGGCCCGCTGCTCGCGGCGGTGGCGCTGCTGCTCGGTCTGCTCCTGCTGCTGCACGCGCGGATCCCGAACCGGATCGGGGGCATCGGCAGCCTGGTCGAGTCCCTCCTGCCGTGGTTCGGCCTGGTCGTCCCCGTGCTGCTGGCCGCGGCGCTCCGGCGACGCTCCGCCTCCGCGGTGGTCGCGCTGCTGCTGCCGGTGGCGGTGTGGCTGAACCTCTTCGGCGGGCTGCTCATCGACAAGTCCCACTCGGGCGGCGACCTCACCGTGGTGAGCCACAACGTCGGCGCCGAGAACCCCGACCCGTCCGGCACCGCCCGCGACCTCGCCGCCTCCGGTGCGGACCTGCTGGCGCTGGAGGAGATCACCCCACAGGCCCGGGGCGCGTACGAGAAGGAACTTGCGAAGACGTACCCGCACCACACGGTGCAGGGCACGGTCGGGCTGTGGAGCAAGCTGCCGCTGTCGGACACGCGGCCGGTCGACACCCGGCAGGACGTCGGGCCGCTGGGTGACACCAAGCCCGCCGACGTCAAGCTGGCCTCCAACCGGGCGCTGCGCACCACGGTGGCCACGGACCAGGGGCCGCTCGCGGTGTACGTGGCCCACCTGGGGTCCGTACGCGTGATGCCCAGGAGCGGCTTCTGGACCGAGAGCCGGGACCGCAACGCGCAGGCGCTCGCCGAGGCCGTCGCCGCCGAGCGGAACGAGCGGGTGGTGCTGCTCGGCGACCTGAACGGCACCACGGACGACCGCGCGTTCGCCGGCATCACCTCGCGGCTGCACTCGGTCCAGGACGCGGCCGGGGACGGCTTCGGCTTCAGCTGGCCGGCGAAGTTCCCGGTGGCGCGGATCGACCAGATCCTGGTCAGGGGCGTGGAGCCGGCGAGCGCGTGGACCCTGCCGGCCACCGGCAGCGACCACTTGCCGGTGGCGGCCGGAATCAGCTGGTGAACATCGCGTAGAGCCTCCAGAAGCCGCCGGAAGCCTCCGGACCCGGCCCGCATCCGAACCGAAATTAGTAGCCATGGACATAGTAGCCATGTACTCTATTGGCCATGAGCAAGGCTTCACCGGGTCCCACGCCCGGCTTCCTGGTATGGCGGCTCGCCAACAAGTGGCGCGTCGCGGTCGATCGCGCGGTCGCTCCGCTGGGCCTCACCCACGCGCAGTACTCACTGGTCGCCTCGCTGTACGGCATGCAGCGCACCGGCGAGCGGCCCAGCCAGCGCCGGCTCGCCGACCACACCGGCCTCGAGGCGCTGTACGTATCGAAGCTGGCACGCGCGCTGGAGTCGGCCGGGCTGATCGAGCGCACCCGGGATCCCCGCGATCCGCGTGCCGTGCAGCTGGCCCTCACCGAGCAGGGCCAGGCCGTCACGCGGCAGGCCATCTCGGTGGTCCAGGAACTGCTTCAGCAGTTGCTTGAGCCGCTCGGCGGGCTCGACGCCGAGCGGACGCGCGCGTTCACCGACGAACTGAAGACCCTGCTCGACGCACCTCTCGCTCCATCCCGACCGAACGACGAGAGCACTCAGGGGACATCACCATGACCACCACCGCAGCCACCTCGGCCACGTCCACCTCCACGTCCGCCTCCACGTCCGCCTCGACCGCATCCACCACCGCACCTGTCGCCAACGCACGCGACCTCGCCCTGGCCCACTACGCCGCCCGGGGCGTCCTGGAGCACGTCCTTGCCCTGCACGGCATCACGTACCAGCAGCAGATCGCGCTGCGCGCCGCCATCACCGCCGACGGCCCGCAGACGCCGGACGAGCTCGTCGCCCAGGTCCGGGGCTCGCTCAAGGCCGATCCTGCCGACATCCGCGTCACGCTCGACGAACTCCTCGCCAAGCGGCTCCTTGCCGTGGACGGCGCGCACCTTCGCGCCACGGATGCGGGGCGCGAGCTGAACGCCACCGTCGGCGCGGAGACCGCACCCGTCTCCGCCCGCATCTGGGGCGGAATACCCTCCGACGACCTGGTCGCCGCGGGCCGCGTCCTCGCCCTGGTCACCGAGCGCGCCGACGCGGAGCTTGCGGCGCTGGCCGACTGACCGAGCCGCTCAAGGGAGCATCCGGGCGAAAAGACGGGTCAGCGGGTGGAAGCGATAGCGGCCCGGCGCCCGCGACTCCAAGAACTGCACGTCGAGCAGTTGCTCCAGGATCACCTCGGTCGCCGACGGCGCGCCGCCCGTGGTCGCGGCCGCCTCCGCCACCGTCAACTCGCCCTGCTCCAGGGCCAGTAGCGGCAGCGCGAGAGCCGCCGCCCGGCCGGAGGGACCGCGGGTCAGCAGCTCTCTGTGGCCCGCTTCGAGGGCCGCACGCATGTCCAGGTCCGCGAAGGACAGCTCCGCCAGGCGGCGCGCGGGGTCGGCGAGCCGCCCCGCGAGTTCCCGCGCCGGCCAGCGGGGGCGTGCCGCGAGGCGGGCGCCCGCGATGCGCAGGGCCAGGGGGAGGTGACCGCAGTGGCGCGCGATCGCCTCGGCGGCGTCGCGTTCGGCGCCCAACCGCCCTTGCCCCGCCCAGAGTTCGAGCACGGCGATGGATGCCGGGGGCCGCAGTGGTGTCAGGTGGAGGTGGTTCGCGCCGTTCAGGGCGGCGAGGACACCGCGGCTGGTGACCAGGACCGCGCAGCCGTGCGCCGCGGGCAGCAGGGGGCGGACCTGGGCGGCGTCGCGGGCGTTGTCCAGGACGATCAGGACCCGGCGCTCGGTGAGCAGCGTGCGGTAGGCCGCCGCCGCGTCCGCCGCGCGGCACGGATACAGCCTCGGCGCACCCAGCGCACAGAGGAATCGCCGCAGGACGTCGGCGGGCGGAACGGGACGCTCGTCGTGGCGTGAACCCCGCAGGTCCGCATAGAGCTGACCGTCGGGGAACCGCTCGGCGAGCCGATGGGCGGCATGCACGGCGAGCGCCGACTTGCCGACACCGCCGGGCCCGTCGAGCGCGACCACGACGGGGCCGCCGCCCCGCGGCCCCGGGCGGAGCACGTCGAGGGCGTCCAACTCCCAGCCGCGGCCCAGGAGTTCAGGGACGTCCGCAGGCAGCTGGCGCGGGGCGGGCAGGAGCGGTCCCGCGTCGTCCGTGCCGGATGAGCCGGTGCGTCCGCCCGCGGCAAGGCGGGAGCGGCGCGCCTCCTCCACGCGGTCGCGGGCCGTCGCGAGGAGCCGCAGTTCGCGGCCGGTCGCGCCGAGCAGCTGGACCAGCGTGTCGAAGCGGTCCGTCGGCGGAAGGGTCTTGCCCGCGAAGTAGTCGCCGATCACCCCGTGCGCCCAGCCCGTACGCGCCGCGAGCTGCCGGTAGGTGAGCTGTGCGCCGCCGTTCCTGCGCGCCGCGCGCCTGCGCAGCTGGCGCAGCAGCGCGGCCAGCGCGTCCGTCGTGTCCACGTGGTCCACCGGGCCGACGCCTGCCGACGTCTCCCGCGGTCCCCCGTCCGGCGGGTGTTCCGCCGCCCCCGTCGCCTCAGCCACCGTTCGCACCCTCCGCACCGGCCCGCGCCGGCGACGCCCTGTGACCGTCGCCTGGCCGAGGCCATCCGGATCTGTCCGGCGGTGCCCGACTTGGCGGACCGCCCCCAGGGGCTCGTTGCGAACATCCGACTACCGCTCGGATCCCGCGTATCGGCGACCGGGCACCGCACCGGCTGTCACTACGGCATTCGTGGAATGCCGTCCGCCGGTTTGGTGCCGCTTCCCGCCGGGTGCCGCAGACCGGGCGCCGCAACACCGCACGACCGACGTCGGAGAACCGGCGCCGGACAACCAAGGAGGCACGACCTATATGAGTAGGGTCTGCAACAAAGCCCCCAATCTGCCTGACGGCAGCGTGGCCGAACAAGCCCTGTACCAGCGCGTGGACGGGCCCATCGCCACCGGTTCGGCCCACTTCATGCGGGCGGGCAGTGAGCTCCACCTGATGCACTCCGACCTGGAGCTCAACGACGTGCGCCAGGCCGCCCTGCGGGTGCGCTGCGCCGCCGCCGCGGTCCAGGCCGGGCTCGTGGAGTACCGCACCTCCCACCGCGCCGCCCAGGAGCTCGGCTTCTACCCGGTCCACGACGAGCGGCTGCGGGCCGCGGGCGGTGGGATCGCCCCGGTGCGCGAGACACTCGGCACCGCCAGGGACGCGGACCTTGTCCAGCTGGACAGGGCCGCCATCGAGACCATCGCGCTCCGCTACGAAGAGGGCGGGGACGAGGCGGCGTTCGGCCACTTCGTCACCGCGCTTGCCGCGTTCTCGGCGGACCTCGACGGCTTCGCGGCCTACGCCGATGTGGCGGGTCCCGCGGACTGGCAGCGCGTGGCCTGGCAGTTGCTCACCGCGTTCGACCGCATCCGGATCTACGGCCAGGCACTGGCCGTCATCAACATCCTCGGCATGACTCCCGGCGCCGTCGCGGTCGCCGGCGCCGGAAACGGAAGGAGCGACAGGATATGAGCGCCGTCTGCAACAAGTACCTCAGCCTCAGCGCGGAGGACCTGCGCGACAAGAAGCAGCTGGCGCAGGCAGCGGGCACCGAGCTGACCGCGGCGAGCAGCGAGGTGTGCCGGGCGCTCGAACTCGCCGAGCACGGCGACGGTCTTGCCGCCGCCTCGGTGTACGCCGCCGCCGCGAAGGACCGGCTCGGCGCCGCCGCCCGGATGCTGGACCAGGTGGCCGACATCCTCGCGACGGGCACCCTCACCCCGGAGACGGCCGCGTGGGCCAGCAGGCTCGACTACGACCGGCTCTACCGCTCGGGCATCAGCCTCGGCCAGGTGCCGCACTCGGCCGAGCTGTGGCAGGAGTTCACCTGGCAGGCCAGGACGGGCGGCCCGCTGGGCATCTGCCACGACATGCGCGAGCGCACCCTCGCCGTGGCCGTGCTCATCGGTGACTGGCTTGAGCGGACCGACGACCCGGCCGCGGACACCGCGCTGACCCGGATCCAGTCCGCGATGGCCGACCTGGCCGCGTACGCCCAGATCGTGGCCTTCGCCAACAAGGTGGAGCCCCGCGACCCGGCGTGGGTGGTGCCGCAGGGCGCCGCCGCGTAGCCGTCGGTGGGCAGAAAGCCCGTAGGCAGTCCGCGGGGGAAACAGGAGGAGCGCCGGCCCGGGCCGGCGCTCCTTTCCGTGTGCCCGTCAGCGGTAGGCGCGCGCCTGGATTCCGTACATCTGCGCGTACAGGCCGCCTTGGGCGAGGAGTTCGTCGTGCCGGCCCGTCTCGGCGACCCGGCCGTGGTCGAGTACGACGATGAGGTCGGCGCCCCGTACGGTCGAGAACCGGTGCGAGACCAGCAGCGTGACCGTGCCCGGATCACCGCCGTAGGGCCAGGGGCGGCGCGCGGCCTCGATGTACCGCTCGAAGATGACGTGTTCGGTCTCCGCGTCCAGGGACGCGGTCGGCTCGTCCAGGATGCGCAGCAGGGGTGCCGGACGCATCAGGGCGCGCGCCAGCGCCAGCTTCTGCCACTGGCCCGTCGACAGGTCGACGCCGCGCTCCCAGCGGCTGCCCAGCTGGGTGTCGGGGCCGTCCGGCAGGGTGCCGGGCAGGTCGGCGGCGCCCGCCCGGTCAAGAGCGGTCGCCACGGTCCGCGGGTGGTCGATGCGCGGCAGATCACCGATGCCGACCGTCTCTCGGAGCGTGAACTCGAAGCGTACGAAGTCTTCGAACGCGGCGCCGATCCGTTCGCGCCACCGCTCCGGGGCGAGGGCGTCGATGCGGACCCCGTCGAGCGTGATCCGGCCCCGCGTCGGCTCGTACATCCGGCACAACAGCTTGACCAGGGTGGACTTCCCGGAGCCGTTCTCGCCGACTAGGGCCACCACTCCCCCGGCCGGCAGCAGCAGTTCGACGTCGTGCAGCGTGGCCGCCGCGGTGCCCGGATAGCGGAAGGAGAGACCTTCGACGGCGATGCCCTGCCGCAGCCTCGAAGGCACCGGCGCCCCTGCGGTACCCGAGTCTGCGGTCGTCGCCGGCGCGAGGCCCGCCTGATCCGCGTAGGCGCGCAGCCAGCGCAACCGCTCGGCGCTCTGCAGGAGTTCGACGACGGCGCCCGTGGCCTGCACGAGTCCGCCGACATGCGCGGTGAACCGTCCGGCAAGGACGACGGCGAGCAATACGGCGCCGAGGCCGGTGTGTCCGGTCACCGCGAGATGCACGACGAAGGCGACCGCGCCGATCAGGCCGAGCGAGTTGAGCAGCCCGGCCGCGCAGCCGATCGCGGTGACCTGCCACTGCGCCCGGCTCTTCACTCCGTCCGCACGACTGCGCAACTCCCTTACCCTGAACCAGAGTTCAGGCCCTGCGTCGAAGACGCGCAGCTCCTTGCCCGCCGCAGGCGAGGTGGCGAGACGGGCGAGGCGCGCTGCGAGCCGGTAGTCGGCCGCCGTGGCCTCCTGGGAGCGGGCGATGACGCCGCGGGCGGAGATCTGCAGGCGCAGGGCGATCGCCCCGATGAGCGGAAGGACGAGCAGGGCTGGGTGGACGGTGGCGAGGAGCGCGGCGGTCACCAGGAAGCCGCCGAGCTGTTCGAGCAGGTTGAGCACCCAGTTGAGCAGCGCGCCCATGGCCAGGGTGCGGTCGCGCAGCAGGTGGAGCCGGTCCTGGAAGGCGGGCGACTCCTGGTGGCGAAGGCCGGGAATGCCCGCGGCGAGCCGGGCCAGGAGACGGTCGAAGGCGAAGCCCACCCGCTCGCTGAGCCCGATCCTTGCCCCGATGGCGGCGAGTTCGACGGCCTCCCACACGCCGAGGCTCACCACGAGCAGGAGCGCCGCCGTCACGGTGGATTCAAGGAGCTCCTGTTGCGCGCCCTCGGCCATGGACCTCAGCCACAGGGCCTGCAGGGCGGCGAGTCCGGCCGCGGCGGGCACGAGCAGCAGTCCGAGCACGGCGAGTTTCCAGGACTCCCGGAAGGACTCGACGACCAGGGTGCACAGCGCGTCGAGCACATCGCGCCAACCGCGCCCGGAGACCTCGGGGACGTCGCATCCGGCGGGGCCTTCCGCCACGGCAGGCGGTGCCGCCCGGGGTGCACGGTCGGCAGTGACACCGTCCCGGAGCCCGGCACCGCCTGGGCCACTGTCACCGTCGGCGAAGCGCTCCGCCTGCAGCCGGTACATCCGGGCGTACCTGCCGCCCGACAGCATCAACGCGTCGTGCGTGCCGCTCTCCACGATCCGCCCGCCGTCCATGACATGGATGAGATCGGCCTTGCGTACGCCCGAGAAGCGGTGCGAGACCAGGATCGTGGTGGCGCCCCCGCTCACCGTGAGGAACCGGTCGAAGAAGGCGGCCTCCGCGCGCGCGTCGAGATGGGCGGTGGGCTCGTCGAGCACGAGCACGGCCCCCGAGCGTGCGGCAAGCAGCGCGCGGGCGAGCGCGACCCGCTGCCACTGGCCCGCGGACAGATCGGCGCCGCCGGCGAACTGCCGGGAGAGCACGGTGTCCCAGCCCGCCCCGAGCGTGCGGGGCAGCTCGGCGCCGTCGGCCAGTTCCAGGGCGCGCTGCAGGGCGCCTTCCAGGGCGCGCGGGCCGCCGCCGGTGTCCGGGGCGCCGATCGCCACGTTGTCGCGCAGCGTCAGCGGATACTTCACGAAGTCCTGGAAGACGACGGAGATTCCCCGGCGCCACTGCCGTGCGTCGCACTCCCGCACGTCCGCGCCGTCCACGGTGATGCGCCCGGCGTCCGGCTCGTACAGCCGCGCGAGGAGCTTGATCAGCGTCGTCTTGCCGCAGCCGTTCGCCCCGACGATCGCCACGGACGTCCCCGCCTGGATCTCCAGGTCGAGGCCGCGCAGCACGGGGGGTTTGTCCGTGCCGGGATAGGCGAAGTCCACCGACTCGAAGGCGATGCGGCGGCGCACCTCCATCGCCCCGCCGCCTTTGTGCCCCTTCCGGGCGCTGTCGGCGGTCCCCCGCCGCTCAAGGGCGGCAAGCGACCTCAGGCCGAGCAGCGCGTCGCGCACCATGAGGTCGTCGTCGCCGATCCAGCCGAGCGCGGGCAGGGCGAGCGCCGCCTGGACGCTGATCACGAGCTGGGTGAGGCTCAGATCGCCGCGCGCGGCGGCGAACGCCGCGTACCCGAGGACCACGCCCTCCGCGAGCACCACGAACCCGACCGCGCCATAGGCGCGCCGCGCGGCCGTCCCCCGGGTGGCCCAGACCCTGGCCATGCCCGACTGCCAGACGGCCGTCATCCGGTCGGCGAGCCAGTCACCGAGCCCGAAGACACGTATCTCCTTGGCGGGCTCGGGATCCACGGCAAGTGACCGCAGATAGCCCGCCCTTCGGATCACCGCGCCGGCCGCCTCCATGCTGCCGTGCACCTGGCGCGACAGACGCAGATAGGAGCGGTAGGTCAGCACCGCGGCGAGCCCGAGCAGCGGCGGCGCCCACCATGCCAGCGGCGCCAACAGGACGAGCAGGCCGATCCCTTCGAGCCGGGGACGCACGATCTCGGGCAGCAGGGCGGCGAGTTGGTCAGGCCGGGTGCCCGGCTCGGTGGCCAGGCGCAGCGTATCGGCGTAGCCCGGCTCTTCGAGGTGTCCGATGCCGTCCGGCCCCGTCCCGGCGGCGATGGCCCGGTCCTCCACCACGCTGGCCGCCCGGAGCCGCAGCACCGCCGCGAGCCCGCCGTCCAGGGCGCGCAGTCCCGTACGTACGAGAATCAGCGCCGCGAACACGGTGAGGACGACCCCGGCGTGCCGGGCCTCGGCCGACCCGGCGCCCGCTTCCACGGCTCCGGGCAGCGCGCCCACGAGCCGCCCGGTCGCGACCACGACGAGCGGGCCGGTGAGCGCCCCGCAGACCACGGTCAGGGCGAGTGCGACGGTGTGCCGGGGCCCGGCCCGCCACAGCAGCCGCACTGCTGCCGTCCATTCCTGCCCTGTACGCATGCCTGTCTCCTGAGCCGCGCCGCCATTGGGAGCCCGATGCTCACAGAGGCCCAGGGCGGCCGGTCGACGGTCCCGGCCGCGACCGGACGCAGCCGGTCGCGGGGGTGTGTGCCCCTGCCGTCGCGGCCTGCGCCCAGGTGGGGCCGCCGTCTCGTCATCCGGCCCGCCCTGCCCGATGCCGGGCTGATCGGTTAGAAAGGTAGGGACCCGGCCGCCGCTCCCCCGATGCAGGCGTCTCGGGGACGCCGCTCCACCCACCGTCGAAGCCCACCCAGAGGTCGTACGCACATGCCCGCCGCCGCAGCCCCCTGGCTGCTCCTCGCCGTCTTCTCCGGCACCCTGATCTCCCTGCAGGCCCGTATCACCGGGGAGCTCGCCGCCGGGCTCGGCGGTGACGGTTTCGCGGCCGCGGTGATCTCGTTCGGCTCAGGGTTCGCGGTGCTGGCCCTCGGTCTCCTTGCGCTGCGAAAGCCCCGCCGTGGGGCGGGCCTGGTGCTCGCGGACGTACGCGGCGGGCGGCTCAAGTGGTGGCAGGTGCTCGGCGGATTCGGCGGTGCGGCCTTTGTCCTCACGCAGGGGCTGACGGTCGGCGCGCTCGGGGTCGCACTGTTCACGGTCGCGATCGTCGCGGGCCAGGTCACGGGAGGGCTGCTCTTCGACCGGATGGGGCTCGGGCCCGCCGGACCGCAGCGGCCCACGCGGCGCCGGGTCGTCGGCGCGGTGCTCGTGCTCGCGGCCGTGGGTCTGTCGATGGCGGACAAACTGGGCGGCGGGTTCCCGTACGCCCTGCTGTCGCTCCCGCTGGTGGCGGGCGTCTGCGTGAGTTGGCAGCAGGCGGTCAACGGGCATGTGAAGAACGCTGCGGGATCCGCGTACACGGGAACGTTCTTCAACTTCCTAGCAGGTACCGGCGCGTTGAGCGCCGTCTTCCTGGTGCATGCCGTGGCGACGGGGCTTCCCTCCCGTCTGCCGGCCGAGCCGTACCTCTATCTCGGCGGTCTGGTCGGCATCTCCTTCATCACCATCGCGGTCGCCACGGTGCAGAAGCTCGGCGTCCTGGTGCTCGGACTGTGCACGATCACCGGCCAGTTGGTCGGCTCCCTCGCCCTCGACCTGCTGCTGCCGCACGGTGATACACAGGTCACGGCGGCCACGGTCGCGGGCGTCGTGCTCGCGCTCGCGGCGGTCTCGGTCGCGGCGCTCTCGGGCACGCGGACGAGCCGGGTCGTCGCCACGGCCCCTAACGCAGCACGGCCGACAGCAGATCCGTGCCCAGCGTCGTCATCGCGGGAAGGTTGAGGGTGTAGCGGATGTAGCGACCCTGCCGCTCGGCCGTCAGCAGGTCGGCACGGCGCAGTACGGCGAGGTGGCGGGAGACCTCCGGGGCCGTCAGCTCCCAGGCGTGGGCCAGTTCGCCGGTGGTGTGCGGGCCGCGGGCCAGGGTGCGCAGGAGGCGCAGCCGTATCGGATGGGCGAGCGCCTCAAGCCGCAGCCCGACCGTCTCCAGCGATACCGGCAATGGAGGGTTCGGCTCGGCCACGGGGTACTGCACCACCGGCTGCCACCCGGGCGTGTGGACCACCGCCAGGTGCGGACTGCAGAAGACACTGGGGATGAAGGTGACCCCGCTGCCGTGGGCGGCGGTCGC
The DNA here is from genome assembly GCF_040640795.1 of Streptomyces sp. NPDC021622. NCBI lineage: Bacteria > Bacillati > Actinomycetota > Actinomycetes > Kitasatosporales > Streptomycetaceae > Streptomyces > Streptomyces sp. NPDC021622. The sequence continues at coordinate 346,693 of NZ_JBFACK010000007.1, forward strand.
CTTGTCCTGGAGCTTGTCCACGGTGATGTGGTCGCCGTCCGGTGCCAGGGTGAGCGCGCCGGAGACCGACGCGAGTGCCGCCGACAGGCCCTGCCGCTTCAGCAGATCGTTCTTCACGCGCAGGTCGGTGGCGAGCTGTACGGCGACGCCCGCCCAGGCGGCGTCGAAGAAGGCCCCGGCGCACAGTTCCAGGGTGTGGCGCACCCGTGCCCGCACGGCGGCGGGGTCCGCAAGGAGCCGTTCCACGAAGGCCTCTTGGCGCGCGCCGCGGGCCTGGGCCAGGTCAAGGGCCCTCGCGCGCGCGGTCGCGTCGGTGAGCGGCGACGGCACGGCGAGGGGGACCCGGTTGCTGCCGCAGGTGGTGATGAGCGCGGCGGTCACATACGTTTCGTCGTCGATCCGGTCCACGTCGTCCAACTCCTCGGCGAGGCTCGGCCGGGGCCGGGCCGGGAGCAGGAAGTCGGCCTGTGAGGAGCGCCAGAGGAACTCCGACTCGCGCAACCGCTCGGCGAGCTCCGGCGCAAGTCCGGCCCAGACGTCCGCGGCCCAGTCGGCGAGCCGCGGATGATGCCCGGGTTCGGCGAGGACGTGCAGCATCGCGGTCAGCTCGGCCAGCGGGGAGGTCGCGAACCGCACGTGCTCGGACGGCAGGCCGGTGATGTCGATGCGCAACGTCATCCCTTCATCATCGCTGGTCGCACGGTCGGTGCAGACGTGGATTGACGGAGTCCGTCAACCCACGTGCCCCACCGGGCGGCCGACCGCACGGTGTGCTCCATGCCCACCACCAAGATCCGCCCCCGCGCCCTCGTCCGTGCGTCCGGAGGCCCCCGCTATGCCGCCGCCCTGGCCGTGGACGCGCTCGGCACCGGTCTGTTGCGGCCCTTTCTGCTGCTCTACGGCGTGACGGCGCTGAGCCTTTCGGCCCCGGCCACCGGCATCGCCATGACGGCCGGCATCGTCGCGGGTCTGGTGTGCATGCCCGCGGTGGGCCGCTGGCTGGACCGGGGCGCACGCAGCACGGTCGTGGCGGCGTCGATGCTGGTGCGGGTGGCCGGCGTCGCGCTGCTCCTCGCCACCCCGGCAGGCCATGTCTGGCTGTTCGCGACGGCCGCGCTCCTCCTCGGCATCGGCAACCAGGCCTGGCCTGCCGCCCACGCGGCCCTCGTCGCCACGGTCGCCCACGGCCGGGAACGCGACGCCGCGCTCGCGGGAGGCCGCGCCCTGCGCAACGCCGGCATGGGCGTGGGCGCGCTCATCGCCACCGCATGCCTGGCGGGCGGCAGCACCGCCCTGCACACGCTGGCCGCCGTCACCGGACTCGCCTATCTCGCCGCGGCGGCCTTGGCGTGGTCGGTCCACCTGCACGCGCGCCCGGCCGCTGCCCCCGCCGAGGCCGACGGCCCCGCACCTCGGATGCGCACGCTGCTTGCCGCCAATGTGGTCTACGTCTTCTGCCTCAACGTCCCCGAAATCGCGCTCCCCCTGGTCCTGGTGACGCAGTTGCACGCATCGCCGGTCTGGTCGGCGGGCATCTTCGTGGCCAACACGGTCCTGGTGGTCACCCTGCAGGTTCCGGTCACCGTCCTGCTGTCCCGCTACTCCCGGCGGACCGTCCTGGCTCTCGGCGGAGTGGTGCTCGCCGCGTCCTACCTCGGCTTCCTCGCGGCCACCTCGCCGGGACACGGCTGGGGCGCCCCGGCCGTCGCCGCCGTGTCCGTGCTGTGCACCATCGGCGAGATCATCTACGCGGGCAGCGCCACCGCCCTCGTCACCGCCCTCGCCCCGGCGCATGCCCTGGGGCGCACCCTCGCCCGCTTCGAGCTCTCCACGGGCTTCGGCCTCGCCGTCTCCCCGGCGGTCATCACCGCTCTGGCACCCCACGGCCCGGCCGCCCTCTGGGGCAGCCTCGCCGCTGCGACACTCCTCTCGGCCGGTGCCGTTGCCACATAGCGGTCGGGCTCAGCGGCCGTGACGACCAGGCCTCAGCCGCGCAGGCGGGCAAGGTGGTTCGACAGCCGGGTACGTACGGGAGATGCCGAGCGACGCTTCTTCGGCGCGCCGCACGCCAGAGACGAGGACCGATAGTGAGCCGTCCGCCCATAGCCCCTGCCGCCCCGAAGCGGGCCATGTGGCCGCTGTACGCGGCGGGGTTCACCACCGCCTTCGGCGCCCACGGCATCGCCGCCAACCTCGGCGGTTCCTCCGCGGACGCCGTCACGTCCCTCATGGTCCTGGGCGGTCTGCTCGCCCTGTACGACGGCGCCGAGGTAGTCCTCAAGCCGGTGTTCGGCTCGCTCGCCGACCGCATCGGCGGCAAGCCGGTCCTGCTCGGCGGTCTGATCGCGTTCGCCGCCGCCTCCGCCCTGTACGCCGTCGCGGACAGCCCCGGCTGGCTGTGGGCGGCCCGCCTGGGCCAGGGCGCGGCGGCCTCCGCGTTCTCGCCGTCCGCCTCCGCGCTGGTGGCCCGCCTCAACCCGGCGGCCAAGCGCGGGCGTGCGTTCGGCAGTTACGGCTTCTACAAGTCCATCGGCTACACCCTCGGCCCGCTGCTCGGCGGCGTCCTGGTCTGGGCGGGCGGCCTGCGCCTGCTGTTCACGGTGATGGCCGTGTGCGCGGCGGCCGTCGCGCTGTGGGCCGCGCTCGCCGTCCCCGCCGTACCGCCGCTGCCCCGCAGGCGACAGACCGTCGCCGACCTGGCACGGCGCCTGGCCGACCGCTCCTTCCTCGCCCCGACCGCCGCGCTCGCCGCAGCCACCGCCGCGCTCTCCGTCGGCGTGGGCTTCCTGCCCGTCTCGGGAGCCGCGGCCGGGCTCGGCACCGTGGCCACCGGCGCCGCCGTCTCCGTCCTCGCCGCCACCGCCGCCGTCGTCCAGCCCAAGGCCGGCCGCGCCTTGGACGCCGGACGCCTGAGCACCCGTACCGGGCTATTGGCCGGACTGCTCGTCACCGCCGCCGGACTCGCCGCAGCGATGCTGCCCGGCCCGGCCGGGGTCCTGTCGGCCGCCGCCCTCATCGGCACCGGCACCGGTCTTATCACTCCGCTCGGCTTCGCCGCCCTCGCCGCATCGACGCCGGAGGAGCGCATGGGTCAGACCATGGGCTCGGCCGAACTCGGCCGCGAACTGGGCGACGCCGGCGGCCCGTTGCTCGTGGCGGGCGTCGCCACTGCCGCCACCCTCACCTACGGCTACGCGGCCCTGGCCGTCCTCCTGGCCGCAGGCGCGCTGCCCGCCCTGGCCGGCCGTCGCCGAACGGCAGACGGACGGAACGCCGGAGGGTCAGTCTCCCGTTGACACCGCCGGCGGGCTCATGGACAAGGCCAAGTGGTCGACCACGTCGTGCAGGTTCGAGCGGCGGCGGTAGACCGCGCGTTGGCGGTCGGCCCCGTTGCCCTCCGCGCACAGGCGCGCCCAGCCGGCCCTGACCACTTCCAGGTCGCCGTGGCGGTGCAGGGCGGGCCGGATCCAGGACAGCATCCGCCGGACGTGCGTCCGCACCGGGACGAGGCGGCCGGTGAGCGGGTCGACGCCGTGGCCCGTCAGCCCGTCGCGGGCCGCGCGCCAGCAGGCCGCGCGCAGCAACTCCGGCTCGGGCCGCGGTGCCGGCTCACCGGACGCGATGGCGCGCAGGGCGGTGGCCGCGAGTGCCCGTACGACGGCGGCGAGCAGGGCGGTGTCCTCGACGGCGCACGCCGCGTCGGCGATGCGGACCTCCAGGGTGGGCACGTGATGGGAGGGCCTGATGTCCCAGTACAGGGCAGTGCGGTCCATGATCGCGCCGGTGGCCACACAGCGCCCCACGAGTTCTTCGAAGTGGGCCGGGGACTCGAAGTACGGCGGTGGGCCCGCGACCGGCCACCGCGCCCAGACCATCGTGCGCCAGCTCGCGTAGCCGGTGTCCCGCCCTGCCCAGTACGGCGAGTTCGCAAGGAGTGCGACGAGGACCGGGAGCCAGGGCCGCAGCCAGTTGCTGACCTGAAGCGTCCCTGCCGGATGGTCCGGCAGACCGATGTGGATATGGCAGGCACAGACGGTCTGTTCGTCGTCAAGGGCGCGGAACTCCGCGACGCTCTGCCTGTAGCGTGCGCCCGGGACGACGGGAGGCGGCGCGGGCTCGTCGATGACGGGCGTTCCGCTGGAGATGGCGCGCACCCCCTGCTGCTCGGCGGCCACGCCGACCGCGGCCCGCATGGCGCGCACCTGCTCCGCCAGTGCGGACAGGTCGGTGTGCACATCGGTCCGCGCCTCGACCTGATAGCGCGTCAGCTCCGTACCGACCCGCGTGCCGAGTTCGGGCGCGGCCGCGGCCACCACCTTCACGCTGTGCGGGGCAAGCTTCCGGAACACCGGGTCGACCAGCAGGTATTCCTCCTCCAGACCCACCGTCAGATGTTCCGGCGCTGCCTGCACGGACGTCCTCCCTCGATGTCGGCCGCAAGGGGCGGTCTTGCGCGTAGGGGGCGGCTCCGGCTCCACTGGGCAGGGGCGGTGGCCATGATGTCACGGCTGGTAACCGCAGGGCAGGGCGCATTCCGGGCATGCAGCCGTGCCTGCCCGGGCGCGGATCCTCCACACGACGAGGAGCTTGGCGTGGACGAGCGGACCCAGGTACTGGTCGCCGGCGGCGGACCGGCAGGCGCCACCGCCGCAACCCTCCTCGCCCGGCAGGGCTTCGATGTGACCCTGCTGGAACGGGACCGTTTTCCCCGCTACCACATCGGGGAGTCCCTGCTGCCCTCGCTGCTGCCCGTACTGGACGTGATGGGCGCACGCGAGGCGGTCGAGCGCCACGGCTTCACCCGCAAGACCGGAGCCTTCTACGGCTGGAGCGGGCAGGAGTGGCAACTGCGGTTCGACACTTCGGACCGGCCCGCCGCCTACAGCTTCCAGGTCATCCGCTCCGAGTTCGACCATCTGCTCCTGGAACATGCCCGCGCGCAGGGAGTGCGGGTGCGCGAGGAGACACAGGTACGCCGTGTCGGATTCGACGGCGACCGCACGACCTCGGCCACCTGGACCTCCCGGGACGGCCGCGCCGGACAGACGCACTTCCGCTGCCTCGTGGACGCCTCCGGCCGGGCCGGAGTCCTGGCCGCACGTCAGTTGCGCACGCGCCGATTCCACGATGTCTTCCGCAATGTCGCCGCCTGGGGTTACTGGCGCGGCGCCGCGCCCCTGCCGGGCGCACCGGAGGGTGCGATCGGCGTCTTCTCCCTGCCCGAGCACGGATGGATCTGGGCCATCCCCCTCCACGACGGCACCCTCAGCGTCGGCCTGGTGACGGACAAGCGCTCCTTCAACCGGGCACGCGATCAACACGGCTCCGTCGACCGCCTCTACGCGCAGGCGCTCACCCAATGCCCGCTGCTCGAGCGCATGTTGGGCGGCGCGCAGCGCGTCTCAGACCTCAAGGTGGAGAGCGATTACTCCTACGTGGCCGAGGAGTTCTGCGGCCCCGGCTACTACCTCAGCGGCGACGCCGCCTGCTTCCTGGACCCCCTGCTGTCCACGGGCGTCCATCTGGCCATGTACAGCGGGCTGCTCTCCGCCGCCGCGATCGGCAGCGTGCTGCGCGGCGAGATCGACGAGGCCTCGGCCCAGCGCTTCTACCGCACCGCCTACCGGCACGCCTACGAGCGCCTGCTCATCCTGGTCGGCGCCTTCTACCGCATCCACGACGGCCGCGACGCGTACTTCCGCAAGGCCCAGACCCTCAGCCACCGCGACCAGCAGGACCTGCGTCTGCACGAGTCGTTCCTCAACATCGTGACCGGTGTCGAAGACCTCGGCGACGCCCAGGACGAAGCCGTCGCCACCCTCATCGACAGACTCCGCCGGCCTCTCGACGGGCACCGCGCGCAGGGCCTCGGCGGTCACGGAACCAGCCACATGGTCCCGCTGCCCACCCGCCCCGAACAGGCGTCGGCCGGCCTCTACCTCACCCTCGCCCCCGTGGGCCTCCGCCGGGCGGAGGCCGACCGCTCATGACGACCGGGCCGCCGGCGGCCCCACCGGGTGAGTGCGCTCACCGGGCGGCGCGGTCATCGCGGCCTCATGGCCGCGCCTACTTCTGCAGGGTGAGGATTTCGGCTCCGTCGTCGGTGATGGCGATGGTGTGCTCGCTGTGCGCCGTACGGCAGCCCGTCGCGCTTCGGAGTGTCCAACCGTCGGCATCGGTGATGAGTTGAGCGGTGTCCGCCATGACCCACGGCTCCAGGGCGAGGAGCAGCCCAGGGCGCAGTTTGTATCCGCGGCCGGGCCGTCCGGTGTTCGCGACGTGCGGGTCCTGGTGCATCGTCGATCCGATGCCATGACCTCCGAACTCGGTGTTGATCCGGTACCCCGCCTCGCCGAGGACCGTGCCGATGGCATGGGAGATGTCACCGATGCGGGCCCCCGGCCCGGCGGCCGCGATCCCTGCGGCCAGCGCGCGCTCGGTCGCACTGATCAGCGCGACGCTCTGCGGCGGCTTCGCCTCGCCCACGATGAAGCTGATGGCGGCGTCCGCGGCGACTCCGCCCTTGGAGACGGCGAGGTCGAGGGTCAGCAGATCGCCGTCGGCAAGCGCGTAGTCGTACGGCAGTCCGTGGAGCACGGCGTCGTTGACGGCCGTGCAGATGTAGTGGCCGAACGGGCCGCGCCCGAAGGACGGCGCGTAGTCGACGTAGCAGGACTGCGCCCCAGCCTCGACGATCATTTTCTCGGCCCACCGGTCGATGTCCAGAAGGTTCGTGCCGATCGCGCTACGGCCCTTCAGCGTCTGCAGGATGTCGGCGACCAGGGCGCCGGTCTCTTTCGCCCGGGCCAGCAGGGTGGGGTTCAGGATCTCGATCATGCGGCGCCCTTCTCATGTAACCAATAACTATACCGGTCAAACTATACCGGTACGAGAATGGGGTCACCCGCAGGCGTCCGAGGCGCCGCTCGCCGCCTCCCGGCGTTGGCTGGAGTCGCTCACGCGGCTGATCGACGACGGTCGCCGTTCCGCGTCCGCGTAGGCTCAACACCCGTACACCGCAAGGAAGGTGGAAGGCGGAGCATGACGCGTGACGAGCTGATCCGGCCGGTTCCCGAACTGCTGAAGGAGCACGCCGAGTCGGCGCCCCGGCGTGTCGCGTACGCCGACTCCCGGCGCAGCGTCACCTACTCCGAGCTCGAGAGGCGCACCCGCGCGCTGGCCGGGTACCTCACCCTGACCGGACTCCGCCGCGGTGACCGCGTCGCGATCTGCCTCGGCAACTGCGTCGAGATGGTGGAGAGTTGCCTCGCCGTCCTGCGGGCCGGGATGGTCGGCGTCCCGCTCGACCCACGGTCCTCCGACACCGAGCTGGCCCACTTCCTTCAGGACAGCGGCGCCGACTTCGTCATCGTGGACGCCACACGCCTCGCACAACTGCGGCGCCTGGGAGCGCCGTACGACCGCTTGGGTGTGCTGGTCACGGGCGCAGATCCGGTGCCGGACGGCGTCCCGAGGTTCGAGAGCGCGGCCGAGAGTGGCAGCGCCGACGAGAGTGCCGGTGCCCCCGAGAGTGGCAGCGAGAGTTTCGGTGCCGCCGAGATCGACCTGCTGGGGCTCGACGATCCGGCCTGGATGCTCTACACCTCCGGCACCACGAACCGACCCAAGGGCGTGCTGTCCACGCAGCGGGCCGCGCTGTGGTCCGTGGCCGCCTGCTACGCCCCTATCTTCGGCCTCTCGTCCGGCGACCGACTGCTCTGGCCGCTTCCGCTGTTCCACAGTTTCAGCCACTCGCTGGCGATCCTGGGCGTCACGGCCGTGGGCGCGAGCGCCCGAATAGCCGATGCGCTGTTGCCGCCTGACGGTCTGAGACAGGAGCTGCGCACGGCGTACGAGGCGCTAGGCGGGCCCTTCACCATGCTGGCCGGCGTGCCCGCCACGTATCACCGGCTTGTCGATTCGGCCGGAGACGCCCCGCAAACCCTCCGGGTGTGTGTCGTGGCCGGTGCACCGAGTGGTCCTGCCCTGCGCGCGGCCGTGGAGGAGGCCACGGGGGCACCGTTGCTCGACATGTACGGCAGCACCGAGACCTGCGGCGCGATCACGGCGAACCGCCCCCAAGGGGCCAGGGTCGACGGCTCCTGTGGGCCGCCCGTCCCGGGCGTGGACGTGCGCATCGTCGACCCGAGGAGCGGCGAGGGCGTCCCGGACGGAGCCGAGGGTGAGGTCTGGGTGCGCGGGCCGAACCTGATGACGGGGTACCACGAGCAGCCCGGGGCCACGGCCTCCGCACTGCGGGACGGCTGGTATCGCACCGGCGACCTCGGCCGCCGCGTCGAACACGGCCACCTCGGACTCACCGGCCGCGTCAGCGAGTTGATCATCCGCGGCGGCGAGAACATCCACCCGACCGAGGTCGAGCAAGCGCTGCTGCAGTGTCCCGGCGTGTCCGACGCCGTGGTGGTGGGGGTGCCGCACGCCGTGCTCGGCGAGGTGCCGGTCGCCTTCGTCGTACCGGGTCCGGACGGGATCGACGCACGGCAGGTACTCGCCGGGTGCCGTACCCGGCTCGCCGACTACAAAGTGCCGACCGAGATCCACGAGATCGCCGCCGTCCCGCGCACGGCGTCCGGCAAGACCGCCCGACACAAGCTGGTCGTCCCTGCCCCGCCCGCCTCGGTCACGGTCGACACCGCTCTCGCCCTGCGCGCGCGGCTCGTCGCTCTCTCGCGCGACGAGCAGGAACGCGCCCTGCGCAAGACCGTACTCACCGAGACTGCCGAGGTCTGCCGCTGCGCGCCGGGCGAACTGCCCGACGCGGACGGCACCTTCGCCGATCTCGGCATGACGTCCGTGGGCGCGGTCGAGCTGGTGGACCGGCTCGGTGCGCTGACCGGGCTGAGCCTGCCGGCGACGCTCGTCTTCGACCATCCGACGCCGGCCGACGTGGCCGGGTATCTGCGCGTCGCGCTCTTCGAGGGTCAGCCCGAGGGGAGCCCTCAGCGGCGCGGTGGGCAGCGCCGGTCCCGCAAGCCCTACGAGAACGATCCCGTCGTGATCGTCGCGATGGGCTGCCGGTATCCCGGTGACGTCAACTCACCCGATGACCTATGGGAGTTGGTGGCTCAGGGCAGGGACGCCATCTCCGAGTTCCCGGCCGACCGCGGCTGGGATCTGGACGCCCTGTACGACCCCGATCCCGACCGGATCGGCACCTCGTACACCCGACACGGTGGATTCCTGCACGGGGCCGGGGAGTTCGACGCCGGTCTGTTCGGGATCGCACCGCGCGAGGCGCTCGCGATGGACCCGCAGCAGCGGCTGCTCCTGGAGACGTCCTGGGAGGTGTGGGAGCGCGCCGGGATCGACCCGGCCCAGCTGCGCGAGAGCGACACGGGGGTGTTCGTCGGCGTGATGCACGGCGACTACGCCGCCCGCTTCACCCGCCCCCACGAGCTGGAGGCGCACCTGGGCCTGGGCTCGACCGGCAGCGTGGCCTCCGGGCGGATCTCGTACGTGTACGGTCTGCGCGGTCCCGCGATCACGGTCGACACCGCGTGCTCCTCCTCGCTGGTGGCGCTGCACTGGGCGGCGCAGGCGCTGCGCTCGGGCGAGTGCTCGATGGCGCTGGCCGGCGGGGTCACGGTGATGGCGACGCCCAACCCCTTCCTCGCCTTCAGCCGCCAGCGCGGCCTTTCGCCGGACGGTCGCTGCAAGTCGTTCTCGGCGGCTGCCGACGGCACGGGCTGGGCAGAGGGTGTGGGACTCGTCCTCCTGGAGCGGTTGTCCGACGCGCGGCGGGCCGGTCATCCGGTCCTTGCCGTGCTCCGCGGCTCCGCCGTCAACTCCGACGGCGCGTCCAACGGGCTCACCGCGCCCCACGGTCCCGCACAGCAGCGGCTGATCGCGCGGGCGCTCGCGGACGCCGGGCTGCGCGCCGCCGACGTGGACGCGGTGGAGGCCCACGGCACGGGTACCCGGCTCGGCGACCCCATCGAGGCGCAGGCCATTCTGGCGACGTACGGACAAGGCCGCGAGCAGCCGCTGTGGCTCGGATCGGTCAAGTCCAACCTCGGGCACACGCAGGCGGCCGCCGGAGTCGCCGGCGTCATCAAGATGGTCCAGGCGATGCGGCACGGCGAGCTGCCGGGAAGCTTGTACGCCGACTCACCGACACCGCACGTGGACTGGAGCGCGGGCCGGGTGGAACTGCTGACGGCCGCCCGGCCCTGGCCCGCCTCGGACCGGCCGCGGCGTGCGGGGGTCTCGGCCTTCGGGATCGGCGGGACCAACGCGCATGTGATTCTGGAAGAGCCGCCGCGGAATGAGCCGGCGGTTCGCCAGCGGGAATCTGAGACAGCCGCACCGGTGCCCGCTCCGATGCCCGCTCCCTGGCTGATCTCCGCCGCCGATGAATCCGCCCTGCACGCCCAGGCGCGGCGGCTGGCGTCCGAACTGGCGGACCGGCCGGACCTGTTGCACTCTGATGTCGCCCACTCGCTGGCCGTGTCGCGCTCCGCGCTCACCCATCGGGCGATGGTGCCGGCCGGTGACCGGACACAGCTCCTGTACGCGCTGAGCGCACTCACGCAGGGGCGGCACGCGCCGGGAGTCGTACAAGGCGTGGCGAACCCGGGGATCCGTACGGCCTTCCTGTTCACCGGACAAGGGGCCCAGCGCCCCCGGATGGGCGCCGAACTGCGCGCCGCCTTCCCCGTGTTCGCCGAAGCCTTCGACGAGGTCTGCCACTACCTGGACGACCGTCTCCCCCAGCCGCTCGGCGCGGTGCTGTCCGCCGATCCGGGCTCGCCCCAGGCGGCCCTCGTCGACCGTACGGACTTCACCCAGGCCGGACTCTTCGCCTTCGAGGTGGCGCTGTTCCGGCTGCTTCAGTCGTGGGGTGTGCGAGCCGACCGCCTCGTGGGCCATTCCGTGGGCGAGTTGGTGGCTGCGCACGTCGCGGGCGTCCTCGATCTGCCCGACGCCGCGACGCTCGTCGCAGCTCGTGGCCGCCTGATGCAGGCGCTGCCCGACGGCGGCGCGATGGTGGCGCTCGACGCGACCGAGGAGGAAGTCCTCGCGGATATAGCCGAGTTCGGGGATCAAGCGGCCGTCGCATCGGTCAACGGGCCTCGTTCAGTGGTGATTTCGGGTGCGGAGAGCACGGTGCGGGCGGTCGCGGCCGGCTTCGAGGAGCGCGGCCGCAGGGCCGTACGTCTGCGGGTGAGTCACGCCTTCCACTCACCCCTGGTGGATCCGATGCTCGACGAATTCCTGGGCGTCGCCCGGACGTTGACCTTCCGGCCGCCGCGCATCCCGGTCGTCTCCACCGTGACGGGCCGGCCCGCAGTGGCCGCCGAGCTGTGCTCGCCCGAGTACTGGGCGCGGCACGCACGGCAGCCCGTCCGCTTCTCCGACGCCGTGCGCACGCTCGCGGACGACGGAGTCTCGGCGTACCTGGAGCTCGGCCCCGGCCCCGCCCTCACCGCGGCGGCCACCGACTGTCTGGGCGATGCGTTCGATGGCGGCTCCGTGCTCGTCGCGGCCACGCGCCGCGATGCGTACGAACCGGAAACGCTCCTGTCAGCGGTGTCGCGGCTGCACGTCGCCGGGGCGGCTGTCGACTGGCCCGCGGTGTACGCGGGCTCCGGCGCGCGGCGCGTGGGCCTGCCGACATACGCCTTCCAGCGCCGACGGTACTGGCTGGACGCGCCGCGGACGGCCACCGTCGACGCTCCGTCGCTGCTGGGCCCCGCTTTCGCGGTGCCGGGCACGGACCGGACCGTACTGACCGGCCTTCTGTCCCTCGTGACGCACCCGTGGCTCGCCGACCATCGCGTCGCCGGGAGGGCGATCGTGCCGGCCACGGTCTTCGTGGAGATGGCCGTGCGAGCAGCCGACGAGGTGGGCTCCGAGGCGGTCGAAGAGCTCGTGCTGCTGTCGCCACTCGCCCTGTCCGGTTCGGCGAGGGTGCGTGTCCAGGTCGTGGTGGGCGCGGTGGACGACTCAGGTTGCCGGACGGTCGACGTCTACTCGCGGCCGGATGGGTCCGACGGGTTCAACGGGTACGGCGGGTACGGCGGGTCCGACAGGCCCGACAGGCCCGACAGGTCCGGCGGGTCCGGCGGGTCCGGCGGGTCCGGCGGGTCCGATGAGTTCAACGGGTCGGAAGGCGGCGGCCCTTGGGCCCACAACGTCTCCGGTCGGCTGGGCAGTGGGCCTACGGCGGAGCACGGGCACGAGCTGACCCAATGGCCTCCCCCTGGCGCCGAGGCACTCGATCTCACCGACGCGTACGCCGCGGTCGCCGATGCCGGACTCGCCTACGGGCCCGCCTTCCAGGGGGTCGGCGCGGTCTGGCGGCGCGGCGACGACGTCTTCGCGGAGGTCCGGCTGCCCGCGTCACACATCGGGGAGGCGGGCCGCTTCGGGCTGCACCCGGCGCTGTTCGACGCCGCGGCGCACGCGTGTCTGTTCGCCGCACCCGCCGACACGGGCACGGTGCGGGTGCCGTTCGCGTGGAGCGGGGTGCGCCTGCACGCCTCGGGAGCCACGGAACTGCGGGTACGGGTGGTTCGGACCGGCGCAGACACGGTCTCGCTCACGCTCACCGACCCGGCCGGGCGACTCGTGGCCTCCGTGGACTCCTTGACCACGAGGGAACTTCCGGCCGAGACCACGAGTCAACTCCCCGCCGACCGGGCCGACATGACGGACGAGCTCACGGCGAGGGCTCTACTGCGCCCCGAATGGGTCGCGCTCGAACTCTCCGGTATCGCCGGTGATCGCGGCTGGACGGTGCAGGGCCGGGACGACTTGAACCTCGCCGGGTTCCTGCCCACCGCCGCACACCCTGAATTCGTAGCCGTCAGCGCCGTCAACACTGTCACCGCCGCCTCGACCGGGTCCGACCCGCTTTCGGCCGTACACGAGTCGACCGACCGCATGCTCACGGCACTGCAGGACTGGCAGGGCGATCCAGGCGCGGCCGGCTCACGGCTGGTGGTGGTCACGCACGACGCCACTGCCCCGGTGCCGGACCTGGCGGGTGCGGCGGTGTGGGGACTGGTGCGTACGGCCCAGGCGGAACTGCCCGGTCGCGTCGTCCTGGTGGATGTGGACGGGCGGCCCGAGTCACTGCGGCTGCTGCCTGCGGCCGTCGCCACCGGTGAGCCGCAACTCCGGGTACGGGACGGTCAGGTGACGGTTCCGCGACTGACCGCGGTCAGGGATGCCGAAGACAATGCGGTGGCCGCCTTCGGCGGGGACGGCACGGTGTTGATCACCGGAGGCACTGGCGCGCTGGGCGCGGAGGTGGCGCGTCATCTTGTCGCGGAACACGGCGTACGGCATCTGCTGCTGACCGGACGCCGTGGGCCGAAGGCGCCCGGAGCCGAGCAACTGCGCGGCGATCTGGAGAAGTCGGGGGCACAAGTCGGCATCGTCGCCTGTGACGCGGCCGATCGTGCCGCGCTGGCCAGGGTCGTCGAGCGCTGCGATCCGCCGCTGGCGGCTGTGGTGCACGCCGCCGGGGTCCTAGACGACGGCGTGCTGGCCTCGCTGACCCCCGATCGGATGGCGGCCGTGCTGGGGCCCAAGGCCGACGCAGCCTGGCATCTGCACGAACTGACCCGGGGCATGGGCCTTTCGGCGTTCGTGGTGTTCTCCTCCGTCTCCGGTCTGCTCGGCCGGGCGGGCCAGGGCAACTACGCGGCCGCGAACGCCTTCCTCGACGCCCTCGCCCACCGCCGCGCCGCCGAAGGGCTGCCGACGCTCTCGCTGGCGTGGGGCCCGTGGGAGCACTCCGGCGGCATGGCTGCGGGGCCGGTTTCCGACCACTCCCGACAACGTCCACAGCCACGTGAAGTGCTCGTGCCGCTGTCGACTCAGCGGGGCCTCGCCTTGTTCGACGCGGCGTTGCGCTCGACGGAGCCGGCACTCGCGCCGATGCTCCTCGACCAAGCCGCGCTCCAGGCAAGTACGGAGCACCAACTCCCGGCGCCGCTACGCGGATTCGTCCACCGGAAGCGGCCGACCGCGGCCACGACGACCTCGGGCTCGGGCTCCGGCTCGGGCTCCGAGCAGGTCGTTGAGCCGGGAGCCTGGCGGAGGCTTCTGCGCCAACTACCCCCGGACGAGCGGGAGTCTGCCCTCGTGAAACTGCTGCGGGCCGACGTGGCCGCGGTGCTCGGGTACCCGCACGCCGACGCGCTGCCGGTCGGCAAGTCCCTCGCCGAGCTGGGGTTCGACTCCCTGACCGCCGTACAGCTCCGCAACCGGCTGAGCACGGCGCTCAAGGTCCGACTGCCGGTGGCAGTGGTGTTCGAGCACCGCACCGCCGAGGAACTGACACGCCACCTGCTCGGCATGCTGGACGACGATGCAACTGCCGCAGCCGCCCCTGAGCCCCCAGAGGCGCCCGAAATCCCCGGGGCCGAGCACCCCACGTACACCCTTTCCTCTCTCTTCCGGACGGTCAGCGCCGCCGGACAACCGGTGGCTGCGATGCACCTGCTCGTCACCGCCTCCTGGGCGCTGCCCACCTTCACGGCCGCCCAAGGCCACGAGCACGCCCTGCCACCGCGCCGCCGCACCCACGGACGCCGCACCCACGGAGGGCCGACCGTCGTCTACTTCCCGGCCTACCATCCGTCGCTCGCACCGGACGGCGGCGACTTCCCCCGCTTCCACGACGCCCTCCAGACCGACCAGTACGACCAGAACGACCTGCACGACCTGCACGACCTGCACGACCTGGGCACCCTGAACATCCTGGAGTTCCCGCATCCCGGCATCGGCGCCGGCGCCGCGGTGCCGGAGGACCGCGCCGCCCTGGCGCGCACCCAGGCAGAGAGCGTGCTGCGGCACGTCGGTGACGGACCCTTCGTGATCGTGGGACGCTCGGCAGGCGGCAACGTGGCGCACCTGGTGGCCCACCACCTGGAAGGCATGGGCCGGGCACCGACCGGCCTCGTACTCCTTGACACGTACCACATCACCCCACACAACAGCGGCAAGGGCTGGCTGCTGTCCCTGGCCGCCCCACCGCAGCGCGAGACCGGAGGGACCGACTTCACCGGCGACGACGACAGCACCCTGGCCGCGGTGGGCGCCTACAACCGGATCTTCCTCGACTGGGCGCCCGAGCCGGTCACCACGCCCACCCTCCTGGTCCGAGCGTCGCTCCCCACGCCCGCCATGGCGGCCTCCGCGGACGCCGACGACTGGCGGACGTCCTGGCCGTCGGCGCACGAGGTGGTGGACGTCCCCGGCGACCACCTGACGATGATGCGGGAGCACGCGGAAACCACCGCGTCGGCGATCCGCACGTGGATCCAGGCACGCACGGCGAAGGCGACCTCCTGAACGGCCTGCCCTGCACGGGGAGTCGGCGACCCAGAGGCTGATGGCCGCCGCGCCTACACGTCACTGATCGCGCAGCTGCTCGGCGGCTTCCTGGTACGCCTCGGCGGCACGGGCGAAGTAGTCGAAGAGGACGTCGAGTTGCTCCGGTGAGTACCCCCCGAGAATCTGCCCGATCTTCTGCCGCGCGGGGGCCATGACGCGGTCGAGGTCCGCGGGTTCGCCGAGCGGCTCGACGGTCACCTTGCGCCGGTCGCCGGGGTCGGGCACGCGGCGGACGTAGCCCGCCTGCTCCAGACGGTCGATCAGACGGGTGGTCGGCCCGGTCGTCAGACCGGTGCGCGCGGCCAGTTCACCCGGGGTCATCGCGCCCGTCAGCTGCAGGATGTTCAGCGCGTACAGATCGGTGGCGCCGAGCTCGCAGGCCCGGGCGCTCGCATGACCGTGGAGCAGCACCGCGCTGAGGTACTGGCGGTAGATCTGGCCCGCATCGGGGCGCTTGGCCGGCGTTGACATGGGCTGCCCCACTCCCTAATCTCTTCCTCAGAGAAGAGAAATCTTTGACGCAGTAACTTCGCCTACGAAGTTATCACGGGAGGGGCATCACCATGAACGCCACCAGCACCCCGCAGTCCGAGAAGTCCGAGCCGGCCGAGCAGGCGGAACCCGCCACCGCCCCGGCTCCGAAGAGCCGCCGTCGCCGCCGCATCAAGATCACCCTGGGCGTCACCGCGCTGACACTGGTCGCGGCCGCGGGCGGCGGATACCTGTGGCTCAACGCCATCTCCGACGCTAAGAACCTCGGCGTGAGTGACTGCAACGCCGTCAAACCCGAAGTCACCGCCACACCGGCCGGCACCGCGACCGCCGACGACCAGCGGGCGGTCTGCCGCACCCTGCGTTCGATGAAGGACGCGTGGGCCCGGCACGACGCCACCGCGTACGGTGACCAGTTCACCAAGGACGCCACGTACACCAGCTACGTGGGCACCGCCTACCAGGGCCGACGCGACATAGCCGAAGGCCACCGCGCTCTGTTCGACGGATTCCTCAAGGGCACCAAGCTCTCCGACTCGTGGCTCAGCATCCGCTTCTACGGCCCCGACACCGCCGTGGCCACCAGCCGCGGCGACACCTACGAGGGCGGGGAGCCGAAGGCGGCCGACCTCTCCAAGACGCAGACCTACACACTGGTCCGCCAGGCCGACGGCACATGGCGCATCGCCGCCTTCCAGAACACCAAGCGCCAGCGCGTCATGGAACGCATCTCATTCCTGTTCTCCCCGGACACCAAGCCCGCGGCCGAGAAGTGAGCCCCCCAAGACATGACGACGGCGCCGGTGACCGGTGCGAGCGCGGGGACCACCGCGGTTCACCAAGCCCCGCCGACCCCAAAGAGGGTGGCGGGGCCGGTACTTCGGGCTGCGTGCGCGTCAGGCGACGGCTGGTGTCGGCTGCTCGGCCTCGGTCTTGGCGTCGGCCGCCCGAGGGGCGAGGAGACGCTGTGCCAGGGCTCCGAAGAGGATGCCGAAGACCGCCCACAGCACGGCCTGGATCGCCAGTGAAGCGACTCGGAACTCCCACAACAGGGCTGCGGGGAACCCGGCCTTGACCGCGTCGTCGTTCGCGGGCAGGAACACGAACGCGACAGCGACCACGGCGATGAACCCCGCCCCGGCGGCAAGCGTCGCGTTCCAGTTGCCCAGACGCGGTGCCAGTCGCCGCCCGATGATGACGGCGGCGATGCCGAGCAGCACGCTGAGCAGGATCATCAGGAAGAACAGTGTGGTTCTCTTCGAGATGGTGTCCGGGTTGCCCACCGCGGGTGGGGTCGCCGGGTACTTCAGGAACGGCACGAGGTAGACGGTGGTGAAGGCGGCGGCGGCCGTGAGCGCGGCGGTCGCCCGTGGGCTGAACCGGCCGACGCGGCCCAGCGCGAAGGAGAACGCCAGGGACGCGATGCCGCCCAGAGCGACCCCGTACACCAGAACACCCGTGGCCAGACCGGCGGTCGACTGCACCGACCGGCTGACCGCTTCTTCCTCCTCGGCGGCTTCCTCCTCGTGCGCGGCGCCACCGTGCCCCGCGTGGGGCGCTTCCTGGGCGGCCTGGGCCTCCTCCACGGCGATCGAGCCGTCGACGGGCGGCTCACCGATCGCGTAGGCCACACCGAAGGCGAAGAGTCCGGCGATCAGGCCCGCGAGCATGCCACGGACCAGCAGATTTCTCACAGTTGAGGCGTGCACGTACTTGTCGCCTCTCAGTGGCACGGGAAGCCGAGCAGATGACGACCGTCGTGGACCCACTCGTGCACGTCGGTGCCGGCGAACACAGAGGTGACGCCCTGCTCGGCACCCACGAAGTACAGCGCGATCAGCGCCAGGAGCCCCACGAACAACGCCCAGGGCAGGACAGCCCGTACGGGCAGAGCAGCCGGTGCAGGAGCGGGAGTGGCGGAAACGGCAGCATTGACGACAGCATCGGCCATGATGAAACCTCCTTGGGGAACACGCGTCCCATACGGTGGTGCAGGACGACGGTCCACGGGTCTGACTCACCGCGGCGTCACCCTCGAAGGGTTCCGCTGCGGCTCACAGTGGCGCGACCGTGCCGGACTTGCACCGGACTTCCGTCTCGCCGTCGTCACGTTCTGTTGAATGTTCGCCGTGACCGTACCGCGTGCCGTACCTCCGGCCAAGGGCGTGAGTCCTGTATCACGCCGATACGCCCCCAACACGCCGACACGCCCCCGCAGATAGGGTTGCCGCGGGTCAACGGCCATGTGAAGGCCCTGCGGAGGAATCGATGACCGTACGTCTCACGCTGATATCTCCCGCGACGAGTGAAGCTCTGAAGGAGGTCCGCTTCGACGACGACAGTCCTCTCGACCCGGCGGGAATCGCACGCGCCGAGGCGGCCGCCGGCTCACTCCCCCCGGCCGTTGCCACCTACACCTCACCGTCCCCGCGCTGCCGCGGGACCGCCCACGCACTCGGCCTTGCCCCCGCCGAACCTCTCGCCGCCCTCGCTGCCTGCGACATGGGCCGCTGGCGAGGACGGACGCTGGACTCCGTGGCAGGCGCCGAAGCGGAAGCCGTCGCTCTCTGGCTGGACGATCCAACTGCCGCACCCCACGGCGGCGAATCACTGCGCGAGGTACGCCACCGCATCGCGGCCTGGCTCGATACGTTGGGCAGCCAGGCCGGGCACATCGTCGCCGTAGCCGAGCCGGACGCGATCCGTGCCGCCCTCGTCCACGCCCTGTCGGCACCCGACCAGGCATTCTGGCGACTGGACGTCCGCCCGCTCACCGCCACCCGGCTCAGCGGCCGCACCGGGCGATGGAACCTCCTCAGCGGTCACGCCCTGGCACCGTAGGGAAGTTCCGCCCCACTGGGCCGTGGTCAGATCACGACACCTGCCCACAGCTGTGGCGCGGAGCCTCACCGAAGATCCTCGCCACAGGAGAACCCCCGGAAGACAGGGCGAACGGACGCCCGACGGACTGGATGCGCCACCTGAAAACGCCACGTCGCGCCACCCCTTCCACCACGTAGAGATATCTACCAGCATGAACATGGCGAACCGGGCCAGAGCACCGGACGTCGGGATTTTTGCGGTCTGCCGAGGGGGTCAGATCTGGCACCACGACATCAGCCTCACGAAGGAGAGCCATGAGAAGTCACGCGCGACAAGCAGTTGAGTGGCTCGCCGCCGCCGCGACGGACCCCCGGGCATGCAAGCGGGCATGGCACGCAGAGAACGGGACCGCAGTACTGGCATCCGGACGGTTCTGGGATGTGCTGAGCGTGCCGGAGGAGCTGGGCCTTTTCACCCTCGACGTCCTGTTGCGCACCCCGCTGCAGGAACCCGGCCCCACACTTGCGGACTTCGCCGCGCACCGGGTGGGCTTCTTCCTGCCCCCGGATCCCGAAAGTCGCTGGGTCGGCTCCGGCATCCGTTACGCGGGCAAGGGCGCGTGGATTGCCGCACCGGCTCCCCATCGGGCAACCGGCTCTCTGCGATGGCTTGTCCCTCCCGACGGCTGCGGCACCCTGTTTGCCCCAACCGCCGTGGAACTGGCGCTCCATCAGGCCACCGGGATACTCGCCACCCTGCTCGAACCGGTCGCACCCCACGACCGCGGCCGTACGACCGCCGGCAGCGCGACCCGTCGCGGCCGTCGCTACCCGCGCGGAACCAGCGCACTGGACGGCAGCAGGTCGGAGTGACCGCCTACGTCGGTGCGGGGTGGGGTGACGAGGGCGGCCCACTGAGCATCGTCCCAGCCAGGCACCATCCGCCCCTTGGCCCACCACTCAGCCACCAAGGTGGAGTAGATCGGCGGGTTCATCCCGTACGCATCGGCGAGTTCGGCGTAGGGCGGATCGGCTGCCTCCTGGTCCAGGAGGCACCCGGTCGTGGTGGAAGTGCTGTCCATGCCGCTGCAACATGGGCGGGGAGGCCGGCGGTACGCCCGCCCTGGACGATGCCCCCGAATCGAGTGAGCACGCCCCCTCGATCGGGGCCATGTACTTGTCCGATAAGAGCTTCCGGACCGGCCATCGCCTCACCTCTCAACGGGCGTTTCCACTCGGAGAGTTGCGCGATGGCCGCCCCATGACCAGGTTCCAGATCCTGCCGGGCGCGGTGTCGACGTGCGGCCCAGATCGCTCGGCATTCTGAGGGCATGGATCATCGCAGCCTCGAACCGGCGGAAGCAGCGGCCCGGGACTACTCCGGCGCGGTCTACGGCTCGCTCCTTGCCGCCTCAGTCATTGCCGCGGTGGGGACGCTGGGTCCCTTCCCTCGGCTCCAGGTCGTGGTCATGCTGCTCACCAACGGTCTGGTCTTCTGGATCACGCACGTCTACGCCCGCGTTGTGGGCGACAAGCTGGCACATCAGGCGCTGTCGTGGGAAGTGATCCGCCGCGAGGCACGCAGGGAATGGCCGATCGCCGGGGTCGCGCTCCCGCCGGCTGCCGCCGTGGTGGTGTGTCCTTCCCTGGGGCTCAGCCCCTCAGGCACCGGGTGGGTTGCCCTCGGCGTCGCCCTCGCCGAGCAGGTCGGCTGGGCCACCGTGGCCCTCGTCAGAGCCGGTGCCCCGCGCCGGCTGATCGCCATGACCGGTGCGGTCAACCTCTTCGTGGGGCTGATCCTCGTGAGCGCGAAGGTCCTGGTCAAGCACTGAATTGCCGCACGCGTGCGCAGGGTGCGGTGCTGGTACAGGATCGCGTTCACCGTCAAAGTGCCACGGCCTCCGGCAGTGTCTGTTCGGCCCAGATCACCTTGCCCTGGGGGGTGTACCGGGTCCCCCAGCGCTCCGCTATCTGCGACACCAGAAACAGGCCCCGGCCTCCCTCGTCCATCGTCGCGGCGTACCGCAGATGCGGTGAGGTGCTGCTGCCGTCGGCCACCTCGCAGATCAGCGTACGGTCGTGGATCAGCCGTACGTGGATCGGCTCGGAGCCGTAGCGGATGGCGTTGGTGATGAGCTCGCTCAGGACGAGTTCCATGCTGAAGCCGAGCTCGGACAGGCCCCACTCGTCGAGCTTCTGGGACACGGCGTCGCGCATCCCCGCGACGGCGGCCGGGTCGAGCGGCACATCCCAGTCGGCGATCCGGTCGGGCGGCAGTCCCCGGGTGCGGGCGATGAGCAGGGCGACGTCGTCCTGGGGACGCCCGGGCAGCAGCTCGTCAAGCACGGCCTGACAGCTCTCCTCGGGCGGCCGGTCAGGGTGGCCCGCCAGCGCATCACGCAGCAGTTCCATTCCCACGTCCAGGTCGCGCCTGCGGTCCTCGATGAGGCCGTCGGTATAGAGGACGAGCTGGGCGCCCTCCGCGAGCTCCAGCTCGGCGGTCCGGAACGGCATGCCGCCGAGGCCGAGAGGCGGCCCGGTCGGCAGGTCCGCAAAGGTGACGGTGCCGTCGGGGTGGACGAGTGCGGGCGCCAGGTGCCCCGCACGCGCCATGACACAGCGGCGCGTCACGGGGTCGTAGATCGCGTACAGGCAGGTGGCCCCCACGACGCCCGCGGCACTGTCCGTACCCACCTCGTCCTGGTCGATCCGGCCGACCAGGTCGTCCAAGTGGCTCAGCAGCTCGTCGGGCGGCAGATCGAGTGTGGAGAAGTTGTGCACCGCGGTCCGCAGCCGCCCCATCGTGGCGGCTGCGTGGAGGCCGTGGCCGACCACATCGCCGACGACCAGTGCCACCCGGCTCCCCGGCAGGGGAATCACATCGAACCAGTCTCCGCTCACGCCCGACTGGGCGGGGAGGTAGCGGTAGCCGATGTCGAGGGCGCTCTGCTCGGGCAGGGCCCGCGGCAGCAGGCTGCGCTGGAGGGTGACCGCCACGGTGTGTTCGCGGGTGTAGTGGCGGGCGTTGTCGATGCCGACCGCGGCACGGGCCACCAGTTCCTCCGCCAGCGACAGTTCCTCCTCGTCGAAGGGCTCGCGCTGCTCGGAGCGCCAGAAGTTGGCCATGCCCAACACGACGCCGCGGGCCTGGATCGGGGCGGCGATGAGGGAACGGATGCCGTAGTCAATGATCTCCTTGGTGCGCTCCGGGTCCTGTGCGTGCCAGCCCGTGGCGGTCGACAGGTCGGTCACCAGCTCGGAGTGGCCGCTGCCGTAGCCGCGCGCCTGGGGCGTGGAGGGCAGAAAGTCGATCAGCCGGCCCTTTTCATAGAGCGGATGGTCGTCCCGGATGCCGCACACGGCCGTGCGTCGCATGGCCGGTGTGGCGGGGGTCGGCTCCTCGCCGTGCAGCACGGCGTCGGCCAGGTCCACGGTGACGAAGTCGGCGAAGCGAGGGACGGCGACCTGTGCCAGCTCCTCGGCGGTGCCACGGACGTCCAGGGTGGTGCCGATGCCGAGTCCGGCGTCGTACAGGAGCTTGAGCCGTTCCCGTGCGGTCTCGGCCTTGCCGGTCACGGCCTGCAGCTCGGTGGAGTCGCGCAGCGTCACCACCGTTCCCTCGGGGCCTCCGCCGCGATCCGTCGGCCGCTGGTTGACCGCAAGGAGCCGCTCTCCGGCGAAGTGCACCTCGTCGGTGACCTCGCGCCCGGAGACGAGCAGCGCCACTGTCTCGGGGTCGAGGCTCGACAGTTCCGACACGAGCCGCCCCTCGACGTCCGGGGGCAGCTCAAGGAGTCGTTTGGCCTCGTCGTTCGCCAGCAGCAGCCGTCCGTCGCCGGCGACGATGAGCACCCCTTCGCGCACGGAATGCAGGACCGCGTCGTGATGCTCGTACATGCGGGTCATCTCGTCCGGGGCCAGGCTGTGGGTCTGCCGTCGCAGCCGCCTGCCCACCAGCGCCGTCCCGCCGGTGGCCACCGCGAGCGCCCCGGCCCCGGCGCCCAGGATGATCGGTAGTTGCCGGTCCACCTGATTGCTCACGTTCTTGACCTTCAGCCCGGCGGAGACGAGGGCCACCACCTTGCCGTCGGCGTTTTCGACGGGGACGATGGCCTGCACCTCGTGGCCGAGCGGGCCGTGGACGCTTTCCGTGTAGACCTTCCCTGCCAGCGACGGTCCGATGGTGCCCACGAACTGCTTGCCGATCCGGTCCGGCAGGGGGTGGGTGTAGCGGATGCCCTTGGTGTCCATGACCACGATGAAGTCGACGCCGGCAGCCTTGCGCCCCACCTCGGTGAGCGGCTGGAGAATCTGGGTCGGGTCGGGGCTCCGCAGTGCCGCCAGGACACCGGGAGAGTGCGCGAAGGTCTGCGCCACGGCTACGGAACGGCGCTTGGCCTCTTCGTTGGTGTCCCGCTCGGACTGCAGGACGAGGGCGATGACGGCGCAGGCCACGAGCAGCACTACCACGGCCACCTGGAGCACGAACACCTGCCCGGCTACGCTTCGCGGACTCTTGCTGACAAGTGGCCTGAGCAATAGGCGACGAAAACGGGCGAAAAGACTCGCCATGCACCCTTTTTAGCACTGGCGATCCAAAGGGGCCAGGGCCCGCCCGACGACTGACCCCCACCCGGCCAGACCTTGGGCGACTGCTCAAGCATTGCGTTCCGCAGCCTCTGCCATTCCGGCCACTGCGGCATCCTGGTCGGCGGGATCCACCGCGCACGAGCACATACTCCAGCAGGGATAAATGCCCGCTTAGACCGATATGATGCCTTTCGTGATCACGTTCGGACGGCTGCGACGCCATCGTCCGCCCTACGGCGACAAGTGGGCCGCTGCCCATCTGTCACCGGTGATCCTTACCGTCCTCATCGCCGGCCTGGCGTTCTCCACACCGAGGCAGATTGCCTTCAGTCGCCTTCTGCCCGCCGCCCCCGCCCTCGCCGCCGCGATGTGGCCCGTGCTTCCCACAATCCTGTTGGGGGCGTTCTGCCTGTTGGTCATGATCAGCCTCAGCTTCTTCTACGCCGATCTGGGGACGCAGTACACGGCGGCCGCAATCGTCGCGGTCACCTTGGCTGCCGCATACGCAAGCCATGTCCGACTCCAGCGGGAGGAGATTCTCTTCCAGGTCCGGCTTGTCGCCGACGCAGCCCAGAAGGTGCTGCTGCGCCCCTTGCCGCGCCGCTTCGAGGACATCGAGATCGAGTCGCTGTATCTGGCGGCCCAAGAGCAGGCCCGGATCGGCGGCGACTTCTATGAGGCGGCCGACACACGCTACGGAGTCCGGCTGCTCATCGGCGACGTTCGGGGCAAGGGCCTGACCGCGGTGGGGGCGGCCTCAGCGGTGATCAGTTGCTTCAGGGAGGCCGCGTACGACGAGCCCGACCTGAGGGGCGTCGTCCATCGTCTGGAGACCAGCATCGCCCGCCATAGCGCTGCGTTTCTCGCCCCGGATCTGCCAGAGCACTTTGCCACCGCTCTCATCGCCGAGATCCCGCACGGCGGCGGCCACGTCAGACTTCTCAACTGCGGGCACCCCCCACCACTGCTTGCGCATGGCGGAAAGATCCGCATCCTGGAGCCCACCACCCCCTCGGCGCCTCTCAACCTCGCAGCACTCATCGGTGACTACTACTGCGTCGACACCGTGGCCTTCGCCCAAGGCGACCAGCTGTTGCTCTACACCGACGGCGTATCGGAGACCCGGGACCGCACCGGCGAGTTCTTCCCGCTGCCGGACTGGATGCGGCGGCAGGGCCCGGAGGAGCCCCGCGAGCTGCTCGACCGGCTTCACCGGGACCTGCTCCACTACAGCGGCGGAAGGCTGGACGACGACATCGCGGCCCTCGCAGTGAGGTGCCAGAACACCCAGGGCCAGGAGCACCCGGCGTAGGTGGCCCACCAGCAGTCCCTGTCGGTCGGGAGGCACCGGTGTGCAGCCGGACATCCCTTGCGTTGCCGCCGACAGACCCCGAGACATACGAAAGCCGGGAGCTCCAGCAGGGGCTGCGGCTCCGGTGGAGGGCGAGAAGCGTCGGGGCGATAATTCAGGTGATAACCGTTTCGGTTTCGCTTCGGTTGGGAGGCCCTCGTATGCAGGTGTCCTCGGCCCGCGGCGCGGTCCTGCTCATCGGTGTCACCCTGGTCCTGTCCTGCGGATGCGGCGGATCGTCGGACACCGGGTCCCCCGACAGCCCGCGGAGTGCGGCTGCGGCGGGCGCCGTCCCGGTTGTCGCCTCGACCAACGTGTACGGCGACCTTGTCGAGCAGATCGGCGGCGACAAGGTCGACGTCATCTCGATCATCAGCGACCCGGCGCAGGACCCCCACTCGTACGAGGCCAGTACGCAGAATCAACTGTCCTTGTCCAAGGCGAAGTTGGTCGTCGCGAACGGCGGCGGCTACGACGACTTCATCGGCAGGATGCTGCGCAGCGCGGACAACCCGTCGGTCGATGTCATCGACGCCGTGCAGGTCTCGGGAAAGGCCCCGGCCGAGGGCGGGGAATTCAACGAGCACGTCTGGTACGACGTCCCCACGGTGGACAAGCTCACCGACCAGATCGCGGACGCCCTGGCCAAGGCCGCTCCCGCCGACGCCGACGTATTCCGGCAGAACGCCAAGGCGTTCAAGGAGGAGCTGACGTCCCTCCAGGCCGAGGAAGCGCAGATCAAGGAGGACCACGAGGGCGCCGCTGTCGCCGTCACGGAGCCCGTTCCGCTGTATATGACCGAGGCGAGCGGGCTGCGGAACAGCACACCCGAGGACTTCAGTGAAGCCGTCGAGGAGGGGGACGATGTCTCTCCGGGCGTCCTGCGGGAGACGCTCGAGCTGTTCACCGACCGGCGGGTCGAGGCCCTCGTCTACAACGAGCAGACCTCCGGCCCCCAGACGGAGAAGGTCAAGGAGGCCGCCGAGGACAACGGGGTCCCGGTGGTACCCGTGACCGAGACCCTTCCCCGGGGTGAGGACTACGTCAGCTGGATGACGGCCAACGTCGATGCCCTCAAGAGTGCGCTGGACGGCTAGGACAGCTCATGGACCGCACGGAGGCCCTCACGCCGCTCTCCCGACCGGGTGACGCCGCCCGCGGGAGCCCCGACCCCGCCGCGCCGGTGATCAGCCTGCGGGGCGCCGCGCTGGCGTACGGCGACCGTGTGCTCTGGCGCGACCTGGACCTGGATGTGGAACCCGGGGAGTTTCTCGCGGTCCTCGGCCCCAACGGATCGGGCAAGACCAGCCTGCTGCGGGTGCTGCTCGGCCGGCAGCAGCTCACCGCGGGATCGCTGACGGTTCTCGGACGGGCCCCGCGGTGCGGCAGCCGGCACATCGGCTACGTACCCCAGCAGAAATCCCTGCCGGCACACACCATGCTGCGGGGCCGTGACCTCGTGCAGCTCGGTGTCGACGGGCACCGCTGGGGGCTGCGGCTCGCCCGCCGTACGGTCCGCCGCCGGGTGGACGACATCCTGGCCTCGGTCGGGGCGACGCCTTACGCGGATGTTCCCATCGGCAGGCTCTCCGGCGGCGAACAGCAGCGCGTCCGCATCGCGCAGGCCCTGGCCACCGACCCGCGGATCCTGCTCTGCGACGAGCCGCTGCTCTCCCTCGACCTGCAGCACCAGCGCACGGTCACCGCGCTGGTGGACCAGCGGCGCCGCTCCGCGAACACCTCGGTCGTCTTCGTGACGCACGAGATCAACCCCGTCCTGGGTCTTGTGGACCGGGTTCTGTATCTGGCCCAGGGGGGATTCCGCATCGGTCCGCCGGAAGAGGTGATGACCTCGGCCACGCTGTCGCAGCTGTACGGGACACAGGTCGACGTGGTCCGGGTCAGGGACCGCATCGTCGTCGTCGGCGCACCCGACGCCGCCACCGTGCACCACCACGCGCGCGGCCCGAACGGAAACGGTCTGAACGGAGGCGTGCTGAACGGAGGCGTGCTGAACGGGGGCGGACAGCCGTGACCGGACGTGAGCCGCTCGCCGAAGGGGACGACACGAGCGTCTGGCAGCAGATCTTCAACTTCGACAACTACGGCGAACTGCTCGGCCTGGTCCAGAACTCCCTGCTGGCCGGGGCCCTCCTCGGCCTGGTCGGCGGCCTGGTCGGGGTATTCGTGATCATGCGCGATCTGCCGTTCGCCGTGCACGGGATCAGTGAGCTGTCGTTCGCCGGGGCCTCGGCGGCGCTACTCCTCGGGCTGAACATCGTGGCCGGGTCCATCGTCGGTTCCCTGCTGGCGGCGGGAGCGATCGGCCTGCTCGGCGTCCGCTCCCGCGACCGCAACTCGATCATCGGCATCATCATGCCGTTCGGCCTTGGCCTCGGCGTGCTCTTCCTGTCCCTCTACAAGGGCCGGGCGGCGAACAAGTTCGGCATTCTGACCGGCCAGATCATCGCCGTCGGCACCCCGCAGATGGCGTGGCTCGTCGGCACGTCCGTGGTGGTGCTCCTCGCGCTCGTCATCGTCTGGAAACCGCTGACCTTCGCCAGCGCCGATCCGGAGGTGGCCGAGGCACGGGGTGTTCCCGTACGCGCCCTGTCCCTCGCGTTCATGCTGGTGCTCGGCCTCGCGGTGGCCCTCTGCGTGCAGATCGTCGGGGCGCTGCTGGTGCTCTCGCTCCTTGTCACCCCGGCTGCCGCCGCCGCGCGGATCACCGCTTCTCCCGTACTGCTGCCTGTACTGAGCGTCGTCTTCGCGCTGGTCTCGATGGAGGGAGGGATTCTGCTCGCCCTCGGCAGCACCGTCCCCATCAGCCCTTATGTCACGACGATCTCGTTCGTGATCTACCTCGTCTGCCGCCTGACCGGCAACCGGCGGGCCCGCGCTCCCTCCGCCCTCGGTTCGACCCGGCGGGTCACGGAGGCGCAGACTTGAGGAGAGTCCCGTCGTGCCCGATCGACCCCGATCGATCCCGTTCGGCACCGGCGGAAGGAGCCTGTTATGCATCCCGTCGCGCTCGTCGGTGCCGCAGGTGGGCGCCTCGTGCACTACGCGATCTCCGGTGTCGTGGGCGGCCTGATCATCAAGGGAGCCGCCAAGCGTCTTCCGGAGGCCAAGCCCGCAGCCCGCAAGGCGCTCGTCGGAGGCATCGCGAACGGAATCGTCGCCGGCCGGTGGGTCGCGTCGGCCGCTGAAGAAGCCCGGCTCAAGGCAGGCGACATGCTCGCCGAGGCCCGGACCACCCTGGGCGAAGAGGTACCGCCGCCCTCCGCTGTCAGCGTCGATGACCACGATCACGGACACGAGCACTGATCATGTCGGGCGTGGTCGTCTGCTCTGTCGCCACGGGCCGGGCCCGGCTGAGCGTTCCCTGGGTACGGGCCCGTCCCGGCAGCGCGGGCCTGGTCGACGAGCGCCTGACCGGCCTCGCCGGGTTCCGGGCGCTGCGGATCTTCCCGCGTACCGGAAGCGTGGTCATCTGGGTGGCGCCGGACCGCATGGACGTCGACCGTCTTGTCGCCCTGCTCGAAGAGGCGCCGCCCGATTCCGCGCCGGCCACCCCCACCCGTTCCACCCCCGACTCCTCCACCGGCGAGGTCGCCCGCCTGGTGGTCGGCGGCGCGGTCCTCGCACTCGTGGCACTGCGCCGTCTGCTGCGCCGCCCACGGATCACCCTCGGCTCTTCGGGATTCCTCGGCGCGGTGACCGTCTTCACCGGCCTGCCCTTCTTCCGCGGCGCGCTGCGCTCGCTCCGGGGCCGCAGCTCGCCGGGGACGGACACCCTGGTCACGGCGGCCACGGTCATCTCGCTGGTACTCCGCGAAAACGTCGTCGCCCTCACCGTGCTGTGGCTCCTGAACATCGGCGAGTTCCTCCAGACACTGACGCTGCGCCGCACCCGCCGCGCCATCGAGGAGCTGCTCACCATCGGTGAGGAGCGCGTCTGGCTCGTACAGGACGGCGTCGAGGTCGAGACGGCCATCGAGGACGTCGGGAGGGACGACGTGGTCGCCGTGTACGAGCACCACCGGATCCCGGTCGACGGACACGTCGTCTCCGGCGACGCACTGGTGGACCAGGCCGCGATCACCGGCGAGGCCCTGCCCGTCTACGCCCGCGCCGGTTCCCACGTCTACGCCGGCACCATCGTCGCGTCGGGTTCCCTCACCGTCCGGGCCACCTCCGTCGGACGGGACACCACCGTGGGCCGGATCATCAGCCGAGTCGAGGAGGCCCAGGCGGACCGGGCGCCGATCCAGACCGTGGCCACCCGCTTCACCCAGCGCTTCGTCCCCGTCTCCTTCGCGCTCGCCGCGCTGACGTACGTGCTCACGCGCGACGCGCGCCGCGCCATGACGATGCTGCTCATCGCCTGCCCGTGCGCGGCCGGCCTGGCCACGCCGACGGCCATCAGCGCCGCCATCGGCAACGGAGCGCGCCGCGGCACCCTGATCAAGGGCGGCACGCACCTGGAGGGCGTCGGGCGGGTCACGGCCGTCGTCTTCGACAAGACCGGCACGCTCACCTTCGGGCGGCCGCTGGTCACCAGTGTGGTCACCCTCAGCGACGTCTTCACGGCCGACGAGGTGCTGAGTCTGGCCGCCTCCGGAGAGCTGCACGCCCGGCACCCGCTCGCGCAGGCCATCGTCGCCCGCACCGAGGAGCAGCACCTGCACGTCCCCATCCACCAGGCCTGCGAAGTCGTGCTCGGCATGGGCATGCGAGCCGAGCTGGACGGCAGCCGTCTGCTGGTCGGCAGCCCCGCCCTGCTGCGCCAGCACGGCGTCGAGCTGACCAGACAGGCCCAGGGCTGGACGGAGCGGCTGCGGGGCGCCGGCGAGACCGTCATCTGCCTGGCCCACGACACGGACGTGATCGGAATACTGGGGGTCTCCGACGCCGTACGTTCCGGGGCCGAGACCGTCATCCGGCAGCTGAGGGAGCTCGGAGTGTCCCGCCTGGTGCTGCTCACCGGCGACGCCCCCGAAACGGCACAGGCCGTCGCCGACACGCTCGGCATCACCGAGGTGCACGCACACGCCCTCCCGGAAGGGAAACTCCAGCTGATCCGTGACCTGCAGGCCGAGGGGCACACGGTGGCGATGGTCGGCGACGGGACCAATGACGCCCCCGCCCTGGCCCTCGCCGATGTCGGGATCACCATGGGCGAGCACTCCTCGCACGTGGCGCTGGAGACGGCCGACATCGCCCTCGCGGGCAACGACCTGCGCCAGGTCGCCGCCGTCGTCGAACTCAGCCGCCACACGCTGCGCGTCGTACGCCAGAACTACGGCCTCGCCATCGGCGTCAACCTGCTCGGCCTGCTCGCCGGCGCCGGGGGATCCATGAACCCCGTCCTCGCGGCCCTGCTGCACAACACCAGCAGCATCGCCGTGGTCGGCAACTCGGCCCGCCTGGTCAACCACACCCCGCATCTGCCCAGGACGAACGGCGACGTGCTGAGGGCAGCACCGCTGGAGGACCGGCGGGTGCGTTGACGTCAGTACTACGTCACGTGATCTCCACCTCGGCCACTGAGTCCGCCGCCAGAGTCTTGACCACGGCCCGGGCATCGAGCACGTCCGCCGCGAAGTGCACGCCGGGCCGCGCTGCGCCGGACAGGACGTGTTGCGCGACGGTGGCCGTGAGGAAGCCGCTGAGCTCGTAGGAGTCCTCGGCGCGCAGGGTGAGGGTGCGGGCGGGTGAGCCGTCGTGGGTGTCGTGCCATACGCGGAACTCCTGCCCGTACCAGGATCCGTGACGGCGTACGTCCTCGTCCGCCGCTAGAACCAGGTCGGCGGTGTCCTCGGTGCCCATGGCCCAGGCCATGGCGAGCTCCTCGGCGAGGCGCTCGCCGCCGAAGACGGTGTACCAGTGCACCTGGCGGATGCCCACGGCCTCGGCGAGCCGGGCGGTCTCGGTGGGCAGATAGGGGAAGCGGTCACCGGCCGGGGGAAGGCTCGCAGGCGCAGGTCACGCCGCGGTTGCAGGGCTCGGTCGCGCAGCCGCCCGTCTTCCCAGGCGGCGGAGGGGATTCCGTGCTCGGGGCCTCGGGCGAGGAGTACGTCCCCCGCGGCGGCGGGGGTGAGCGCCGCCACGCCGCCCACGTATCCCTCCAGGCGGGCGGGGACCACGGCCGGGTCCAGCAAGGCACGCGGCAGGAGTCCGGAGAGCCCCGGCAGCGCTCCGGCGGAGAGCACCGCGCTGCGGCCCGCGCTCCGCCACGCTGCGGACCCGCCACCGCCCTCCGCCGTCAGCCGGGCGTGGACGGGGTCGTCGCCCGCCGCGTCGACGTAGTCCACGCCGTGGCGCAAGGCCGCCCGCGCGACCGTGTCGAGGACCCGATACGACGGGCCCGCGCAGTTGACGACGAGGCGACAGCGGCTGACGAAGGAGTCAAGCGTCGGCCCCCAGAGGTCAACGGCCGCCGTGCTGACGTCCGTTCCGAGGACGGCTTCGGCGCGGGACGGGTCCCGGCCGCCCACCAGGAGCGGGCCGATGCCGGCCTGCAGCAGGCGGCGTACCACCGCGCTGCCGACGGCTCCGTAGCCACCGAGGATGCCGATCTTCGGGGTGGAGTCCATGAGTTCGCCCTTTCGTTGGATGTTACGGCCCATCACATGAAGTTGATAACTATTATCAATAAGAGATCGATAGGGCGTGACGCCCTGCGGCGCAACACAGGCGCCTTGAGAACTGCGGAGGAGAACGATGTCGTACGACGTACTCGTGGTCGGTGGAGGTCCAGCCGGTCTCAACGCGGCGCTCGTGGCGGGCCGCCAGCGCCGCGACGTGCTGCTCCTGGACAGCGGCGCGCCGCGCAACGCGCCGGCGGCCGAGATGCACATGCTCCTCAGCCGTGACGGCTTCCCGCCCGCCGAGCTGCGGCGCATAGGCCGTGAACAGCTCGCGGCGTACCCGGGGGTGGTGGTCCGCGAGGCGTTGGCGACCACCGCGGAGAGGGAGGGGAACGGGTTCACGCTGACGCTCGCGGACGGCGAGCGGGTGTGGGGGCGCAAGCTGGTCATCGCCACCGGGCAGGTCGATGTCCTGGACCAGGTGGAGGGTCTGAGCGAGCTCTTCGGCCGGGGTGTCTATCACTGCCCCTTCTGTCACGGCTGGGAGACCCGCGGCATGACGCTGGCCGTCCTCGGTCATGAACTCCCCCAGGTCATGCAGGCGTTGTACGTCGCCGACCGGTTCAGCGACGACGTGGTGGTGTGCACGGACGGGCATCCGGTGCCCGAGCAGACTGCGGGCAGGCTCGCCGACGCCGGGATCGCCGTCGACGAGACGCCGGTCTCCCGGATCGAGGGCAAGGAGGGCGCGGTCCGGCTCGTCCTGGCGGACGGCCGGGTGCTCGAACGGCAGGCCGTCTACCACCGGGCTCCGACCCGCCAGCACTCCCCGCTCGCCGAGCAACTCGGCTGCGAGGCGCTTCCCGACGGCTGCGTACGCGTGGACGAGTTCCAGCGCACGAGCGTGCCCGGTGTGTACGCGGCCGGGGACGCCGCCCGGCTCGAGGCGCTGCCGGACGCGCTCACCTTCGTCGTCACGGGCGCCGCGGACGGGGCACGCGCCGCGGTCTGGGCGGAGCAGGAGCTCTTCCGGGAGGACGCGGGGCTCGGCGGCTGAGCCGGTGTGCGGCGGGAGCACGGCTTGTGCTCCCGCCGCACGACGTCGTCAACCCGCCTTGGGAGCGCCCGCCTCACGTACCGCTGCGGCGAGACCCGCCACCGTGGGGCGTTCAAGGAAGCGGCGGGGTGTCACCTTCCCGACTCCCTTGCGGGCCAGTGCGCCGAGCATCCGCACCGCGAGGAGCGAATCGCCGCCCGACGTGAAGAAGTCCGCCGCCCGGTCGTTCACCTCGTACCCGAGCAGCTCGGTCCAGTCTGCCGCGATGGCCAGTTCGAGGTCGTCACGGGGAGCTCCGGGCTCCTCGCCCGGTGTCTGCCGCGTCGACGGGACGGACAGCCGCCCTCCCATGGCTTCGAAGTCTGCCTGTCGGGCGTCCAGTTCGGCGGGCAGCTCGACCGGTGCCGACCAGCCCTCCTTGTCCACCAGAGATTCGACGGTGGTCAGCACGTCCTGGAACATGCGGTCCACATCCTCGGCCGTGAAGAGCTCCTCCACCAGTGAGAAGACGACGACGAGTTCGCCGCGCAGCTCGAAGAGGCGGACTTCGAGGGCCACCTGAGGGGTCCTCAGCTGCTGATGGTGGCTGAGCAGGTCGATCCGGCCCAACGGGCCTGCCTCGTAAGGGACTTCGCTTCCCAGTGCCGCGTCCACCCCGAGGGTGCTCTGGAAGACCACGGGGGCGACCGGACGGCGGGTGCCGCGGCGGCGGCCCAGCTCCCGGGAGACCTCGACTCCGGTGATCAGGTGGTGGGCGAGGGCGTCGCCCATGGACTGCTGGGCGCTGACGGCCAGATCGGCGAATACGGGGTTCTGCGGCAGCTCGACCGGCATCAGCATCGTGGACGAGAACGCTCCCACCAGGCGGGGCACGTCCGGGTGCAGCGGAAGCCGGTTCAGCTGGAGGGTGTTGAGCAGGAAGCGCCGGTGCCCACAGGCACGGGCCACTGCGGCTGAGAACACGGCGAACATCGCGGCCGACGGTGTGACACCGTGCTCGGCGCAGTGGGCGCGCAGCGCGGCCCACCGCTCGGCGTCGAGGACGGCCTGCCGGGTGCCCATCAGCGTCGGTCGTACGTCGGCGGGGTCCGCCACCAGG
Source organism: Streptomyces sp. NPDC021622 (assembly GCF_040640795.1). Lineage (NCBI taxonomy): Bacteria > Bacillati > Actinomycetota > Actinomycetes > Kitasatosporales > Streptomycetaceae > Streptomyces > Streptomyces sp. NPDC021622. The sequence continues at coordinate 380,066 of NZ_JBFACK010000007.1, forward strand.
GGCAGTGCCGGGGGCAGCGGAAAGGCGTCGAGGCGCTCCCACCACCAGTCGCGGTCCTGACGCCACTGCTCGGTGTCGGGCAGGTCGCGCAAGCTGGTGACGTAGTCGCCGAAGTCGACCTCCAGCGGGGCGAGTACCGCGTTGTAGTCGGATACGAGGGCGAACAGATCCCGGTAGAAGACTCCGGACGACCAGCCGTCGATGATCAGCAGGCTGGTCGAGGAGTGCAGCCGGGCCCGCTGCCCCGGGAGCAGGGTGAGCCGCATGCCGAGGCCGCAGCCCACGGCCGGGTCGGGGCCCTCGGTGCTCATCTCCTGCCGGATCGCCGCGAGGGTGGTGGCAATCTCCTCCTCCCCCGCCGTGCTGAGGTCGGCCACCAGCAGCCGCGGCATGGCGTCGGGATCGTCGAGGGGGAGAATCCGCTGCCTGCCATCGGGAAGGATGCGCGCCCTCAGCACCGACTGGTGTTCCGCGAGGCGTTCCAGCGCGTCCTGGAGCGCCTCGGCGATCTCTTCGCTGTCGATGTCCTCCAGGCCGATGTCCACGTAGTGGTGGGCGGAGCGGTAGGAGAGCTCCCAGGCGTCCTGCTGGCCGACGAAGTACCCCTGCTGGAGCGGCAGCAGAGGAAAGGGTGCGTCCGGGTCGGCGCGCCGCTCGATGTCCAGATCCAGCCTGCGCGGCGCGCCGCTTCCCACGGTGCCGCGCTCGTGGAGGAGCGCGGCGAGGCAGCAGCGGCGCCGGGACGGGACGTTAGCGGAACATCAGCAGGACGTGAGCGGCGGGCACCAATCTGGTGATCAGGGACACGTTGAGCCTCCTAGGGCACACACGCAGTAGCTGATTATCTGGTCGACGAGGGGGTAGCGGTGCACGCTCATGTCTGCCGCGCTCGAACCCCTGGGCCTTCATGGACGCAGAAGGAGCTCTAGCCCGTGCAGCAGCAGACCAACGAGATTGTCCCTACGACCGAGCGGGTGCTGTTGTCCGTTCACACAACGGATCCCATTTCCCGGGCCGGAGTGCGCAGCCAGCTCCGTCAGTACGCGGAGATCGAGTTGGTGGACACCACACAGCAGGACTGCGGCCAAGTCGCCCTGCTCGTCGCCTGCTCCGTGGACGAGACAACTCTCCTGAGTCTGCGCACGCTCGTCCGCATCAAGGGCGTCCGGGCGGTCCTGGTGGTGGACCGGATGCGGGAGGCCGACCTGTTGGACGTCGCCGGGTGCGGCGTCACCTCGATCGTATGGCGACGAGAGGCCACGCCGGCGCGGCTGCTGCGGGCCGTGCTCGCCGCCCACCGGGGTGACGGTGACTTACCGGCCGATTTATTGGGCACATTCCTCACCCGCATGGGACAGCTCAACAGCAGCACACCAGGTCCGGCCGGACTCCCCACGATGGGAATGACCCCGCGTGAGGTCGAAGTCCTGCAGTTGGTGGCGGAGGGTCTTGACACCGGGCAGATAGCGGTCAAGCTCGCGTACTCCGAACGGACGGTGAAGAACGTCCTGCACACTCTCACCTCCCGCCTCCAACTGCGCAACCGCACCCACGCGGTGGCCTACGCGGTGCGTGCGGGCTACATCTGAGGTCCGCACACGGTCGCGTACGGCCGCGACGGGGGCTGGACCACCTCCTCGTCCAACCCCCGCCTCTCTTACGCCTGTCCGACGGCTACGGCACTGCGCAGCCCCTCACGCGTCAGCGAGATCACTTCCGCCGCTCGCGAGCTGAGGAAGAAGTGGCCCCCGCGGAACGTGTGGATCTCGAACGCGGCGTTCGTGTGGGAGCGCCACGCGTCGGCTTCGAGGACCGTCGACTTCGGGTCCGCGTCGCCTATCAGGGCGGTGATCGGGCATTCGACGGTCGCGGTCACGGACACGGAGCCGTACGTCTCGATGGCGCGGTAGTCGCTGCGGATCGAGGGCAGCACCATCCGCAGCAGTTCCTCGTCACCGAGTACTTGGGCGTCGGTGCCGCTCATGGCCTTCATCTCGGCCACGATCCCGTCGTCGTCCCGCTGGTGGACGTTCTCCACGCGTCGCGTCGACGGTGCGCGCCTGCCGGAGGCGAACAGCAGCGCGGGCTTGTGGCCCTTCTCCTCCAGCCTGCGCGCGACCTCGAACGCGAGGATCGCGCCCATGCTGTGCCCGAAGAGCACGACGGGCCGGTCGAACAGCGGCTCGAGTACGGGCGCGATCCGGTCGGCGAGCACGCCTATGTCGTCCACGTTCGGCTCGGACCGCCGGTCCTGACGGCCGGGGTACTGCAGGGCCACCACGTCGCAGTCGCTCTGGAGCGCGGCCGAGACGGGGAAGTAGAAGGTCGCCGATCCGCCCGCGTGCGGGAAACACACCAGCCGGACCGGGGCCTCCGGTGCGGGGTGGAACCGGCGGAGCCAGAGGTCACTGCCGTCGGTAACAGTCATGTTGATCGTCCGTTCTCTGCTGTAGTTGTCGTACGCAGTGCTGCTGTGATTGTCGGGGCTTTGGTTGCGCTCAGCGGGAGTTGGTGCCCCGGTCGTCGGCCAGCCAGTCCCGTACGGCGAGTGCCGTCGACTCCGAGTGGTCGTCCATGATCGTGAAGTGGTCGCCGGGGACGTCGGCGTCCTCGTGCGGCAGGGGCCACTGGGGACGCCAGTCGTCCTCGGTCTCCAGCGCCTGCGACTCCCCCGGCGGGAAGGTGGCGTGCACGTACAGCGTCGGGGTGTCGATCGGCTCGGGCTCCCAGTCGCCGAACACGCGCAAGTAGCCGCCCTGCCCTGTCAGTTGCGCGCCGGACATGAGCTCGAACGCCTCGCTGGTGGCCGCGCGCTGCCGCAGCGCCTCCTCGAGCCGGCTCTCGAACGAGTTCGTCGCCGTGTAGGTGTCGACCAGCACCACCGCCACCGGTGAGGTGCCCTCCTGTTCGAGCAGCGCGGCGACCGCGTTGGCCAGCCAGCCGCCCGACGAGTAGCCGACGAGCACGAACGGCCCGTCGCCTGCCTGCCTCTTGACGGCCTCGGCCTGGAAGCGCACGACCGCTTCCCTGGTCGCGGGCAGTGCCTCCCCCGCCGCGAAGCCGGGGTTGGGCAGCACGGTCACGTCCCGCTCGCCCGCGAACACGGGGGCGAAGCGGCCGAAGTAGTGCGGGCCGGACGGCGCCATCGTCGGCGGGAGGCAGAGCAGCGGGGTTCCGGGCCCGGTCGCCAGCGTCACCGGCGGCAGTGCGGGCACCTCGTCCGGCGTCTCGAACACCGGACGCACTCGCGCGGCGGCGTTCACCATCTGCCACCCCTCCTCGTACAGGCCGAGGTCGCAGGCCTGCCGGTACAGGCCGGTGAGCGTGTCCTCCACCGCCAGGGCCGCGGTCGAGGCGGGGGCGTCGTCGCCCCCGGCGCCCGATGCGAGTTCGCACCGGAGGTAACCGGCGAGCGCCGGTCCTGTCGGCTGGTCGAACACGACGGTGGTGGGCAGCCGGAGCCCGGTCGCGCCGGCGAGCCGGTTGCGCAGTTGGAGCGCGGTCAAGGAGTCAAGGCCGAGCTGGGTCAGGGCGCCGGAGACATCGAGCTCCTCCGGCGCGTAGCCGAGCACGGCCGCGGTCTGGTCCCGGACGAGCAGCAGGAGTTCCCGCCCCTGCTCCTCCTCCGTAAGACCGGCCAGCCGCTGCGCCAGCGGCTCCTCGCTCGCGGCGGCCGCCTTCGTGGCCCGCGGGCGCACGAGGCCGCGCAGCAGCGCAGGCACCTCGTCGGGCCCGCCGCGCAGGGCGCCGAGGTCGAGCCGCATCGGCACCACGACCGCGTCGTCCGCCGCGCATCCGAGGTCGAACAGCGCGAGGCCCTGCTCCTCGGTCAGTCCCCCGACACCGGAGCGGGAAAGGCGCGCCAGGTCGGTCTCCGCCATGTCGCCGGTCATCGCGCTTGCCGTCTCCCACAGGCCCCACGCCAGTGATGTCGCGGGGAGTCCGGCGGCCCTGCGGTGGTGGGTGAGCGCGTCGACGAACGCGTTGGCCGCCGCGTAGTTGCCCTGGCCGGGGCCTCCGAGGATGCCCGCCGCCGAGGAGAACAGCACGAACGCGGACAGGTCCAGGTCACGGGTCAGCTCGTGCAGATTCCAGGCCGCGTCGACCTTGGGCCGGAACACCCTGTCGACCTGATCCCGGGTCAGCGAGGTGATCGTGCCGTCGTCCAGGACGCCCGCCGAGTGCACCACACCGGTCAGCGGGTGGTCCGCGGGCACCGCGGCAAGGAGTTCCTTCAGCGCGCCCGGATCGGTGACGTCGCAGGCGGCGAGCGTCACGTGCGCGCCGAGGCCGGTCAGTTCGGCGCGGAGGGCGTCGGCGCCGGGTGCGGCGGCGCCGCTGCGGCTGGCGAGGACGAGGTGCCGGACGCCGTGCTCTGCCACGAGGTGCCGGGAGACGAGGCCGCCGATCATGCCGGTGGCGCCGGTCACCAGGACGGTGCCGCCGGGCGCGAACTCGATTCCGGACTCCGCGTCGGACGGCCTGGCGCGTGCGATGCGCGGCACCAGCAAGTCACCGGTACGCACCGCCAGTTGCGGCTCGGCGGCGGCGAGGGCTGCGGGCAGCGCGGGCCAGGATGTGTCGTGCCCGTCCACGTCGACCAGCGTGAACCGGTCGGGGTTCTCCGACTGCGCCGACCGGATCAGTCCCCACACCGCCGCGTCGGCGATGTCGGGCACGTCCTCGTCGGGTCCGGTCGCGGTGGCCCCGCGGGTCACGAAGACGAGGCGCGATGCGAGGAACCGGTCGTCGGCGAGCCACTCCTGGGCAAGGCGCAGCGCGCGCAGGGCAGCGGTGCGGGCCGCGGCGACCGGCTCCGTGTCGTCATCGGCGCACGGGACGACGACGACCCCCGGCACAGCCGCCTCGGCGAGGGCCGCGAGGTTTTCGTGCTCCTCGACGGCTACGCCGGCCGCGGCGAGGCCCGCGCCGACCTTCAGGTCGTCGGGACCTACGACTGCGCAACCGCGGGCGGGAGCGGGGGTGGCCGCACGGGTCGGTGCGGCCACCCACTCCAGCCGGAACAGTGAATCGCGGTGGCGCGCACCCCATTGGTCCGCGGCGATCGGCCGCAGGACCAGGGATGCGACCGTCGCCAGGGGGTTCCCCTGAACGTCGGTCAGTTCCAGGGAGACGGCGTCGGGTCCGGCCGGTGTGAGCCGTACCCGCGCCGCTGTGGCACCGGTCGCGTGCCATCGGATCCCGCTCCAGGAGAACGGGAGCCGGGGGCGACCGGCGTCTTCGACGAGGCCGCCGAGCATGCAGGCGTGCAGCGCGGCGTCGAGCAGCGCCGGGTGCAGGCCGAACGAAGCGGCGTCCCGGTGCTGGTCCTCGTCAAGGCTGATCTCGGCGTACACGGCGCCCTCGCCGCGCCATGCCGCCCTGAGGCCCTGGAAGGCGGGCCCGTAGGCGAACCCGGCCCCTTCCAGGCTGTCGTAGAGGCCGTCGATGTCGACGGGCTCGGCTCCGACGGGCGGCCACTGCGTGACCGCGGCCGGCTCGACGGGGGCTCCCGTGGTGAGGAAGCCGGTGGCGTGCCGGGTCCAGTCGGCTCCGGCGGCGGGATCGTCCGGGCAGGAGTCGATGCTCAGCGCCCGCCGGTCGGAGCCGTCGTCGCCGCCGACCGTCACCCGCAGGCGCACTCCGCCGCGTTCGGGCAGCACCAGCGGTGCGGCAAGCGCCAGTTCCTCCACCTCGTCCAGGCCGAGCCTGCCGCCCGCCGCAAGCGCGATCTCCGCGAAGGCGGTGCCGGGCAGGAGCGTCGTCCGTGCGACGGCGTGGTCGGCGAGCCACGGGTGGGTGTCCATGCCCAGCCTGCCGGTGCACACCAGGCCCTGCTCGTCGGCGAGCTCCACGGCGGCGCCGAGCAGCGGGTGGTCGGCGTCCGCAAGGCCGAGACCACCGGCCGCTTCGACGAAGCGCAGGTCACGGGGGACGTCGAGCCAGTAGTGCTTGCGCTGGAAGGGGTAGGTGGGCAGGTCGACGGGCCGCCCGGCGGGCACCACGGCACGCCAGTCGAACGGCAGGCCCCCTACGTACGCCTCGGCGGCGGAGAGCAGGAAGCGGTCGAGGCCGCCCTCGTCCCGGCGCAGCGTGCCCACCATGAGGGCGTCGCCACCGGTGGCCTCCACCGTCTCGGACACTCCGATGGTGAGGACGGGGTGCGGGCTGCACTCGACGAACACGCCGACCCCGTGGTCGAGCAGACCGCGGGTCGCGTCCTCGAACCGCACGGTGTTGCGCAGGTTCTGATACCAGTACTCGGCGCCGACCTCGGTCCCGGTCAGCCACTCCCCCGTCACCGTGGAGAGCATCGGCACAGCCGCGGGCAGCGGCTCGACTCCGGCCAGTACGCCCGCCAACGCCTCCTGAATACGCTCCACGTGCGGCGAGTGCGACGCGTAGTCCACGGGGACACGACGGGCGCGCACCTCGTCTGCGGCACAGGACTCCATCAACTCGTCCAGTGCGTCGGCGTCACCCGCCACCACCACCGAACTCGGGCCATTCACTGCAGCGACAGATATACGTCCGTCCCACCGCGCGATCCGCTCACGCGCGGCATCGGCCGTCACCGAAAGGGACACCATGCCGCCCTGACCCGACAGCGCCAGGATCGCCTTGCTCCGCAACGCGACCACCTTGGCCGCATCCGCCAGCGACAACGCCCCCGCCACATGCGCGGCGGCGATCTCGCCCTGGCTGTGCCCCACCACCGCGCCCGGCTCCACACCGTACGAACGCCACAACGCAGCCAACGACACCATCACCGCGAACAGTGCGGGCTGAACGACGTCCACCCGCTCCAACTCGGCGCCATCCGCCAGCACCTCGTGCAACGACCAGTCCACATACGGCGCAAGCGCATCAGCACACGCATCGAGAGAAGCGCGGAACACCGGCGAAGACTCCGCCAACTCCGCACCCATCCCCAGCCACTGCGAACCCTGACCCGGAAAGACGAACGCCACCTTGCCCACAGGCCGCGCCACACCCATCGCCACACGAGCAGACTCAGAGCCCGCCGCCACCGCCGCCAACGCGTCGGAACCACCCGAGACCACCACCGCCCGGTGATCGAACACCGACCGCGACAACAGGGCATCCGCCACATCCACCAGCGCCGACCCCTCCACCACAGTGACGAGTTGGGCGGCATGGGCGCGCAGGGCAGCTTCCGTACGCGCGGAGAAGACCAGCGGGACCGGCACGGACACCGAAGCCGAAGCCGAAGCCGAAGCCGAAGCCGAAGCCGCCGGAGTCTCGTCGGGCGTCGCGTCCGGAGTCAACTCCTCCGGCTCCGGGGCCTGTTCCAGAATCGTGTGTGCGTTCGTCCCGCTCACGCCGAACGACGACACACCCGCCCTGCGCGGTCGACCGACGGCCGGCCACGGACGGGTCTCCGTCAGTACGTCGACCTCGCCCGCCGACCAGTCCACGTGCGAGGAGCGTTCGTCGACGTGCAGCGACTTCGGCAGTTCGGCGTGCCGCAGCGCCATCACCATCTTGATGACGCCACCGACACCGGCAGCCGCCTGCGTGTGGCCGATGTTCGACTTCAGCGACCCGAGCCACAGGGGCTCTCCGGCACGGTCCTGGCCGTAGGTGGCAAGGAGGGCCTGGGCCTCGATCGGGTCGCCCAGGGTGGTGCCGGTGCCGTGCGCCTCGACCGCGTCCACGTCGGACGGGGTCAGGCCCGCGTTCGCCAGGGCCTGGCGGATGACGCGCTGCTGCGAGGGGCCGTTGGGCGCTGTCAGGCCGTTCGACGCTCCGTCCTGGTTCACCGCCGAACCCCGCACGACCGCGAGGACGCGGTGGCCGTTGCGCCGGGCGTCCGAAAGCCGCTCGAGCACCAGCATGCCGATGCCCTCGCCCCAGCCGGTGCCGTCGGCGCTCTCGGAGAACGCCTTGCAGCGCCCGTCCGGAGCCAGGCCACGCTGCCTGCTGAACTCCACGAAGGTCGCCGGGCTCGCCATCACCGTCACGCCGCCCGCGAGGGCCAGCGTGCACTCACCGGAGCGCAGCGCCTGGGCCGCCAGGTGCATCGCCACCAGCGACGACGAGCACGCCGTGTCCACGGTCACCGCGGGACCTTCGAGTCCGAAGACGTAGGACACGCGGCCGGACGCGACGCTGCCGGAGCTGCCGACACCGAGCTGGCCCTCGAAGCCTTCCGGAGAGCGGCCGAGCCGGGCGGCGTAGTCGTTGTACATCACGCCCGCGAACACGCCGGTCGCGCTGCCCCGCAGCGACTTGGGGTCGATGCCGGCCCGCTCGAACGCCTCCCAGGAGGTCTCAAGGAGCAGTCGCTGCTGCGGGTCGACCGCGAGCGCCTCGCGCGGCGACATGCCGAAGAACACGGGGTCGAACTCGGCGGCGTCGTGCAGGAAGCCGCCCGACCTGACGGTGCTGGTGCCGGTGTTCTCGGGATCGGGATCGTAGAGCGCCTCGACGTCCCAGCCCCGGTTGTCGGGGAAGTCGGACACCGCGTCGCGGCCATCGGCGACCAGTCGCCACAGGTCCTCCGACGAGCGCACTCCGCCGGGGTAGCGGCAGCTCATGCCGACGATGGCGATCGGCTCGTCGTCGGCGGCGGCCGTGCGGACGGTCGCCGTCCGCGTCTCGTCGTCGCCGAGCAGCGTGGCGCGCAGGTGCTTCGCGAGGGCCAGAGGCATCGGGTAGTCGAAGACCAGCGTGGCGGGAAGGCGCAGGCCGGTCGCCGCGTCGAGCCGGTTGCGCAGCTCGACCGCGGTCAGCGAGTCGAACCCGAGCTCGTCGAAGGCCCGCTCCGCCTCCACCGCGGCGGCAGAGGCGTGGCCGAGCACGGCGGCGACACAGGTGCGTACGAGGTCGAGCACGGCCGGGAGCCGCTCCTCCACCGGCAGGGCGGAGATCCGCGCCGCCAGGCCCCCGTCGGCCTTGGCGGCCTCGGGTCGCGCCGTGCGCACGAGCGCGCGGAGCAGGGAGGGCACGGCCTCGGGGCGGGCCCGCAGCGGGGCCAGGTCGAGGCGCATGGGTACGGCCACGGCCGACGGCAGCGCGAGGGCGGCGTCGAAGAGGCGCAGCCCCTCCTCGGCGGAAAGACCGGCGACACCGGCCCGCGCGAGGCGGCCGCGGTCGGTCTCGGCCAGCTCGTCGGTCATGCCGCTCGCGTCCGCCCACAGGCCCCACGCCAGCGACGTCGCGGGCAGGCCCTGCGCTCGCCGGTGCTGGGCGAGTGCGTCCAGGAACGCGTTGGCCGCCGAGTAGTTGGCCTGGCCTGCGTTGCCGAAGGTGCCTGCCGCTGAGGAGAACAGCACGAACGCGGACAGGTCCAGGTCGCGGGTCAGCTCGTGCAGGTGCCGGGCGGCGTCGACCTTGGGCCGGAACACGGTGTCGATCCGCTCCGGGGTCAGCGATTCGATCACGCCGTCGTCCAGGACACCCGCCGCGTGCACGACGGCCGTCACGGGGTGCTCCGCGAGGAGCGCCGCCACCGCGTCGCGATCGGACACGTCGCAGGCGACGGCCGCGACCTCGGCACCCAGTCCGACCAACTCGTCGTGCAGGTCGCCCACTTGACCGCGCCTGCTCGCAAGCACCAGACGCCGCACCCCGTGCCGTACGACCAGATGGCGGGCCACAAGGCCGCCCAGCATCCCGCTCGCACCGGTCACAAGAACCGGACCGGCACCGAAGTCCGGCTCGTCCTCGCTCGCGGGGCGGGCCCGCACCAGCCTCGGCGCCAGCAATTCACCGGCGCACAGGGCCAGTTGGGGCTCAGCGGTCGCGACGGCGCCCAACAGAGCGTGTGCCCCGTCCGCCGACCAGTCGGTGTCGGTGTCGGTGTCGGTGTCGATGAGCACGAACCGGCCGGGGTGCTCGGACTGCGCCGCGCGCACGAGGCCCCACACCGGGGCGTTGGCCAGGTCGAGGACATCCTCGTCGTGGCCGGACGCCACCACGCCGCGGGTGACGAACACCAGTCGCGCCGAGCCGAACCTCTCGTCGGCGAGCCAGGCACGCACCAGGGCCAGCGCCCGGTGCGTCGCCTCCGCGGGGTTCGCGGCCGGGGGCACGGGGGCGAACACGAGGTCCGGCACCTCGCCCTCCGCCAGCGCGGCCAGGCCCGCGTCGCCCAGGACCGCCCAGCGGGAGGAGGCCGATTCGGCGGGCCTCACCTGCGTCCAGTCGACCCGGAACAGCGAGTCGAGGCGGTCGCCGGTGAGGCCGTCCGCCGACAGTGGCCGCAGCGACAGTTCCTCGACCGAGGCGACGGGGGCACCCGTGCCGTCCGTCAGCGCGATCGCGACGCCCGATGCGCCCGCCGGGGACAGCCGCCCCCGCAGTGCGGACGCGCCGCTGCTGTGCAGCCGCACGCCGCGCCAGGAGTACGGCAGGTGCAGCCGCTCCGTGTCGGCGACGAAGTCGCCGAGGCCGATGGCGTGCAGCGCGGAGTCGAGCAGCGCGGGGTGCAGTCCGAAGGAGCCCGCACTGTCCTGGTCGGGCAGCTCCAGCTCCACGAACACCTCGTCGCCCTGCCGCCACGCCGCGCGCAGGCCGCGGAACGCGGGCCCGTAGCCGAGTCCGGACGCGGCGAGGTCGTCGTAGCGGCCCTCGATGTCGATGCGTTCGGCTCCGGCGGGCGGCCAGGCTCCGGTGTCGGCGGTCGGGGCCGCCGCTCCCGACGCAAGCGTGCCGAAGGCGTGCCGCGTCCACGGCTCGTCGTCGGGCGCGTCGTCGGCCCGTGAGTAGAGGCTCAGCGCGCGGCGGCCCGACTCGTCCGGGGCCCCGACGGACACCTGGAGCCGTACCGCGCCGTCCGCGGGCAGGACCAGCGGCGCCGCCAGCGTCAGCTCCTCCACGTGGTCGAGCCCGACCTGGTCGCCCGCCCTGATCGCCAGCTCCACCAGCGCGGCGCCGGGTACGAGGACCACGCCGCCGACAGTGTGGTCGGCCAGCCACGGGTGCGTGGCGAGGGAGAGCCTGCCGGTGAGCAGGGCGCCCTCCTCGTCGGCGAGGGTGACCGCGGCTCCGAGGAGCGGGTGGTCGGCGGGCCGCAGGCCCACCGAGGTCATGTCTCCCACGTGCGCACCGACGTCCAGCCAGTACCTGGTGCGCTGGAAGGGGTACGTGGGCAGGTCGGTGCGCCGGGCGCCTCGGCCCGCGAACACCGCCTGCCAGTCGAGGGCGACGCCCCGCACGTGCAGTGCCGCGACCGCCGAGGTGAGCGTGGCGCCCTCGGGCCGGTTCGCGCGTGCGCCTGCGACAAGGAGCGCGCCCTCCTCGGCGCAGTCGCGGCCCGCCGCGGTCAGGACCGCGTCGGGGCCCAGCTCCAGGAAGTTGGTGACGCCCTGCTCGCCCAGGCACCGCAGGCCGTCGAGGAACCGCACCGCCTCGCGCACGTGGCGCACCCAGTGCTCCGGGTCGCGGGCCTGTGCCGGGGTCAGGACGGCGCCGGTCAGGGTGGACACCACCGGGATCGCCGGAGTTCCGTACGTGATGGTCCGGGCGACGGCGCGGAAGTCGTCGAGTACGGCGTCCACGTGCGGGGAGTGGAACGCGTGACTGACCTTCAGGTACCGGGTCTTGCCGCCGCGCTCCCGCCACGCGTCGTCGATCGCGGCCACGGCGTCGGCGTCACCCGCGACCACCGTGGACTCGGGGCCGTTGACCGCCGCGACGTCCACCGTGCCGCCGTGCTCGGCGACGAGGCGGCGGACGGTGTCCTCGTCCGCGCGCAGCGACAGCATCGCGCCGCCCTCGGGCAGGGCGCCCATCAGCCTGCCACGGGCGGCGACGAGCGTGCACGCGTCGGCGAGGGAGAACACGCCCGACACGTGCGCCGCCGCGAGTTCGCCGATGGAGTGGCCCGCGAGGAACTGCGGGGCGAGACCCCACGCGGTGACGAGGCGGAACAGCGCCACTTCGATCGCGAACAGCGCGGGCTGCGTGTAGGTGGTCAGGTCGAGCAGGGCGGCGGTCTCGGTGCCGGGCTCGGCGAAGAGCACGTCCCGGAGCGGCCGGTCCAGGTGCGGGTCCAGGCCCGCGCAGATCTCGTCGAGGGCCTGCGCGAACACGGGGAACTCCCCGTACAACTCACGGCCCATGCCGACCCGTTGGCTGCCCTGTCCGCTGAACAGGAACGCGAGCTTGCCGCGCATACCGACCGTGCCGCGCACCAGGTTCGGTGCCTCGACACCTCCGGCCAGGGCCTCAAGGCCGCGCAGCAGTTCCGCGCGGTCCGCGCCGACGACGGCGGCGCGGTGCTCAAGCGCGGTCCTGCTCAGGGCGAGCGAGTAGCCCACGTCCACCGGTGTCTCGTCCCGGCCGTCCAGGTGGGACACGAGGGCGGCGGCGCGCTCGCGCAGGGCGGCGGGGTCGTTGCCGGAAAGGACCCACGGCACGGCGTCGGCAAGGACGGGGTCGACGGGGGCGAGCGGCTCCCCCGGCTCGTCGTCGGCGTCCTCGGCCGGGGCCTGTTCGAGGACGACGTGGGCGTTGGTTCCGCTGATGCCGAAGGACGACACCGCTGTCCTGCGCGGCTGCCCCGTCTCCGGCCACGGCCGCGCCTCGGTCAGCAGTTCCACGGCGCCCGCCGACCAGTCGACGTGCCGGGAGCGCTCGCCGACGTGCAGGGTCGGCGGCAGCACGCCGTGCCGCATCGCCATGACCGTCTTGATCACGCCCGCGACGCCTGCTGCGGCCTGGGTGTGACCGATGTTGGACTTCACCGAACCGAGCCACAACGGCCGGTCGGCAGTGCGGTCCTGACCGTACGTCGCAAGGAGCGCCTGGGCCTCGATCGGGTCACCGAGCGTGGTGCCGGTGCCGTGCGCCTCGACCGCGTCGACCTGGCCGGCGGTCAGCCCGGCACTGTCGAGCGCCTGGCGGATCACGCGCTGCTGCGACGGGCCGTTGGGCGCGGTGAGGCCGTTGGACGCACCGTCCTGGTTGACCGCAGAGCCGCGCACGACCCCAAGGACGGTGTGGCCGTTGCGCCGGGCGTCGGAGAGACGCTCCAGGAGCAGCATGCCGGCGCCCTCACCCCAGCCGGTGCCGTCGGCGTCCTCGGAGAAGGACTTGCACCGGCCGTCCGCGGCGAGGCCGCGCTGCTTGCTGAAGCCGATGAACGTGTCCGGTGTCGCCATCACGGTGACACCGCCCGCGAGGGCGAGCGTGCACTCGCCCGACCGCAGTGCCTGGGCCGCCAGGTGCAACGTGACCAGGGAGGACGAGCAGGCGGTGTCCACCGTGACGGCGGGCCCCTCAAGGGCGAACGTGTACGACACACGGCCGGAGGCGACGCTGCCGAAGCTTCCGGTGCCGAGGAAGCCCTCCACTCCCTCCGGCACCGACCGCAGCCGTGACGTGTAGTCGTGGTACATCACTCCGGCGAACACGCCCGTCCTGCTGCCGCGCAGCGACGACGCGTCGATCCCGGCCCGCTCGAACGCCTCCCAGGAGGTCTCCAGGAGTAACCGCTGCTGCGGGTCCATCGCAAGGGCCTCGCGCGGCGATATCCCGAACACGCCGGGGTCGAACTCGGCCGCGTCGTGCAGGAATCCGCCTTCGGTGCGGAACGCGCGGTCGGGGTCCTCGGGGTCGGACAGTTCGACCTCGCCCCAGCCTCGGTCGGCGGGGAACGCCGTCACGCCGTCGCGGCCGTTCGCGACCAGCTCCCACAGGTCCTCGGGGGAGCGTACGTCGCCGGGGTAGCGGCAGCTCATGCCGATGATCGCCACCGGCTCCTGCTCGCCCTCCTCGACCTCGCGCAGGCGCCTGCGGGTGTCACGCAGGTCCGCGGTGACCCGCTTCAGGAAGTAGCGGAGCTTGTCCTCGTTGTCCATCGTTCTCAACTCCAGGGAACGTTCGTGCAAGTTCAGTGGCCAGGGCGGGGCGGGTCAGGAGATGCCGAACTCCTTGCCGAGCAGGTCGAACACCTCGTCGTCCGTGGCGGTGTCGAGGCCGTCGGGCGCCTGCGCGGCGGAGTCGGCGCGGCTGTCGCGCCACACGGCGAGGAGTGCCGACAGACGGGCACCGACCCGGTCGTCCGCGTCGTCGCCGGGCTTGACCGAGGCGAGGCCCGCCTCGATGCGGCTCAGCTCGGCGAGCAGCGGCGCCACCCCGTCGGGTTCGTCGACGACGAGCGCGTCCTCGATGTGGCCGACCAGGTCGAGCGGGGTCGGGTAGTCGAAGATCGCGGTGGCGGGCAGACGGAGACCGGTGGCCGCACCGAGCCGGTTGCGCAGCTCGACCGCGGTCAGCGAGTCGAAGCCCAGCTCGTTGAACGCGCGCCGCTCGTCGACCGCTCCGGCGCCGGGGAGCGCAAGTACGGCCGCGACATGCGTGCACACCACGTCCATCAGCGCGGACGTCCGCTCGGTCGCCGGCAGCGCCGCGAGCCGGTCCCGCAGTGCGGCGGCGGGGTCGACCCCGGTCTGGGCCGCCCTGCGGGCCGTCGTCCGCACCAGATCGCTGAACACCGGCGGCACCACGGGGAGTTCCCGTACGGCCCGCAGGTCGAGCCGCATCGGTACGACGACCGGGTCGGTCCCGAGTGCCGCCGCGTCGAACAGCTCCATGCCCTCATCGGCGGACAGGCCCGCGGCTCCGCTCTCCGCCATCCGGGCGCCCATGCCGTCCTCTCCGGCCCACAGGCCCCACGCGAGCGAGGTCGCGGGAAGGCCCTGGACGTGCCGGTGCCGGGCGAGTGCGTCCAGGTACGCGTTGGCCGCCGAGTAGTTGGCCTGGCCGGGGTTGCCCAGCGTGCCCGCCGCGGACGAGAACAGCACGAACGCCGACAGATCCAGGTCACGGGTCAGCTCGTGCAGATTCCAGGCGGCGTCGACCTTGGGCCGGAACACCGTGTCGATCCGCTCCGGCGTCTGCGACCCGATCACGCCGTCGTCCAGGACACCCGCCACGTGCACGACGGCCGTCACGGGGTGCTCCGCGAGGAGCGCCGCCACCGCGTCCCGGTCCGCCACATCACAGGCGACGGCCGCGACCTCGGCACCCAGACCGACC
Source organism: Streptomyces sp. NPDC021622 (assembly GCF_040640795.1). Taxonomy (NCBI): domain Bacteria; kingdom Bacillati; phylum Actinomycetota; class Actinomycetes; order Kitasatosporales; family Streptomycetaceae; genus Streptomyces; species Streptomyces sp. NPDC021622. The sequence continues at coordinate 395,075 of NZ_JBFACK010000007.1, forward strand.
AACTCGTCGTACAGGTCGCCCACTTGGCCACGCCTGCTCGCAAGCACCAGACGTCGCACCCCGTGCCGTACGACCAGATGCCGCGCCACAAGGCCGCCCAGCATCCCGCTCGCACCGGTCACAAGAACCGGACCGGCACCGAAGCCCCGCCCGTCCTCGATTTCCGGACGGGCCCGCACCAGCCTCGGCACGAAGGTCTCACCGGCGCGGACGGCCAGCTCGGGTTCCGCGCCGACGACGGCAGGCTTCCAGCCGTCCTCGTCGTCGACGTCCACCAGGACGAAGCGGTCCGGGTTCTCCGCCTGTGCCGTCCGCAGCAGACCCCACACCGCGGCCGATGCCAGGTCCGCCACGTCGTCGCCGGCGTCCACCGCCACCGCGCCACTGGTCACAAGGACCAGGCGCGACTCCGCGCAGCGGTCGTCGGCCAGCCAGCCCTGCACCAGTTCCAGAGCGGCGTGCACCTGCCGGTGCACGGCATCCCCGTCCACGTCACCGGGCCGTGCGCACCGCACCACGACGTTCTCCGGGAACGACTCGTTCGCGTCGAGCGCCGACCGTACCGCCGCCCAGTCGGCGAACTCCGCCACCGAACCGGCACTTCCGGCCGCCGCCGAAGCGGCCACCCAGTCAAGGCGGAACAGCGACTCCTGCCCGCGTGCCGTCCCCAGCGAACCGGGCGACACCGCGCGAAGGACCAGCGAGTCCACGGTCGCGACCGGGGCGCCGGAGCCGTCGGCGACGGCCAGGGCCACCGCGTCAGGTCCCACCGCGGTCAGCCGCACCCGCAGCGTCGTCGCACCCTCGGCGTGCAGGCGGACCCCCGTCCATGCGAACGGCAGCCGTCCGTGCTCGACGGGGGGCAGCACGCCGAACGCCACCGTGTGCAGCACCGCGTCAAGGAGTGCCGGGTGTACGCCGAACCCGGTGACGGCGGTTTCCTCCGGCAGCGCGACTTCGGCGAACACCTCGTCCCCGCTGCGCCACACCGACCGCAGGCCCTGGAACAACGGACCGTAGGCGAACCCGCCGTCGGCCATGCCGTCGTAGAAACCGTCCAGTTCGACGGCCTCCGCGCCCGCCGGCGGCCACGCGCCGAGGTCGGCGGGGGCACCGCCGTCATCGGCGAGGACTCCGCTGGCGTGCCGGGACCACGGCAGGTCGCCGCTCTCGTCCCGCGCGTGGACCGCGATCGGGCGTCGGCCGGACTCGTCCGGCGCGCCGACCCGTACCTGGACCTGCACACCGCCGTGCTCGGGAAGCACCAGCGGTGTCTCAAGTGTCAGCTCCTCCACCGAGGTGCAACCGACCTGGTCACCGGCGCGCACCGCCAGCTCGACGAACGCCGTTCCGGGCAGCAGTACCGATCCCATGATCTCGTGCTCGGCGAGCCACGGATGCGTCCGCAGCGACAGCCTGCCCGTGAACAGGACGGTGTCCTCGTCCGCGAGGGCGACCGCGGTGCCGAGCAGCGAGTGGTCGGCGGAGCCGAGCCCGAGCCCGGTCGCGTCGGTGGTGGGCCGCACGCTCGTGTCGGGCCAGAACCGCTGGTACTGGAAGGCGTACGTCGGCAGGTCGACTCCGTAGCCGCGGCCTTCGAAGTAGGCGGCCCAGTCGACATGTACGCCTCGCACGTGCAGTTCGGCGAGCGCCGTCATGACGGCGCCGTCCTCCGCGCGGTCGCCGCGCAGCACCGGGACGAACGCCGCGTCCGGCAGGGACTCCTGGCCAAGGGCCGACAGCACGCCACCGGGGCCCATCTCGACGAGGACGTCCGCGTCGATGCCGGCCACGGCGTCGGCGAACCGCACGGACTCGCGTACGTGCCGCACCCAGTACTCCGGGGAAGCGAGTTCTTCGACGGTGGCCGACCGGCCCGTCAGCGTCGACACGACGGGGATGGCAGGCGTCTCGTACGACACGCCCTCAAGCACTCGGCGGAAGTCATCGAGCATCGGGTCCATCAGCGGCGAGTGGAACGCGTGGCTGACCTTCAGGCGGGACACCTTCCGGCCCGCCTCGCGCCACAGCTCGGCGACTGTTTCCACGTCGGTGTCGACACCGGAAATGACCACCGCCGTCGGCCCGTTGACCGCGGCGACACCGACAGTGTCCGGCAGATCCGACGCGACTTCGGCCTCGGATGCCTGGATCGCCACCATCGCACCGCCCTCGGGCAGCGCCTGCATCAGCGCGCCACGCGCGGACACCACCTTCACGGCATCAGCGAGCGACCAGACACCCGCCACATGCGCGGCAGCCAGCTCACCGATCGAATGCCCGGCCAGCACGTCCGGCCGAATGCCCCACGACTCAAGCAGCCGGAACAGCGCCACCTCCACCGCGAACAGCGCGGGCTGCGTCACCCCGGTCTCATTCAGCGCGTCGGCATCCTCACCGAACAACACCTCACGCACCTGCGGATCGCATGCGTCGAGCACCTCGCCCAGGGACTCGGCGAACACCGGGAAACGGTCCGCCAGTTGGCGCCCCATGCCGAGCCGCTGCGCCCCCTGACCCGAGAACAGGAAGCCGACCCGGTGCTCATCGGTGACACCCAGCACGACTCCGCTGCCCGGCCGTCCCTCGACGGCGTCGGTGAGCCCGGCCGTCAGGTCGGCCATGTCCCTGCCGACGACGGCGAGCCGGTGCTCGAACCCGGCCCGCGAGGTCGCGAGTGCGCGGGCGACTTCAGCGGGGTCGAGGTCGGGCCGCTCGGTCAGGTGGTCGCGCAGCCGCGCCGCCTGGTCGCGCAGCGCGCTCTCGGTGCGGCCGGAAAGCAGCCACGGACCGGCCGGCGCCTCGGGGGCCTTCGGCGCGTCGACGTCCGCCGTGGACTCGAATTCCGGCGACTCGATGATGACGTGCGCGTTGGTGCCGCTGAAGCCGAAGGACGAGACTCCCGCCCGTCGGGGCCGGTCCGCCTGAGGCCACGGCTGCGCCTCGGTCAGCAGCTCCACGGCGCCCGCCGACCAGTCGATGTGCGGCGAGGGCTCGCCGACGTGCAGCGTCTTCGGCAGCACGCCGTGCCGCAGCGACATCACCGTCTTGATGACGCCACCCACGCCCGCGGCGGCCTGGGTGTGGCCGATGTTGGACTTCAACGAGCCCAGCCACAGCGGCTCACCCGCACGGTCCCGTCCGTAGGTGGCGAGCAGCGCCTGGGCTTCGATCGGGTCGCCCAGGGTGGTGCCGGTGCCGTGCGCCTCGACCGCGTCCACGTCGGACGGCGTCAGGCCCGCGCTCGCGAGCGCCTGGCGGATGACCCGCTGCTGCGAGGGACCGTTCGGAGCGGTCAGGCCGTTCGACGCACCGTCCTGGTTCACCGCAGAGCCGCGGACCACCGCGAGCACGGGGTGTCCGTTGCGCCGGGCGTCCGAGAGACGTTCCAGTACGAGCATTCCGACGCCCTCACCCCAGCCCGTGCCGTCGGCGTCGGCGGAGAAGGACTTGCACCGGCCGTCGGCGGACAGGCCCTGCTGGCGGCTGAAGTCGACGAACGCGCCGGGCGTCGCCATGACGGTGGCGCCTCCCGCGAGGGCGAGCGAGCACTCCCCCGACCGCAGTGCCTGCGCCGCCAGGTGCAGCGCGACCAGCGACGACGAGCACGCCGTGTCCACGGTCATCGCGGGGCCTTCGAGGCCGAACGTGTAGGACACGCGACCGGAGGCGACGCTGCCCGCGTTGCCCGTACCGAGGAATCCCTCGCTGCTCTTCGACACGCCGTGCAGCTGGGAGGCGTAGTCGTGGTACATGACGCCCGCGAACACGCCGGTCGCGCTGCCGCGCAGCGACTTGGGGTCGATGCCGGCCCGCTCGAATGCCTCCCACGAGGTCTCCAGGAGCAGTCGCTGCTGCGGGTCCATCGCAAGCGCCTCGCGGGGCGAGATCCCGAAGAACGTCGGGTCGAACAGGTCGGCGTCGTGCAGGAAGCCGCCCTCGCGGGTGTAGGAGCTGCCGTCCCGTTCGCCCGACGGGTCGTAGAGCCCCTCCACGTCCCAGCCGCGCTCGGTCGGGAACGGCGTGATGCCGTCGGCGCCGTCGAGGACGAGTCGCCACAGGTCCTCCGGCGTGCGGACGCCACCGGGGTAGCGGCAGCTCATGCCGACGATGGCGATCGGCTCGTCGGTCGCGGCCACGACCGTGGCGGTGGGTGCCGCGACGACGGGCGCGCCCGCGAACTCCGTGCCGATGAACTCGGCGAGTGCCGCAGGGGTCGGGTAGTCGAAGACCAGCGTGGCGGGCAGGCGGAGGCCGGTGGCCAGGTTGAGCCGGTTGCGCAGGTCGACGGCCGTCAGCGAGTCAAAGCCCAGCTCGGTGAAGGCCTGGCCGAGCGAGACCGCCTCGGGACCGGCGTGGCCGAGCACCGCGGAGGCCTGGGTGCGGACGAGGTCCAGGAGCACCCGCTCGCGTTCGTCCTCGGCCAGCGACGCGAGGCGGTCGCGGAGCTCGGCCGCGGGGTCGACCCCGGTCTGGGCCGCCCTGCGGGCCGTCGTCCGCACCAGACCGCTGAACACCGGCGGCACCACGGGGAGTTCCCGTACGGCCCGCAGGTCGAGCCGCATCGGTACGACGACCGGGTCGGCCCCGGAGACCGCGGCGTCGAAAAGTGCGACGCCCTCCTCCGCGGACAGGCCGGTAGCGGCGGACTGTGCCACCTTGGCGCCCATGCCGTCGGCCCACAGGCCCCAGGCCAGGGATGTCGCGGGCAGACCCTGGGCGCGCCTGCGCCGGGCCAGGCCGTCGAGGAACGCGTTGGCGGCCGAGTAGTTGCCCTGGCCGGTCGCGCCCAGGGTGCCCGCCACCGAGGAGAAGAGCACGAACGCGGACAGGTCCAGGTCACGGGTCAGCTCGTGCAGATTCCAGGCCGCGTCGACCTTGGGCCGGAACACGGTGTCGACCTGATCCGGGGTCAGCGAGCCGATCGTGGCGTCGTCCAGCACACCGGCGGTGTGCACGACAGCGGTCACGGGGTGCTCGGCGATGAGCGCGGCCAGCGCGTCCCGGTCCGCGACGTCACACACCGCGAACGTCACTTCGGCGCCCTGCGCGACCAGTTCGGCACGCAGCTCCTCGGCGCCTTCCGCCGCCTGCCCGCGCCTGCTGGCAAGGACGAGGCGCTCGACCCCGTGCCCGCCGACGAGGTGCCGGGCGACGAGACTGCCCAGGGCGCCCGACGCGCCGGTCACCAGGACCGAGCTGTCCGGACCGAACGCCGGGTCGGTGCCGGTCTCCGGCAGCACTCGCGCGAGGCGGGCCACGTACACCCGTCCGTCCCGCACGACGACCTGGGATTCCCCGGTCGTCAGCGCCTGCCGCCAGCCGTCCTCGTCGTCGACGTCCACCAGGACGAAGCGATCCGGGTCCTCCAGCTGTGCGGACCGCACCAGACCCCACACCGCGGCCGACGCGAGGTCCGCCACGTCGTCCTCGGCGCCCACCGCGACAGCGCCACGCGTCACAAGGACAAGCCGCGACGCCAAGCACCGGTCATCGGTCAGCCAGCCCTGTACGAGTTCCAGGGCATTCAGCGTCTCCCGGCGCACGGCGTCCGCGTCCCGGGACTCGGCGCACCGCACCACCACGTGGTCCGGCAGCGACTCGCCCGCGTCAAGGGCCGACCGCACCGCGGCCCAGTCCGCGAACTCCGCCACCGGACCGGCACTCCCGGCCGGCACGGCCGCAGGCACCCAGTCCAGGCGGAACAGCGACTCCCAGCCCTGCCGCGACAGCGTCGCCGTCACGGGCCGAAGGACCAGCGATTCGATCGTGACCACCGGAGCACCGGAGCCGTCCGCGACCGCCAACGACACGCCGTCCGACCCCGCGGGCGCCAACCGCACCCGCAGCACCGTCGCGCCCGAGGCGTGCAGCCGCACACCCGACCACGAGAACGGCAGCTTGCCGGGTCCTTCGGGCCCGCCCATCAACCCGATGCCGTGCAGCGCCGCATCGAGCAACGCCGGGTGCAGACCAAAACCGTCCACTCCCGCACCGTCCGGCAGCGCGACCTCGGCGAACACCTCGTCGCCCTTGCGCCACGCGGCCCGCAGCCCCTGGAAGAGCGGCCCGTAGCCGAAACCGCCGTCGGCCATGCGGTCGTAGAGCCCATCCAGGTCCACGACCTGCGCCCCGGCCGGCGGCCAGGCACCGACATCGGCAGGCGCCACCTCGGCACCGGCCACGAGCACACCGCTCGCGTGCCGCACCCACAGGTCAGCGTCGTCGTCCCGCGCGTGCACCGTCACCGAACGCCGACCGGACTCGTCCAACTCACCGACCTGCAACTGCACCCGTACTCCACCGCGCTCGGGCACCACCAGCGGCGCCTCCAGCGTCAGCTCCTCGACCAGATCGCATCCGACCTGGTCACCGGCGCGCACCGCCAGCTCGAGGAACGCCGTGCCGGGCAGCAGGATCGAGCCCTGGATGACGTGATCGGCAAGCCACGGGTGGGTCGCCACCGACAAGCGGCCGGTGAAGAGCTGCCCGTCCGAGTCGGCCGTGTCGACGATCGCGCCGAGCAGCGGGTGACCGGCCGAGCCGAGCCCCGCAGCGTCCAGGTCGCCTGCCGACACACCGGCGTCCAGCCAGTAGCTCTGGTGCTGGAACGCGTACGTGGGCAGGCCGACCCGGCGTGCGCCACGACCGGCGAAGAAGGCTTCCCAGTCCACCCGCGTGCCCCACGTGCAGAGCTGGGCCACGGCGGAGACCAGCGCCGACTCCTCCGGGCGGTCGTTCCGCAGCACCGGCACGAACCCGGCGTCCGGCGCGGACTCCTGGCCCAGCGCCGACAGCGTGCCGCCCGGGCCGACCTCGACGAACGTCGCCACACCCTCGTCCACGAGCGTACGGACGGCGTCGGCGAACCGCACCGACTCGCGCACGTGGCGCACCCAGTACTCCGGGGACGCCAACTCCTCGGTGGAGGCGCGGACACCGGTGAGTGTCGACACGAGAGGGATGGCCGGTGCCTCGTACGACACCTCTTCAAGGACCCGGCGGAACTCGTCGAGCATGGGGTCCATGAGCGGTGAGTGGAACGCGTGGCTGACCTTCAGGCCAGACACCTTCCGGCCCGCCTCGCGCCAACGCTCCGCGACTGCTTCAACGTCAGCGGTGACTCCGGAAATGACCACTGAGTTCGGCCCGTTGACCGCGGCAATGCCCACGGTCTCCGACAGGTCCGATGCGACCTCGGCCTCGGTGGCCTGGATCGCCACCATCGCGCCACCGGAGGGCAGCGCCTGCATCAGCGCGCTCCGCGCCGACACCACCTTGACCGCGTCGGACAGCGACCACACACCGGCCACGTGAGCCGCAGCCAGCTCACCGATCGAATGCCCCGCCAGGGCATCGGGCCGCACACCCCACGACTCAAGCAGCCGGAACAACGCCACCTCGACCGCGAACAGCGCGGGCTGCGTCACACCCGTCTCATTCAGCGCATCGGCATCCTCACCGAAGAGGACCGCGCGCACCTGCGGGTCGAACTCGCCCAGTACGGCGTCCAGGGCATCGGCGAACACCGGGAAACGGGAAGCCAGTTCACGGCCCATGCCAAGCCGCTGCGACCCCTGACCCGAGAACAAGAAGCCCACGCCGCCCACGACGACGGACCCGGTGACCAGGCCCGGGAACGGCCGGCCCTCGGCGAGAGCGTTGAGCCCGTCAAGGAGCGCCGCTCGGTCGTCGCCCACGACAACGGCCCTGTGGTCGAAGGCCGATCGCGTCGTCGCCAACGAGTAAGCGAGGTCCGGCGCACCGGCCTCCGGCTCACCCGCGACGTGCTCTCGCAGCCGGATCGCCTGGTCACGCAGCGCCTCCGCGCTCCGTGCGGACAGCACCCACGGCAGCACGCCGTCGACGGGCGCCGGAGTGTGGTCCTCGTCCGGCACGTGCTCGATGATGGTGTGCGCGTTCGTGCCGCTCACGCCGAACGACGACACACCGGCGCGACGCCGGCGTCCGGTCTCCGGCCAGGGCTGTGCCTCGGTCAACAGCTCGACGGCGCCCGCGGACCAGTCCACGTTCGACGAGGGCTCGCCGACGTGCAGGGACTGCGGCAGCACACCGTTGCGCATCGCCATGACCATCTTGATCACGCCCGCGACGCCTGCCGCGGCCTGGGTGTGACCGATGTTCGACTTGATCGAGCCGAGCCACATGGGCTCACCGGTGCGGTCCTGGCCGTAGGTGGCAAGGAGGGCCTGGGCCTCGATCGGGTCGCCGAGCGTGGTGCCGGTGCCGTGCGCCTCGACCGCGTCCACGTCGGACGGGGTCAGGCCCGCGCTCGCAAGCGCCTGTCGCATGACGCGCTGCTGCGAGGGACCGTTCGGCGCGGTGAGACCGTTGGACGCGCCGTCCTGGTTCACCGCCGAACCACGGATGACGGCAAGGACTGGGTGTCCGTTGCGGCGGGCGTCAGAAAGCCGCTCCACGAGGAGCATGCCGACGCCTTCGCCCCAGCCGGTGCCGTCGGCGTCGTCGGAGAACGACTTGCACCGACCGTCGGCGGACAGGCCGCGCTGGCGGCTGAAGTCGACGAAGGTCGCCGGGCTCGCCATCACGGCGACACCACCGGCGAGCGCCATCGAGCACTCCCCCTGGCGCAGCGCCTGGATCGCCCAGTGCAGGGCCACCAGGGACGAGGAGCACGCGGTGTCGACGGTGACGGCTGGGCCCTCCAGGCCCAGGGCGTAGGCGACGCGGCCGGAGGCGACACTGCCCGCTCCGCCCGTGCCGAGGTAGCCCTCGACGTCCTCCGAGACGGAACGCAGCCGCGCCACGTAGTCGTGGTACATCACGCCCGCGAACACCCCGGTCGCGCTGCCCCGCGCGGACTCCGGGGCGATTCCGGCCTGCTCGAACGCCTCCCAGGAGGTCTCCAGGAGCAGTCGCTGCTGCGGGTCCATGGCAAGGGCCTCGCGCGGCGAGATCCCGAAGAACGCCGGGTCGAACAGATCGGCGTCGTGCAGGAAGCCGCCCTCGCGGGTGTACGAGGTACCCATGTGCTCGGGGTCCGGGTTGTACAGGGCGTCCAGGTCCCAGCCACGGTTGACGGGGAACTCGCTGATGGCGTCGGCGCCGTCAAGGACGAGTCGCCACAGGTCCTCGGGCGAGTTGACCCCGCCGGGGTAGCGGCAGCTCATGCCGACGATCGCGATCGGCTCGTCGCTCACGGAGACGGTCGTGCGGGTGGGCGCCACGACGACGGGCGCGCCCGCGAACTCCGTACCGATGAAGGCGGCGAGTGCCGCGGGGCTCGGGTAGTCGAAGACCAGCGTGGCGGGCAGGCGCAGCTCGGTGGCCGCGTTGAGGTGGTTGCGCAGCTCGACGGAGCTGAGCGAGTCGAAGCCCAGCTCGCGGAACGCGCGGTCGGGCGCGACGGCGTGCGCCGAACTGTGGCCGAGCACCGCGGCGGCGTGGGTACGGACGAGATCCAGCAGTGCCTTCTCCCGTTCGGCCTCGGTCATGCCGGCCAGGGACTGCGCCAGCGCGGTCCGGGCGGCGGCGGGATCGACGGTCCTGCGCGCGGTGCCCCGCACCAGGCCCCGCAGGAGGTGCGGCACGGGGTGGGAACGCGCCTGCCGCTGCAGCACGGTCAGGTCGAGGGGAACGGGCGCCAGCAGCGCGCGGCCCGTGGATCCCGCCGCGTCGAACAGCGCCAGGCCCTCGGTCGCGCCGATCGGTATCGCGCCGCCGCTGGTGATCCGTCGTACGTCGGCCTCCTCGAGGCTGCCTGCCATGCCGCCGCCGGAGGCCCACAGGCCCCACGCCAGCGAGGTCGCGGCAAGGCCGGATGCGTGACGGTGCTGGGCGAGCGCGTCCAGGAAGGTGTTGGCGGCGGCATAGTTGCCCTGGCCTGCGCCACCGAACACACCGGCGGCGGACGAGAACATCACGAATGCGGACAGATCGAGGTCGCGGGTCAGCTCGTGCAGGTGCCAGGCCGCGTCGACCTTGGGCCGGAACACGGTGTCGATTCGCTCGGCGGTCAGTGAGCCGATCGTGCCGTCGTCCAGCACGCCTGCGGTGTGGATCACGGCGGATATGTCGTGCTCGGCGAGCAGTTCCTTGAGGGCTTCGCGGTCGGACACGTCGCATGCCGCGTACGTCACTTCGGCGCCCTGCGCGGTGAGTTCATCACGCAGTTCCTCGGCGCCGTCTGCGGCGGCGCCGCGCCGGCTCACCAGGAGCAGGTTGCGCACGCCTCGCTCGGCGACCAGGTGCCGGGCGACCAGGCCACCCAGCGTGCCCGTCGCACCGGTCAGCATCACGGCGCCGGTGCCAAAGCCGGGGTCTTCGACCACGGACTGCCGTGCCCTGGCCAGGCGCGGGGCAGTGGCAGCGCCCGAACGCACCGCGAGCTGAGGCTCACCGGTGGCCAGCGCGGTCGGCAGGACATCGCGCGAGGCCGCCTCGTCATCGAGGTCGACCAGCACGATCCGGTCCGGGTTCTCCGACTGAGCGGACCGCACCAGACCCCACACCGCCGCCTGAGCGACATCCCGTACGTCGTCATCAGTCGTGGCGGCGATCGCGCCACGGGTCACGATGACCAGACGCGACGCGTCGAACCGCCCGTCATCAAGCCAGGACTGGACCACACTCAGCGCCCAGTGCGCCGCCTCGTGCGCGCCGGTGGCCGGGTCGGACGTGGAGGTGACCGGGCACGGCAGAACAACGAAGTCAGGCAGCTCCGACGCCCCGGCCAGCGCCTCCAGGTCGGTCCACTCGACCGTCGGAACATCGTCCCCGGCCAGGGGCACCGACACCCAGTCGACACCGAACAGCGCGTCACCGCGGTCGTCACCGGCGACCTGGGCCGGTGCGGCCGGGCGCAGGACCAGTGAATCGATCGTGGCCACCGGTGCGCCGGAGCCGTCCGCGACCGTCAGCGCCACTCCGTCCGCGCCGGTGGGCGACAGCCGCACCCGCAGCACCGTCGCACCCGAGGCGTGCAGCCGCACACCGGACCACGAGAACGGCAGCTTGCCGGGAGCGTCGGCCTCGCCCATCAGCCCGATGGCTTGGAGCGTCGCGTCCAACAGCGCCGGGTGCAGACCGAATCCCTCAGCCTTCACGCCGTCCGGGAGCGCGACCTCGGCGAACATCTCGTTCCCGGTGCGCCAGGCCGACCGCAGCCCCTGGAACACCGGCCCGTAGCCGAAGCCACCCGCGACCATGCGGTCGTAGTAGCCGTCCAGGTCAACGGCCTCCGCGCCTGCGGGCGGCCACTCGGCAAGCGAGGCCCCATCGGAGCGCCCGCCTGCTCCCAGCACACCGGTGGCGTGCCGGGTCCATGAACGGCCGTCGTCGGTGTCACCCACACTGGAGTGGAAGCTCAGCTCGCGCCGGCCCGACGAGTCCTCGGCCCCGACCCACACCTGCACCCGCACCGAACCCTGCTCGGGCAGAACAAGCGGCGCCTCCAGGGTCAACTCCTCGACCAGGTCACACCCGACCTGGTCACCGGCGCGTACCGCCAGCTCGACGAACGCCGTACCGGGAAGCAGCACCGAGCCCATGATCTCGTGATCGGCCAGCCACGGATGGGTCTGGACCGACAGCCGGCCGGTCAGCAGCACACCGTCCGTGCCGCCGAGGGTGACGGTCGCGCCAAGGAGCGGGTGCTCGGCGGCACCGAGCCCGGCCGCCGCGACGTTGCCGATCACCGGCTGTACGTCAGGCCAGTAGCGCTCACGCTGGAACGCGTACGTCGGCAGGTCAGCCCACCGCGCACTGCGACCGGTGAAGAACACATCCCAGTCCACTCGGACACCACGTACATGCAGCTGTCCCGCGGCCGTCGTCGCGGCAACCGCCTCCGGGCGGTCGTTCCGCAGCACCGGGACGAACCCAGCATCCGGCGCGGACTCCTGGCCCAGCGCGGACAGCGTCCCGCCGGGACCCACCTCGACGAACGTCGCAACGCCCTCGTCCACGAGCGTGCTCACGGCGTCGGCGAACCGCACCGACTCACGCACATGCCGCACCCAGTACTCCGCCGAGGCCAACTCCTCGGTGGAGACGCGGACTCCGGTCAGCGTCGACACGATCGGGATCGACGGCGCCTCGCACGACACGCCCTCCAGAACCCGGCGGAACTCATCCAGCATCGGGTCCATCAACGGCGAGTGGAAAGCGTGACTCACGCGGAGACGGGTCACCTTCCGGCCCGCCTCGCGCCACCGCTCGGCGACAACCTCGACGTCGGCGGCGACACCGGAAATGACCACCGAGTTGGGGCCGTTGACCGCGGCAACACCGACGGTCTCCGGCAGGCCGGACGCGACCTCGGCCTCGGACGCCTGGACCGCGACCATCGCGCCACCGGACGGCAGCGCCTGCATCAACCCGGCACGGGCCGACACCACCGCGGCGGCGTCAGCAAGCGACCACACACCAGCCACATGAGCCGCGGCCAACTCACCGATCGAGTGCCCCGCCAGCATGTCGGGGCGGACACCCCACGACTCAAGGAGTCGGAACAGCGCCACCTCGACCGCGAACAACGCGGGCTGCGTCACACCCGTCTCGTTCAGCGCGTCGACATCCTCACCGAAGAGGACTTCGCGCACCTGCGGGTCGAACTCCGACAGCACGGCGTCCAGAGCACCGGCGAACACCGGGAAACGGGAAGCCAGTTCACGACCCATCCCGAGCCGCTGCGAACCCTGACCCGAGAACAGAAATCCCAGTCGGCCAGGCTCATCGGCGACACCCGTGACCACGGCACCGGTCGCCCGGCCCTCGGCCACGGCCTCCAATGCGGCCAGCAGTTCCGCCCGGTCGGCACCGACCACCACGGCACGGTGCTCAAGCACCGCACGCGAGGACACCAGCGCACGGCCCACGACCCCCACACTCAGCTCAGGAGTCGTGTCCGCGAAGGACTTGAGCCGTGCGGCCTGCTCCCGCAACGCCTCGGGGCTCTTGGCCGACAGCAGCCACGGCACCAGGCCCGCGTCGCCCACCGGCTCCGGCGCCTCCGCCTGCTCCTCCTGCTCGACGGCGGGGGCCTGCTCGATGATGGTGTGCGCGTTGGTACCGCTGAATCCGAACGACGACACACCTGCGCGCCACGGCCGGTCCACAGCAGGCCACGCACGTTCGTCGGTGAGCAACTCCACCGCACCCGCGGACCAGTCCACGTGGGGTGACGGCTCGTCCACGTGCAGCGTCTTCGGCAGCACACCGTGCCGCATCGACATGACCATCTTGATCACGCCCGCCACACCGGCCGCGGCCTGCGTGTGACCAAGGTTCGACTTGATCGAGCCCAGCCACAACGGCCGGTCGGCGGGCCGGTCCTGGCCGTAGGTGGCGAGGACAGCCTGGGCCTCGATCGGGTCGCCCAGCTTCGTACCCGTGCCGTGCGCCTCGACCACATCCACGTCGGCAGGGGCCAGACCCGCGCTGGCGAGTGCCTGGCGGATCACTCGCTGCTGCGACGGGCCGTTCGGAGCGGTCAGACCGTTGGACGCACCGTCCTGGTTGACGGCCGAGCCCCGGACGACGGCGAGCACCTGGTGGCCGTTGCGCTGCGCGTCCGAAAGACGCTCGACGAACAGCATGCCGACGCCCTCGCCCCAGCCCGTGCCGTCGGCACCGGCGGCAAACGCCTTGCACCGCCCGTCCACAGCGAGACCACGCTGACGGCTGAACTCGACGAACGAGGTCGGCGTCGACATCACCGTCACACCGCCGGCAAGGGCCAGCTCGCACTCGCCCCTTTGCAGCGCCTGCACCGCCAGGTGCAGGGCCACCAGCGACGACGAGCACGCCGTGTCCACCGTGACGGCAGGGCCCTCAAGGCCGAACGTGTAGGACAGGCGGCCGGAGGCCACGCTGGCCGCGTTGCCGGTCGCCACGTAACCGCCCATGTCGTCGGCAGCCGCGCCCAGCACCCATCCGTAGTCCTGCATGTTCGACCCGACGAACACGCCTACGCGCTCACCGCGCAGCGAATCCGGGTCGATGCCTGCCCGCTCGAATGCCTCCCAGGACGTCTCGAGCAGCAGTCGCTGCTGCGGGTCCATGGCAAGGGCCTCGCGCGGCGAGATCCCGAAGAACGCCGGGTCGAACGCGCCCACGTCGGACAGGAACGCGCCGGAACGCGAATACGAGGTTCCCACCCCGTCCGGGTCGGGGTCGTACAGCGCCTCCAAGTCCCAACCGCGATCGGTCGGGAACTCCGACACCGCGTCCCCACCCGCGAGGACCACGTCCCACAGTTCCTCCGGGCTCGACACACCGCCCGGGAACCGGCAGGACATCGCCACGATCGCGATCGGCTCATCGGACGCGCTCGACACGGTCACGGAAGCGGAGGCAGTGGGGACCACGCCGGACAGTTCGGTACGCAGATACGCGGCAAGGACCGCCGCGTTCGGGTAGTCGTAGACCAGCGTCGCAGGCAGCGCGACACCCGTGACCTCACTCAGCCGGGCGCGCAGCTCCACCGCCGTCAGCGAGTCAAAGCCCAGCTCCCTGAACGCACGGGACGCCGAGAACGCATCGCCCGACACATGGCCGAGCACCGCGGCAGCCTCGTACCGAACCAGCTCCGTGAGCTGCCGCTCCTGCTCAGCCTCGTCCAAACCAGACAGGCGCTGCGCCAGGGCCGACATACCCTCGGCCGCCGAAGTGGCCTCGAACGCCGCACGCACCTCGGGCAGTTCACCCAGCAACGGACTCGGCCGCTGCGCCATGAACGTGCCCGCGAACCGCT
>NZ_JBFACK010000008.1:0-358237 GCF_040640795.1 Streptomyces sp. NPDC021622
CAGCAGAAGCTCCTCCGGAATTGTTCTGCGGCTCCTGCCCATCCATGCCTCCCCGCGTGGATGAATGACAGGGTGACCCCTCTCACATTGGTCTGTCGAGGGTGCGTGACCGGTAAGTACGGGAACCAGTAGGTATGTCGTTCTCGTCTACCACGGGGGTTAAGCCCTCACACAGGACACTGGTACATGGTTCGGACAGCGGGTCCGGCCGGTTTTTGGCGTAACGGCAACGCGATACGCATACGGCATGGCGTACGAGGAGGCATCGGTGGCGGGCGAGACCCCCGACAGGTCGAAGCAGCGGAAGTCGTCTGGCAAGTCGTCGGGGAACCCGACCGCTGAACCGACCCCGACCTCCGGCGCGGACCCGCGCCTGGCGGTGGCCCGCGAGGTCCCCGCGGCACGGGAGGAGGACTCGGCGACGGCGGTCTTCTCCACGAAGGCGGTGACGGAGGCGGCAGCAGCGGCGTCGGATTCTGCCGGGGCTGCTGGTCCCGCTGGGGCCGAGGAGTCTGCCGGTCCCGCTGGGGCCGAGGGGGCTGCTGGGGCCTCGGAGTCCTCTGCGGAGTCGGAGTCCTCGGAGGGTTCGGGCTCCGCGGAGGCTGCCGGCGGCGAGTCGAGCGGCGACGCGCGGCTGCGGGCCGCGGTCGCCGCGTGGGTCGCGGGCGGCGAGGGTGCTGCCGGGGAGGGCGCTCCTGCTGAGGGTGGCACTTCCGTCGGCGATGACGCTCCGGCCGGGGGCGATGCCGCCGAGGGTGGCGTCTCGGCCGAGGACGATGCTGCCGCCGCGCAGGGGTCCCCTGCCGGGGGCGGCACGGCTTCTGCGGAGGACGAGGCTCCTGCTCAGGGCGATTCCTCTGCCGAGCGTGGCGCTGCTGCCGAGGGGGATGCCTCCGCCGACGGCGACGCTCCTGGTGCCGCGAAGGCCGCCCCCGCTGGGGACGACTCTCCTGCCGGAGGCGATCCCTCGGCCACGGATGGGGCCTCCGCCGGGGGTAACGCTTCTGCCGAAGCCGAAGACCTCGCTGCCGGTGAGACCCCGGCTGCGGACGACACACCGGCCAAGGACGACGCTGCGGGAGCGGGTAAGACCCCCGCCACGGACGACACCTCGGCCGAGGCGGGCTTCGCCGCCGAGGCCGTCGCCACCGCCAAGGGCGACGCCCCGGCCAAGAGCGATGCCCAGATCGGGGGCGACGACCCCGCGAAGGGCGACCGCTCGGCCAAGCGCGAGGCTTCCGCCGCGGGCGCCGCCCTGGGCGCGAACAAGACTCCCGCCACGGACGACACCTCGGCTGAGGCGGGCTCCGCCGCCGAGAGCGCCGCCCCCGCTGGGTCCGTTGCCTCCGCCAAGGGCGACGACGCCCCGGCCAAGAGCGCTGCCTCCGCCGTGGACGACGCTGCGGGAGCGACCAAGACCCCCGGCGCGGACGACTCCGCTGCCGTGGAAGGCTCCGCCGCCGAGAGCGCCGCCCCCGCCGGGTCCGTTGCCTCCGCCACGGGCGACGACGCCCCGGCCAAGAGCGCCGCCTCCGCCGTGGACGACGCTCCGGGAGCGACCAAGACCCCCGCGAAGAGCGATGCCCAGGCCGAGGGAGTCGCCCCCGCGAAGGGCGACACCCCCGCCGAGGACCAAGCCCCCGCAGCCGCCAAGGACGCCAAGCCTGACGGCGGCTCGAAGGACGCCAAGTCCGACAGCGGCTCGAAGGACGCCGAGTCCGACAGCGGAGCCAAGAACCCCAAGCCCAGCGACGACGCCAAGCCCGACGGCGGATCCAAGGACGCCAAGTCCGACGCCGACCCCAAGGCCCCCAAGACCCCCAAGTCCCCCGGCGTCGACCAGGCCACCGCCGTGTTCCGGGCGTTGCCCCCCAAGGCGGTCGATCAGCCGACCACCATGCTCAAGATCGGGGACCACAAGGCCGGCGGCAAGGGTGACTCCGCAAAGCCCGATGCGGGTGATGCAAAGTCTGTTGCAAAGGGTGGCGCGGCGACGGGTGACGCCAAGTCCGCCCCCAAGCCCGCCCCGAAGGCCGAGGGTGGCCCCAAGGCCGCCCCCAAGCCCGAAGGTGACGCCGAGCGCACCAGTAAGTTCGTCGCGCTCAAGCCCCTCGACGAGCAGCCCGGCGCCTCCGCCGGTACCGGAGCCAAGTCCGAGGCGCCCACGCCAGCCAAGGCGCCCGCGCCAGGCAACGCAGGGCCCGAGCGCACCACCCAGCAGCCCTTGCCGCCCAAGCCGCCGCTGGACCTTCTCGCCGAGCTGACCAACACCCCGCCGCCGGCCGAGACCCCCGTCCGCACCGCCGTGCGGCGGGTGAAGATCTGGACGCCGCTGGTCCTGCTCCTGGTGATCGTCTTTGCGGTCGTACAGGCCGTGCGGCCGCTGCCGACGCCCACCCTGAAGCTCACCGCGAAGGACTCCGTCAGCTTCGAGGGCGGTAAGCCGTCCATGCCGTGGCCGGGCCAGGGCCAGGCCGCCATGGACGTCAACGGCATCGGCAGCTTCGGGACCTCCGGTGACCAGAAGCCCGTACCGATCGCGAGCATCGCCAAGGTCATGACGGTCTACCTGATCCTGCGCGACCACCCGCTGGAGAAGGGCGACCCCGGCCCGAAGATCCCCGTCGACGCCGCCGCGCAGAAGCACTACGAGACGGGCAAGCCGGCCAACGAGTCCGTGGTGAAGGTGACCGAGGGTCAGAAGATCACCGAGTACGAGGCGCTGCAGGCGGTCATGCTGCCCTCCGCGAACAACATCGCCAAGCTGCTCGCCCGCTGGGACACCAAGAGCAACTCCGAGGACGAGTTCGTCGCGAAGATGAACAAGACCGCCAAGGAGCTGGGGATGAAGAACACCCACTACACGGACCCCAGCGGCCTCGACAAGACGACCGTCTCCACCGCCGAGGACCTGGTGAAGCTCGGCCGCGCGGCCATGGAGAACCCCGTCTTCAACGAGATCTCCCGCCAGCCCAGCTACAAGGACCTCAACGGCGACAAGCAGAACAACTTCTTCGGCCTCGTCCCGACCGTCGCCATCGGCATCAAGACCGGCACCACCACCGCGGCCGGCGGCAACATCCTCTTCGCCGCGGAGAAGAAGGTCGGCGGCAAGACGCAGACGATCATCGGCGCCGCCCTCGGCCAGTACGGCAACAACGGCGTGGCCAACATCGACGAGGTCACCGGCGTCACCCGCAAGCTCATCGAGGCCGGACAGGACGCGCTCACCGCGAAGACCATCGTGAAGAAGGGCGATGTCGTCGGGGAGGTCGAGGACGGGCTCGGCGGGTCGACCCCCGTCGTCGCCACCGAGGACGTGTCGGCCGTCGGCTGGTCCGGTCTGACGGTGAAGCTGGAGCTCGACGCGGAGAAGGGCAAGACCATCCCGAACTCGGCGAAGGCCGGCACCAAGGTCGGTGTGCTGAGCGTCGGCGACGGCAAGGGCGGCGCCATCGAGGTGCCGGTCGCCCTCCAGAGCGACCTGACCGAACCGGGCTTCGGCGCCAAGCTGAAGCGCGTCGGCTAGCACCACGGGCCGAGAGCCCGGCGTCGCCAAGGAGAACAACAGCGCACGCCGGGCTCCGCGTCACGACGCACGCCGCCTCCGCAGCCGCAACCGGACCTACGCCAAGCGGCCGCACGCCGTTGGCCGAAGTCGGACGGACCCTTCCCGGGGTGCGGCACCACCCCGGGCCCGCCTCCGCGCTGCGTGCTAGCGTCACAAGCTCGGGGGCAGTACGCCGGGATGAGTCAAAGGGGTGTTCCGGGACGAACCCCCAGGCGCTCGCCCCCAGGACAGGAACAAACACGGGGAGAGCCTTCAGTGGCCACAGCGGAGCCGACGCGAGCCGACGACGCGGATCCTGAGCCCGGCTCCGGTGGAGCGTCGCGCACCGGCGCACGAATACAGCTGCCCGCCCAGCGCCGCCCCGAGCCCGCGGCGCCCGAACGGGCCCCCTGGCCGCGCCGGTTGCTGCGGCACCCGGTGACCATCGCGACCGTGTCCGCGGCCGTGCTGCACCTCGTCTGGTTCTTCACCACCGCCAACGGCGGCGGAGACCTCGCCGCCCAGGACGCCTGGGCGGAGTTCGCCGGACGGCACCCCGACTCCGCGTACAACCTCGCCTGGTACGGCGGGATGCACCCGGTGTCGTACAGCGTCATCTCGCCGTATCTGATGTCGGTGCTCGGCGTGCGGACCACGATGATGGTCGCCGGCACGCTCTCCGCCGCGCTGCTCACGATGATTCTGATCCGCAGCCGTGCGGTGAAGCAGCCGCTGTGGCCCGCGCTCGCGGGCGTCTTCGCGCTGTTCTGCAACGCCGTGTCGGGCCGCGTGACGTACGGCCTCGGCCAGATGTTCGCGCTCATGGCGGTCGCCGCCGTCTTCTGCTGGCCCCACCGCTGGCGCTACAAGCGGTGGGCGAAGGCCCTGGTGGCCGCGCCGTTCGCCGCACTCGCGACCATGGGAAGCCCGGTGGCCGGGCTCTTCGTGGGGCTCGTCGCCGTCGCGCTGTTCCTCAGCAAGCGCTACCCCGGCGCGTACGCCCTCGGGCTCGCGCCGGCCGCCGTCGTCGGTGTCTCCGCGTGGCTCTTCCCGTTCTCCGGTACGCAGCCGATGTCGTTCGGGTCGGCCTCGCTGCCGCTGCTCTACTCCGGGTTCGTCTTCTACGCCGTACCGAAGCAGTGGAAGACCGTGCGGATCACGACCGCCGTGTACGCGGCCTTCGTGCTCGGCGTCTGGCTCGTCAGCTCGCAGATCGGCTCGAACATCACCCGCCTCGCGATGTCCTTCGCGGGCGTCGTGCTGCTCGCCGCGCTGCCGTACGCCGTGCCGAAGTCCCGCCAGTGGTACGTGACCGTGGTGGCCATCGTCGGCTTCATCGGCTGGGTCGGCTTCAAGGCCGGGGACGACGTCGTCCACACGACACCGGCCGCGACCTGGACGCGCGAGCTCGCGCCGATCGTCAACGAGCTTCAGGAGGTCGGCGCGGAGAAGGGCCGCGTCGAGGTGGTGCCCGCGCGCAGCCACCGCGAGGCCTCCGCACTCTCCCCGTACGTGAACCTCGCCCGCGGCTGGAACCGGCAGGCGGACATGGAGCGCAACCCGCTCTTCTATGACGACACCCTCAACTCGGCCAACTACCACGAGTGGCTGCAGCGCTGGTCCGTGCACTTCGTGGTGGTGCCCAACGGCGAGCCCGACGGCGACGGCGGCAAGCGCGAGGCCGCGCTCATCGAGAAGGGCCTGCCGTATCTGAAGCAGGTGTGGGCGGACTCGAACTGGCAGCTGTACGAGGTCATCAACCCGAACCCGCTGGCCGATCCGCCCGCCGTCGTCAAGCGCGCCGAGCAGGGCGAGTGGACGATCGAGGTGAAGAAGCCGGGCAAGATCCTGGTCCGCATCCCGTACTCGCCGTGGCTGAGCATCGTGGACGCCGACGGCAAGGGCGTCGAGCGGCCCGTGGAGACCGAGGAGTCCAAGCAGCGGCGCGAGCTCGACGAGGACCGGCCCAAGGAGTTCGACAACCTCAACGGCTGCCTGATGGAGGCCGAGGAGAACGCCGACGGCGACAAGTGGACCGAACTCCTGGCCCCTGGGCCCGGCGTCTACCGCCTTGGCGCCCCCTACCAGCTGCCACGTGGCACCGCCTGCCCGGAGGAGCTGCGGGAGAGCGTGCGCTAGGCGGTCAGGGACGGGGTCCCGGCCGCCCGGGTAGCGCCGCGTCGCCGGGATCAGCGTGACCACGCCCAGGAAGAAGTACGAGTTGATCACCGTGCTCTTCCAGAAGGCCCGGCTGCCGGCCGCCGAAGCCAGGGCGGGCCGCCGGGTGCCCGCGTCTGTCCGGAGAACGGGTCCGCCTCCCTCGGGAGGCGGACCCGGCCGTCATACCGCTACCGGCTACCAGTTACTGGATTCCGGCTACCGGCTCACGGGGAACGCCACGTCGCACACCTGGTCGTCGGGGCCCGTCGTCTCCCACTCCGCGAAGTAGATCTCGCGGCACGGGCCCGTGACCTTCAGGCCCTCGCCGGCGATCCACTCCTCGACCGCCTCGAACGCGGCGAGGATCTGCGGGTAGGAGACCTGCGCCTTCGTGATCCGGGTGAAGGCGAGCCGGTGGGCGGGCTCCACGCGCGATGCGACGCCCCGCTGCCGCCCCGCCGTCTGCGCCCACGTCCGCGCGGCTGCCGCATCCCTGACCGGGACGCACGCCTCCGCGGGGCCGTCGCTGTCCTGCGTCACCTCGGAGTGGTAGATGACAAGCGGTGCGCCCGCGGCGCCCCCGCACTCGGCCTCGGCCGCCTCTTCGAGGCGGCGCGTGGAGGCGTCGATCCAGACCGGCAGCTCCTCGGCGAGCAGATGCCGGGTCTCGCTGATGACGTACTGCTCAGGTACGTCGATGGTCCTGACCGGAAAGTCCTTCTTGTACGTCTCATCCATCGTGGATCCTCTTCCTGTTCCTGAAAGGCGTCCACGGAGGTACCCCGCAAGCGTGCGCTGCTCGGCATGGCGTTCCTCGACACCCGCCCAGTACGCGGCGACCGCACGGGCCGCCCGCTCGCCGTCCAGGGCGACGATCCCGGTGATGTCCGCGAGCGGCATGCCGAGCCGGCGCAGCAGGACGACCGTGCGGGCGTCCTCCACCTGGGCCGTGCGGTAGTAGCGGTAGCCGGTGGCCCCGTCCACGTACGCGGGGGCCAGCAGCCCCAGGCGGTCGTACAGGCGCAGCGCCTTGGGCGAGAGCCGCGCGCGGGCGGCGAATTCACCGATGGTGAGCAGCGGGTCCGGGTCCGGGTCCATGGGGGCATCCTCCGTCACCGGGCCCGTTGTCGGCCCGGTGCTCCGGACGATGCGCTCTGCCCCAGGGGCAAGGTCAACCGGGCGGCCCGCCGCCGGGGCCGTATCCGTAGTAGGCCTGCGCCTCAAGCCACCGGCGGTGCCTGCCGCGCCGTACGCCGACGATGATCGCCAGGGCGGCGGCCGCGAGGATCCCGCCGAGCGGCACCAGGACGGTCACCGCTATGCCGCCGACGAAGGACGAGACGTCGGTGCTGTCGCCGGGGGCGAAGGTGAGGACGCCGCGCGGGTCCTCGCACATCACCCGGTAGTCCGCGTCCTTATCCGTCTTGAGCACGAACGCCCGCTCCCATCTGGCGTCCCCCTTGGTCACGTTGAACGTCCCGCCGGGTGCCGCCACGCGCGGCAGCGAGTCGGGCGGACCCGTGACCTTGCAGTGCGCACGGGCGACGAAGGGGCTGCGTACGTAGATGGCGGCGTCGTCGTCGGGCGCGATCCGCACCGTGACGGACCGCCCGCTGGCGAACGCCCTGCCGTCGTCGACGGAGTCCACCGCCGAGGTCAGTGTGCGCACGAAGCTCGCGATGCCGATGGCCACACCGACGGCCGCGATGACTCCCGCGACGACGAACCACCCCCGCCGGGGCCGCAGTTGACGGGGGTCGATCCGCGGCGGGGGTCCGGGAGGCGGCCCATAGGGATACATATCGGAACGATGGCAGGCGGTGGGCGGTTGGGGAAGAGCGCAGGGATCGAGCCGCGCGTGATGTCAACTCCGGGTCGCCCGAGGGCGGTTGGAAGGCGGTCGTGTTCTGGGTGAAGCGCCTTCTTCTCTTCTCCGCCAACTCCTCGGCCCGGCATCATCGTTGTATGCCCATGCTGACGAACACGGCGGAGCAGAGCAGCGGGCCGGCAGGGCCGGTGGTGACGGTGGACACCGAGTCGATTCCGGTGCGGGACCGGTTCGGGTGGTGGAACGACATGGTGGGCGAGGCGGTCATGCCGGTGACGTCCCGCAGCCCGTACGCGTCCCGCTTCACGGGACGGGCGGTGACCGTGCAACTGCCGCACAGCCCGCTGGGGACCTTCACCTACTCCCCGATGTCGGCCTGGCGTTCCCCTGTCCAGATCCGCCGCCAGGACACCGAGGAGTACTTCCTGCTCCTGGTCGGGGGCGGCACCTCGATCCGGCTTGAGCAGGGGCGCGGTGTCGCCTGCCTGGAGGCGGGCGAGATGGCTCTGTTCTCCACGTCGCACCCGCTGGCCGTGGAGTTCCTCGACAAGGGCCGCTCCTGCCAGAGCTCGCAGTTCCGGCTGCCACGGACCGTTCTTCCGCTGGCGAACGGGCGGGCCGACAGGCTGCTGGCCGAGCCGCTGTCCACCCGGTCCGGATCCGGGGCGCTGCTCGTCCCGTACCTGAAGGGCCTTGCGGACGCCGTCCGCGACTGCGGGCCCGCCGAGTTGGCCCGGATCGGTGCGGTCGGGGTCGACCTGGCCGCGTCGCTGCTTGCCGCGCATCTCGGCGACGCGGACGGACTGCCCGCTCAGACGCGCCAGGCGGTACTCCTCGCCCGCATCAACGCCTTCATCGACCACAACCTGGCCGACCCGGAGCTGCGCCCCGCGGCCCTCGCCGCCCACCACCACATCTCCGTACGCACACTCCATCAACTCTTCCGCGGCGAACCGGAGTCCGTGAGCGCCACGATCCGGCGCCGCCGCCTGGAACGCTGCCGAGCCGACCTGACCGACCCCGCCCTGCACCGCCTGGCCATCGGCGAGATCGCGGCCCGGTGGGGATTCCGCCACCCCGCGGACTTCAGCCGCACGTTCCGCACTGCGTACGGCGTCCCGCCGAGCGAGGTCAGGGCGGGTGCGCTGGATGCGAAGAAAGCCCGCACGCCCTGCTAATGCCCTGACCGCCCGGCGCGAGGACAGTGGTCCACGGCATCCCAGTGGCTTCAGGGGCGGGACGTGCGGGCCATGCGGACGGACACCGGTCACGTGGCACAGTGGCGCCCGGGGGGACTGGAACGCTGGGGTGCCTTCCCGCCGTTGACGACAGTTCGCTTCCGGCCAGTAAACTGCGCGCGCTCAGAAGCGCTGCAGGAGGCTGGGGGGAACGGTGGCACACGGGGGATATCAGGGCTGGGGACCGGCGGGCGTTCCGCCGCAAGGTGGCGGTGATCCGTACGGCCCGCCACCGTCGGGCCCGCACCCGCAGCCTTACCCGCCGCAGCCGTACCCGCCGCAGCCGTACCCGCCACAGCCCTATCCCCCGCAGCCCGTCCGGCGGCGGTATTCCGGCTGTGCGCTCTTCTTCGTCTCGCCGCTCATCCCGGTGATCCGTTCCTCCCGCCGCCGCGCCGAGGCGATCTTCAACCAGCCGGGCCTCGGCCACATCCCGGACCGGGTGGTGAGGCAGGTGCAACTGTGGCGGGCGGTCGTTGGTCTGGCGGCCAGCCTCCTGCTCGTCTACACCTACGGAGCGGAGGACGGCTGGAGCGGAGTTGCCAACGACGGTGTGGTGAAGCTGATCCTGGCCCCGCTGCTGCTCATCTTCACCGGGCCGCTGGTCGTCCTCGGCTTCATCCGCTACGCGCCCGCCGATCAACGGCAGTTGCTCCGCTCCCGGCTGCGCGCGCCGCTCAAGGCCGTGGGCTGGTACATCGGCATCTTCGTGGGCGTCGGACTCGTACTGGCGGGCGGCGCCGTCATCCTGAAGCGGAACTACGGCACGCTCGTGAACGGCCTCATCGCGCTCGCGCTGCTCATCGGCCTCGTCTGGCTGCTGCCGTTCCTCGGCTTCTCCTCCGCCTACGCCGCCCGTTATGCCTTCAACACGTCCAACGTGCACGCCGCTCTGCCGGCCGCGCTCACCGTCGTACTCGTCTGGGAGCTGATGCTCTGCAGCGTCGCCCTCGAAGGCGGAATGCCGCACGGGCCGCCGGCCGCACAGTGGTGCGCGGTGCTCGGCGGCCCGGTGTCCGTGACCGCGGTGGCGCTGTGGGAACTCCACCGCATGCGCACCCGCCACGGCGTCCGCATCCGCAACCGGTGATGACGTGCCCGTTCAGCCGCCGAAGCGGAGCCTGTACTGCGCCTTGCCGTTCGGGAAGTCGTCCAGCGTTCCGCCGCCCCAGTCGTGGTCGAAATACGCCTGATACTGCGAGTCCTTGACGAGCTCGGCCATCCGGTCGATGAAGTACGGGGAGTCGCCGCCCCCCATATAGGAGTCGCCCCTCCCGTACAGGCCCCATTCCGGATATGACTTCGGCTTGTTGTGCGCGGCGGCGAATTCCTTGAAGTCATTCACGCCCATGGCGGTGGTGAGGGTGTGGTTCCACCGCTGGGCCGGCGTGGCGTCCGGGTGGTTCCACCACACGTCGTAGATGTTCAGGCCGACCACGTCGACGTAGGCGTCGCCGGGGTACAGCGTCTCGAACGACGTGACCTTGCCCGAGGTGCCGACAGCCATGTTGTAGTCGAACTGGAAGGACGCCCCGGTGCGAGCGCGCATAAGGTCGACGACCCTCCGGAACATCTCCCGGTAGGCGGCCGGGTCGTCGGTTCCCTGCCACGGCCCGATGTGCTTGTTGTTGCCCTCGTACCCGACGCGGATGACGGAGTCGCCGAGGCCGTCCTTGATCATCAGGTCGGCAAGGTCTCGGAACTGGCTGTCGTACTTACCGGCAAGCCCCTCCGCGTAGGTCCCGCCCTTGGGCAGCAAATGCAGCCCGAGCACGAAATCCCGGTCGGCTCCGGCCTTCTTCCAGTCACCCCAGTACTTGGTCGCGTACTGATTCCACTTGATGTTCTCGGCCGAGTCCAGGTAGTCGGTCGCGTCGACCTGCGACCGCCCGAGCCACGCCTGAGAATTATTGACCTCGGCGGTTTTACCGGGACCGACGTAGACGCCCAGGCGGGACGGGGTGACGGCACCCTCGGACGGCATGGCCATGGATGCGAGGATAACTGCCGCCATGGCCAGTGTCGTCGCGAGCTTTCGTTTCATTCTCATCCTTGCCTTGAGCCCCCGGACAGCCCGATGGCCTCGCCATAATGAGAAAGTCCGGTTACGCAGGCAATGAGAGATCGCTACTACGTGAATTCGTAGGGAGAAGGATCCTTGCCGCAAGCACCCCGGCATGCTGTCCCGCGCCGACAGGTTCCCCAGGGCGTCTGCGGCACCGCCATGTGCTGCTACCGCACATCGTTGGAGCCGGACGCGGAATGGCGCATCTCACGTCACGGGCGAGTCCGTGACCGCCGGCGACCGGCTATGGCTCCGTCGAGCGGGGCTGGGTCTTCGGGATCCGTGCGGTGAAGAACATCGCGAGGAGAGCGGCGAAGGCGAGGATGGCGAGTGCGGCGCGCAGGCCGTCGATCCTGGCGTCGGCGTTCGCGTCGAGTGCCGCCTGCGTCACCTCCTTGCTCGTGCCCGCTTCGTCGAGGGCGGACTTGAGCTGGGCGTCCGACAAGAACGGTGCGCCGCTTTGGAGTTCGACGTTCGCCTGGCTCTTGACCTCGGCCGGGATCGCCGGATTCTGTTCCACGCTGGTGAGGAAGGACGTCGCAAGCGCGGCGATCATGATCGACCCGGCGAGTGCCGTACCGATCGAGGCGCCGAGGTTGGTGACGGCGTTCTGGACGCCGCCGACTTCCGCGCTCCGGGCTTCCGGCACCGCGGACACCGTGACCGACCCGAGCTGGGACGCCAGCGCGCCCATGCCGAGCCCGATCAGCAGGAGGGGGATGGTGACGATCTCCGCGCCGGCCTCCGCGTCGAGCGCGGCCATCAGGACCACCGCGCCCGCGAGCAGCGCGAGGGTCCCGAGCCGCACCACACGCCGCGGTGAGACGTCCGGGAGGAAGCGGGGGATCAGGATGGCGGCCGCAAGGAGGGTCAGGGAGAGCGGCAGGATGCGGGCGCCCGTCGTGAGCGCGGACAGGCCCAGGGCGACGGACAGATAGAGCGGTACGACGAAGAACACGCCCATCTGGACGAGGTACTGGAAGAAGAACATCGTCAGTCCGCCGGTGAGCTGCTTGTTGTGCAGCATGCCCGGGTCGACGAGCGGCTCCCTGTGCCGCTCCACCATGCGGGCCTCCCAGCGGAGGAAGAGCCAGACCAGGAGCAGACCGGCCAGCATCAGCCAGACGACCAGCGAGACCCCGAGCCACGAGGGCGCGTCGGGCTTCGGCTGGAACCAGCCCCACTCGTCCGAGCGCAGTACGCCGTAGACGAAGATCCCGAGCCCTAGCGCCGACAGCACGGCGCCGATGAGATCGATGCGAGGGCGTTCGCCGACCGGCGCGTCGGCGATCCGGCCGGCGAGCACCAGAATGCCGAGCACGATCACGACCTCACCGGCGAAGACCCACCGCCAGGAGAAGTACGTCGTCGCCACACCCCCGATAAGCGGCCCGACCGCGATGGCCACGGCCCCCGCGGCGGCGACGAGACCGTAGGCGGCGGGACGGCGTTCAGTGGCGAAGTTGCTCGCCACGAGCGCCACGATCGCGGGCAGGATGAGTGCCGCCCCGATCCCCTCGAGGAACGCCCAGCCGAGCAGCAGCACGGGCAGGTTCGGCGCGAGCGCCGTGGTGAGGGAGCCACAGCCGTAGATGCCACAGCCGATCATGAACGCGCGTTTGCGGCCGATCAGCGCCCCCACTTTGCCGCCGGGGATCATGAACATCGCCATCACGAGGGTGTAGGCCGTGATGGCGCCCTGCACACCCGTCACCGTCGTGCCCACGTCCTCGGCCACCGTCGCGATCGAGACGTTCATGACCGAGCTGTCGAGCGCCATCAGGAACTGACCGGCGGCGAGTGCGAGGAGGACGATGCGTGCCGTTGCCGAACTCTCAGCAGTGCCTGCTCCGGGTGCCATGCGCGCATCGTTCCAGCCGCCCCGGAGGGCGATCCGCGACCCGCCCCGGGGGTCAGCCGGTTGGCGGACCGGGGCGGGCTCAGTCACTTCGGGCGGGAATCGTCCGGGTCAGGCCGCAGGCAGTTCCTCCGCGGGGAGACGGCCCGCGCGTACGGCGTCGGTCAGGGCCTGGTGGTCGCGCTCGTTCTGGTCGGCGTACGCCTCGGCGAAGGCGGCGAGTGCCCGGTCGAACGATTCGCCGCCGCCCAGGTACGCGGCGATCGCGATGCGGTCGCCGGACCGTGCGTGTGCACGGGCCAGGGTGGCCCCGCACAGTTCGCCGAACGCCTGCATGTCCTTCGGCCGCATCCGCTCCGGCACGGCGATGCCCTTCCAGTCGCGCAACTGGCGTACGTAGAAGTCGCGTTGCTTGCCGTCGATCCCGTCCACCCGTTCCCAGCCGAGGAAGATGTCGCTCGTGGCCTGCATCAGCCGCTGGCCCGAGACCACCCGCTCGCCCTGGTTGGCGTACCGGCTCGCGCCGACATGTTCGGCGAGCACGGAGGTGTCGGCCTCCTTGGCCTGGAGGAAGAGCGGGTCCTGGTCGTCCCGGCCGAGCAGCAGGAAGATCCAGCATCGGGTGCCTACGCTGCCGACGCCGACCACCTTGCGGGCGACGTCCGCAAGGCGGTAGTCCGACAGGAGCGAGCGCCGGTCGGAAGGCAGAGTCCTGCCGTACCGCTCGATCAGACCGCGGAACTGGCGCTCCAGCGCGCCGCGTTCGATGTCCGGCAGCAGATCGCCGGCCGGGACGAGCAGCGGGGGATCCGCCGCGATCCTGGGCCTGCCGTCGACCGTCTCGGTGAGCTTGTCGAAGGCCTGCAGGCTGTCGCGGGTGCGGGCCTTCACCATGGCACGGGCCAGCCTCTTGCGACCGCCCTTCGTCCCCTGGGTCCGGCCGGCGGCCAGGGAGTCGAGGAGGTCCGCATCGATCTTCGAGTACCAGACGTCGAGGTTGCCCATGCCCGCGAAGCGGATCATCGCCTCGCGGTACGAACGGACCGTGGAGCTCACGATGCGGGCACGCCCGGCGTCGTCGAAACCATTCGCCCGGCCCGCGATGACGAGACTCGCCGAAAGCCGCTTGACGTCCCACTCCCAGGGGCCCGGCAGTGTCTCGTCGAAGTCGTTGATGTCGAACATCAACTGTCTCTCCGGCGAGGCGAGCAGACGGAAGTTCAGCAGGTGCGCGTCCCCGCACAGCTGGGCCCTGAGCCCCGACGTCGGGCTGTCGGCCAGATCGGACGCCATGATCGCGGCGGCGCCCCGGTAGAAGCGGAACGGGGACTCCATCATCCGGCCGTAGCGGATCGGGACGAGCTCAGGCACCCGTGCCGCGGACTGCGCCTCCAGGATCGCCAGCGGGTCCGGCCGGTCGGGAGACGGCTTGTACGCGGCGTGGCCCGACCGCGGCGAGCGGCGCCGCGCCTCCTTGCCGATGGCCGCGCGTTCCGCGGGTGTGGTGTGGGTTGCCGCGCGCATGGCCGTGGTCGCGTCCTGGGTCATCGGCGCCCTTCCTGCCGGCTTCAGCTCAACCGTAGGCCCCCTCCGGGCCGCGTGCATGGGGGCGCATGCGCTGGTGTCGAAAGCCCGGCCGCCCTGCTCGCTCAAATACCCGTAAGCGCAAGGACACCGTCCTGACCTGCACAGATGTCCTGTGAATTGCCCGCTATGAGCTGCGGTCCCGCACCTCGACATGCACAGCGCACCCGACAGGACGAGATTGGAAGTAGCCCGAACGGTCGAACGGAAATTCGGCGGCCGTGCGGGGCCGTACGACACGAAGGAGCCGGCGATGACCAGTCATGTGAGTGGGGCCCACCCGGGTGCGGCGGCGCGGAGTGCGGAGAGGACCGGTCTCGGCAGTGGCTGGCTGGTCTTCGCCGCCGTACTGATGATCTTTGGTGGCCTGATGATGCTCTTCGCCGGCATCTCCGCCATCGCCAACGACGACGTGTTCGTCACCACCCGCAACTACGCGTTCGAGTTCGATCTCACCGGATGGGGCTGGGTCCATCTGATCCTGGGCGCCGTCATCGTTCTCGCCGGTGCCGCCCTGTTCCAGGGCTCGACCTGGGCCAGGGTCGTCGGCGTGGGTCTTGCCGGCCTGTCCATGATCGCGAACTTCCTGTGGATTCCCTACGCGCCGTTCTGGGCCATGGTCCTGATCGCGCTCGACGGCTTCGTGATCTGGGCGCTGTGCACGGCTCCCAGTCCGTCGGAGCGATGAGGCCGTAGTGATGAGGCCGGAGCGATGAAGCAGGGGATGGCCTCGGCCTCGTAGCCGGATCGGAGACATGCATGAGGGACCTCAAGTTTGAGCAGAAGCGCTCGCTGTCACGCTTGGAGGCGGCTGCCCAGCTCACGGCCATCGCAGCCGCGCTGAGTGAGGGCGGGGACGCCGAACTGGAACTCGGCGCCGGAACGCTGAGTCTGCGGATCCCCGACGACCTTCGCAGCGAGATAGAGGTCGAGATCGGTGACGGGGAGATCGAGCTGGAGATCGAGTTCAAGTGGCCGACCGCACCGGCCCGGAAGAAGGCGCCCGCAAAGCCTCCCGCAAAACCTCCCGCAAAGCCGGGGCGCAGCAGTACGAGCACCAACAGAAGCAAGAGCGCGAAGCGGGCCGCCACTAAAAAGCCCTGAGCCGCACTCAGGGGTGGCCACTGCTCCGAGACAGTGCGGTCCAGGCTGCCGAGAGGCGGTCGACCAGTGCTGCCGCGGTCTCCGGAGCGAAGGAGTAGGGGATGCGGACGTAGTCGTCATGGGCGCCGGTCGCATCCATCGTGGCGCCCGGGATGACCTCCGCGCCGTGGCGCAGCGCCACCCGTGCGTAGAGCCGGGCGTCCGTGCCCGCGGGCAGCCGGACCCACAGCACCGAGCCGCCCTGCGGTGCCTGCCAGCGCCAGTCCGGAAGCTGCTCGGCGAGCAGCCGGGTGATGGTGGTCAGCCGCTCGCGGAGGATGCGGGCCCGTTCGGGCGCGAGGGCCGGGAGCGCGGGGAGGAGCCGGGCGGCGAGGGCCTGGTCGATGAGCGGGCTGCCGAGGTCGTTGAGTGCTTTGAGCCGGGCCAGGCGCGCCACCGTGTCCTGCGGTGCGCGGATCCAGCCGATCCGGAGACCGCCCCAGACGGCCTTTGTCAGCGAACCCACCGTCAGCACGGTTCCCCCGGCGGGGGCCGCGGCGATCGGCGGCGGAGCCTGACCGGGGGCGAGCCCCGCCGCGTGGGCGCTGTCCTCCAGGACGGTGACGCCGTGTTCGGCGGCGAGTTCGGCCACCCGGCGACGGCGTCCGGCGGACATCAGGGTGCCGGTGGGGTTGTGGTACGTCGGCATGAGGTAGAGCAGCGCGGGCCGGTGTTCGGCGAGCGCGGTGGCGAGCCGGTCGATCCGGACCCCGTCGGAGTCGAGCGGGACGCCGACAAGCCGGGATCCTGCCGCCCTGAGGACGTCCAGGCAGCCCGGCCACCCGGGGGATTCCACGAGGGCGGTGGACCCGCGCCCGAGGTACAGCTGGGCGCTCAGCGCGACGGCCTGCGTGGCACCCGTGGTCACCACCAGCTGGTCGGGGACGGTCGGCAGGCCGTGAGCGGTGTGGTGGGCGGCGATCGCCGCTCGCAGCGCGGGGAGCCCGGCCGGGTGGTAGCCCGCCTCACCGACCATCCCGGGCAGGTCGTCGCGGACCAGCTGGAGCAGGGCTTGGGCCAGGTCCGGACCGCCGGCCTCGGCCGCCTGCCCCAGCGAGATGAGGTCCGGCGGCTGGGTGATCAGCCGTTGGACCACTGCGGTGGCCTGACCGCCGCGTACCCGCCCGTCCACCGGAACCCGGTGTGCCGCGGCGCCTGCCGACACCCGAGTGCCGCTGCCCCGACGTGTCTCGGCCAGGCCCGACCCGCGCAGTGCGTCGTACGCGGCGACAACCGTCGCCCGGCTGACCGAGAGGGCGTCGGCGAGCCGCCGCTCGGACGGTAGACGGTCCCCGCTGCGCAGGTCCCCGGACCGTACGGCTCGGCCGACCGCGTCGGTGAGCCGCCGGTACAGCGGCCCCTCGCCCGAACTCCAGTCGCCCAACAGGTCGATCAGCTCGTCCAGTTGGGGCGTCTGACGATTCCGGTCCACTTTCCCCTCCATTGGCACGGGAGCACGTGCCGCCGCGACGAGAGGCTAACGGCATGACACCCACCTCACCCGTTGCACCCCTCTCGCCCCTGCAGTCCCTGTCATCCCTCTCGCCCCTGCCGCCTCTCGACCCGCGGCTGGCAGCCGTCTGCGACCTTTCCGTGCCCGCGGCGCGGGACGGCGCCGGACGGCACGAGTACGACGGAACCGTCCAGGACCTGTCTCCGGACGCCGTACGACGCGGCCTCGCCGCACTCGGTGGCCCCGCCGGTACGAAGCCTTATCCGGACCCGCACGACGAGGCGCACGCGGCGGCCGCGGAGGAAGCCCTCCGGGTCCGGTTCGGCGAGCTCGAACTGCACCGGAGCAACCCCCTGTGGCACATCGAGAACCTGGATCTGACCGGCTACGACCGCCCCTACGCGCCCAAGGCCGAGCGGGACGCCGCCCGATCGGCCCAGCTGCGGCAGTGGCCCGACGCCGTGGACGCGGCGATCGAGGCACTGGACCGCGTGCCCGCGGCGCTGGCCGACGCCACGCTGCCGTCCGCCCGTGGTCTGGCCGCCCTTCTCGACCCCCGGGGCGGCCCCGTCCACGCCGCCGCAGGGCGGGCGCACGCGCGGTTCACCGCCCACCTGGAGCGGGCCGCCGCCGAAGGCGCGCCGTCAGCGGCACTCGGCGGCCCCGCTCTCGCCCGGCTCCTCGGCGCGGCCGAAGCCTGCACGATCGACCTCACCGCCCTGTCCGCCCGCGTGGACGCGGAACGGGACCGGCTGCGTGCCCTGCTCGACGAGTCGCTCCGCCGCCTCGCCCTCGCGGCGACGCCCGCCGACACGGTACGGGCGCTCCAGGCCGACCACCCCGATGCCGACGGCCTGTTGGCGGAGTTCGGGGCACTCGTCGACGAGACCGTCGCCTGGACCGCCCGGCACGATCTGGTGCCCCACCACGATGTCGATGTGGTGGTCCGGCCGATGCCCGACTCCCAGCGCCGGGCGCTGGCAGGCCTCTTCGCGTCCGCGCCCCACGAGACCGACGCGGCCGCCGCCTTCCGCGTCACCCTCCCGGACAACGACTGGACGAGCGCGCAGAGCGAGCAGTGGTTGTCGACCGGCTTCAACCGGACCCTGATGCCCAACATGGCGATCCACGAGGTGGCACCCGGGCACGCCAGCCACTTCAGGGCGCTGCGCCGGGCGGCGACCGACGTCCGCCGCACCCTCCACTCCGATGCCTTCATCGAGGGCTGGGCCCACTACTGCGAGGAACTGGCCCTGGAGCAGGGCTTCCGCGACGGCGACCCGCGCGTCGCCGTCGCGGTCGCCCAGGACGGGCTGCGCAGAGTCACCCGCTTCGCCCGTGCCATCGGACTCCACACCGGAGCCATGACCCTGTCGGACGCGGCGGCACGGTTCACCGAGGATGTCTCGCTGGCCGGACCCGCGGCCCTGCACGAGGCCGAGCGCGGGCTGTTCGACCCCAGTTACGGCCGTTACACCTGGGGCAAGTTCGCCGTTCTCGACCTGCGCGAGCAGGCCAGGGAACGCTGGGGCGGCGACTTCTCGCTCCGCCGCTTCCACAGCGCCCTGTTCGACCTCGGTGCCCCGCCCCTCGGTCTGCTGCACACGGCACTGGAACGCGGATGACCTCACTCGGCGCCTTCGTCCTCGCCTCCCTGGTCCTGGTGGCCGTACCCGGACCCAACCTGATCTACATCGTCACCCGCAGCGTGCGGGACGGACGGCGGGCCGGCATCGTCTCGGCCCTCGGCGTGGAGACCGGCACGCTCCTCCACGTCATCGCCGCCGTCTGCGGACTGGCGACGCTCATCACGGGCCACCCGCTCGCCTTCGCCGTCCTGCGCTACGCGGGCGCCGGCTACCTCGCCTACCTGGGCATACGCGCGCTGCGCCGCCGCCCGCCCGCTGCTGCCGAAGCCGAAGCCGAAGCCGAAGCCGAAGCCGACGCCGGCGACTCCGCCGAAGCCGCCGGCCGTTCCGCTCGCCGCCGACTGCTCCGGCTCTATCTAGACGGCGTCCTCATCAATCTCCTCAACCCCAAGGTCGTCCTCTTCTTCCTGGCGTTCCTGCCGCAGTTCCTGTCCACCGGCCTGACCCCGGCGGAAACCCGGACCGGCATGCTCCTGCTCGGCGCGGTCTTCCTGAGCGTCGCCCTTGCCCTCGACCTCTGCTACGCACTCGTCGGCGCCACACTCGCCCGCCGACTCCGCGGAACCCCGCGCCGCGACCGCGGTCTGTCCCACCTGACCGGTGGCATCTACCTCGGCCTGGCCGCCCTGGTGCTCGTCTGAAGCCCGCATACGACCGCTGGTGCGACCGCCGGGAGGACGACGTCCCATGCGTCAACTAAGGCTCTGACACCACGAATTCGCGCATCTTCCACACCGCACCCCCTGACTACGCGGCACTGGGTATTGTTCCGCCGGGGTTCGACCGGGCGGTGGGTCCGGTCGGGAGGGGGAGTCGTGGCCATACGCGGCGAGCGTTCGCGGATCGTTCCGACGGAGGGCGACCATCGCGTCACGCCCGCCGAGCTGTTCTTCGACCTGGTCTTCGTGTACGCCATCACACAGGTCACCGCGCTCATGGCCGCCGACCCGACCGCGCTGCGGCTGCTCGGCGGGGGCGTCGTGCTCGCGCTCCTTTGGTGGTGCTGGTGCTGTTTCGCCTGGCTGGGGAATGTGGTGCGGGCCGACTCCGGGGCGGTGTTCGGGGTGCTCGTCGCGGTGATGGCCGTGGTCATGGTCGTTTCGCTGACCGTGCCCGACGTGTACGCGGACGCGGCCGGCGGGCTGCCGGTGCCGCTCGTCTTCGTACTCTGTTACGGGGCTGTGCGGGTGCTGCATCTCGTCACGTACTGGATGTCTGCCCCGGATGACTTGGCGCTCCGGACCACCTTGCGGCGAACGGCGCTGCTCTCCGTGGCGCCGCCGTTCGCCCTGCTCCTGGCCGGCAGCGCCTTCAGCGGCCTCACACAGGTTCTGCTCTGGCTCGGCGCCGTGGCGGTCGACTACTTCGGGATCTACCTCGTCGGCGGCTCCGGCTGGCGCGTGGCCTCACCGGGTCACTTCTCCGAACGGCACGGACTGATCGTCATCATCGCCCTCGGCGAGTCGATCGTCGCCATCGGAGTGGGCGTCTCCGGATTCGTTCTCACCTGGCCCGTATTGGGAGCGTCCGCGGTGGGCCTGCTCGTGGTGGCGGGGCTGTGGCGGGTGTACTTCGGGCAGGTGAGCGCGGCGGCGGAGCATCGGCTCGCGGCACTGTCCGGCGATGACCAGACCCGCTTCGCCCGCGACGTCTACACCTTCCTGCATCTGCCGCTCGTCGGTGGGGTCGTGCTCACCGCACTGGGAATGAAGAAGGTCCTCAAACAGGTCGCCGACACCGCCCACTACGACCTGTCCGAGCCGCTGCACGGGGTGGTGGCCTGGGCGCTCCCCGGCGGCGCGGGGGTGTTCCTGGCCGCCGCGGCGGCGATCCTGCTGCGAACTGCAGGCCAACGCTCCGTACCGCTGATCGCCGGGGGCGCGCTGTGCCTCTGCGCGGGGGTGGTGGTGGCGGTGGTACCGGCGCTGGTGGCGCTTGTGGTGTTGGCGGGGGTGGTGGCGGGGGTCCTGGCTCTGGAGGCGCGCCGGACCGCGAGCGCGAAGCCTGCGCCGCCTCTGGTGAGTTGACCTCTGAGGGCGGTCAGGCTGCACGTGCGGTTTGCGGACCGGAGCCCTGTCGCTCGCCTGCCCGTTCGGCCTAGAGGCGGTCGCACAGGATGGCCGGGACGTGGAGAGTGGGACAGTACGGCCTTTCGCGTAAGCGACGAAGGGGCGCGTTGAATGGCTGCGAATGCACCAACCCAGCGAGGCGGTCGCCAAGCGGTCGTGATCGTGCACGGAATGGGTGAGCAGCGTCCCTTGGACGCGCTGACCGGGTTCGTTCGTGCCGGGCTGCCACCAGACGTTACGGGGCAGCGACGCTTCCTCTCCCGCCCGGACATCGTGACTGACTCGTACGAGTCCCGCCGCTTTCTGGCGCCGGCGACCGAGGACCGTCCACAGACGGAATTCTTCGAGTACCACTGGGCACATCTCATGCAGGGCAACCGGCTCGCCGACCTATGGCCGACGTTTCGACGATTGCTCCTGAAGCCGCCATGGCTGGTACCTAGGGGACTGCGGGGCGTGTGGCTGTTGTTCTGGGCACTCGTCGGCGTCGGTGCCTGGGCGCTATGGGTTGGGCCTCTGTCGGATCTGCTGCCGGATCTGGGGCTCAAAGCATGGATCTCTAAGTTGCTCGGCAGTGCTGTGTGGGGCGCCGTCCTGACATTCTTGCTGGCCCGTGTCGGCACGTTCTTGCCCGGTGTCCTTACCAACAGTTTCGTCGATGTAGTGCGATATCTCGACGCATCGCCGCGGTCGTACGCAGTGCGTCATGAGATCCGGAAAGGATTCGTGGAGCTTCTGGAGAGACTCCATGCTTCCAAGTACGACGGGAAATTCAGGTACCAGCGTGTTGTTGTCGTCGCCCACAGCCTCGGTGCGTACATCGCGTACGACGGGATCAGCCACCTGTGGGGGACCATGAACAACCGGGCGTCCAAGGACGCAACGGGAGCCCCCGACGGGTTGCGAGATCTCGAGCAGGCGGCGGCCAGGCTTCTGCCTCGAGGCGTGAAGAAGACCGTGATCAGGGAGCAGATCGACGACTTCCGCGACGCTCAGTACAAGTTGTGGTCCGGGTTGCGCGCCCAGGGCAACCGATGGCTGATCACTGACTTCGTCAGCGCCGGCACGCCGATGTACTTCGCTGACCTCCTGTACACCCGTACGCGCAAGAAGTTCGAGGAGAGGGTCAAGCGGCGCGAGCTGCCGACCTGTCCGCCGCAGAATGAAGAGCGGTCGCGAGAGCCATCTGCGACGATGCCCAGCTTCTCCTATCCCTGGCGAGGCCGGCGAGTGCTCTACGGCGGGGCTCCGTTCGCGGTAGTGCGGTGGACCAACCTGTGGTTCCCGTGCTGGCCACGGTGGTTCGGGTTCTTCGGCGACTGGTTCGGCGGGCCGTTGCAGCCTCTTTTCGGCAACGGCATCCTCGACATCCCCGTCGCCGGCAACGGGTGGAGGCGCCGCATTCCCGGCTTCGCGCATGCCCTCTACTTCAAGTTCCCCGACGACCGGACTGCCGGCTCAGTCACGCGTCACCTGGAAGACGCGCTCGCCCTGGGCGCCTCCAACCTGGCTCCCACCGACAAGCAGGTCTCGTACGCGCTGGACCTTCTCGGCAGGAATGGGTTCCGTACCAGGAAGATGAACGAGTCGTACGCCGAACTCATCGACCCCCGGCTGCCTGTGCCTACGGGAACTGTCAGGGAATGGCTGCGTTCCATGACGCGGTCAGAGATCTCGAGCCTCATCGACGACCTGAGTGGGCGTCGAACGGGGTAGACGGCTGTCTTCGACGAGATCCAGCCTTACGTCTAAGCCCCCGGACCATGATCGGTCCGGGGCCTTTGCGCTGGTGCCCCCGGCAGGGGTCGGACGAGCAACGTCCCGAGCAGCCCTACGTCAAGGTCGTCCAGCCGCACGCTCCTTGAGAGCGAGCAGCCTGTCACGTCCCGTCGTGCCTGCCACGTCAATCCGTCACAATGCGTTACCAATGTGTACGGAACGTAACGACGTCTGCTCCTTGGCGAAGTCTGCCCTGCTGGAGTCAGGCGGGTCATCTCATGACATGGGAGAGGTAGCCGATGACTGTCGAGACGCGCGTGTCAGAAGCCGCGAAGGCGCAGGAACAAGCACAGGAGCAGCTCAGCCTCAGCACAGCGGCGGCGCGGAACCTTGCGACCACCACCAAGTCCGAACCCCAGATGCAGGGGAAGAGCTCACGGTGGCTGCTGCGGAAGCTGCCGTGGGTCGACGTCCCCGGCGGTGCCTACCGCGTGAACCGACGCCTGTCGTTCACGGTCGGGGACGGCAAGGTGACGTTCGACAAGAACGGGTCCAAGCTCCGTGTCGTCCCCGCGGAGCTGGCCGAACTGCCGTTGCTGCGCGGGTTCGACAACCCCACGACGCTGGGTGCGCTGGCCGACAAGTTCGTCCAGAAGGAGTTCGACCCCGGTCAGGTCATCGTCCGGCAGGGCAAGAAGGCCGATCACGTCTTCCTGGTCGCGCACGGCAAGGTGGAACAGGTCAAGCCCGCGAAGTACGAGGGCGAGGCCGTCGTCGGCCTGCTGTCGGACGGCGACAGCTTCGGCGGCAACGTACTCGCGGGGGCGGACGGCAAGTGGGACTTCACGGCCCGGGCGGTGACCGCGACGACCGTCCTGGCGCTGCCGCAGAGCGCGTACAAGGCGGTCGCCGACCAGTGCGAGGAGCTTCGCGCGCACGTACGGGAGCTCACTGCCAATGCGCAGAGGGCGACGAACAAGTCCGGTGAGGCCGAGATCGATTTCCTCTCCAGCCACCAGGGTGAACCGACCCTGCCGACTACGTTCGTGGACTACGAACTCAAGCCGCGCGAGTACGAGTTGAGCGTCGCGCAGACCGTGCTGAAGGTGCACAGCCGGGTCGCCGACCTCTACAACCAGCCGATGAACCAGACGGAGCAGCAGCTGCGGCTGACCATCGAGGCGCTGCGCGAGCGCCAGGAGAAGGAACTCGTCAACAATCCGGACTTCGGGCTGCTCCACAACACCGACTTCGACCAGCGCATCCCGTCGAGCAACGGCGCGCCCACCCCGGACGACCTCGACGACCTGATCAGCATGCGCCGTGGGACCAACTACATCTTCGCCCACCCGCGCGCCATCGCCGCCTTCGGCAAGGAGTGCAACAAGCGGGGCCTCTACTTCGGCAGCGTCGACGTCGACGGCCATCACATTCCCGCGTGGCGGGGCGTGCCGATCCTGCCGTGCGGCAAGATCCCGGTCTCGGAACACCAGACCTCGTCGATCATCGCCATGCGCGTCGGCGAGGACAACGAGGGCGTCATCGGCCTGCACCAGACCGGCCTGCCCGACGAGGTCGAGCCCGGACTCAACGCCCGCTTCATGGGAATCGACAACAAGGCGATCATCTCGTACCTCGTCAGCACCTACTACTCCGCCGCCGTACTCGTCCCGGACGCGATCGGCATCCTGGAGAACGTCGAGGTACGACCGCGTGACTGAGCACTCCGTCCGGCGAGGTAAGGAGGGCTGAGCGGTGTCGTCCCAGTCCCGGGTGTTCGCCGTACCGACCGCCCCTGGGGTGGCGGGTCTGGTGGGCGCCTCACTGTCCGACCAGGCACGTCCCGGTGAGCGGGAGCTGTGCGCCGCACCACCGGAGATGGCGGCTGAGCTGCCCGTACTCCCGGAGCCGACGGTCGAGCGGCCCGTACTCCCGGAGCCGACGGTCGAGCGGCCCGTACTCCCGGAGGGGCGGGAGGTGGCGTGGCTTCCCGGCGGCCCGACCGGTTTGGGTACGTCGGCAGCCAGGGCCCTCCTTCCACCGCGCGAGAACCGGGGCCGGTCCGCTCCCGCCCCCGCGGGCAAGCCCCGCGCCGGTGACCCGATTCCGGGTCTGTACGTTCCGCCCGCCGTGCCGGCCGACCCGGCCAAGGTCGCCGAGGTGGACAGGCGACTCGAAGCCTGGGCCCATGAACTCGACCTGTTTCCCCCTGAATGGGCGGGCGACTTCGCCGGGTTCCAGACCGGCCGTGCGGTCGTCCTGCAACACCCTGGCGCAGTCGACCTGGAGCACCTCGTCGTCGCGGGCAAACTCCTTGTCGCGGAGAACGTCGTCGACGACTGCTACTGCGAGGACTACGGCGGATCCCCCGTCGGCCTGGGCGGGCGGCTCATCATCGCGCAGAGCGCCCTGGACCCCCTGCACACCGCGGACGGCTACCAACAGCAGTGGCAGGAGGGCCTTGCCGCGGACGCTCCGCTGCGCTCCTACGCCTCCGCGATCCGG
Organism: Streptomyces sp. NPDC021622; assembly: GCF_040640795.1. Taxonomy (NCBI): domain Bacteria; kingdom Bacillati; phylum Actinomycetota; class Actinomycetes; order Kitasatosporales; family Streptomycetaceae; genus Streptomyces; species Streptomyces sp. NPDC021622. Next base: position 24,822 of record NZ_JBFACK010000008.1, read on the forward strand.
GCCTACCGGGACATCGCCACTCCCAGCCAGGTCACCCGGTTCGTCCACGACATGGCGCGCCTGCACCTGGGGTACCTCGCCGAGGCCGCCTGGGCGCAGACCCGCACCACCCCACCGGTGTGGAAGTACCTGGTGATGCGGCAGTTCAACAACTTCCGGCCCTGCCTGTCCATCGTGGACGCCATGGACGGTTACGAGCTGCCCGAGCCGCTCTACTCCCGCCCCGAAGTCCAGCGCGTCACCGCGCTGGCCTGCAACGCCACCACGCTCGTCAATGACCTGTACTCCTTCACCAAGGAGATGGCCGTCGACGAGCACCACCTGAACCTGCCGGTCGTGATCGCCGCCGAGGAGCAACGCGGCCTCAAGGACGCCTACTTGAAGGCCGTCGAGATCCACAACGAGATCATGCACGCCTTCGAGGACGAATCCTCCCTCCTGGCCGCCGCGGACCCGGTCCTGGCCCGGTACACCACCAGCCTCGAGGCCTGGGTCGCAGGCAATCACGAATGGCACCAGACCAACACCTACCGCTACTCCCTGCCCAACTACTGGTGAGAGAAGGCAACCACCGCATGACCACCACAGCGCACCGCGTCGGTGTGGCAGCCGCCCCGGCCATCAGCCCCTACCAGGAGTCGGTGGCCGACTACTGGAACCGCGAGAAGAACCCCGTCAACCTCCGCCTTGGCGAGGTCGACGGCTTCTTCCATCACCACTACGGAATCGGCGACGTCGACTGGTCGGTGCTGCAGGGCCCCCAGGGGACCCGCGACGAGCGCATCATCGCCGAACTGCACCGCCTGGAGTGCGCCCAGGCCGACTTCCTCGCCGACCACCTCGGCACCGTCGCCACCGACGACCGCCTCCTGGACTCCGGTTGCGGCCGAGGCGGCGGCAGCCTGGTCGCCAACAAGCGGTTCGGCTGTCACGTCGACGGGATCTCCATCTCCGAGACCCAGGTGGCCTTCGCCACCGCGCAGGCCAAGAAGCGCGGCGTGGACGACAAGGTGCGCTTCCACCTCAAGAACATGCTCGACACCGGCTTCGAAACCGGCTCGTTCCGCGGCATCTGGAACAACGAGTCCACGATGTACGTCGACCTGTCGACCCTGTTCGCCGAATACGCCCGCCTCGTCGCCCGCGGCGGCCGGTACGTCACCATCACCGGCTGCTACAACGACACGTACGGTCTGCCCTCCCGCGAGGTCTCGACGATCAACGCCCACTACATCTGCGACATCCACCCCCGCTCCGCCTATTTCAGGGAGATGGCGAACAACCGGTTCGTGCCGATCAGCGTGGTGGACCTCACCGCGGCGACCATCCCGTACTGGGAGTTGCGCGCCAAGTCCTCCCTGGCCACCGGCATCGAGGAAGCGTTTCTGACCGCGTACAAGAACGGCAGCTTCCAGTACCTGCTGATCGCCGCCGACCGAATCTGATCCGCCGACTCCTTGCGGGACGCACCCGGGACTCTCGGGCCTGCGTCCCGCAGCACCCCCGTCAAGAGGTTTGGATAGGAGAGTCTGTTCCCCGATGGATCTCGAACTGACCGAGTGGGTACCGGACTTGCTCGCCAAGAGGAAGCCCAACACCTCCGACGACAGGTCCGGCGGCACAGACTCCGATGGGAAGGCCACCCATGGCCACCTCGCTGACGAAGCTGAGTCACCCGACGACCATCTCCACCACGGGACCACCGAACGTCCTCGCGCTCGCACCGTCCAGCCGATCGATGACGGCGCGCCCCGCGTCGGCTGACGATCGAGCACCGGAGCCCGCTGCGCTCTCGCAGTCCTACCCCCTCGCCTCCCCTGCTCGGGTCAGCTCGTCCCTTCTCCCGGGCGCAAAACCGGATTGCGGCAGGACGAAACGCCCTCCCGGATGACTCATCCGAGAGGACAAAATCGCTCCGGACGGGCAGTTCCCGTTGCGTCTCGTGGACCCGTCACCGGCGAGCGAGACGTTCACCATCAACTACGCAGACTTGGAGACCGACGCCTTCCAACTCGCCGACGACGACCAGAAGATGACCAACACCGTCCAGGCCTCGCGACCGGGCGGCGCCACCCAGCGGGCGAGCGCCCCGGCCAGCGTCGAGGCGTATGGCCCGTATGAGGCGCAGCTCGACATCCTCAAGGCCTCCGACAACTCCGTGCTGGACGCGGCGTATTGGCTGGTGTCCCGCTACGCAGATCCGCAGCCCGAGCTGCGCGAGGTGGCCATCGAGGCATACACGATGCCCGCCTACCTGGACATCCTCGACGCCGAGGTCGGCAGCTACTTCTCGGTGTACAACCTGCCCGCGCAGGCCCCGGCCTCGACGATGCGCGTCACCGTCGAGGGCTGCACCGAGACCCTCAAAGACCGCTCGCACGTCATCCAGTTCCACACCTCGGCGTCCGTCACCGACTCCGTGTGGGTCCTCGATGACCCCGTCTACAGCGTGCTCGACACCAGCACGCGGCTCGCCTACTAGGAGGGCCCGCATGCCGATCGCCGTGCGTGCAGCGCGCGGAGAACTACTACGTGCCTCCCTACCCGACACCTGCCGACGCGTGGGCCGAGGTGCCTGGCGCCGAGTTGGTCTTCGCGTGGCTGGAGGCGCGCACCGGCCTCGAGGAAGCCGCGGCAGTCGAGGCCGAGCTGATGAAGATCCCGCACCCGATGAACCCCGACCGGCCCGTTCCTGAGGAGCCGGGCCAGGATCTGCCGACGGTGACGCGATGACGGTTTCTCCGCGTACCTGGCTGGTCGGCGAGGTCGCTACGGCCGCTCTGCTCAATGGCGAGATTCGCGACCAGTTCAACAGCATGTTCGGCGCCTGGTCGACATGATCACCGACGTGGGGAGCGGACGGCGGTGCCGCTCCCACCCTGGGCAACGGCACCTTGACCGGTCGGTACCTGAAAGTCGGCCGTACCGTCGACTGGGTCCTGCAGCTGACATGGGGGCTCAACCACCGCCCCCGGCGGAGGCGGCGGAAACGAGAACTGGTGGTTCGGCCTCCCCGCCCTGCCCGCCACCGGCTTCACCTACCGCATCGCTCGGGGCGACGCATACGACGCCAGCAGCGGGCTCCACTACGGAGCCACCGCCATCTACAACACCGGCAACGGCGGATGCGTGAAGACGTTCGTCGCCAGCCAGGGCACGGCCACTCCGGTCCTCGACTCGCTGGCGCCCTTCGTCTGGGCCGCAAGCGACATCCTGTACGCCTCTGGCCGCTACGAGGCCGCTTCCTAGACGCTGCCCGGATCCCACGAACGAGCGGCTCAGATACCGCATACGGTCCATGATCGCTTTAACCGCGCGGGGAAAGGGTGAGACCTGGCACTCGAAAGGTCAGTCCCCTCACCAGGAGGTACCCCATGCGTGTGCGCACGATCCTTGCCACAGCCGCCCTCGTCACCGCCACCGTCATCGGTGGGGCCAGCACGGCCGCCGCCGACGGCGAACCAGGCGCCGGCGCCTCGGGCAGCCCTGTCAACTCTCCCGGCACCGTCAGCGCCCCCCTCATCCAGGTGCCGGAGCAGATGCCCGTCGCTTTGTGCAAGAGCGCCGCCAGCCTTGTCGGCCTCGGCAACGCCTGCTGACGACCCGTAGAACTCTGGGCCCTTGCCGCCCATCCGCTGAGTTCCCACCCCCCAAGCCCCGTACCTGATCAGGTACGGGGCATTCTCATGTCTGGAGATCCCATGGCTCCACCACTGTCCGCGTCCGCGTTCCTCGACGCGCTCCGCGACGAGGGCGTGCGCGTCGTCGAGGTCAACGACTGGGCAGCACCACAACCGCAACCACAAGGGCGCCTGGGCCCCGTGCACGGCGTGATGATCCACCACACCGTGACCAAGGGCAGCGCGGCCACGGTGAAGATCTGCCGCGACGGGCACGCCTCCCTGCCCGGACCGCTGTGCCACGGCGTCATCACCAAGGACGGCCGCGTCCACCCCGTCGGCTACGGCCGCGCCAACCATGCCGGCCTAGGCGACGACGACGTACTACGGGCGGTCATCGGGGAACGCGCGCTGCTTGCCGACAACGAGGCGAACACCGACGGCAACCGGCACTTCTACGGCTACGAGTGCGAGAACCTCGGCGACGGCAAAGACCCCTGGCCCAAGGCGCAGGTCGAGGCAATCGTGCGGGCCTCGGCCGCGATCTGCCGCCGCCACGGCTGGACTGCCGCGTCCGTGATCCGGCATCTCGACTGGCAGCCCGGCAAGGTCGACCCGCGCGGCCTCGACTGGCCCGACATCCCACAAGCGTGTGGCCGAGCGCCTCAAGCACCCCGCGTCGTGGTCGCCGGGCGGCACCTCGACGTACACGGTCCGCAAGGGCGACACCCTCCGGTCCATCGCCGCGGCGAAGCTCGGCGACCGCAACCGCTGGGACGAGATCGCCGACCTCAACAACCTGAAGGACGCCGACGAAATCGCGATCGGCCAGAAGCTCAAGCTCCCCAAGAAGTGAGGACCCTCATGGCTGCGTCTGTAGAGAAGAAGGTCACCGCTGCAAGCGTGGCCGCGTACCTGGCGAGCACAGGCCTGCTCGCGATCCTCGGCGCCGTGCAGGACGATGCGCGATTCGTCGGCGGCCTGCCCGACAGCCTCGCCCCGTTCGTGCTCGCCCTCGTCCCCACCGCCATCACGTTCGTGTCCGGCTGGGCCGCCCGGCACACCCCGCGTGGCCCGTCCTCGCTCTGACCTGACAGGAGGTTCCGCGCGTGGCTGATGAGCCGACGACCGGGGAAGTCGTCCGCCGCCTGGAGGACGTACGCCAGGATCTCAAAGAGGACATTCACGGAGTCGTCGCGCTCGTCGGCCAGAAGGTCGACGGCGAAATCCTGCGGCTCGGGCAAGAGGCACAGGACGAGCGGCACACGGGCCTCGTCGCCCGCGTCGCCAAGCTGGAGGAACAGGCAGCCGAGAAGGAACGGCAGCGGCTCGCCGACCGAAGGCTCATCTTCTTCTCCCTCGTCGTGCCGGTGCTGCTCCTGGCCATCCAGCTGTACAACGCCAACCAGGGGACGTGACGATGAGCGCCCACAAGGCCCTGCGCCGCGACCCGATCGCGCTACTCCTCGGCGCACTGCTCGCCCTGCTCCTGGCGTACATCTGGTGGCAGACCTCGCAGCTGCCCCACGACCTACGCAACGCCAACACGGCTCGCGACGCCCTCGCCCGGCAGGTACAGGGACTGGGAGAGAAGCCCGTCGCGGGACCGCCGGGAAGCCGCGGCGATCCCGGCCGCTCCGTCATCGGCCCTCGCGGCCCGCAGGGCGAGCCCGGCCGCGCCGGCAAGCCTGGCGAGGAGGCGAGGACGGGACTCCCGGTGAGGAAGGCGCCGAGGGTGTCGGCCAGCCGGGCGCCGATGGCACGGCCGGACCGCCGGGTCCGCAGGGCGAGCCGGGGCCCGCGGGCCCGCAAGGCGAGCCCGGCCCGGCTGGATCCGACGGGAAGGATGGACAGACGTGCCCCGACGGGTACAGCCTCCAAGCCCCGGCCGCCGATCCGGACGCCCTCGTCTGCCGCCGCGACGGAGCACCCCAACCCGAGGATCAGAGACAGAACGAACCGCGGGCAGCCCTCGATCCGCAGCGTCGCCAGTACTTGTGACAGAGCCCTCTCTCGCCTTCGGGCGGGAGGGGGCCTTTCGTCATGCACCGTCGAGCAGCTGCTTCGCGGCACCGAGCGCGAGATCCCAGGGGTAACCCTTCGGCTGCCCGGATCCTGGCGGGTTGGGAACGAACCCGCCCTCGCCGTACAGGACCGTGACGCCTTGCTCCCGCAGTTCGAGGACGCTCCGGTCCAGCTGGCGGTGTTGCGCGTACGCGGCGTTCACGCACGGCATCGCCACCGTCGGAATCCGTTTGCCGATGCCCTCAGCGACGACGCCGACGACGAACGATGATGTGAGGCCCAAGGCCCACGAGTTGATGCTGTTGAACGACACCGGGGCGAACAAGATGACGTCGGCCTTCGGCCACACGTCCGGCTCTCCGGGGAGCTTGTACTCGCTGCGTACCGGGTGCCCGGTGAGGGCAGTCAGGTCGTCGAGGCTCTCGTCGAGCCACTGGGCCGCCGTCGAGGTCAAGCCGAGGCAGACGTCCCACCCGTCCGCCTGCGCCGTCTCGATCACCTCGGCCACCTGGAAGACCGGAGGCGCGGCCGAGCCGAACAGGTACAGGGTGCGTGAGGTCATGGCGTCATCCCACCCTGCGCGGCTGGCCACACGCAACTGCCCCCGATCCAGGTGGATCGAGGGCAGAAGCCGGTCCAGCGCCAGGTAGCGCGGGTACCGTTCCAAGTGGTGAGCCAGGAACGGAGTTCCAGTATGCCCAGAGACGACCATCCCGGGGCCCGGATCGCGAAGCAACGGAAGTTGGCTGGCTACACACAGCGTGGTCTGGCCTTGAAGATCGGCTACTCGTACAGCTACGTCCACCAGGTCGAGGGTGGGCATAAGGCGGCCGGTCCGGACTTCACCGCGGCATGTGCTCGGGCGCTGCACGTCGACGTCACCGCCCTGACAGGACAGCCCTACATGACCGAGTTGCAACAGGATCGTCTTGCCGAGCTGATTCGGCCCATCCGCGAATCGCTCGATCTGTACGACCTTGGCGCCGATCCCGATGTCGCCACCCGCGAGACGCCCCAACTCGTAGACGCAGCAGGAACCTTGTGCGAGCACGTGCGCGCGACCCAGCTCAACAAGGCCGCCCGAACACTGCCCCGCCTGATCACCGAGATTACGACGGCCGCCTACCGCACACCCTCCACCGAACTTTGGGCCGCGCTCGGCTCCACCTACCGCACGGCTCACGACGTCACCGTGAAGCTGGGGTTCTACGACCTGTCCACCATCGCGCTGGACCGCATGGAGTGGGCGGCACAACGTGCGTCTGACCCCGTCCTCTCCGCGGTCCGCCAGTACATGCGTGGCCTCGTCTACCACCGCGAGGGCGAGCACACCATCGGGCTGCGCCTGGTGGACGCCGGCCACTTCCTCCTCGACCAAGGTGAGGAAACCCCGGAAGCCCTCGCCGTGTCCGGGCAATTGCACCTCGGCGCCACCGTGATCGCCGCCCGCGCGCGTGACGCCGACACGGTGCAGACCCACCTGGCCGAGGCGAAGACGATCGTCGACCGTGTCGGCGACATGAGCCACGTGCACTGGCTGTCGTTCGGTCCCACGAACTGGTCGGCTCACGAGCTGTCTGCGTTCACCGAGATGGGCAAGTATGGCAAGGCGGTGGAGAAGGCACGGAAGTTGAAGATGCCTGACTCATGGCCCACCTCCCGGCGCGCTCACGTATGGATCGACCGCGGACGGTCGGAGATGGAGACCGGCCGCAGTGAGGCGGCGCTCAGCTCCATCGCGGAGGCTCGCAAGCTGGCACCACAGCAGACCCGCTACCACCCCGGAGCACGAGCAACGATCGAGGGATTGATCCACCAGCAGCGCCGGACACCCGACGCCTTGGGCTACATGTCCTCGTGGCTCGGGCTGTGACAGCCGGTGTCACTTAAGAGTGACAGTTAGTGTCCCTGCACGTCATCACCCTGGTCTCAGACCTGATCGACGCTGATGACGGCAGGGGCAGACGGTGGATACGCAGCAGACGGAGAGAGCCGCAGAGTGGCTGGCGAGGGCGCAACAGGAACCCGGCCACGCCTGGCACGAATGGGCCGAGACGGGCGTCGCCCTGCTCCCGCTCGGCCGCCGTTTCGTAGCGCCCCGCCTCGCTGAAGCCCTCGTCCACGCCGCTGTCGGAACTCGCGCCCCGGGCGCGGTCGCTACGTGCCTGGAGGAGCTCCTCGACGGCCCGGTCATTTACGACGACCGCACCATGGGCGGAACGTACTACCCCCTGATGGGCCTGCTCCGCGGGCAGGTGTGGAAGCACCAGGCCGTCGCGCCGCTCCTGGCGGAGGGAACCTATCTCGGGGTGCCCCGCATCGGCAGGAAGCCGCCCGGCACGCAGTGGGCCGTGCCGCCGCGCCGCGCAGGAGACCTGTGTGAACCCGCCGCCGTGGACGCGCTCATCACCCTCGCCTGCACCGCTGCAAGGCAGGCAGAGCAGTGAACACGCAGGCTTCGCCCACCCTGGTTCGTGCCGTCGAGCAGGCCTACGGCAGATACCTCCAACACGCCATGGGCTGCCCCCGATGCCGCCACGAAGCGCCGTGCCAGAAGGGCGCGCGGAAGCGCCACATATGGCGAGCAGCACGTAGCGCAGCCGGAGCCACACCCCCGGCGTCCCCCAAGAACTCCCGCCGCGACATCGGCGGGTTGTAAGACCCCTCGCCCCGAGAAGCGCATGCGCCGCGCTCATCCACCCGGGGCGAGGGATGCCCTACGCCGACAAGCTCCCGCATTGACCCTGTCACTGGGGCCGGTGCGTGAAGGCGGCGGCCGCTCTGATTTGAGCGCGGAGAGCGGCCGCCTGCCCCTGTTCATCGAGTGGAGACCATGACCAACTCAGCGGGCCCGCCGGGGGCTTCCCACCCCTGCCCCGAAGTGCTGCGCGTCCCATGTGCGCCGTGCCTGCGTCGGCTCCTCACCGCAGACGCGACAGAGCCCCATGACTGCACGCTCGGCACTGCCCTCGCCATCGACGGCGAACGCCTCGTCGTGGTGCCCGAGGACGGGTGCCCGTGCCCGTGCCAGGAGCAGGAGGAGAGCGAAGCGCTTCGCGCAGCGCGTGCCAAGGCCCGCGGCTTGCCGGTGCCCACTCGCCGACTCGCCGAGCCGCCTCGCACGGAGTGACCTAGCGTCCCCGCCGCCAGCTTGGAGAGGCCGCACGGCGGGCGAGGGGGTGGCCACCTGCTCCGACTGCCTCACGGGTGGTCACCCGCTATCGGCGGTGCACGCGCTCCCCTGGGTGTGCACCGGCCAGGCCCCGACTGGAACCCCGATCCAGTCGGGGCCGTTCTGTGTGGAAGTAGTGAGCGTGGTGGCATATGCCGTCGAGGCAGAGGTACCGTCACGGAATAGAACAGGCGTTCGCTATGTCGGGTTCAGCCCTCGTTGGCGTCCCTCTGTTACACATGAAGATCAGCCTGTGTCCATGAACGTGTCGGGTCGTCTCACTGTGGTGCCCCCCTCTGTGGCGGCCCGGCACTTGGGGCCGCCCCTCACGCGCTCTGTCGCATGGGGGGCGGTCTGCGTGCCCCCAGCCTCCGGGCGGTGACCCCTCACCTGCGGAAACGCAAAGATCATTTGGGCGATATTTAGGCGCTGATCTTCAGTAGTGAGGGTGTATCGACACTGTCTGAGGGTGTAGCCAGAGTGCACACAACTAAGGCCCAGGACCGGAGACTTGCTCCGTGACCTGGGCCTTTGTCGTTCTGACCTGGTGCCCCCGGCGAGGGTCGGACTGGATCTGTACGGGGCGGTGAGGGACGGTGGTTGGTTGTCTCGGCCACCGTAGGGCTTCAGTGACGCCATCGCGTCAATCGAGTCATTCGTCATGCGGGGCTTCGAGTTCCAGGAGTCGCTCGGCGATGTCGTCGGTCCACCGTTGAGCCCATCGGCGCAGTCCGGCGATCGCTTGTTCGTCGAGGCCGTAGGCAGCGAGCTCGGTGTCGTCGATCCAGTCCGCTCCAGCCAGGCGGGTCTGGAGATCCGTGAGATCAAAGGTGTCGCGGGCGTGGCGTCGGCCGAGTTCTTCGAGTTCGGGGTGGCTCCAGCGGTCTGCGGCTGCTCGGACGTCGATGAGGTCGCGGGCCAGGCCACGATCGGTCAGCGCGCGGACCTTGGTGCCGACGACGTCTTCGAGGGAGAGGACCAGGCCGTACTCGGTCTTCACGGGTGGCCGCCAGAGGGCTTCCTTGAGGACGGTGACTTCGCACTCTTCGCCGCTGTTCGGCTCGGTGACGATGAGCCGTGCGGAGAGGGGGTCCGTCTCCAACGCCCGCACCCGCCAACCTCGTTCCACAAGCCCGGCTCGGAGAGTGGCGGCGATCTTCTCCATGCCCTCAGGGTTCTCGGTGGCGACATCGAGGTCCTGGCTGAGGCGGTCGACTAGGCCGTGGGCCTGGACGGCGTAGCCGCCGGTGAGGGCGAGGGGGTAGGGGGTGCCCACGGCGAGTACGTCGGTGAGTAGGCGGCGGTGCAGTGCGGTCAGGTTCACGCAACGGCCTGGGTGTGCGGTGCCAGTTCGGGGAAGGCGGATTCCCAGACGTCGCGCAGGTCCTGGCTGATCAGGGTGCGCAGGGTGGGCCACAGGCTGACGAGCAGCTCCTGGTTGAGGTACTGGATCAGGTCGTCGTGGAGGCCTTCGGCCAGGACGATGCGGTAGCAGCTCATGCGCAGGCGTGGCTGGTCGAGGTCGAACTCGGTCAGTCCGGACCAGGCCAGGTGCAGCGGCAGGCTCACGATGCCGTGGGCGGGACCGGCGAGTGCCGCGAGCTCGGCCGGCAGCCGCCGGGCGAACTTGGAGCGGCGGAGCGCGGAGAGGCTGGGCGGTGAGGCCATGTCTCGATGGTTGCCTGCGGGCGTGGGGTGGGGCCGCGAAATGTTCCGACACTTGAGCAGAGAGCCCTGTTAGTGATCACTCCTAGGGGACCGCGCACCCTCCATGCTTTGGTTGGGCCTGGCGCCTGTGAAGTGGATCGTACAGGGGGGATTGCGAGCTGGTGATCTCGGCGATTGCCGGGAGTCCATGCCGGGACCGCGCCAGTCGCCGCAGCGCCGACATCCGTTCTAGGAGTTCCATTGGGCTGGCTCTACTGCTTGCTGCACCGCAGTCTTCATGGCCCCGGCTAAGCGCTCAAGTTCTCAGCTATCCGGAGCCGTTGATGTCAACGACGGATGTTAACTAGTAGCCGGTCCTGCCCCCGACGACGCGGCCGCATCGGTGGACGCCCTTTTGCTGTCCCCGCCCGTCACTTCGTGAAAGAAGCCCGGTACACCAAGGATGATCGCTGGGACAGCAAGTGCCCACCACCACAGGTAAGCGCCGCCGTGGAGGGCGGCCCAAGTGCCTAGGCCGATGCCGCCGAGACTGAGAACGATCCCCACGCCCACCCCAACCGCGTCTCGCTTAAAAGAGTCTTCGCGCTGGCACGTCTCGCTGTACCTCTGAGCCGTCGCGTCTACTTGGGATGTGAGCACCGTCTTGGCGGCTGTACCCTCCGCGACAGATTCAAGAGCTGCGATTTCTGCAGTCAGACGAACCATGATCTTGTCTGAGCTTGATCGGTGACTTGCGCGAGCGGCAAAGAGGCCCGTGAGCAGGGCGATTACCAATGGCGAGAATGCCGTTACTGCCTGCGTAGCCGAGGCGACCTGCAACGTTATTCCCATCGTCGAGAGCGATAGCGTCCACAATACCGAGCGTGACCCCCGTAGGGGGCCGTCCCTGGGCGCTCCTCTAGTGCACGGAGCCCGTGCTGAATTTCCCCCAGCGGAACTGGGGCTGCCCGGCCTCGCTAGCGGCCGATGGGGATCTCGTAGACGATCTCGCGTAGAGCAGTTGGCACTACGTTGCTCCACAGTGTGGCTGACGGTGATGCCGATCTCGGCCATGCGATTCACGACGCCCGCCCCAGCGTGCGGGCCTCCCTCGGGAACGACGACGAGTGTGCCGCTGGTGAGTTCGTATGGCTCCCACTGGTCGAGGCTGCGCTCCTCGTGCCCCCAAGAGACCGCACAGATGCGGTCTTCACCACTCACCGCGTTGTCGACGAGGGACTGACGAAAAGATGGCAGCCCGCGACGAGCTGTGGCTCCTCCCCTGGTCAGGACCAGAGGGCAAGCCTTGCTACCTCAGCACCGACGAAAGCAACGGCCACATGTCCCGCCCGGCGGACAACATCGAGGCAGTGCAGCTCGGTATGGCGGCCGAACTGCTAGAGCAAGCACAGGAAGTACTGGGCGACGAGGGATACGGAGCTGGAGGCGCTGCGACTTCTGGTGACGGACCTGACGACAGCCTTGCGGGACGCGCATCGTGTAGCGACCAGCCGCGGTCACCTCTTGGCGGCGAGCGAACCGCACCGCTCCTGAAGAGGTAGAGCAGGAGGCGCGGGTGTGAGCGAGTGTTGACAGGAAGGGAACGTATGGAGCAGCAGGGGCGCATGGTGAAGGTCACGGCGAGATTGCACGGTGCGGCTTGGCAGAAGGACGAACTGGAGCGTCGTATTACGGCGAAGGGGTGGGCCTTGATCTCCTGTCCCCAGGAGGAAGACTTCCCGCTTGATGACCAGGACGACCACTACGGCATATACGAGTTAGGTGTCATCGTTCGGCCTGGCCCGGAGCGTGGGGATGGGCGTGAGGCCATTCGGGAAGTAGAAGGGCTCGCAGACGCCGGAGGCTTCGACCTGACTGCTCGTTATATCCCGCCTGTGCCGGCTCAACGGGAGGTGCTGCCCAAGTGGTACGGACACATGCCCACGAGTATCGATTCGGGCAGAGGACGTCGGTGGGTGCACGCCCTTGCCCGTAGGTGGGGCGTGTATGACACGGGCGAGATTCTCATTGGGCCACTCCCCCTGGTTCATGGCCGCCACGGCAACTCGAGAGTGCGGGCTCCATACGGTGGGGACGAGGCAGCGCATAACAGTCGTCTGAGGTTGCGCGTTGGCCTGCAGCGCCGGATTCAGACGTGGTTGGTGTTTTCCCTCTTTGGGGCGTGTCTGTGTGGGGGGTGGGTCGCAGCGGCCACGTCATGGTGGCAATTCGTGGCGGCGGTACTGGTCGTTCTAGGCCTCGGTGTCGTGCTGTGTGGTCTTCTTCGCCGCAGTGAGGCGTCTGCCTCGTTCCCAGCGATCGTGCTCGTGTCGCTGTTGGCCTGCGGAACGCTAGTTGCAGTGGGCATGTTGGCGGGTCTCGGTACGGTGGTGTTCGTCTGCGGAGTTGTGCCGGTCTCGTATGGAGTGCGGCGTCTGGTACAGACAGGTGCAAGGCGACCCATCCTCATTGCCGTCGGAGTCGCGCTGCTTCCTGTTGTTCTGCCCTGGGCGCTGAACATGGGTGCAGTGCAGTACACCTTCTACGGTGCGGCCTTCGGAGTGGCCCCCGAGCACATGCAAGTGGCCCAGGTCCACAAGGCCGTCGCCTCGCTGTCGGTGCTGGCAGTGTCGAGTTCCCTGGTTATGGGCTTCCTAGCCGCTTGGGGCTACGCCCTGTACTACTTGAGAGGCATGGCGGACCGGTATCTTGCTCCCCTCCTTGCTCTGATCGCCCTCGCGGTCCTCGGACTGGCCTGGCTGGTCACAGTGCCGGAAGGCCCGGGAGAGGCAGGCCGGCAGGCAGTCGCCGACTGGCACCGGAGCCGAGTGCCGACCACGTACGCAGGTGTCACGGCCCTGCCGGTCTGTGTCACGCCACTACGGCCGGTGGCTGAGCTGCCGGCATATGCACAGGACGTGGATCCCTTCAAGGTGTACGCGGCCTTCGGTGTGACCGATGGTGAGATCCGGCTCTGGGACCCGGATACGGAGAATGACTTTGCAGTGCCTGCGGGTTCCGTCCGAGCGTTGAAGGCGGGGACAGGGAAGGCGGGAGACAGAATTCCGCGATCATGTTCTGGGAAACAGTGAGACCGCGCCGCTCGGGGGCCGGGTGTCGCCGTGCGCTGAGGCGTACGGCATGGGCCCTTCGTCCTGGCCTAGGTGAACGCCGCCCAGACGGCGTTCACCTATTGTCAGAGCTTGGAACGGCTGCGCAGGCTGGAGTCATCCCTGCTCACAGGCTCGAGGGTAGCGACACCAGTCGGACTGCCTGCCTACCGTGTCGTGCCGACGTAGCAGGTCGGGGCTGAGCTCCGGAAGCTGAGTCGATCTAAGGCCTGTTGGGCGACTGACCTATGGCGAGGTGGCCTGAACGCTCCCAGCTTCAGCGGCTCGGCACCCGCCGTTCCCTGTGGCTTCCCGCCCAACCTGGCACGAGTCTGGCACGGCGCTGAGTCTCCACATGCGAGGTGGGAAGACATGGGAAGTTCTGTCGAAGTGATGGTTCTGCTGGTTGGACTTGCGGTGATGCTTGGCGTGATCGTCGGCATGGCGGCTGGTCTGTTGGCGTGGCTCAACGGGTCTTCCGCAACAGTTGCCATCCGTCATGGAGGAGTGGCCTTCGGTGGCACGGTGACGTTACCCATCTTGATCACGACTACCTCGGGCCTCCTCTAGAAAGGCCTGTGCCGGCCAGACAGAATCAACGCACGTTGAAGCCCTACCTACGGCATATTCGAGCAGCGCCCTCGGACGGCCCAACGGGCCATCTCACATCTCCGTGATCCGATACGGCCCAGGCAACGGCGGCAGCGGCACGTTCAGCGCTTGGCCCAGCAGCAACCGTGCAATGGCGTCTCGCTCGCAGGGCGGTTGGCCAAGCCTCATTGACAGGACAATGCGGTCTTGGGTGACCACGGCAGCGCCTGTGAACCCTGGATCGGCGATCTCGGAATCATCCAAGGTGACGTCCAACTCCGCGAGAAGTGCGGACAGCGGGGTATCGAGAAGGTGGTCAGGAGTCAACGTCGCCCGCGAGCCCCGGTGCGGCAACTTGGGTGTCTGCGCTTGCTCGAATCTGCTCACGTGCCATCTCCTCCGTCGGCCTGCAGATGGGGCACCAGGGTGCCGCTGAAGGGCTTCGCCAGCGCAGCGCCGCGCCGGGCAACCTCACGAGCGCCCTTTGAGGATGGAGCCAAAGACACCAGTGCGAGCAACGGCCGGTGCCGTACAGCCGTTCAGGAGGCATCAGCTTGGGAAGCTCAGCTGATCTACGGCTAGTTGGGCATCTGACCTGCGGAGGAGTGCGCGTAATAGCCCTCGACGTTGACGGCGTGTCGTCCGTCATTCCCCGTGGTTCCCCGCCCAACCTGACGCGGCTCTGGCACGGATCACGGGGCGGTGAGAGCTGCGTGACGGTGTGAGGTGGGTGTCAAATCGGGGGAACGCGAATAGGTTCACCGGCATTCGTGCGCGCATGCGACACGCGGAAGGGCGCACATCGAGGCCCAAACCCCAGATCTAGTGGTTGGATTGCGCCAGGGGCCCAGAAGTTGTGGTCCGCGGCCGCTGGAAGGCTTCCATCTGGCCTATGCTGGGACGCGGTTCGCCAGGTCGCCCCTGGTGCCCTTCAATGGGTCGAGCGCCCTGCCTATTCGATCGAATGAATGGTCGCGTCGCGATGGCGTGCGGCCGGGGTTGTCAATGCGGGCCGCTAGTATGACTAGCGCTACATCTGCTTCATCTGAACCACCTTGAACTCTCCATAGCAGGAGGCGAGTTCACATGCCGCGAAGTCCGATCCACGGGCGTCGCACGGCGGAGGTCCGATCTACGGGCGCCGCACGGTGGTGAAGGGAGGTGGTGCGATGAGTTCCGACCCGAACGAAGATCCC
Source organism: Streptomyces sp. NPDC021622 (assembly GCF_040640795.1). NCBI lineage: Bacteria > Bacillati > Actinomycetota > Actinomycetes > Kitasatosporales > Streptomycetaceae > Streptomyces > Streptomyces sp. NPDC021622. Next base: position 40,183 of record NZ_JBFACK010000008.1, read on the forward strand.
GAGTGGTCTGGCCCTGATAGGTGGCAGATCATCCTCGGGGTGCTGAGTCTTCTGGTTGCGCTTGTCGCGCTTGCGGGGCAGTTCGCTCAGGGGTTCTGAGTGGGTGGTCGCGCGTAAGAACGAGACGGGCGGTTCGAGGTGGGCGGCGCTGTACAAGCAGCGAGCCCGACCGCGTAGCACCCGGCCGGGCTCGTAAGGGCCCAGTTCCGGCTTGCCCCCGGGGCTGGGTCCTCTTGCGTGTATGCCCACTCGGCAGGCAACTTTCGCGGACTGCGCCGCAAAAATGGGTTGAGCAGGCAACCCTCAATCTCTCACGCTGCTTGCTTGCGAGCAAGCTAGCTACCGCCCCTTCACCCATCGATTCATTGCGATCGCGAGGAAGGTCAGCGCAAGCGACCTTTGGATCAAAGGTGTTGGAGCTTGGTGGCCTTCACTAGTCGTGCAATGCGAAACGCGATTAAGCAATATGCTCGTCGCCGCCGCAACGCCTTTTCCCCCACCGCCCCCCAGCTCCCATCCCGTCCGCCGTCGCCCCACACACCGTGGAGCGGGTGTGGTTCATGGCGTCCAGGTGGAGCAGGCCACTGTACGAACGATCTGGACGCCATGGGCCGCGTCTGCTCGGCTTTGCCTGAGGCGATGGTCGACGGGAACGGATCCCCCACGCACGCCACGATGGGCCCGCGTCGGGAACGGCGCCCCCTCCATCCCGGTAGTCGGCCGATCCCCCGCCGGAGGCATTGCTCTGTCCCTAGGCCGGTTCATCGGGTGCTCGCCTTATGGCCTCGGCCCTATCCGTGTGTGGGCGGGCGTCGGCGCAGCGGGCCGAGGTTAGGGGCGGCAGCCCCATCGGAGCCGGGAAGCCCGCCAGGTGGAGCGGAGCGAGCCGCCTTGATGGGTGCAGGGGAAGTTCAATCACTCAGATCGGCGATGATCGCTGTGTCCGCCCCTTCATCAGTACATGCAGCAGAAAATGGCTCTCCCTTTCACCCTTCCAAGTGGGGTACCTACCGGTCCTCCCACTAGAGCGGCAGCCCCCTGTTGAAGGGCTCTGCACAGGTCAGGCCCGTGCTGGCCCTGCCTGCGCATCTGGCAACTCACCTGTGGTGAAGCTTCCACACAGATGTAGGGAGGCGGCCGGTGCGCGCGGCGTTGAGGTGGGTGAGGTGCTGGAGCGCTTCATTGGGGAGTTCCAGGGCCTCGGCGAGGCGGCGGGCGGTTGTGTATGTGATTCCTCGTGTTGCGGCAGCTTGTTCGAAGGCCTTGATCTGAGTCAGAAGGTCGTGCGGGACGGCAGGGTTCGTCTGTTGCTGGCTCCGTCGTTGTGCCTTGGCGCGTTCGTAGTCGATCTCGGAGGTGCCGCAGACGGTGCGGCAGCGTTCTTCCGCCTCGTCGAGCGTGGTTGTGTCGGTGACGGCTTGGGCGAGGTGGTTGACGGAGAACGCGGCTGCCAGGTCGACTTGATGGACGGTGGGGCCTTCGACGGTGAGAGGGACTGTGAGCCCGGCGTCGCGGACCTCGCAGAGGCCTTGAGCGCCCAAGGCGGTGGCGGCGAGGAGGGCCGTTGCTTCGGAGGGGTGCCAATTGAGTACCGAGATGACGGCTTGGGCGTGCTCGGGCGTGAAGGTCGTGATCAGGGGGCCGAGGCGTGGGCGCAGGATGTCGGTGGGGAGCTCACCGTCGAGTCCGGGGCCTGCCACGAGGAGGCGTACGGGTGCCTCGGCGCGGGCACAGGCGGCCAGGGTGAGGGCGTCCGCCAACGGGCTGCGCAGGGTGGGTTCGTCGCCGTGGGCCAGGATGTCGCCGCCGACGTCCAGGAGGTCGATCGACTCTGGGGTGAAGTGGGCGATCAGTTCGTTGAGTTGGCGGGTTATGCCTGCCGCTCCGGCGTACGGGTCGATCAGGGCGAAGGTGTGGGGGAGTTCGGCTGCGAGGCGGGGGAGTGTTGCTGCGTGTGGTGGCTTCAAGGTTGCGCTGCTGGGGACCGCCCAGACGTGTGGGGTGAGTTGGCGCAGGCCGATGAAGTCGGCGGGGGAGCGGGGGCCCGGTACCGGGTCGACGATCAGGCGGTCCCAGGAGTACGTCAGGATCAGCGCCGGCGTCTTGTCCTCGCTGTAGATCGCGGCGTGCAGCATCGCCGCCGCTACCGCGTCGCCGCCGCCTCCGGCCGCCACAATGAGCCGTTTCACGTGAACAGGGTAGGGGGCCGCCTCGCGCGTGCACACCTATAGTGGCCACTGGTATTAGCCAGTCGGTGAAGGGAATGTCGCGTGCCCGAGATCGCTGAGGCCTTGCCCAAGTACCTGCAGATCGCCCAGTTCATTCGCGATCAGATCCTGCGTGGGGATCTGCAGGCTGGTGAAGAGGTGCCGTCTGAGCGGCAGTTGGCTGCTGATTGGAACGTTTCCCGGCCGACCAGTGCCCGCGCCTTGGAGGCGCTTCGGCATCAGGGGCTTGTCGAGAAGCGGCAGGGGTCGGGGACGTACGTACGTGATCAGCAAGTGCACCGGCGGGCTCGCGAGCGGTATGGGCGGGCGCGGCAGACGGGGCGGATCTATGGGCCGGGGGAGTACGCGGTCATCGCGTCGGCCGGGTACGCCGAGGCACCCGATCATGTGGCCGAGGTGCTTGAACTTGGCAAGGATCGCATGGCAGTTCAGCGGCGGCGGGTGACCAACTCGGGAGACGGTCCCGTCGAGGTGTCCACCTCCTGGTTCCCGGGCGAGCTGGGGCGCAGGGCACCCAAGCTCGTCGAGCCCGAGCGGATCCGTGAAGGGACGGTCATGTACGTCGAGGAAGTCACCGGTCGGCGTGGCAGCTATGGCGAAGATCGTGTCTGCGCTCGGCTAGCCACCGAGGAGGAGGGTGACGATCTTGGGCTCGAACTGCCCGCGGCGGTCTTGGTAGTTCACCACGTCGTGTACGACCTGCAGGACCGTCCACTGGAGTTCGCGGAGGCCGTGTATCCGCCAGGGCGCTGGGCGTTCGAGCAGGGTTACCCGTTGGGGTGAGTGGCGGGCGTCGCTTCCCCGGAAGCCCTTGCGGCTCGAAGTGGCCAATGCCACTATCCGGTAAGTGGCCTTAGCCACTTACCGGAAGGGGAAGCGCAATGACGCGCACCGACTGCAACTCCGGCGACGACGCCCTACTCGAACCTCTCGGCGGGATGGTCCTCTATCCCGTCCCGGAGTCGGTGGGGCGGGCTCGTCGCTGGTTCCGGAAGTTCACCGAGCCGCACCAGCTCGGCTGCTCCATCGATGACTGCGTACTGATGGTCTCGGAGCTGGTCACCAACGCCATCCTCTACGGGGAAGCGGACGAGCCCTGGCGGGTGCGCGTGCGCTGGTACCGCTTAGGTGAAGCGCTGCGCGTGGACGTACACAATCCCGGCTGTCCCGCCCATGTTCGCCTGCGCTGGCCTCGTGTTACGGAGGCTCACGGGCGCGGCTTGCTTCTTGTCGACGCGCTGGCAGATGAGTGGTGGTCTGGCCCAAGTCGCCATGGTGGGACGGCTGTTGTGTTCGTCATGCATCGCGCCTTCAAGCCTGGCTAAGAGACTGCTAAGGGCCTACTACGTGTGGGGCAGCGTGTCGAAAACAAGTCCGGGATCCGGCCTCTTGGGGTGTCAGCAGGACTCACACCCCCTGGGCTGGAGCAGTCGTGGACATCGACCCCGAACGCCCCGATCGTGAATCTGGTCAGCAGCCTTGGTGCTACCGACCCGCTGCGGATCGCGGCCAAGAGCGTACGTACTCCGGTTACGTGACCCGCGTGGATGGCAGCGAAGGCGCCCGTCTGCGCCGTCAGCTGGCGGATTCAATCCACTCCCTCCTTGCCTGGGCCGTCGTCGGCTCCAGCAAGGTCAGGCCTCCCTCCGATGAGGAGGCGTCATGATGACAATGAGGGACCTCGGCAGCGGCGGTGTCCCTTCCGCGCCCGCCCTGTCTGATCTCTCCGTCTCCCCCTTCGGTGTGCCTCTCGCCCTGCTCCACGGCGAAGTGAGGGTGGCATGGGTGGGGGGGCACCTCGACCGAGGATCAGCAGGATCCGCGGCAGTCGCTCCTGCGTCAGTGGGACCGCTGCAAGGCCGCGCTTCCTGAGGCCTGGGCCATCGTCTGTCATTTCTACGATGTCGAGTCCGGGCGTAAAGAGCTCAGCGAACGGAGTCGGGGTAGGGACTTCGAGCGTTTCGGGATTCCTATCGCTCGCGACGGCGGCATCGTCGACCTGCTCGCCGAGGCTGCCCGTCCCGACCGTCGCTTCGATGCCGTCATCTGCGAGAGCACCTCCCGCGTTGCCCGCCGCATGTACGAGAACCTGTCCGTAGAGCGGGAGTTGGAGCACGCCGGGGTGCCGCTCTTCCCTGGAACGAGCCGATCAAGCTCGACGGTGGGCGTGCTCAGCAGATCTTGCAGCGGCGGATCAATCAGTCCGTTGCCGAGTACGAGGTCTTCAATGCGCTGGAGACCTCGTGGGGCGGGCTCTGCACCCACGTACGCGAAGGCTGGAACATCGGGACGCCGCCCTACGGCTACAGGGCAAAGGCTTACCGCCACCCCAACCCGGCCAAGGCCGCCAGAGGCGCGACCAAGAGCAGGCTGGAGCCGGACGGGGTGAAGGCGGAGACGGTCACGCAGATGGCGTTGTGGCGCTATCACGAGGGCATCGGATACTCCACGATCGTGGATCGGCTCAACGGCGACCCGGATCGGTACCCGCCGCCCACCCCGCCCGGCGGCAGCGCGCGGGCGCGCGGGGCATGGAGCAAGTCCACCGTCTGCGACCTGCTGCGCAACCCGAAGTACACCGGCTATCAGGTCTTCAATCGACGTGCGACGCGTTCCCGCCGCGGGGCGGTTAATGATCCCCAGCTGTGGGTGTGGTCGCAGGAACCCGTGCACGAGCCGCTGATCCCGAAGTGGATGTTCGACGAGCTGGCCGCCCGCCGCCAGGCCAAGCGCGGGTCCCGCGATGGCAACGCGCTCAACATGCACCCCGCCACGCGCCGCACCTACGTACTGCGCGGAATGATCCACTGTGCCTGCGGGCGCCGCCTGTTCGGTAATCACCGGCATCGGACGACCTACTACACGTGCTGGCCCCGGGCCAACAACCGTGGCCGCCCGGACGTCTACTCCGGGCACCCCAAGACCCTCTACATCAACGAGTCCGATCTTCTTGAGGCCATCGGGGCCTTCTTTGCCGATCGCGTCTTCGGCCCGCAGCGCCGGGCACTCCTGGCTGCTGACCTGCGTGACGCGGACGTACGCGCGGTGCAGGAGCGCGAGACCGAGCGGGAGCGTCATCAGCGCACCCTTGACGACATCGCGCGCCGCCAGAGCAATGTCCTCCGCCAGGCCCAGGACGCGGAGCCGAGCGACCCCTTCACTCGCGGCCTCCGGCAGACATACAACGATCTTGAGTCCCAGCGCAGGGCCGCCCTCGCCGCTGTCGACGCCCTGGACGCGGCCGACGCCGCTGAGCCCGAGCAGCCGACGGCACAGACCGCCGACCTCCTCGACGCGCTGCCGTATCTAGCGCTCAACCTTGCCCACGCCCCCGAGCGCCTCCAGAGGAAGCTGTACGAGATCACCCAACTCACCATCCGCCTGCACGCCAACAGCGACGACGTCACCCTCAGCATCAAGCTGCCCGCCGACCGGCTCCCGGAGATTAGTAGCGCAGCGGAGACGATCACCAGCGCCGCAGCACCCCGGCACGCGCAAGGGCCCGCGACCAACCCGGTCGCGGGCCCTTGCTCAAGCAGTGCATCCCGTACAGGCCGTACGGATGCTGTCCGTGCCCCCGGCAGGATTCGAACCTGCGACACCCGCTTTAGGAGAGCGGTGCTCTATCCCCTGAGCTACGAAGGCGGGGGTCTGTGGGTGATCTTGCTTGGTTAGCCCACTGACCGGTGACAGCCTAGCGGATCGTGCTGTGCGGGTGCGCCCCGGTTAGGGAGGCCGTAGTCGTAGGCGTCCGGCCCCGGCGTCAGGTGAGCCAGTGGCCGTCTCGCATCAGGTCTCTGCCCTGCAGTTCGTTCGCCTCTCGCCAGGCCTGGATGCGGCGTGGGCGGATCAGGACGTACTGGTACGGGTCGTCGAGCTTGCGGGGGTCGAAGCCTGTCTTGACCGCGAACGCGTCGCCTGTTTCCGGGGCGAGGTCGGCGACGTCCACCGGCTCTGCCGTGCCGTCCACGATCACGACGTCTCGGGTCGGGCCGATGCCCAGCCGTACTCCGCCGTCCGCGAGGAGGTTTCGGGCGGTGATTGAGGCGCGGGGCGTTGAGATGAGGAACGTGGTTCCGTCCCAGAGGTATGAGAGTGGGATGAGGTGGACACCGTCTGGGGAGCCCGGCGTCGCCACCCAGAGGTCCACGTCGCTCTCCAGCCTTGCGCGGGTGTCCCGCAGTCTCTCCTCGAGCCCACGTGGCGGTACGGCTGCCATGCGCTGTCCTTCCGTCGCGAAATTGGCGTCAGTTGGTCGGGGTCAGGGACGGTGCGGGCTCCCAGGTGAAACCGTCCGGGTCTGTGAACGGTCCCGTCGTCTCGTCGGGAATGCTGCCCAGTACTACGCGGTGCGAGCCTGTGCCGTCCGCCGGGACACCCACGTCCTTCGCCAGGGCCCGGCGTCCGTACAGGGCCAGCTTGACGGGGCTTGAACCGGTCGCGAACTCCACGTACTTGCGGCCGAAGCTCTTTGTCACGGAGAGGCCGTGGGTGATGTAGAACTGCTTGCTCTCCAGCACGTCCGTGGCTCCCAGCAGGAGCACCATCTCGTTGAACTTCCGGGCGGCCGGGGCGGTGTCCTTCTTGGATGACGTGGCGATCTTCCAGATCGTTCCGTCGGGAGCTTGCACTACGCCGCCGTAGCCCCAGAAGGACTTCGCGGCGGGCTTCAGCGGGGTGGCGCCGGCGTCGAGGGCGGCGGTTATCAGGGCCCGTACGTCGGCCGGCTGGGACGTCGTGAGGGAGAGGGAGAAACCGCGGAAGCCGGTTGTCGGTGCCTCGGAGGCCGGGCGCAGGGCTATGTGCGTGGCCAGGCCGAAGGCTGTGTAGAAGGCGGTGGCGGCCGTCAGGTCGGCCACCTCCAGGGTGACGGATTCGATGGAGTTCATGTCCGTCACGCTAGAGCCGGCGTGGGTGCCGGGGCTTCTCGAATCCTGACCGGTGTGTGCGTGCTTCCGGTCCCCTTCGCGTGCTCGTGTTCTCTGCGTCGGCTCATCACGTACGCGTACGGCGACTGGCCGTAGGCGAGGTGGAACTGGCGGCTCAGGTGCCCGGGCGGCATGTTCGCTTCGTGCGCCAGCGCCTCGATGTTCAGGGGCTGTGTGTAGTCGCGGTCGATCCGGTCGCGTACGCGGCGCAGGCGGGCCAGGTCGCTGAGATGTTGCGCGGCGGTGCGTTCGCGTGACCATGCGGGGTGGCACATGGAGGACCCCCTTCAGATCGGTCGGCCAGATCGGTCAGCGGAGTTCTTGGATGCGGATCATGTTGCCCGCCGGGTCGCGGAAGGCGCAGTCGCGTACGCCGTACGGCTGCTCGGTCGGTTCCTGGACCACCTCGGCGTTCGCAGCCGCCTGGACCTTCGCGAAGGTGCCGTCGAGGTCCCGGGTGGCCAGCAGGATCCAGCCGTAGGTGCCCTTGGCCATCATCTCGGTGATGGTGCGGCGCTCGTCCTCGGTGATCCCGGGGTCGGCGGCCGGCGGCGCCAGGAGGATGGACGTGCCGGGCTGGTCGACGGGGCCGACCGTGATCCAGCGCATCTTGCCCTGACCGACGTCGCTGCGGACCTCGAAGCCGAGGGCGTCGCGGTAGAAGGCCACTGACGCGTCCGGGTCGTCGTGCGGGAGGGCCGTCGTGTGAATGGTGATGTCCATGGCTGGAACGTTAGCGGCGGCCCGGTGAGCGGGGCTTCTTGAATCCTGATCCGTTCGGGTAGGCGTAGACGGTGATTCGGTAGTTCCGTAGTTCCGTAGTTCCGTAGGCCGTGATTCCGTCAGGTGTTGCTGCCTCCTCCGCTCACCGCGTGCAGCCGCAGTGCCAGTTGGATCTCCAGGGAGCGCTCGGGGGACTGCCAGTCGGGGCCCAGCAATTGGGCTATCCGGTCCAGGCGTTGGACCACCGTGTTCACGTGGACGTGCAGGGCTTCCTTCGCCTTGGACTGGCTCGCGCCCGCGGCGAAGTAGGCCCGCAGGGTGTGGATCAGTTCTGTGCCGCGCTTGGCGTCGTAGTCCAGGACCGGGCCCAGTGTGCGGCGTACGTAGGAGTCCAGGTCCGTGTCGTCGCCTAGGAGTACGCCCAGGAAGCCGAGGTCCGGCAGATCCGCGCCCTGGCCCGTGTGGCCCAGGGCGCGCAGGGCCGAGAGGCAGCGCAAGGCCTCGGTGTGGGCCTGGGCTAGGGCTGCCGGGCCGGTGGCGGGGCCCGCGGCGCCGACCGTCACCGGGGATCCGGTGGTGTGGGTCAGGTCGGCGGAGAGTGCGCGGGCGCAGGAGGCCGTGTCGGTGGTGGGGAGTACAAGCACCACGTGGTCGTGGTGCAGGCCGGACAGGCCCTGGCGGGCGCGGGCCGCGCGCGCCGCCGCGTTGAGCAGGGACTGCCGGGGCGTCGACTCGCCGTGGGCGACGAACACCGAGTGGGGGAGGGCCAGGTCGACGTTCAGTTTGCGGGCCCGCGCGGTCAGGCGCCCCGGAGTGCCGGTGAGGGACAGCAGGTCGCCGAGCAGCTCGCCGCGTACGCGGTCCTCGGCCTCGGCCGCCGAGCGGCGAAGGAGAAGGAGGAGGGCGGTGACCACGCCCGCGCGTTCGAAGAGGCGACGGTCCGCCTCGCCCAGGTCGGACCGGTCGGTCAGGGCGATGCTGCCGAGCAGCTCCGGGCCCGCGAGGACCGCGCACACCCAGGTGCCGTCCTGCGGCACCGCACGGCCGCTGGCGCGCGAGGCGGCGACGGCCTTGGCCGGCGGTGTACGGGGCGTGGCGTCGACCCGTGCCAGTTCCGTGCCGTCCGCGTCGTGGATGAGGGTGCCGCCGCGCAGGAGCGCGCCGATGGCGGTGGCGACCTCCGTGAAGTCGCCGCCGCGCAGGACGAGATCGGTCAGGCGGTCGTGCGCGTCCTCGGCACGGCGCAGGGCCTCGCTGTGCGCGCGGATGGTCTGCGATGCCGCGTTCAGATCGACGAGCGCGGCCCTGGTCTCCTCCATCCGGCGTGCGCTGTCGATGGCGATGGCCGCGTGGTCGGCGAGCGAGGAGAGCAGGGCGCCCTCGTCGGGCGTGAAGGCGCGGGCGGTGCGGTCGGCGGCGAAGAGCACGCCGATGACATGGGTGCCCTGCCGCAGCGGTACGCCGAGGATGGCGTGCAGGCCTTCCTCCAGTACGGCGCTGTCGATGGTGGTGGTGTGCTGGAAGCGGGGGTCGACCTCGTAGTCGCCGGTGGCGTAGGGGCGGGCGGTCTGGGCGACGAGGCCGCCGAGCCCCTCGCCCATGCCGAGGCGCAGGTTCTGGAACGCGGCGGACACGGAGCCGTCGGTCACCCGCATGTACGTGTCGCCCGCCGCGTCGTCGTTGAGGGACAGATACGCGACGTCGGTACGGAGCAGCAGCTTGGCCCGGTGCACGATGGCGCGGAGCACCGCGTCCAGGTCACGCAGCGCCGCGAGGTCGCCCGCGGTGTCGAACAGGGCGGTCAGCTCGGCCTCCCTGCGCTGGTGCTGGTTCAGGGTGCGCCGCACCCGCAGCGCGGTCTGCGTGGCCTCGTCGATGGCACCGAGGTCGGCAGCCGTGGCCCCGGCCGCGCGGGCGGCGGCGGCAGGCCGCGCGAAGTGCTCGGCGGGGGCGTCACTGGCCAGCAGATCGAGGAGCTCGCAGAGGGCGGACGCCGTGTGCTCCCGGCGGGCGGTGTCTGCGGGACGGGGCATACGGGGATCGCCTCCGGGAGCGGGATGCGCGGGGTCAGGTTCCGATTGTCGCCGAGGGGGACTTGGGGGAGGAGGCCTCGGGAGACGCGGTCTGATGGGCCAGGGAGCGGCCCCGGGTTTCCTTGGCCGCCAGGACCGTCAGCGTCGTGATGACCACCGTGACACAGACGTACAGGGCGACCGGCGTCGCGGAGTCGTAGTCCTTGAGGAGCTCCACGGCGATGATCGGCGCCAGCGCCCCGCCGATGATGGACGCCAGCTGCGAGCCCATCGACGCCCCCGAGTAGCGCACCCTCGTATCGAACATCTCGGAGATGAACGCGGCCTGCGGCCCGTACATCGCGCCGTGGAAGAGCAGGCCGATCGTGACCGCCAGGGTGATCACGGCGAAGGACTTGCTGTCCACGAGCGCGAAGAAGGCGAAGGCCCACGCCGCCATGCCGATGGAGCCGATCAGGGTGACGGGCCTGCGGCCGATGCGGTCGGAGAGGGCGCCCCAGAGAGGGATCGTCACGAAGTGCACGGCCGAGCCGATGAGTACGGCGTTCAGGGCGGTGCTCTTGGGCAGTTCCAGATGCACGGTGACGTAGACGAGGACGAAGGCCGTGAGGATGTAGTACGAGACGTTCTCGCCGAGCCGGGTGCCGATGGCGGTCAGGACGCCGCGCCAGTTGCTCCGGAACACCTCGACGACCGGGGCCTCCTGCTTGGCAGATTCCCCCGAGGCCGAGGCGGCGGCCTTCGCCTGTGCCTCCAGGAAGAGGGGGGATTCCGACACCGAGACCCTGATCCACAGGCCGATGATCACCAGTACGCCGGAGAGCAGGAACGGGATCCGCCAGCCCCATGCCAGGAACGCCTCCTCCGACTGGACGGCGGCGAGCAGCGCCAGGACACCGGTGGCGAGCAGGTTGCCGCCCGGTGCGCCGGCCTGCGGCCAGGAGGCCCAGAAGCCGCGGTTCTTGTCGTCGCCGTGCTCGGAGACGATGAGCACGGCACCACCCCACTCGCCGCCGAGCGCGAAGCCCTGGACCAGGCGGAGGACCGTGAGGAGGATCGGGGCGCCCACGCCGAGGGTCGCGTGCGTGGGCAGCAGGCCCATCGCGAAGGTCGCGCCGCCCATCATCAGCAGGCTGAGGACCAGCAGCTTCTTGCGGCCGATCTTGTCGCCGTAGTGGCCGAAGACGACACCGCCGAGCGGCCGCGCGGCGAAGCCGACTGCGTACGTGAGGAACGCGAGGAGCGTGCCGACCAGGGGGTCGCTCGTCGGGAAGAAGAGGGTGTTGAAGACGAGCGCGGCGGCCGAGCCGTAGAGGAAGAAGTCGTACCACTCGATGGTGGTGCCGATCAGGCTCGCGCTGATGATGCGGGCGATGCCGGGCTTCTTCGGCGCCCGGTCGGCGTCGGCCGGGTCCTTGCCCTGGGCATGCGGCGTTGCTGCCATGGCTTGATCCGTTCTCTGGAGAGGCTCTATGGGGACGTGGGTGGGGCGAGCGAGAGCTATCCGGCGGTCCAGCCGCCGTCCAGGGGGAGCGAGGCGCCGGTCACGAAGCCGCTGTGCGGGCCGCAGAGCCAGAGCGCGGCGGCGGCGATCTCCGCGGGTTCGATGAGCCGTTGAACCGCCGAACGCCGCAGCAGTACGTCGGTGAGGACCTGCTCCTCGGGGATGCCGTGCGCGGCGGCCTGCGCACTGATCTGGCGCTCGACGAGCGGGGTGCGGGCATAGCCGGGGTTGACGCAGTTGCTGGTGACCCCGTGGGCGGCGCCCTCCAGGGCGGTGACCTTGCTCAGGCCCTCCAGGGCGTGCTTGGCCGCGACGTAGGCGGACTTGAAGGGGCTGGCCCGCAGGCCGTGCACGCTGGAGATGTTCACGACGCGGCCCCAGCCGTGCGCGTACATGTGGGGCAGGGTCCTGCGCAGGAGCAGGAACGGCGCGGTGACCATGACCCGCTGGATCAGGTCGAACCGTTCCGGGGGGAACTCCTCGATGGGCGCGACGTGTTGGAGCCCGGCGCTGTTGACGAGGACGTCGACGGCCGCGGGCAGGGCCCGCACCGCGTGGGGGTCGGCGAGGTCGGCGACGTGGGGTTCGCCGCCGACCGTCTCGGCGACCGCCTTGGCCGACTCCGCGTCCACGTCGACGACGTGGACGAAGGCACCGGCGTCGGCGAGGGCCACGGCACAGGCGCGCCCGATGCCGCTGCCGCCGCCGGTGACCAGGGCGGTACGTCCGGTCAGATCGGTGCCGGCTCCGGCGGGAGTGATGCCGGCTCCGGCCGGAGTGATGCCTGCTCCGGCGGGGTCGCTTCCCTTAACGCTGCTCGTCATGGCCGGAAACGTAAGGGCGCCGCGTGAGACCTTCCCATGTGTGGAACCCACACAACTAAGGCCGCTCTCATGTGGAGTGGCAGTGCGGGAGTTGCACCGGACGCGTCCGCGCGAACCGGTCCGTGCCGCCGTCCGCGTCCGTGCCGCCGTCCGCCCACGTGCACGCGAGCTTCTGCGTGCTGCGTACGTCACACTCGTTGCCCCGATGGCTGTGCTACCTTGCGAACAGCACGTGTGAACGCCGCCTCTCTGCGGCGCCGGTGCTGATTTCCTCTCTTCCGCCTCCTCGGAGGCCACTTTCTCTCCGCCCGTCGTACGGGTTCTCCATCCGTCGTACGGGATTTCCGCCCGTCGTACGGGACGTGATCACACCGTCCCGCCGGGCCCCTTATTCGCATGTCGGCGAAAGGAACCCATCATGACCACCGCAACGATCACCCAGGAAAAGACAACCACCCCGACTCCCGTCAAGGCCGCCTCCGGCATCCTCGACCTCGCCCACGGCGGCACCGGTCACCTCCGTACCGGCGACTGCCTTCCCACCCCGGGCGACGTGCAGGTCCCCGCAGCCCTGATCCGCCGCCTCGGCCTTCGCCCCGGCGACCTCGTCGAGGGCGAGTGCGCACGGCCCCGCACGCTCACCGACGTCCACCGGGTCAACGGCCACTCCGCCGAAGCGCTGCGCAGGCGGGCGCGGTTCGGGGACCTCACCCCGCTGCACCCCCGCGAGCGGCTCCGTCTGGAGACCGCGGGAGGGTCCGTCGCGACCCGGCTCGTCGATCTCGTCGCACCGGTCGGCAAGGGGCAGCGCGGCCTGATCGTCGCGCCGCCGAGGACCGGAAAGACGGTCCTGCTGCAGCAGATCGCCGCCGCCGTCAGCGCGAACCACCCGGAGGCGCACCTCATGGTCGTACTCCTCGACGAGCGGCCCGAAGAGGTCACGGACATGAAGCGGTCCGTACGCGGCGAAGTGCTCGCGTCGACCTTCGACCGGCCCGCCAAGGAGCACATCGCGCTGGCCGAACTCGCCGTCGAGCGCGCCAAGCGGCTGACCGAGGAGGGCAGGGACGTCGTCATGCTCTTCGACTCGCTGACGCGGCTCTGCCGCGCGTACAACAACGCCGCGTCCAGCGGCGGCCGCACCCTCTCCGGAGGTGTCGACGCCGCCGCCATCCAGGGCCCCAAGCGGCTCTTCGGCGCCGCGCGGCTCGCGGAGGAGGGCGGGTCGCTGACCATGCTCGCCACCGTGCTCGTGGAGACCGGATCGCGCGCCGACGACTACTACTTCGAGGAGCTCAAGGGCACCGGCAACATGGAGCTCCGCCTCGACCGCGGCATGGCCGAGCGGCGGGTCTTCCCTGCCGTCGACGTCACTCCGTCCGGTACGCGCCGTGACGAACTGCTCGTGGCCGCCGACGAGTTGACCGCCGTACGCGGACTGCGCCGTGCCCTGCACGGGCGGGACGCGCAGAGCAACCTGGAGGCGCTGCTCGACCGCATGCGCAAGACGCCTAGCAACGCCGCCTTCCTGCGGCAGGTTCAGCAGACCGTGCCGGGCGCCAACACCGCGAAGAACAACGGGAGTTGAGCAGCCTCACGGGCGCGTGACGTGCACCCGGTAGCTGCCGTCCTTGTCGACGCCCGCCACCGTGACGCGGACGTTCGCCGTGTCGTCCACGAACGTCTGCCCCGGCCCGTACGGCGCGTCGGAGAGCTCCGCGTGGACGTTCGGCCGCCGTGTGCAGCCGCCGCTGTCCTTCGTCGAGTCGGAGACGGTGACCGGGCCGTGGCCCGTGTCGATCTCCGCGTTCACCTGGTAGACCAGTACGCCGGGCTTGCAGACCGCCTCGTCGTTGCCCCCCTGGGTACGGACCTCGATCGCGTACCCCGTCCTCTCGTCCATCGGCACGAAGGCGAGCTTGGTGCCGCCGTGCTCGGCCAGCGGGGTCAGTGTGTGCTCGGTCGTCCCCGAGTTGGACGCGCAGCTGATCTGGTCGTCGTCGAGCCAGCCGAGCTTCCATTTGTGCCAGGCCAGCAGGTCGTTGTTGGCGCCCCAGTCCTCGCTCATGATGTCCCAGTGGCCGACCGCGCCGCCGCCCTCCTGCGTATAGAGGTCGGGCAGGCCGAAGGTGTGGCCGTTCTCGTGCGGGAGCACGCGGTATCCGGTCTCGAGGTAGCTGCCCGAGCCGTCGTCCTGGCGGCTGTAGATGAACGACGCGTTGGCCACCGCCACCCCGTCGGCGACGGGCGCCTCGGTGTTGCCCGCGAACGTCACCGAGAGGACCGTGTCGAGCGCTGAAGGGCCCGCGTTCGGCGTGATGAGGATGTTCACCAGGTCGTACTCGCGGAAGTCCACATCCGCGTCGGCGGCCGCCACGATGTCCTTGACGAGCTCGCGGTACCCCGGATCGAAGGGTGCGCCGCGCTCTATCCCGTACTCCTTGAAGGTCTTCGGCATCCGCAGCCAGTCGGGCACGGGGGACTCGGGGCGGTAGTCGAGCCGCCCGTAGGAGCTGGTGCGGAACCACTCCGAGGTCTGCGGGAAGAACTCCGCGAGGCGCTCCATGGCGGTGCCGTCGCCGGGGGCGTCGGAGAAGTCGATCATCAGGTTCAGGGCCCGGACGGTGCCCGTGGAGCGCGAGTACCCGGCGGGCGTGGGCACGCCCTCCGACATCTGCACGCCCATCGTCCCGTTGATCATGCAGGGGCCGAGTTCGGTCGCGCGGGCCAGGGACGTGGGGCCCGCGGCCGTGGGGGAGTCCTCCATCAGCCGGCCCGTGCTCGCCGACGTGGTGACCGTGAGGGCGAGTGCCGCGCAGGCCGCGAGTGCCGCTCCGCGCCGGGCTCCGCGTATCCGGCTCCAGGTCGGCTGCTGCATACATGGCCCTCCCGTCGCGGCAGCCCCCGGTCCTGGCTGCACCCTGTTCGATCACCCTGTGCCGGGGTCCGCGCGGGCGCTCGCTGGGCGCGACCGATCGTGGGTTTCTCGCTCACGACGGTGTGACCCAGGTCACAGGAAGAAAGTCGGGCGGCGGGAAATATCCGGGGAGTCCTTCCCCGTTTAGACCTGTGTCCGAGCGAAACGGGGAGCAGCTCCCCGGTTGTGCCGGGCGAACCACCGCAATCATCAATTGAGCAACCGAAACGGCGAGAACCACCTCCGCGAGAGCGGCGGCGGTTTGGCCGCAGAGAGGGGAGTGCTTTCCGTGGACACCGCCACCGCTCCGCAGCGCAAGGTCACCCGGCCCCGGGCCGACGCCCTGCGCAACCGGGAGCGGATCGTCGCCGCCGCACGCGAGATGTTCGTCGAGTTCGGTGCCGATGTGCCGCTCGACGAGGTCGCGCGCCGCGCCGGCGTGGGCAACGCCACGGTCTACCGGCACTTCGCCGACCGCGCCGAACTGGTCCACCAGGTCGTCCTCTTGGTGACCGACCGCGTCGCGGAGCACGCCGATCGTGCCCACGCCCGGACGGAGGCCGAGGGGGAAGGCGCGGCCTTCGACGCCCTGCGCGAGTTCGTGCACGCCGCCGCCGACGAGCGGATCGGCGCGCTGTGCCCGATGCTCCAGGAGGCGTTCGACCCCGAGCACCCTGACCTGATCGACGCCCGCGACCGGCTTGAGGCCGCGATCGACGGGCTCATGGAGCGGGCACGCGCGGCGGGGCAGCTGCGCACCGACATCGCCGTCGGAGACCTGATGGTCGCCCTCTCCCAGCTCACCCGGCCCCTGCCCGGCACCGCATGCCTGAACATGGACCGCTTCGTCCACCGCCATCTGCAGCTGTTCATGGACGGCCTGATGGCTCCGGCACGCTCCGAGCTGCCCGGTGAGGCGGCGACCTTGGAGGACCTCCGCCAATCATGAGCTCCGCCTGACGTCGTACCTCGCACCTCGCCCCTCGCACACCGCTTCAGCTTCACGCTTTTCGTTACGTCTCTTTTTCACTCTCGTACCGCTAGGTGGCTATCCCCATGTCAGAAACAGATCCGAGGCGCTGGAAAGCGCTGATATTCATCGCGCTCGCGCAGCTGATGGTCGTGCTCGACGCGACCATCGTGAACATCGCGCTGCCCTCCGCCCAGCAGGACCTGGGCATATCGGACGGCAACCGCCAGTGGGTCATCACGGCCTACGCCCTGGCCTTCGGCGGACTGCTGCTCTTCGGTGGCCGCATCGCCGACCTCTGGGGCCGCAAGAACACCTTCGTGACCGGCCTGATCGGCTTCGCCGCGGCCTCCGCGCTCGGCGGCGCCGCGACGGGCGAGGCCATGATGCTGGGCGCCCGCGCCCTGCAGGGTGTGTTCGGCGCGCTGCTCGCGCCCGCCGCCCTCTCGCTGCTCGCGGTGATGTTCACCGACGCCAAGGAGCGCGCCAAGGCGTTCGGCATCTACGGCGCGATCGCCGGTGGCGGCGGCGCCGTGGGCCTGATCCTCGGCGGCTTCCTCACCGAGTACCTGAACTGGCGCTGGACGTTCTTCGTGAACATCCCGTTCGCGGTGGTCGCCGCGCTCGGCGCCTACTTCGTCATCCGTGAGCCGGCCGGCGGCCGCAACCGCTCGCCGCTCGACATCCCGGGCGTGGTCCTCTCCACCCTCGGTCTGGTCGCGCTCGTCTACGGCTTCACCCGCGCCGAGTCGGCCGGCTGGTCGGACTCCCTGACCATCGGCATGTTCGTCGCGTCCGCGGTGCTGCTCGCCGCGTTCGTCCTCACCGAGGCCAAGGTCAAGTCGCCGCTGCTCCCGCTGCGCGTCCTGACCGAGCGCAACCGCGGCGGCGTCTACCTGTCGCTCGGCCTCGCGGTCATCTCGATGTTCGGCCTGTTCCTGTTCCTCACGTACTACCTGCAGATCGTCCAGGGCTACTCGCCGGTGAAGACCGGCTTCGCGTTCCTGCCGATGATCGTCGGCATGATCGCGGGCTCCACGCAGATCGGCGCCCGCCTGATGACCCGCGTCCCGCCGCGGCTCCTGATGGGTCCGGGCTTCCTGCTCGCGGCCGTCGGCATGCTGCTCCTGACGCAGCTCGAGGTCAGTTCCTCGTACGCCGGTCTGATCATGCCCGCGCAGCTGATGCTGGGCCTCGGCATGGGTACGGCGTTCATGCCGGCCATGTCGCTCGCCACGCACGGTGTCGAGGCGCGTGACGCCGGTGTCGCCTCCGCGATGGTCAACACCTCGCAGCAGGTCGGCGGCGCCATCGGCACGGCCCTCCTGAACACCATCGCCGCATCCGCCACCACCGCGTACATCACCTCGCACGCGGCGGGCGCGACGACTCCGGCGGCGCAGAAGCTGCTCCAGGCGCAGGCCATGGTCGAGGGCTACACCAGCGCCATCTGGTGGGCGGTCGGCATCCTGGTGGTCTCCGCCGCGATCGCCTTCGCGTTCATCAACACCGGTGCCCAGAGCGGCGCTCAGGCCGCTTCGGGCGACGGTGAGGGTGCCGGCGGTGTCGGCAAGGAGGACGAGGTGCGCATCCCGGTGGTCGCGCACTGACCCCCGCTTGTTCCACGCGTAGGTAGGACCTAGCGGAGCCAGGGAAGGTCGGCCCCGGCCTCCTTGGGCTCGAGAAGTCCCTCGGCGATGATCGACATGATCTCGCCGAGGGACTTCTGCTGTTCCGGGCTGAGCCGGTCGAAGAGGGCCTGGCGCACGGCGGAGACGTGGCCCGGCGCGGTCCTGCGCAGCACCTCGTACCCGTCGTCGGTGAGGATCGCGAACTGGCCGCGCTTGTCGGACGGGCAGTCCTCGCGGCGCACCCAGCCGTTCTTCTCCAGGCGCGCGATCGCGTGCGAGAGCCGGGACCGGGTGATCTTGGTGTTCCGTGCGAGCTCGGTCATCCGCAGCCGGCGCCGGGGCGCGACGGACAATTGGACGAGCAGGCCGTAGTAGATGTGCGGCATGCCCGCGTCACGCTGCAACTGGCGATCGAGGTGATCCTCCAGGAGCGTGGTGGCGTGCAGATACGCGAGCCAGGTGCGCTGCTCGTCGTCGTCGAGCCAGCGCGGTTCCTCGTCCGGAGGAGAAGTGGGTGCCGTGTCCATGTACTCCACTGTACGCAGCCCTTTCTTGAAGGTTGAACAATATGGGGGTAGGGTCATCATCGAGCGGGAAGCTTGAGAGTTAAAGTAAAACTTCCCGGTACGTTCTCGGAGGCGCCGTCATGACCGAAACCCAGGAGCGCATGCCCGCCCTGTACCTCAGCCACGGCGCGCCGCCGCTCGCCGACGACGCCGTCTGGCCGGACGAGCTGAAGGCCTGGTCGGCCGGCCTGCCGCGCCCCAAGGCCATCCTGATGGTCTCCGCCCACTGGGAGGAGGCCCCGCTCGCCCTCGGCGCCACCGAGACGGTGCCGCTCGTCTACGACTTCTGGGGCTTCCCCGAGCATTACTACCAGGTGACGTACGCCGCTCCCGGCGCCCCTCAACTGGCCGATTCCGTACGCACATTGCTGCGCGGGGCGGGCATGCCGGTGCAGGACATCCCGGACCGCGGGCTCGACCACGGAGCGTATGTCCCGCTCGTCGAGATGTACCCCGACGCGGACATCCCCGTCCTCCAGATCTCCATGCCCACGCTCGACCCGCAGCGCCTGATGGACATCGGCCGCAGGCTGGCGCCGCTGCGGGACGAGGGCGTGCTGATCGTCGGCAGCGGCTTCTTCACGCACAACCTGGCGGCGCTGCGGCAGGGCGGCATTCCGTCCTGGTCGGCGGAGTTCGACGCGTGGGGGCACGAGGCTCTTGAGGCGGGGGACGTGGACGGTCTTCTCGACTTCGAGCACAAGTCCCCGGCGGGGCAGCTGGCACATCCGCGTACGGAGCATTTCGCTCCGCTGTTCGTGACGCTGGGGGTGGCGGAGGCTGCGGGTGACCTGGGCGGGCAGCGGAGTGTGATCGACGGGTTCTGGATGGGGTTGGCGAAGAGGTCGGTGCAGTTCGGCTGATCGCCTTTTTCTGCGGGTGCTTCGTGGCTGGTCGCGCAGTTCCCCGCGCCCCTTACGGGGCCAGTGGCTCGCTGAGCTCTATCGCCCGCAAGGCCGCCGCCAAGGCACCCTCGTCGCCCACGTCCAGTGCCGTGTCCGTGAACTTGATGACGTGCTCGTCGCCGTGCGCGAGGGCCCGCTCGAAGACCTCCTCGGGGGCGAAGGTGCCGGGTGCGGTGTACGCGACCGGGGCGTCGGGGGCGTACATCGCGGTCACGGCGGCCGAAGCGGTCCAGGCCGCGTGCAGGCTCGGCACCCACAAGGCGCGCGGCAGCGCAGGCAGGGTGCGCAGCACGGCGTTGGGCGCCGTCGCCGCGTGGACCAGCATCGTCTCCTCGCCGTGGCCGTGCGTGGCGTACCGATGGGTGGCCGCCTGCACCAGCTCGGTCAGCCTGCGCCGGGCTTCCTCCGGGGCGTCCACCGAGGTGGCCCACACCGGCAGTGCCCCGACCCGGCCGAGGCGGGCCGGGAAGTTGCCCTCCGCCCGGTCCGCGATGGGTGGCACGGCATCCAGAGCGGCGGCCGCGCTCTCGGCACCGGGGAGCGGTGTCACCCCGGAGACGGGATGGTGGCGGGCGGCCCAGTAGCCGAGGCCATGGGCGAGTTCGGCGACGCGGGGTTCGGTCTCGTCGCCGGCCAGCAGGGTGCGCACGGCGTGGCCGACGCGGATCACCGGGTGCGTGGAGCCGCCGTACATCCCGGGCAGCAGCCGCGGCCACCACTCGGCGAGCACGTCGCGCCAGGGGCGTTCGCCGGTCTCCCTGCCGAAGTACGCGATCCAGTCCGCCGCCCGGCGCGGATCACCGAGGGCCTCGCGCCAGTTGTCGCCGGTGACCCTCTCGACCGTGCCGGGGAACTCCTCCAGCTTCGGCGCGTACAGCTCCAGCCAGCGGTGGACCGCGCCGGACCGCCCGTGCGCGGCGAGCGCCTCGACGGCCATCGGCGCGTGGTTGGTGAGCCGCCCGAGCCGCTCGGGCCCGGAGGCGTGCAGCCGCTGGAGGGCTTCGTCGAGGGTGCCTGTGTCGTCCATGGAGGCACGCTAAGTGGGTTGTTCAGCGGGGCGTAACGGGCTTGCGGCCTAGGCCGGGACCTAGGTCCCCGCTAGGACTGCGGGCCGAGGGGGCGCTCGTACCAGGCGACGTCCCAGTAGCGGCCGAACTTCCGGCCCACCTCCCGGTACGTGCCGACGTGCCGGAAGCCGAAGCGTTCGTGGAGGCGGTGCGAGGCGTCGTTGGGCTGCGCGATCCCGGCGTACGCGCGGTGCAGGTTGTCATGAGTCGCGGCCTCGCTCTCCAAGGCCTCGAAGAGCGCCTTGTACAGCAGTGTGCCGATGCCGCGGCCGCCGGTGTCCGGAGCGCAGTAGACGCTGACTTCTACAGAAGTGGCGTACGCGGCCTTCGGCCGGAAGGGACTGCTGGTCGCGTATCCGAGCACACGGCCCGAACCCCGCTCCTGGGCAACCATCAGGCGGTGGGGGCCGTCTTCAGGGTGGGAGAGCAGCCAAGGGCGGCGCTCTTCTGGCAGGAAGACGGCCGTGTCAAATGTGATCGCCGTCTCACGTACGTAGTGGTTGTAGATGTCGGTCAGGGCCGCGAGGTCGGCCTCCGTGCCCGGCCTGACCTGCACCTCTGTACGTTCCGACGGCATCCGGCCTCCCTTTGTGGCGGCACAGGGTACTGCAACGTCGCGAAAATAGATGTGCGGCTTGGGAATTCTGTCCGGATTCCAGTCGTTGTTTCCATCGGAAGCAGGGCACCCGGAAGGGTGTGGTTTCCACCACAGAGGCCCGTGAAAGGGCCGACCAGGACCTCCACACGCAAGGGAGCACGCATGGCAACCCGTGCCGTCGCCCGTCGTAAGTCCGCCTCCACCGGCGAGACCGACGCGGCACGCAGTGTTCGCGCCGTAGGCGGGGAGATCGCCGACCGCGACCTGGTCGGCATGTACCTCGACGAGATCGCGCGTACGCCGCTGCTCGACGCCGCCAAGGAAGTCGAGCTGTCCCAGATCATCGAGGCGGGTGTCTACGCGCGAAAGATACTCGACGGGGACGTCGAGGACTCCGTCGCGGGCGCGGCCGCGTCCCGCGACGAGCTGGAGGCGCTGGTCGCCGACGGCGAGCGCGCGAAGGACGTCTTCATCCGGTCGAACCTGCGGCTCGTCGTCGCCGTGGCGCGGCGCTACCCGCGCAGCGGCCTCCCTCTGCTCGACCTGATCCAGGAGGGGAACGCGGGCCTGGTGCGCGCGGTCGAGAAGTTCGACTACGCCAAGGGCTTCAAGTTCTCCACGTACGCCACGTGGTGGATCCGCCAGGCCATCACCCGCTCCATAGCCGACCAGTCGCGCACCATCCGGCTCCCCGTCCACCTGGTGGAGGAGCTGGGGCGGATCCGTCGCGTCCAGCGCGAGTTCAACCGTAAGAACGGCCGTGACCCGGAGCCCGAGGAGGTCGCAGCCGAGCTCGACTCCACCCCGGCGCGGGTCATCGACGTCCTGGACTGGGCCCGCGACCCGGTCTCGCTGAACATGGGCGTGGACGACGACGGCGACACCCAGTTCGGCGACCTCCTCGAGGACACCTCCGCGGTCTCGCCCGAGCAGTCCGTCCTGACGCTGCTGCGCAGTGAGGAGCTGGACGACCTGATCGGCCGCCTCGACCAGCGCACGGCCTCCATCATCAAGATGCGGTACGGCATCGAGGACGGCCGCGAGCGGACGCTGACGGAGGTCGGCAAGCAGCATGGTCTGACGCGTGAGCGGATCCGGCAGATCGAGAAGCATGCGCTGCTGGAGCTGAAGAAGCTGGCGCGGGACACGGGCTTCGACGCGGCGGCCTAGGCGGCCCGCCTTTAGCCGTCCCCTATAGCTGAGCCCCGGTGCCATCCCCCGGCATCGGGGCTCACTTCTTTTCCCGCCCACCCGCCCGATTGCCCGGTGGTCCCACCGGTCCCGCCTCACCAAGACCGCTAGCGCGACATCAGGAAGTGGACCTCTCGGGGCCTGATCTCCAGGTTGCTCTGGCCGTCAGGCGTCGCGTCCATCTCGCGGGCGAGGTCGGCCGTGGCCCGGAAGGCCTCCTCGGACTCGAACGCGCCGGTGGTGACGACCGCCTCGCCGTCCGGGGTGACCCAGACCCCGACCGACTCGAAGCCCGGCTGGTTCCGCATCGCGTCGGCGACCTGGTGGCACTCGGCGACGAACGCGTCGACGTGTTCGGGAGCCGGGTAGTGGAAGGCGACGAAGCCGAATGACATGACGTGCCCCTCTCGACGGAGTTATACGATTCCGTACAAGGTGAGGCTAGGCCCGTTGTACGGCTTCGTACAACAGGTCTTCGACGGTGAGGTGGGCCACAGATGGGCGCGTTGCGCACGCCGCGGGAGCAGTGGATCGAGGAGGGGCTGCGGGCGCTGGCCGCGGGCGGTGTGGACGCGGTGCGGATCGAGGCGCTCGCCAAGGCGCTCGGGGTGACCAAGGGCGGCTTCTACGGCTACTTCGCCGACCGCGACGCACTGCTGACCGAGATGCTCGACACCTGGGAGCGCGAGAGCGTCGACGACGTCATCGACCGGGTCGAGCGGGAGGGCGGCGACGCACGCGACAAGGTCCGCCTGGCCGGACAGCTCACCTTCTCCGGCGGCCGGCTGCTCCGTATCGACCTGGCCATCCGCGAATGGGCCCGTCGCGACCCCGCCGTCGCCGCCCGCCTGCGCCGCGTGGACAACGAACGCATCCAGCTGGCGCGCGACGCGATCAGCACCTTCTGCGCCGACCCCGAAGAGGTCGAGGCCCGCGCCCTGCTCGCCTTCTGCACCGCCATCGGCAGTCACTTCCTCGCCGCCGACCACCCGGCAGGCACCCGCACCCAGGTCATCGCCCGCGCCGCCGACATCATCCTCGACCTCCCGCACGGCAACTCCGAGGGATGACAGCGCCCGGGGCGGGGTCACGTGCCGGAGGCCCGAGTCAGGCGTGCGCCCAAGTCGCGTAGGTACTGCACCAGTTCCGGCGGCTCGTGTGCCCTGAAGTCGCAGTCGGCCAACGCCAGGCGGACCGCCAGCCATTCGATGGAGTCAGGCACCGTCGACCGCAGGCGGCAGGACGTGTCGGAGATCCGTTCCGGTGTGCCGAGGGCCGCGGGGAGCCGTGCCGCGATGTACTCCGCGGGGGCCGCGAACGTCACGTCGATGGCGTACGACTGCTGACCGCGCCACATGGACTGCCGGATGTACTCCGCGGCGTCCCCCGCCGGCAGCTCCCGCGGGGCGAACCGCGCCCCCGTCGCGAACGGCGACGACACCCGGTCGACGCGGAACGTACGCCAGTCCTCGCGGTCGATGTCGTACGCGACCAGGTACCAGCGGCGCCCCGTCGACACCAGACGGTAGGGCTCGGTCAGGCGGCGCGACTCCGTGCCGTCGCCCGCGCGGTACGCGAAGCGCAGACGTTCCTGGCCGGCCGCCGTCGACGCCATCACCGTCAGCGTTTCGGGCGCGATGCTCGCCCCGTCCCCGCTGGTCAGGGGCGTTGTCGCGATCTGGAGGTTGGAGACCCGGTGGCGCAGCCGGCTGGGGAGGACCTGCTCCAGTTTGGCCAGGGCCCGCACGGAGGCCTCCTCCACTCCCTCCACCGCGTGGCCCGCCCCCGCCCGCAGGCCCACCGCGATCGCCACCGCCTCCTCGTCGTCGAGGACCAGCGGCGGCATCGCCTTGCCCGCGACCAGGCGGTATCCGCCGGTCGCGCCCTGGCTCGCCTGGACCGGATAGCCGAGGTCCCGCAGCCGGTCGATGTCGCGCCGCACCGTGCGGCGGCTGACGCCGAGCCGCTCGGACAGCTCCCCGCCCGGCCACTCCCGCGGGGTCTGGAGCAGGGAGAGGAGCTGCAGCAGCCTCGCCGGGGTGTCCGTGTTGGAACCGCCACCGGTCGGACGCGATGTCGTGTTCTTCGTCATGTTCTTCATGGTGGCCGTCATCTAGGACATCATCCGGCCTATATGGCTTTTAGATTCCTCTCATGACTTTCAGCGACCCCGCCCCCGTGGCACCCACATCCGCCGGCGACCGCCGGCGCTGGTTCGCCCTCGCCATCGTGATGACCGCGGCCTTCATGGACCTCGTCGACGTCACCATCGTCAACATCGCGATCCCCTCCATGCAGCGGGACACCGGCGCCACGTTCGGCCAGATCCAGTGGATCACCGCGGGCTACGCGCTCGCCTTCGCGGCCGGTCTGATCACCGGTGGGCGGCTCGGCGACATCCACGGGCGCAAGCGGATGTTCCTCATCGGCATCGGCGGCTTCACGCTCGCCTCCGCGCTCTGCGGGTTCGCCGCCAACCCGGAGATGCTCGTCGCATCGCGGATCCTGCAGGGCGGCATGGCCGCGATGATGGTGCCGCAGGTCCTGTCGATCGTGCACGCCACCTTCCCCGCGCACGAGCGGGGCAAGGTCTTCGGGCTCTTCGGGATGGTCGTGGGGCTCGGCGCGGTCTCCGGACCGCTGCTCGGCGCGCTGCTCACCGAGTGGAACCTCTTCGGCCTCGAATGGCGCCCGATCTTCCTCATCAACCTGCCGGTCGGCATAGCGGGGCTCGTTCTCGGTCTGAAGTTCATCAGCGAGTCCAAGGCGCCGAAGGCGCTCAAGCTCGACCTCGTCGGTGTCGTTCTGGTGACGCTCGGCCTGTTGATGGCGCTCTACCCGCTCATCCGCGGCCGCGAGCTGGACTGGCCGCTGTGGGGGTACGTGATGATGGCGGGCTCGGCCGTGGTCTTCGGCGCCCTCGTCGCGTACGAGAAGCGGAAGACGGCGAAGGACGGTTCGCCGCTGGTGGAGCTCTCGCTGTTCAAGGTGAAGAGCTTCGCTGCGGGCATCGCCGTACAGACGGTGTTCGGGATCTCGCTCGGCATCTTCTTCCTGGTCTGGACGCTCTATATGCAGTTCGGGCTCGACTGGACTCCGCTGAAGGCGGGCGTCACCGGCGTTCCGTTCTCGATCGCCGTCTCGGTGGCGGCCGGCATGTCCGTGCAGAAGCTCGTGCCGCGGTTCGGGCGCAAGGTGCTGCAGGGCGGCGCGCTCGTCATGGCCACCGGGGTGCTGCTCTACATCTGGGAGGCGAACCGGTACGGCGTGGACCTCGCGCCGTGGCAGATGGCGCTGCCGCTGACCGTGATGGGCGCCGGCATGGGTCTGATCGTCGCCCCGCTGACCGACGCGGTGCTCTCCGACGTGCCGCAGGAGCACTCGGGTTCGGCGTCCGGGCTCATCAACACCGTCCAGCAGATGGGCAACGCGCTCGGGCTCGGCCTCGTATCCGTGGTGTTCTTCGGTGTGATCGACGAGAAGGTCGAACGGAGCCAGGTGCCCGCCGAGTTCATCGACGCGTTCCAGAACTCGCTGTGGTGGGTGGTCGGCGTGCTCGGCGTCATCTTCCTGCTGATGTTCGCCCTGCCGGTCAAGCCCCGGCAGCATGTCGAGGGCGCGGACACCACGGCCGATGACACTGATGACACCGATGGCCTGGGTGAACTCCCGGAGCGGGAGCCCGCGTTGACGTCCTGATCCACCCCGGCGGGGCGCGGCCCGGGCGGAGTCTAGAGCTCCGCCTGGGTCGCCGTCGTGTCCAGGGACTCGAGTACGCCCTCGGGGCTGCCGCCCTTCATGACGGCGGCGCCGATCTCCTTGCGGATGGCCGCCCGGACCGTCGGCCACGACCGCAGATTGCCCGGCTGGAACTGCGCCTGCGGCATCTGGTCGATGAACTTCCACAGCGGGCGCTGCGCCGGGTCCGCCCGCAGCGCGGCCGACGCCGAGCTGGTCACCGGGAGCGCGGCCTGGCCGCCGCCGTACGCCTTGGCCGACTTGCGGCCGTAGAGGTGGCTGAGGAACCGGCCGGACGCCTCGCCGTTGCCGTTCTGCCGGAAGGCCATCAGCCAGTCGCTCAGGCCGATGGGCGCCGCGGCCCCGCCCCGCCGCCTGGGGAACGCGGTGTGCGCGTAAGGGAACTTGTACTTGTCGGCGGCGCCCATGAGCACCGGATGGGCGACCAGCATCCCGATCCGGCCCTTCATGAACTGGGCGTACGCGTCCGTCCTGTTGAGCCCCGCCGGGTTCGCGCCCGCGAGCCCCTTGCCGACCAGCTCGTCCCGCAGCCAGGTCAGCGTGCGGACATTGCCCGCGGTGTTGAAGTCGTAGCTCGTCAGGCCCGCGTAGCCGCCGTCGTCCGCGAGCAGCCAGGACAGCACCTCGTCCTCGGCGGCCTCGGGTCCCAGTTGCAGGCCGTACGGCGTCTTCACGCCGAGCGTCTTCAGCGTCCGGGCCACGGTCAGTAGCTCCCTCGGCGTACGAGCGGGTCACCTTCTTGGCCGTGAGCGGCCGAGTTTTGTGTACCCGGTCGTTCACACCTTGTCGCGCTCCCGACTGCCCCCTACGACGGGACGGTCACGGGTCGCATCCACTCAACCTGCTGAACGGAGTCAGGGGCTGGGTGCGGGTGCGGTGACGAACACCCACGCCGAGCGTGCGCGATCGCGCACGTTGACCCCGGCGACGACGTCGGCGGGGCCAGCGAGCCCGCACCGACGACAACAGAAGTGATCCCGGGTGGGCCGGTTGGCCCGCTCGGTGTGCTTGCAGCGCGGACACTGCTGCGAGGTGTAGGCCGCGTCCACTTCGAGGAACGCCACCCCGGCTCGTTTCGCCTTGTAGGCGAGGTGCTGTCCGAGCTGGTGGAAGGGCCAGGAGGAGAGCGTTGCCCGCTGGTCGCGGCGTAGCCGTACCCGGTCGCGGATCCCGTCGAGAGCCTCGACGGCGATCCCGCGTCCGGTGCGTTGCGCGACGGCAACGATCTCCTTGCTGATCCGATGGTTCACGTGCGTGGCATGACGCTGCTCCCTCTTGGTGCGGCCGGAGAGGCGGCGGGTGGCCGAGCGGGTCCGTTTGGCCTGCAACTCGGCCCGCTTGCACGCCTGATGGCGGCGGTACCGGGTCAGGCCACGGCCCTGGTAGTTGGTGCCGTCGCTGGTGGTGGCCAGGTTGGTGATCCCACGGTCCACGCCGATCCAGTCCACCGGCTCCGCCACCTCCGGGTTCGGCAGGTCACACGTGGCGATCAGGAACCACTTCCCGCCCCGGCAGATCAGATCGCTCTCGCCTTTGCGGTGCCCTTGGAGCAGCTTCAACTGGTCGGCGGAGCAGGCAAAGCGCAGACTCTTCAGCCGCCCCTCCACCGTCCAGATCGACACGGTGCGAGCGTCCAGCTGCCAGGACAGGCAGCGGTCGTCGAAGGGCTGGGCCGCATCGGTGCGGAACGCGATCGGGGAGGTGGTGGCCTTGCGATACCGCTTCGAGTGGGCCGGGCCCAGGCGCCCGGTCTTCAGCTGGGCCTTGAGGGTGGCGTAGGCGTCGACGACCTTCTTCACAGCCCGCACCGCAGGCTGCGCGGAGAGCCCGAACGTCGCCTTCACATCCGTATAGACGGCCCTCTGTAGATCGTTACGGGAAGTCAGGCTCTGCTCGAAGGCGATCGTGGAGGCGTAGTCGGCAGCCCGGTTGCAGGCCCGCAGGGTCGCCTCCAGTGCCGACGCCTGTCCAGGCGTCGGCAGCAGCTTGACCTGCACCACCAACTTCACGAAACCAGACCGTAGTGCGAACCCCGCACACACAGACTCCACTCCCCATCCGGCCACCCCGACCAGCGACCTACCGGACAGGCGTTCGCATTTCCCGGCTCGGCCGAACCAGGTGAAGTCGGCCTGTGGTGGGGATGGGGGGGCGCCCAAGGCGTGGCCCTCCCGCAGGCCCAGGAGTCCGTTTGTGTCTGCCTGGTGCCCGAACCTGTTTACTTTCCGGAAATCCAGTCGTAGTCTCCCAGGGAATCCACAAGCTCGGGCATCAACACGGAGGCGAACGGACATGTACGCACCGGAGCGGCAGCAGGAGATCCTGCGGCTCGCGCGTGACGGCGGCCGGGTCGACGTGCTGTCGCTCGCCGAGGAGTTCCAGGTCACCGCGGAGACCATCCGGCGCGACCTGAAGGCCCTCGACCGCGCCGGTCTCGTACGCCGTGTCCATGGCGGTGCCATACCGGCCGGGCGCCTCGACTTCGAGCCGGACCTCGCCGAGCGCGAGGGCACATCGGCCGACGAGAAGGACCGCATCGCCAAGGCCGCGCTCGCCGAGCTGCCGGCCGAGGGCAGCGTCATCCTCGACGCGGGCTCGACGGTCGCGCGGCTCGCGGCCTCGCTCCCCCTCGAATCGACGTTCACGGTCGTCACGCACGGCCTGCCCACCGCGGCCCGCCTCGCCGACCACCCCGGCATCCAGCTGCACCTCATCGGCGGCCGCGTACGCAGCCGTACGCGCGCGGCGGTCGACGCGTGGGCGCTGCGGGCGTACGGCGAGATCCGCGCCGACATCCTCTTCCTCGCCACCAACGGCTTCTCCGCGGAGGCAGGACTGACCACCCCCGACCTCGCCGAGGCGGCCGTCAAGCGCGCCGCGATCGGCGCGGCCCGCCGGGTGGTCCTGCTCGCGGACTCCACCAAGCACGGCCAGGAACACTTCGCGCGCTTCGGCGACCTGGACGACGTCGACCTCCTGATCACCGACAGCGGCCTCAGCCCCGAGGACGCGGCGGCGATCGAGGGCGGCGGCACGGAGGTCGTCCGCGCATGAGCGGCAGCCATGCGGCGAGCGCCGCGCGCGGGGCGGGCAGGGGGTCGAACCCCGGCCTCGCGCGGAGCGCACCGCCGACTCGCGCACGCGCCGAGTCTCCGCGAACGGCCCCCGCCTCCGCCGAACCCTCCGCAGACCGCGGACCGTCGAGTCCCGTGGGCGCGGCGAGCGGTCGGCGGCCGGACCCCACGCACGACAGCAACGAAACGGTACGTACACGCATGATCCTCACCGTCACGCCCAACCCCTCCCTCGACCGCACCTACGAGGTCCCCGCCCTGGACCGCGGTGAGGTCGTGCGGGCCACCGGGGAGCGGATGGATCCGGGCGGCAAGGGCGTCAACGTGTCGCGGGCGGTCGCGGCGGCGGGCGCGGACACCGTCGCCGTGCTGCCGCTCGGCGGGGCGCCCGGCGCGCTGGTCGCACAGCTCCTCGACGAGCAGGGGATCAGCGTCGCCCCGGTCCCGGTCGCGGGCCACACCCGATCCAACATCGCGGTCGCCGAACCGGACGGCACCCTCACCAAGATCAACGCCCCGGGCCCCGAACTGACCCCGGTCGAGGCGGAGTCGCTGCTCTCCGCCGTCCGTGAACGCTCCGCCGGGGCCGACTGGATCGCCTGCTGCGGCAGCCTCCCGCGTGGCCTCGCGCCTTCCTGGTACGCCGAGTTGGTGGCCCGCGCGCACGCGGCGGGCGCCCGTATCGCCCTGGACACCTCGGGCCCTGCGCTGCTCGCCGCCCTCGCCGAGCGCCCCGACGTGGTCAAGCCGAACGCCGAGGAGCTCGCCGAGGCGGTGGGCCGTCCGCTGGCCACGGTCGGCGACGCGGTGAAGGCCGCCGATGAGCTGCGGGAGCTCGGCGCGCGTGCCGTGCTCGCCAGCCTCGGGGCGGACGGCCAGCTCCTTCTCGACGACTCGGGCACGTACTTCGGCAGTGCCCGAGTCGACGCCGTACGCAGCAATGTCGGCGCCGGTGACTCCTCCCTGGCCGGTTTCCTCATCGCGGGCGGCACCGGCGCGGGCGCCCTCGCGTCGGCCGTGGCGCACGGCGCGGCTGCGGTCCAACTGCCGGGCAGCGCGATGCCGACGCCGGCGGATCTCGCGCCGGACGCGGTCACGGTGACGACGGAGGTCCCCCTGGACCGCGCACTGACGGAGCCGGCGTCATGACTCCCCGCCCCCACAAGCCAAGTCCCCTGCGAAGGAGCCCGCGATGAGCGAGATGATCACCGCGGAACTGGTCGACCTCGAACTCGACCGGTCCGCCGGAACCAAGGAAGCGGCGGCCCGTGCCCTCGCCGAGCGCATGGTGACCCTGGGCCGGGTGACCGACCTGGAGGGGTTCCTCGCCGACGTGGCGGCCCGTGAGGCGCAGATGCCGACCGGCCTCGACGGCGGCATCGGCATCCCGCACTGCCGCAGCGCCCATGTCACCGAGCCGACCCTGGCCTTCGGCCGCTCGGCGGACGGCATCGACTTCGGGGCGCCGGACGGCCCCGCGGACCTGATCTTCCTCATCGCCGCCCCGGCGGGCGCGGACGACGCCCACCTGACGATCCTTTCGTCGCTGGCAAGGCAGCTGATGGACGAGGAGTTCACGAGCGCGCTGCGGGGTGCGGGGGATGCGGAGACGGCAGCGGCACTGATCAGGGGCGATGCCGAGCCGGGTACGGAACCAGCTGGCAGCAATGGGCGGGTGGCTGGGGAAAACACACAAGCCCCCACCGACCAGCAGCCGGAAAACAACCCGCCCCCGGCGGAGCCGTTCCGCATAGTCGCCGTCACGTCCTGCCCAACGGGCATAGCCCACACCTACATGGCAGCGGAGTCCCTGGAGAAAGCAGCCCGCGAGGCGGAGGTAGAACTCACGGTCGAGACCCAGGGGTCAGCAGGATTCACCCGCCTCGACCCGGCGGTCCTAGCCACCGCGGACGCGGTCATCCTCGCCCACGACGTCCCCGTACGGGACAAGGCCCGCTTCGCCGGGAAGCCCACGGTCGACGTGGGCGTGAAGGCCGGCATCAGCCGCCCGGCGGAACTCATCGCGGAAGCCCGCGAGAAGGCGGCCCGCGGCGAGATCACCACCCCCAGCGCCCCGAGCCCGGTGGACAACGCGGGCGACAGCGGCGACGGCTACGGCACCAAGCTGCGCAAGTGGCTGATGTCCGGCGTCAGTTACATGGTCCCGTTCGTCGCCGCGGGCGGCCTCCTCATCGCCCTGGGCTTCGCCATCGGCGGCTGGCGGATCGACAAGGCACCGTCCGTCGCCGAGCACTTCGTGTGGACGGATACCACCAGCTGGGCCGCGCTGCTCTTCCAGATCGGCGGGCTCGCCTTCGCCTTCCTGGTGCCGGTCCTCGCCGGTTACATCGCGTACGGAATGGCCGACCGGCCCGGTCTGGTCCCCGGCTTCGTCGGCGGCTCGGTCGCCGTCACGATCAACGCGGGCTTCCTCGGCGGCCTCGCGGCGGGTCTGATCGCGGGCGCCGTCGTCATGGGCATCCAGAAAGTCCGGATCCCGGCGGTGCTTCGCGGCATCATGCCGGTCGTGGTGATCCCGCTGATCTCTTCGGCGGTCGTCGGCTTCCTGATGTTCCTGGTGATCGGAGAGCCGATCGCCTCGCTGCAGAGCGCGCTCACCGACTGGCTCGAAGGCCTCTCCGGCGCCAACGCGATCATCCTCGGCGTCATCCTCGGCCTGATGATGTGCTTCGACCTCGGCGGCCCGCTGAACAAGGTCGCCTACGCCTTCGCCATCGGCGGCCTCACCCACCCGACCGAGGGCAGCCTCAAGGTGATGGCCGCGGTGATGGCGGCCGGCATGGTCCCGCCGCTCGCCATGGCCCTCGCCACCACCGTCCGCGGCCGTCTCTTCACCAAGACGGAGCGCGAGAACGGCAAGGCGGCCTGGTTCCTCGGCGCATCCTTCATCACGGAGGGCGCGATCCCGTTCGCCGCGGCCGACCCGCTGCGGGTGATCCCCGCCTCGATGGCGGGCGGCGCGGTCACCGGCGCCCTGTCGATGGCCTTCGGCTGCACGCTGCGGGCCCCGCACGGAGGCATCTTCGTGGTGCCGCTGATCGGCCAGCCACTGCTCTACCTGGTGGCCGTCGCCGCCGGTGTCGGCGTCTCGACCGTGACGGTCGTCCTGCTCAAGGGGGCCCGGAAGCCGGTTCCTTCGGAGAGCGGGGAGAGCGGCGAGAGCGCGGCGGCCGCTGCGGAAGCCGCGCCGAAGGAGCAGGTCACGGCGGCTGCTTGAGCCCCATGAGGTCCCGATGAGGCACCGATGAGGCCCTTATTAGGTCCCTATGAGGTCTCTATGAGGGGGGTTGTGCGACATGCGTCACTTCAGGACGTAAGTCCCACGGCCCCCCTGTCGGAAGTCCCGGATCGTGTTGTCTACTGTGCGGCATGCTCCAGAATGTCTCGATCCTCCAGCAGACAGGCGTGGCCGTGCTCGCCGCCGCGACCGTCGTCTGGGCCGTGGGCCTGGTGCGGGTACTGCGGCGCGACCGGTCCGACGTGGACGTCTGGCACCAGGCTCAGTCACTGCGCGCCCTGCCCGCGCAGACGGGCCCGCCGCACACGGAGACGGTCGAGCTGACGCCGGACGAGCGGGCCGCCTTCGCGGGTCTTGTACGGCAGTTCGGCGAGGGTCGGTCCTGACCAAGTCCCTGGTCAGGAGCGCTGCTGCGGAATGCTCCTGGCCCGCAGCTCCATCGCCTCGCGGGCCGCGCTCTCGGTGACGTACACCTCGCACATGTGCCGCTTGTCCGGCGTGACCGTGTGCTCGACCTCCCAGAGGCTGAGCTCGCTGCCGTCGAAGAGCAGGAACGCGTGCTCGTAGAGCGAGAAGCAGAAGCGGGCCTCGCCGGCCAGGCAGGGGCGCCCGAAGGCCTGCGTGATCTGGTGCGCGAACGCCGAGCGCAACTGCCGCGCGATCTCTTCGCCCGGCCGCCCCGAGCCGACCGGGTTCTCCGCGCGGCGCAGCAGCCGGCGCCCGTGGTCCGCCGAGTCGTCGGGGACGTACGTGTGCCGGGGCTCGTCCGGGGCCGGGAGCTGGAGCACGACGGGCTGCTCGCAGGCGACCGGTGCGGTGTCCGGCGGGAGCGGAAGGCGCGAGGTGGCGACGCCGGCCTCCTCCTCGTCCGCGTACAGCTCGTGCTGGGGGTGGCTGCCGGGGCCCGTGTTGTGCACCAGCTCCCAGAGGGTGAGCGCGCTGGCGTCGGCGAGCAGCCACGTGTGCCGGTACGTCTCTCTGCGCAGGCCCGCGCTGTGGTGCGCGGAGTGCAGCGAACTGTCGTACGCGATCGCCGAGTCCAGGCGCCGTATCGTCTCGTCCGGCAGGTCGAAAGAGTTCAGGGCGCGACCGAGGAGCCGCTCGAGGTGCTCCTGCGGAGAGTGCGGAGGCTTCTGCTCGGGCGACTGGGGTGGCTCGTACGCTGTCTCGTACTCGTACGGAACGCTCAAGGTTTCTCCCGGCGTTGCTGCATGTCACCTTGTGAGTGCATACCGTAGCCCCTGGGTCGGACATCATGTCCGGGAACGGGAAAACGTACGAGCCGCACGGCAAGTTCCCGTGCGGCTCGTGGTGTTGAAGCGGTTTCTGGATGGCTTAAGGCTAGCCGGCGCTGCCCGCGGTCCACTCGCTCCAGGACATGTTCCAGCCGTTGAGGCCGTTGTCCGGCGAGACGGTCTTGTCCGAGGAGCCCTTGACCGTCACGACGTCCCCGATCAGGGAGTTGTCGTAGAACCACGCGCCCGGCGTGCTGGAGTCGCCCGCGCCCTGCGCGTCCTGCAGGCCGACGCAGCCGTGGCTGGTGTTGGCGCTGCCGAAGATCGAGGGCGAGCCCCAGTAGTTGCCGTGGATGAAGGTGCCGGACGAGGACAGGCGCATGGCGTGCGGGACGTCCTTGATGTCGTACTCACCGCCGAAGCCGACCGTGTCGCCGTTCATGCGGGTCTGCGTGAACTTCTCGGAGATCACCATCTGGCCGTTGTACGTGGGGTTCGACGGGCTGCCCGCGGAGATCGGGATGGTCTTGACGACCTTTCCGTCCCGCTCGACCGTCATCTTCTTGGCCTGCACGTCGACCGTGGAGACCTGCGCGCGGCCGATGGTGAAGCTGACCGTCTTGTTCTGTACGCCGGTGGCGCCTTCCGCGCCCTTCACGCCCTCCAGGTCGATCTTCATCGTGACCTTGGAGCCGGCCTTCCAGTACTCCTCGGGCCTGAAGTCCAGGCGCTGGTCGCCGAACCAGTGGCCGACGACCTTCTGGCCGCTGTCGGATGTGACCTTGATGTGCGACTGGACGTCCTGCTTCTCCGTGATCGCCTTGTCGAAGGTGAAGGAGACGGGCATGCCGACGCCGACCTTGGTGCCACCGTCCGGGGTGTAGCTGCCGATGAAGCTGTTGGCCTTCGAGACGGTCGTGAAGATCGAGTTCTCGGTCGCTTCCTTGCCCTTGGCGTCCTTGGCGTCGGCCGTGATGCGGTACTTCATGCCGCGCTCCAGCTGGGCCTTGGGCTTCCAGCTCGTGCCGTCGGAGGAGAGCGTGCCGTCGACGGCGGCGCCGGTGGAGACCAGCGTCATCTTCACGTCGGTCAGCTTGCCGCCCTCGACCTTGACGCCCGTGGCGTTGATGGAGGCGCCGGTCGAGCCGTCCTTGGCGGAGATGGTGACGGCGAGGCCGCCGGCTTCCTTGCCCTCGCCGTTCTTGCCGTCGCCCTTCGCGTCCGCGTCGCCGCCGCAGGCCGTGAGGGTCAGCGCACCCGCGGCGGCGAGTGCGGCGGCTGCCAGCAGGGTGCGTCGCCGAGGCCTGGCTGTGTACGACGTTGTCACGGGCTGCTCCATCTATGTGCCAAGTGCGCGTTCTGGTCCAGTACGGGTAAAGAGCGACGTGCGGGCGGAAAGGTTCCGTCCGGATGGTGTGAGCGCAGGCACAGCGAAGCCGCACCAACCTGCCCTGGTTGATGCGGCTTTGGGGCTGTGTCTGGGGTGGGCCTACTTGCCGTAGAGGTCGAGATACGAGGGGAACGTGCCGCCGGGGGTGCGCACGGACTCCGCGGCCAGCATCGCCCGGACGATCGCGGCGGTCACCAGCTCGGCGCCCGCCGCGAGGATCTCGTTGAGGGCGAGGGGGTTGTCGGCGGCCAGTGCGTGCTCGCCGGTGGCCAGGGTGAAGACGGTGTCCCCGTCGTTGAGGAGATGGACGGGGCGCACGGCGCGGGCCATGCCGTCGTGCGACGTGCCGGCCAGCTTCTGCGCCTGGGCCTTGGTGAGTTCGGCGTCCGTGGCGACCACGGCGAGGGTGGTGTTCAGCGGCGGCGGCCCGTTCTCGGCGGCGGCCTCGGCGAGACGTCGCTGCGCCTCTTCGTGGACCTCGGGCGAGGGGTAGGCGTTTTGCCGCCCCTCGACGTGCTGGAGGTGCTGGAAGTGCTGGAAGAACCGCCCGTACAGCGCGCCGGTCTCCGGGTCGAACCCCGAACCCGCGGCGTTCGCCACGACCAGGGCGGCCACCGTGATGCCCGAGTCGAGCCGGACGCTGGCGCTGCCGATGCCGCCCTTGACCTTGCCGACCACCGCGCCGGTGCCCGCGCCGACGTTGCCCTCCTGGACCGGGGCGAAGAGCTCGGTGCGCGCGGCGGCCTCCACGGCGGCGCGACCGGTCGACGCATCGGGGCGAGCCTTGAAGTCGCCGCCCCTGCCGAGATCGAAGACACAGGCCGCAGGCACCACGGGAACGACATGAGAGGGATCAGGACCCACCCGCACACCCCGCCCCTGCTCCTCCAGCCACGCCACCACCCCGGAAGCGGAGTCGAGCCCGTACGCGCTGCCGCCCGTCAGAACGACCGCCTCGACACGCTGCACCAGATTCCGCGGGTCGAGCGCATCCGTCTCCCGCGTACCGGGCCCACCACCCCGCACATCCACGGCGGCAACGGCACCACCCTCGGGCGCGAGCACGACGGTGGCCCCGGTGAGGTGACCCGGGTGACCGCCCCCGTAGAGGGTCGCGTGCCCGACCCGCAGGCCCCGAACGTCGGTCAGGGAGCCGGGGGCGGGACGGCTCGGGCTGTCGGTCGGGGAGTGGGTGGTGGGGTGGGCGGCGGGGTTGGTGGTGGGGTGGTTCGGGACGTCGGAAGTCATGCCGACCTACGTATCACGCGAGACGCGCCGGGCGGGGCGGGCAGCCACGTATGAGCCATCCGCGGGCGGGGACGAGCGTCCTGCCCGCAGCCCCCGCCGGGCCGGGGCGAGTCAGTCGCTTGTGGCTGCCACCATTCGTCGCGTCAGCGTCACCCCGGTCGCGACCGTCGCCGTCGCGACGAGGCCTGCCACCGGGACCGCCCAGCTTCCCGCGAACGTGCTTGCCAGGGTCGCCAATGCGCCACTCGGGAGGACCAGTTGCTGTGCGATGCCCACCTTGTAGTAGCGGGAGTGCAGCAGCCATACCGTCAGGAGGTACAGCGCCATCGGTACGGTCACCGAGGCTGACGCGGCCAGCGTCGAGATGTGTGCCTTGCCGACTGCCTGCTCGACCGCGACCTCGATGCCGGCGCCGATCGCCGCGGCCGCGCCGAGGATGAAGTAGTGCCCGTAACCCCACAGGAACGCCTGCCGGTTGGTGCTCAGGCGGCCGTGGATCGGCACGACGAAGTAGATCCACCAGGCTGCGAAGACGATCAGAAGGCCACCCGCGGCGATGGGCAGGAGCTCGCCCAGCTCGTCGTTCTCGTCGATGCCGGACTTCACGGCGACGGTCGCCGCCGCGATCGTCTCGCCGAGCACGATGATGGTGAACAGGCCGTACCGCTCCGCGATGTGATGTGGATGCCAGGGCGTGGTGTAGGCCCGCTCGGCGATGACGGGTACGCACATCTCGGCGATCGCCATCCCCAGGAACAGCCACCCACGGGCGCCCTCCGGCAGGAAGAGCAGTCCGGACCAGCCGATCTGACAGAGCAGCACACCCGCGGCGTACCGCAGCGCGGTGCGGCGTTCCTCCCCGCCCGCGGAGGACGCGACGCGCAGCCACTGGGTGGTGAGCGCGACCCGCATGATCAGGTAGCCGAGCCAGATGAGCAGGAAGTCGTGGTCCTGGAACCCCTTGGAGACCCCCGCGGCGAAGACGAGCACACCGGCGATCTGGACGAGCGTGACGACCCGGAAGAGCACGTCGTCGTTGTCGTACGCCGACGCGAACCACGAGAAGTTGACCCACGCCCAGAACAGCGCGAAGAACACCATCGCGTAGTTGAGGATCCCCTCGCCCGCGTGGCCCTCGGCGATCGCATGCACCAGCTCGGCACCGGCCTGGGCGACCGCCACGACGAAACAGAGGTCGAAGAAGAGTTCCAGCGGGGTCGCCGCCCGGTGCTCCTCGTCCCGCCCGCGCGCGACCAGGGGGCGCAGGGTGGCCGATGCGGGGACCGGGCGGCCGGGGTGCCCGGAGCCGGAACCTGGGTCTGGGGTCGGCGCGGAGGCCGGTGTGGATGCCATGCCCAAAGCACAGCAGAAGCTCTGGGCCGAATGCGGCTGCGGCACCCCTTCCCACCCGATGGACACCCGCCCGGGCGCGGCACCCACAGGCGCGGCGCACACGGGCCTCAAGGCCGTCTGACGGTGGCCGGAACGCGATGGCCGGGTCCACCCGCGCCCCACGGACGTACCCTGGATACATGAGCACCGCCCCCGCCCCCGAACCGCGCGATCCGAAGGAATCGGAGACCCCGGAGGGTTCCACGGCGCCGAAGAAGCCGAAGAGCGCCCTGGTCTTCGACGACCCCCTGTCGCAGCAGTCTTCGGACGACACGGACCGCGGGTGGGGAGAGCGGCCTCCGGTCGGCGGCGACAGCGCCGCCGACCTGGCGCGCTTCCTGGACGAGAAGCCGCCCCACCACCTCTGAGCCCTCGCTAGGGCTCGCTGTGGCCAGAGCCGCGCTGCGCCACCAGGGCGTCGCGGATCTCCTTCAGAACCTCCAGCTCGGACAGTTCGACAACCTCCTGCGTGCCTTCCTTGGCTGCCTTCCGCGCCGCCTGCTTGGCCAGGTACTTGGCCATCGGCAGGACCATCAGGAAGTAGACGACGGCCGCGGTGATCACGAAGCTGAGGGTCGCGCTGAGAACCGAGCCCCACATGATCGGGATGCCGCTCTCGACCGTCCCGTCGGCCTTCATGACGCACGGGGCCTTGAGGCACGAGCTGTAGTGGTCGAGATCCTTCGTCCCGAAGGCACCGACCAGCGGGTTGATGACGCCCTTCACCACCGCGTTCACGATGTTCGTGAACGCGGCGCCGATGACCACCGCGACCGCCAGGTCGACGACGTTGCCGCGCATCAGGAAGGCCTTGAAGCCCTCCCAGAGACCCGGTTCCTTCTTCTCGCTCACCACGAGGCCTTTCGTTGCACATGCAGGTTGTAAAACAGACAGCTTCGCAACCTACGGCAGGTCCTGGCGGGCCTGTCCAATCACGCGCCTCGAATGAGCGACGTGACCGCAAGCCAGTGCAGTTGCACACGCCATGAATCAGCACAACGTCACCGCCAGGCGCGCACTCGCACCCGCGCCGGCCAGCCGCGCAGCCGTCGCCCGCGGTACGGAGAGCACCACCAACGCCCCGCCCTCGGCGGCGCTTTCGGCCCCGTCGTCCGGCTCGGGCACCTCGGCCACCCTGGCGCCGGCCGCCACCACTCGCGGTGCGCCGCCGCCCGCCGTCGAGCCGTCGGCGGCGACGACGTCGACGCGGTCCCCGCGGTGCAGCAGCCGCACCGTCGCCGCGTCCGCGATCCGCACGGGAGCCGTCACCAGAGCGGCGGCCCGTTCGCGCGAGGGCGCGGCAGCGGCGGACGGCTGACCCTGCGGCCGCACCCGTTCGGCGTCCCGAGGCCCGGCGGCTACGAGCGCGGCGGCGGTCATCGCGAGCCCCGCGGCCATGGCCCGCCGTCTGTGCCGCAGCAGCCGTCGCAGCCGGTGCCGCCCGCCGCGTACCCGAACGGGAGCGAAGTGCGGCACCTGGCAGCCGTCGGCCGGCCGGTGGACCTGGAGCTCGGGCTGCGACGGGGAATGGGGCTGCGAGAAGGAATGGGACTGCGACTGAGACCGGGACTGCGAACGGACTGGGATCACGACGAGCACCGCCTGCGACGAGAGATGAGCTTGGCTTCCGCTCTCACGATGCAGGCCCGCGCCGAATCCCGCTGAGCCCCGTGTACTACTCGCCGGTTGTGGACAACTCCCTCACCCGAAGGGGAAGTTCCGGCCCACGAGGCCGTCCACCAGTCCGCCCCCGAGCAGTCCGCCCCCGAGCCCCCTCAAGGCAGCCGGATCCCTGGGTCCATCCCACCCAGCGCCCCCGCACACAAGCAGTCCCGCTCGCCCTCCGCCGGCAGCCCCGCCACCGCGTCGAAAAGCACCGAGCGCAGCCGGTCCACGTTCGCCGCGAACACCTGCAGGACCTCGTCGTGCGAGACGCCCTCGCCGCTCTCCGCCCCCGCGTCGAGATCCGTGACCAGCGTCAACGACGTGTAGCAGAGCTCCAGTTCACGGGCGAGCACGGCCTCGGGATGCCCGGTCATGCCCACCACGGACCAGCCCTGCGCCGCGTGCCAGCGCGACTCCGCACGGGTCGAGAACCGCGGCCCCTCGATCACCACCAGCGTCCCGCCGTCCACCGGCTCCCAGTCACGGCCGCGCGCCGCCTTCAGCGCGGCGCTGCGCCCGGCCGGGCAGTACGGGTCGGCAAGCGATACGTGCACGACGTTCGGAATGCTGCCGTCCGCGAGCGGGACCCCGTCGAAGAACGTCTGCGTACGGGCCTTCGTGCGGTCCACGAGCTGGTCGGGCACCAGCAGCGTCCCGGGCCCGAACTCGGGACGGAGCCCGCCCACCGCACACGGCCCGAGGACCTGTCGTACGCCCACGGAGCGCAACGCCCAGAGATTGGCGCGGTAGTTGATGCGGTGCGGCGGCAGATGGTGCCCGCGGCCGTGCCGGGGCAGGAAGGCGACCCGTCGCCCGGCGATCTCACCGAGGAAGAGGGAGTCGCTCGGCGCCCCGTAGGGGGTGTCGACCTGGAGTTCGGTCACGTTGTCGAGGAAGGAGTAGAAGCCCGAGCCGCCGATGACACCGATGTCGGCCCGCGTCGCGTTCGCCGTGTTCGCCATGTCCAGCACAGTAGCCGGGCGGTGGTACGCCGAGGTCCCCGCCGTCGGAAGACGGCGGGGACCTGGCAGAAAGGCGTGGTGGGCCTAGGCGGCCGACGAGCCGGCGGACGACCCCGAGGACGAGGTCGACGCGGAGCCGGACGACTTGGAGTCCGACGAGGAGGACGAAGAAGACGACGAAGCGGTCGACGCGGACTTGGAGTCCGACGACTTCGACGCCGACGTCGACGACGGCGTGCTGCTCGACGAGGAGCCACGGCTGTCGTTGCGGTAGAAGCCGGAGCCCTTGAAGACGATGCCGACGGCCGAGAACACCTTCTTGAGGCGTCCGTCGCAGCTGGGGCACACGGTCAGGGCGTCATCGGTGAACTTCTGCACCGCCTCGAGGCCCTCGCCGCACTCGGTGCACTGGTACTGGTACGTCGGCACTTGCTTCCTCCTGGCACTCTCACTCGATGAGTGCTAACGACGGTCCATAGTGACGTATTCCGCGAGATCAGTCCACCGTGACCGGCTCGCGGTGACCGACGCCACGCGCCACCGTCCGTCCGGCGGACCGGGGCGTGAGCCGCGAACGCAGGGCGAGCAGCACCACCAGGGCCAGTGCCGTACCGCCCAGCGGCACCAGGAATCCGGCGCCGTCCCACAGGCGGTCCTCCAGCTGTCCGGCCACCGTGACGGCGGCCGCCTGGCCGAGCGCGACGGCGCCCGTCAGCCAGGTGAAGGCCTCGGTGCGGCCGGTCGGCGCCACCAGCTTGTCCACCAGCGTGTAGCCGGTGATCAGCGCCGGAGCGATGCAGACACCCACCAGGAGGCCGAGCCCGGCGAGCAGCACCACGGAGTGCATGGCCCAGAGCCCGGAGGCCATCAGCGTCAGCGCCGCGTACGCGACGACGAGGCGCCGCTGCGGAGCGATCTTCCAGGCGATGGCACCGCAGGCCAGGCCGGAGAGCATGTTGCCCGCCGCGAAGGTGCCGTACAGGACACCGTTCAGGCCGGGCTCGCCGATCGACTCGGTGAAGGCGGCGAGGGCGACCTGCATGCCGCCAAAGACGGCGCCGATGCCCAGGAAGGTGACGATCAGGACCCGCACTCCGGGGACCCGCAGCGCGGAGACGTGCTCCACGCGCGCGTGGACGTCACGCGGGACGGGCTTGGGCTGGGTGCTCTTCTGTGCCGCGAACAGCAGGCCGCCGACCAGGGTGAGGCCGGCCTCCGCGAAGAGTCCCGCCGACGGGTCGATGGCGGTGCACAGCGCGGTGGCGAAGAGCGGGCCGAGGACGAACGTCAGCTCGTCCGTGACGGACTCGAAGGCGGCCGCCGTACTGGCGAGCGGGGAGTCCTGCAGCTTGACGCCCCAGCGGGCCCGCACCATGGGGCCGATCTGCGGCGTGGAGGCGCCGGTGGGCACCGCCGCGACGAACAGGGCCCACAAGGGGGCGTCCGACAGCGCGAGCAGCGTCAGGGAGAGCACCGACACGGTGTGGATGAGCACGCCGGGCACCAGTACGGCGCGCTGGCCGAACCGGTCGGCGAGCTTGCCGCTGAAGGGGGCGAACACCGCCATGGAGACGCCGGTGACGGCCGAGACGGCACCTGCGGCGCCGTAGGAGCCGGTGGTGTGCTGCACCAGCAGGACGATGGAGATGGTCAGCATCGCGAAGGGCTGGCGTGCCGCGAAGCCGGGCAGGAGAAACGTCCAGGCGCCGCGGGTGCGCAGCAGCTGTCCGTATCCGGGGCGGGAGGTGACCGTGGATGCCACGGCCCGTGCCTTTCTGCCGCCTGGTAGCGCGGCCCCCTTTTCAGGGCGACGGCGCCGAGAGCTGTCCTCTTGCGCGGGACTGCGGTAGATACCGGTTGCCCACTGCGAGGACACGCGGCCGCCATACGGTCGGCGCCAGCTCTGCGTCAGACAGAGTTGGTTCGATCAGTTGGTTCAGACATGATCGATCGCTTCAGATCATGTGCGCCTTCATCGTACAGGGAGTAGGTGCATCAAGCCTGCGAATACGGAGAATGAGGCGCCCGTCACCTGCGATTGCCCCGCCCGTCCGGTTCCTGGTCGCTCGTTCCCAGCCAGCCGGCCAGCTTTCCGCCCTGTCCGACCGCGCGCAGCCGCTGCTCCGCGGCATCGCGCACCGGGTCGGTGGCCACCACCAGGAGCTCGTCCCGGCGGCGCAGCACGGTCGTGGGCAGCGGCACAAAGGATTCGCCGTCCCGTACGACCAGCGTGACCGCGGCCCCGGCGGGCAGCCGGAGCTCGGCCACCTCGACGCCGTGCATCCGCGAGCCCTTGGGAATCGCCACCGAGAGCAGATGTCCGCGCAGGCGCTCCAGGGGCGCCGATTCGATGCCCAGGTCGGCGGCGCCCGTGGAGTCGCCGAGGTGCAGTTTCCTGGCCAGCCACGGCAGCGTAGGGCCCTGGATGAGGGTGTAGACGACGACCAGGATGAAGACGATGTTGAAGATCCGCTGACTGTCGTCGACGCCGTTCACCATGGGGATGGTGGCGAGGATGATGGGCACGGCGCCGCGAAGGCCCGCCCAGGACATCAGGGCCTTCTCCTGCCAGGGCAGGCGGAACGGCAGCAGGGCGATCACGACTTCCAGCGGTCTGGCCACCACGGTCAGGACCAGGCCGATGACGATCGCGGGCCAGGTGTCGTCGAGCAGATCGTGCGGGGTGACCAGCAGTCCGAGCAGGACGAACATGCCGATCTGGGCGATCCAGCCGAGCCCTTCGGCGAAGCCGCGGGTGGCCGGCCAGTGCGGCAGCTTGGCGTTGCCGAGGACCATCGAGGCGAGGTAGACGGCGAGGAATCCACTGCCGTGCGCCATGGCGCCGGCCGCGTACGCCGTGACCGCGATGGCGAGGACGGCGATGGGGTAGAGGCCGGAGGCGGGCAGCGCCACGTGCCGCAGGCCGTACGCGCCGAGCCAGCCCACCGCGATGCCGATCGCCGCACCGATCGCAAGCTCCAGGGCGATCTCGCCGATGAGGACGTACCAGTGCTCCACGGGGCCCGCTGTGGAGAAGGCCACGACCAGGATCACCACGGGGGCGTCGTTGAACCCCGACTCGGCTTCCAGGATGCCCGTCACGCGTGAGGGCAGCGGCACCTTCCGCAGCACGGAGAAGACCGCCGCCGCGTCCGTCGAGGAGACCACCGCGCCGATGATGAGCGCCTGCCGCCAGTCGAGGCCGACCAGATAGTGAGCGGCCGCGGCCGTCACGCCGACGCTCACCGCGACGCCCGCCAGGGACAGCGCGGCGGCCGCGGGAAGGGCCGGCTTGATCTCTTTCCACTTCGTTCCCAGACCGCCCTCGGCGAGGATCACGACCAGCGCCGCATAGCCGATGACCTGCGTCAACTCGGCATTGTTGAAGGTGACGTTGCCGATGCCGTCCTGGCCGATCGCAACGCCGATGCCGAGGTAGAGGAGCAGGCTGGGGAGCCCACTGCGCGACGAGATCCGGACCGCCGCGACCGCGACGAGCAGGACGAGCGAGCAGATGAGCAGAAGCTGGTTGAGATCGTGGACAGTCAGGGGCCGTTCCTTCCTCCGTGCTAGCCAAGTACTTCGTCACCTGGGCCAAGTACTTCGTTACCTTACCTAATTGTTAA
The DNA here is from genome assembly GCF_040640795.1 of Streptomyces sp. NPDC021622. Classification (NCBI taxonomy): domain Bacteria; kingdom Bacillati; phylum Actinomycetota; class Actinomycetes; order Kitasatosporales; family Streptomycetaceae; genus Streptomyces; species Streptomyces sp. NPDC021622. The sequence goes on from NZ_JBFACK010000008.1 coordinate 83,878, forward strand.
CGCTTCCTTGATGCCCTCGAACACCTATCCGATGCGTCGCGATGTAGGTTCCTGACTCCGCGTCCGAGGCCGTAGTGCCCTGCGCCTATGGTTGCTCCAGCGCTCCCATCACCGCCCAGCCGGCACTGCCGCTCGCGTAAGGACAGCAAGGACAGCGATGCCCTCGAATACCACCGCCTCTTCCGGTCATAAGTCCGGCAAGAAGAAGGGGCGCCGAGCCCGACTCATCGTGATCGTCCTGGTCCTGGCCATCGTGGGGGGCATCGGTTACGGCGCGTACTGGAGCATCAGTACCGTGCGAGCCTCCTTCCCGCAGACCAAGGGAACGATCGAGCTCGACGGCCTCTCCGGTCCCGTCGACGTGAAGCGGGACGGCAACGGAATCCCGCAGATCTACGCCGAGTCCGACGCCGACCTGTTCATGGCCCAGGGTTTCGTCCAGGCGCAGGACCGCTTCTGGGAGATGGACGTCCGCCGCCATATGACCTCCGGTCGGCTCTCCGAGATGTTCGGAAAGGGCCAGGTCAAGACCGATGAGTTCCTGCGGACGCTCGGCTGGCACCGGGTGGCGCAGAAGGAGTACGACTCCAAGCTCTCGCCGGAGACGAAGAAGTACCTCCAGGCGTACGCCAAGGGAGTCAACGCCTACCTGAAGGGCAAGGACGGCAAGGACATCTCCCTGGAGTACGCCGCCCTTGGCTTCACCAACGACTACAAGCCCCAGGAGTGGACGCCCGTCGACTCCGTGGCCTGGCTCAAGGCCATGGCCTGGGACCTGCGCGGCAACATGCAGGACGAGATCGACCGCTCCCTGATGACCAGCCGCCTCGGCCCGTCGCAGATCAAGAGCCTGTACCCGGAGTACCCGTACGACCGGAACAAGCCGATCGTCCAGGAGGGCGCCCTCAACAGCGTCACCAAGAAGTACGAGGGCAAGGGCGCCACGGGCAGCCAGTCGGGCACCGGCGGCGCCGCGGGCACGGGCCTCGCGGGCAACACGGAGGCCCCCGACGGCCTGCAGTCCCAGCTCTCCGGCCTCTCCGACGTCCTGGACGACATCCCGGACGCGGGCCTCGGCCCGAACGGCAACGGCATCGGCTCCAACTCCTGGGTGGTCTCCGGAGACCACACCATCACCGGGAAGCCGCTGCTCGCCAACGACCCGCACCTGTCGCCGCAGCTGCCGTCCGTCTGGTACCAGATGGGCCTGCACTGCCGGACGGTCTCCAAGGACTGCCAGTACGACGTCTCCGGCTACACGTTCTCCGGGATGCCCGGCGTGGTCATCGGCCACAACCAGGACATCGCCTGGGGCATGACGAACCTGGGCGCCGACGTGACGGACCTCTACCTGGAGAAGTTCGCGGGCGACGGCTACGAGTACGACGGCAAGGTCGTGCCCTTCAAGAGCCGCGTGGAGACCATCAAGGTCGCGGGCGGCAAGTCCAAGAAGATCACCGTCCGCGAGACCGACAACGGCCCGCTCCTGTCCGACCGCGACGACGAGCTCGTGAAGGTCGGCAAGAAGGCCACCGTCGACAGCGCGGCCCCCGACCGGGGCGACGGCTACGGCGTCTCGCTGCGCTGGACGGCGCTCCAGCCGGGCAAGTCGATGGACGCCGTCTTCGGGCTCAACAAGGCCAAGGACTTCTCGGACTTCCGCAAGGCGGCCGCTTCTTTTGAAGTGCCCTCCCAGAACCTGATCTACGCGGACACCAAGGGCCACATCGGCTACCAGGCCCCGGGCAAGATCCCGGTCCGCGGCAAGGGCGACGGCGCGCTCCCGGCTCCTGGCTGGGACTCCGACTACCGCTGGACCGGCTACATCCCGCAGTCCGCGCTGCCCTACGAGTACGACCCGAAGCGCGGCTACATCGTGACCGCCAACCAGGCCGTCATCGACGAGGACAAGTACCCGTACAAGCTCACGTCGGACTGGGGCTACGGGGCGCGCAGCCAGCGCATCACCGACCTCATCCAGTCGAAGATCAAGAACGGTGGAAAGATCTCCACCGAGGACATGCGCACGATGCAGATGGACAACAGCAGCGAGATCGCCAAGCTGCTGGTGCCCAAGCTGCTCAAGATCGACATCAAGGACCCGTACGTCCGTGAGGCGCAGAAGCTCCTTGAGGGCTGGGACTACACCCAGGACGCCGACTCGGCGGCCGCGGCGTACTTCAACTCGGTCTGGCGCAACATCCTCAAGCTGTCCATCGGCAACAAGCTCCCCAAGGAGCTGCGGGTCAAGGGCCAGTGCCTGAACGTCGAGCCGGCCGGGAACACGGGCCCCGCCGACGAGGCCGAGCCGGTGCGCGAGTGCGGCCAGCGCGACTCCGAGTCGGCACAGCCCGACGGCGGCGACCGCTACTACGAAGTGATCCGGTCGATCCTCGACGACGAGGACAACGACTGGTGGAAGTCGCCCGGGACGCGTACCGACGCCGAGACCAAGACCCGCGACCAGCTGTTCTCGCGGGCCATGGAAGACGCACGCTGGGACCTGACGGCCAAGCTGGGCAAGGACATAGACACCTGGAGCTGGGGCCGCCTGCACCGGCTGACCCTGAAGAACCAGACCCTGGGCGTCGACGGGCCCGGCTGGCTCCAGTTCATGCTCAACCGCGGCCCGTTCAAGCTGGGCGGCGGCGAGGCGGCGGTCAACGCCACCGGCTGGAACGCGGCGGGCGGCTACGGCGTGCAGTGGGTGCCGTCGATGCGGATGGTGGTGAACCTGAAGGACCTCGACAAGTCCAAGTGGATCAACCTCACCGGCGCTTCGGGCCACGCCTACAACGCGCACTACACCGACCAGACCACCAAGTGGGTCAAGGGCGAACTGCTGCCGTGGTCCTTCTCGGAGAAGGCCGTCAAGAACAGCACGAGCGACACCCTGGTGCTGCGGCCCTGAGCCGTACGGCACTCCGCGCACACTGAAAGGGCCCTCCACGCACGCGTGGAGGGCCCTTCACGTGATGGCGTGCCTTCAGTGGAAGCGGTGGACTCCCGACGGCGTGACCACGGCGTGCACCGGCTTGTCATGGCCCTCGGCCGGGACACGGGCGACGACCTCCGCGTCGTACAGAAGCACCACCAGGGCCGGATCGGCGCCCGCCCGCTCCAGCCGGGCAAGCACCCTGTCGTACGACCCTCCGCCGCGCCCCAGACGCATCCCGCGCTCGTCGACGGCTAGGCCGGGCAGCAGCACGGCGTCCGCCTCGGTGACGGCGTCGGGGCCCAGGCGCGGCCCCGAGGGCTCCAACAGCTCGATCTTTCCCGTGTGTTGTACGCGCTCAAGTGAGCCCTCGCCGTCGTACGCCCCCCAGTCCAGGTCGTTGTCCGCGAGGAGCACCGGCAGCAGGACCCGCGTCCCGCGCGCGTGCAGGGCGTCGAGGAGCGCGCGCGTGCCCGGTTCGCTCCCCACGGAGACGTACGCCGCGACCGTGCGGGCCCCGGCGAGCTCCGGCAACTCCAATGCGCGCTCGGCGAGAACCGCGGCGGCCTCCTGCGCGTCATCCCTAGTCAACCGGCTTCTAACCGCGAGGAACTCTCCTCGCAACGTGCGCTTGGTTGCCTTGTCCGAGCCGGTCTCTGCCATGGCGTAGCCACAAACCCTTCCATTTGCGCTCATATGAGAACCAATTGTCCGGAGCCACAGATTCCGCACATACGCACCGGTTATGGTTACGGACATGACTGAGTCTCAACCCCCCAGGATCAGCAAGGCTGTCATTCCGGCAGCAGGTCTGGGCACCCGGTTCCTGCCGGCGACCAAGGCCACTCCGAAGGAGATGCTGCCGGTCGTCGACAAGCCGGCGATCCAGTACGTGGTCGAGGAGGCCGCATCGGCGGGCCTCGATGACGTCCTCATGATCACGGGCCGCAACAAGCGGCCCCTCGAGGACCACTTCGACCGCAACTACGAACTGGAGTCGGCCCTTCTGAAGAAGGGCGACGAGGCGAGACTGGCGAAGGTCCAGGAGTCCAGCGACCTCGCGACGATGCACTACGTACGCCAGGGCGACCCCAAGGGGCTCGGTCACGCCGTCCTGTGCGCCGCTCCCCACGTCGGCCACGAGCCGTTCGCCGTACTCCTCGGCGACGACCTGATCGACCCGCGCGACCCCCTGCTCGCCCGCATGGTCGAGGTCCAGGAGCGGCACGGCGGCAGCGTCATCGCCCTCATGGAGGTGGCCCCGGAGCAGATCCACCTCTACGGCTGCGCGGCCGTCGACATCACCGACGAGAGCGACGTCGTGAAGGTCACCGGCCTCGTCGAGAAGCCCGAAGCGGCGGACGCCCCCAGCAACTACGCCATCATCGGGCGGTACGTCCTCGACCCCCACATCTTCGACATACTGCGCAAGACCGAGCCGGGCCGCGGCGGTGAGATCCAGCTCACCGACGCGCTCCAGCAGCTCGCGGAGGACGAGAAGGTCGGCGGCCCCGTGCACGGCGTGGTCTTCAAGGGCCGCCGCTATGACACCGGCGACCGCGGCGACTATCTGCGTGCCATTGTCAGACTCGCGTGCGAACGTGAAGACCTGGGCCCGGACTTCCAGGCCTGGCTTCGCAGTTACGTGTCCGAGGAGATGTAGCACTTTGAGCAGCAGCGCGACGACCGAAGTCACCGGCCAGGACCATCTCTGGTCGGTGAGCGAGCACCTGGACGACATCCTCGGATCCGTCCGCCCCCTGGAGCCCATCGAGCTCCAACTCCTCGACGCCCAGGGCTGCGTCCTCGTCGAGGACGTCACGGTGCCCGTCTCGCTGCCGCCCTTCGACAACAGCTCCATGGACGGGTACGCGGTCCGGGTCGCCGACATCGCGGGCGCGAGCGAGGAGTTCCCCGCCGTCCTCACGGTCATCGGCGACGTGGCCGCGGGCCAGGGCGAGCAGCCCACCGTCGGCGCCGGACAGGCCGCCCGCATCATGACCGGCGCCCCGCTGCCGCCCGGCGCCGAGGCCGTCGTCCCCGTGGAGTGGACCGACGGAGGCCTCGGCGAAGGCCCCGTCTCCGGGATGCGCGCCCACAGCGCCGCCCCGGACGGCGCCTCCGGAGAGGTCCGCGTGCACCGCCCCGCCGAGGCACGCGCGCACGTCCGCGCGCGGGGCAGCGACGTCCAGGCCGGAGACCGCGCCCTGAGCGCGGGCACGGTCCTCGGCGCCCCGCAGATCGCCCTGCTCGCCGCGATCGGCCGCGGCACGGTCACGGTGCGCCCGCGCCCCCGCGTGGTCGTCATGTCCACCGGCAGCGAACTGGTCCAGCCCGGCGAGGAGTTGGGCAAGGGCCAGATCTACGACTCCAACAGCTTCGCCCTCACCGCGGCCGCGCGGGACGCCGGAGCGATCGCCTACCGCGTGGGAGCGGTCGCCGACGACGCCGAGACGCTGCGCTCCACCATCGAGGACCAGCTGATCCGCGCCGACCTCATCGTCACCACGGGCGGCGTCAGCGTCGGCGCGTACGACGTCGTGAAGGAGGCCCTCTCCTCGATCGGCGACGAGGACGAGGCGGGCAGCGGCATCGAGTTCCGCAAGCTCGCCATGCAGCCCGGCAAGCCGCAGGGCTTCGGCTCCATCGGCCCCGACCACACCCCGCTGCTGGCGCTGCCGGGCAACCCGGTGTCGTCGTACGTCTCCTTCGAGATCTTCGTACGCCCCGCCGTGCGCACCCTGATGGGCCTCCCGGACGTCCACCGGCCCACCACGCGCGCCGAGCTCACCGCAGACAAGGCGCTGACCTCGCCCGCGGGGAAGCGGCAATTCCTGCGCGGGCGGCACGACGCGGAGTCGGGCACCGTGCGGCCCGTGGGCGGCGCAGGCTCCCATCTCGTGGCGGCCCTCGCCCACGCGGACGCGCTGATCGTCGTCCCGGAGAAGACCACTTCGGTGGAGCCGGGTGCCGACGTCGAGGTGGTCCTGCTCGGCTGAGAAGGCGGTCCGCGCGGTACGGTGTCGCGCACACAGGCCCCCGCGCCGCACCGCGGGAGAAGCCAGGACCGGGAGCGCCACAGCACATGAGTACGCAGCGACTGACGCACATCGACGAAGCCGGCGCCGCCCGCATGGTCGACGTATCCGAGAAGGACGTGACCGCGCGCACCGCCCGTGCCACCGGCCGCGTCCTCGTCTCCCCCCGCGTGATCGAGCTGCTGCGCGGAGAGGGTGTCCCCAAGGGCGACGCCCTGGCCACCGCGCGGATCGCGGGCATCATGGGCGCCAAGCGCACCCCGGACCTGATCCCGCTCTGTCATCCGCTCGCCGTCTCCGGAGTGAAACTCGACCTCTCCGTGGCAGACGACGCGGTCGAGATCGCCGCCACGGTGAAGACGACGGACCGCACGGGCGTCGAGATGGAGGCCCTCACCGCGGTGTCCGTCGCGGCCCTCACGGTGATCGACATGGTCAAGGCCGTCGACAAGGGCGCGGTCATCACGGACGTACGCGTGGAGCAGAAGACCGGCGGCAAGTCCGGGGACTGGAGCCGCGAAGGAGCCGGGGCATGAAGGCCTACCGCGCCCTCGTCGTCACGGCGTCCAACCGCGCCGCCGCCGGCGTCTACGCCGACCGCGGCGGGCCCCTCATCGCCGAGGGCCTGACGGCGCTCGGCTTCGCGGTCGAGGGCCCCCAGGTCGTGCCGGACGGCGACCCTGTCGAGCAGGCCCTGCGCGCCGGAGCGGACGCCGGGTTCGATGTGATCCTCACCACCGGCGGCACCGGCGTCTCGCCCACCGACCGCACCCCCGAGGCCACCCGCCGCGTCATCGACTACGAGGTGCCCGGCATCCCCGAGGCGATCCGCGCGTACGGCAGGGACAAGGTCCCCACGGCCGTGCTCTCCCGGGGCCTCGCCGGAGTCGCGGGCCGGACGCTCATCGTGAACCTGCCGGGCTCCACCGGCGGCGTACGCGACGGCCTCGCCGTCCTGGAGCCCCTCCTTGCGCACGCCGTCGAGCAGCTCCGGGGTGGCGACCATCCAAGACCCTCCGGGGGTGCCAGCTGAACAGCCCCTCCTGGCCCGTCGAGCTCACGGACGGCGATGTCGCCCTCCGCCCCATAAAGATGCGCGACCAGCGGGCCTGGCGTGAGGTCAACCGGCGCAACCGGGACTGGCTGCGCCCCTGGGAGGCCACCATCCCGCCGCCCACGGCGAGCGGCCCGGTCGTGCACCGCCCGACGTACCGTCAGATGGTCCGCCATCTGCGCGCGGAGGCCGCCGCGGGGCGCATGCTGCCCTTCGTGATCGAGTACCAGGGGCGGCTCGTCGGGCAGCTGACGGTCGCCGGGATCACCTGGGGGTCGATGTGCTCGGGACATGTGGGCTACTGGGTCGACCAGTCGGTGGCGGGCCGCGGTGTGATGCCCACCGCCGTCGCGCTCGCGGTGGACCATTGCTTCCGGTCGGTCGGGCTGCACCGTATCGAGGTCTGTATTCGCCCCGAGAACGGGCCAAGTCGCCGGGTCGTGGAGAAACTCGGATTCCGCGAGGAGGGGCTCCGTCCACGTTTTCTCCACATCGACGGTGCCTGGCGTGACCATCTTGTCTTCGCACTCACCGCTGAAGAGGTACCGGAAGGGTTGCTCCGGCGCTGGCACCAGGCACGACCTCGGAACACCGCGTAAATAGAATACGTGTTTGAAATTGGTCGGTGATCGACCGTCTGGGACCCGACTTGGTCCCTCTGAGGCATTAATTTCACGGTCTCGGTGGCCTGTTGATCGCATCAGTCACAAAAAAAGTTCGAGATATCAGCCAGATCGTGCGACACACCGGCCCAATTGGCAGATGGCCTCACGCAAACCCCTCTACCGTGTGAGGCGTGAGCAGCAGCGGCCTCATCTACGCAGTCATCGTCGGGGCCTGGGCCGCCTACTTGGTGCCGATGTGGCTCCGTAGGCAGGACGAGCTCAATGAAGCCCGTCCGACGGAACGCTTCAGCACCGCCATCCGGCTTCTGTCCGGACGGGCGGGGATGGAGCGCCGATACGCCAAGGACCTGCAAGCGCGCTCGCCTGAGGAGGAGGAGTCGCGCGACCCGGACGACGCCACCGGATCGGTGGACGTCCGGGCCTTTGTCGCGCCTCCGGACTCCGCCACACGGCACCCCCAGGCGAAGCCCCCGGCGCAGCAGCCTCCTGCACAACAGCCCTCGGATCCGGCTCCGTCCCCCGTGCAGTCGCAGTCACAGTCGCCCGCCCGGCGGGCCGCGTCGGCGGAAGCCGCCGCGCGCGCTCGGCGCATGAAGGTGCTCGCGCGCCGTCGGCGCACGACGGTGATGCTGTTCGTCGCCTTCACGCTCGGTGCGATCGTCGCGGCGGTCGGCGGGCTCGCGTTCCTGTGGGCGCCCGCCGTCCCGGCCGCGCTCCTGAGCGCGTACATCGTGTACCTGCGCGGCCAGGAGCGGCGCCGCTTCACCTACACCATGGACCGGCGCCGGGCCGAGGTCGCGGCGCAGCGGCTGCGTGAACGCCAGCCGCGCAGGCGTCCTTCCGGCACGGACGCTGTGGTCGACGCGACGGAGGAAGGACCAGCTCCCGACACGGAGACCGGTCTTTCCGCGCTCGCCGCCGACCGCCGCGCCCTGGTCGAGCAGACCGACCACGCCGAGTGGGTCGACCAGCAGCGCGAGCGGCAGCGCCGCCCCGGGCACGGCGACAGCTGGGACCCGGTGCCGGTGCCGCTGCCGACGTACGTGACCGCGCCCGTCGCCCCGCGCGCCACCGGCGATGTCGACCTGGGCGCCCCCGACGCATGGAGCTCGGCGCGGTCGAGCGCGATGGAGCCGGCGGGGGCCGGTGCCGCCGAGGAGGCCCGGCGTGAGGGTGCCGACGAGGCGTACGCGGATGCGGCGGGCGGCGCCGATGGGGCGGACGGTGGCGGTGGCCGCAGCGACGCACGGCGGGCCGCGTCCGCCCGCAGGGCCCGCGAGCGCGGGCGCACGCCGCTCTTCGATCAGTACGAGGAGGGCGAGCGGCCGTGTGCCGCCAACGAGTGATGCCTGACCAGCCAGGAACGGATTTCCGAGCACCCGGATCGGGATGCTAGAGTTTCACTCGTTGCAAGGGCCTGTGGCGCAGTCTGGTAGCGCACCTCGTTCGCATCGAGGGGGTCTGGGGTTCAAATCCCCACAGGTCCACTGCACATGAGATCCCGTCCGGTTCATCGAACCGGACGGGATCTTTGCGTGTGCCGAGGCGCTGCGGCGCCGGGGAGGGCCGCAGCGTCTTGAAGGACTACAGCGCCTTCACGTAGCAGCGGCTCAGGTTCTCGAAGCGGTAGTGGCCGAACTTGGTGGGCGCCGGGGTGTAGCCGGTCGAGGTGTAGAGGGATATCGCCTCCGGCTGCTTCGTGCCGGTCTCCAGGACCATGCGGGTGCGGCCCGCCGCACGCGCGTCGTCCTCGAGGGCCGCCAGGATGCGGCGGGCGAGGCCGAGGCCGCGGGCCTCCGGGGTGACGTACATCCGCTTGATCTCGGCGTCGCCGTCCGCGTACCCCTCGTCGTTCGTCTCGTGGGCGCGCCAGCCGCCGGTGGCCAGGGCGGTGCCGTTCGTGTCGTACGCGACGAGGTAGAGGCCGCCCGGCGGGCGGAACATCGCCGGGTCGAGCGGGGTGACATCGCCCTCGTCGCCGTACCGCTCGGCGTATTCGAGCTGGACACGGTCGTTCAGCTTGATCGCGTCGGGGTGGTCGAAGGGGGTGGGGCGGAGCTCGACCGCGGCCGACTGCTGAGGCGGGTGGATAGTCATGCGGGGTATCGTACTTCTATGCGAGTGGGGTGCGCTTCCTTATTAAGTGTGCCGGTATCGTTCCCGGATGCTCACAGTGACCAGTGACAGTGTGTGTAAAACACTCGCCCCTGAGCTGCACTGTTCGTTCGGGCCAACCTGCCTGGCGTGATGTTCTACACGCCGCGATGCCCCCAGTCTCTTCCGAGGCCGGGGGCATCGTGGCTGCGGCGGTCAGAGCTGCGTGTGCCACTTCCCGCGGGCGAGGATGGTGCGTCCCTCCGGACTGATGAAGACACGGGCTCCGCGTACGGGGAGTTCCCCGGTGGCAAGCCAGTCCTGACGGATGCCGTCGAGGATGCTCCACAGGCGCTGTGGGCCGCCCTGGTGAACGGTGGGCGGACCGGTGCCCTCGGCGGTGGCGCGGGCCCACGAGCCGTCGGCGTGGGCCATGATCGCGGTGCGTTGCCCCTTGTGTTCCCGGTACTCGTGCACGATGCCGGGGGCCGTGAGGCTGAGCATGGAATCGAGGTCCCATGCTTCCTCGACCTGCACGACGGGGTAGGGGCCTGTGGTGACCTCTTCGCCGTCCTGGTGCCGGGCGGCGGCGAGCAGAGGGGCGAGGCTAGGCGGGTAGTCGTCGCCGTGGCGCACGGGCATGAATCCGGCGCGGTCCCACTGCACGTGCCCGGTGGCTCCGCCGTCGTTGTCCTTCTCCGCGGTGACGAGGAGTGAGGTGCCCGCAATGGTGGTGACGAGTCGGCCGCCGAGGCGGAGCGCGGTGAGCCAACTCGTCGGGATGGTACGGACGGAGACCATGGACACGAGGCTGTCGGTGCTCTCGGCGGCGACGGGAAGTGGGCCGGTGGCGTCCGCGGTCTCGACGCGAGGGCCGAGGGCGATGGTGTCGAGCCGTTCCCGTGCTGTCTCGACGAGATAGGGGTCGACGTCCACGCTCGTCACCTTCTCGGAGTGCAGGCGGCGAGCGGCGAGGGCCGTGCCGTATCCGGTGCCGGTGCCGACGTAGAGCAGTTGGTCGCCGTCTTCGAGGTAGGCGTGCCGCAGCATGCTGACGACGAGGCTCGGCAGAGTGGCGGAGGATGTGGGGCGGCCGGTGGGGTGGTCGTCGGCCTTGGCTCGGTCGGCGTGGTGCGGGCCGACGCGGGTGACGAGGGATGCGTCGCGGTAGGTGGCGGCGTACCACTGGCCTTCATCGTGCGGGGCTTGCAGAGCCCACCGGGCGTCAGCGCGCTCCCACCAGCGGGGCACGAACAGGTGGCGTGGAGTGCCGGCCACGGGGTCGCGCCATCGGGATGAGCGGTGGGTGACGCTCTCGGCGAGGGCTTGCGCGTGTGGTCGCCAGTTCACGCGGTGGCCTCCAGGGAGAGGGGGACGGCGGGGGTGACGTCGTCGGGGTAGTCGGGGAGGCAGGCGTCGGTGTTCGCGGGGTCGCAGTCGCCGGAGTCGTCGGGAGGGCATGCGCTCCGGGGCGTGGGGATGGTGGCTGTGATTTCCGACCATAGGGCGTCGTGCAGGATCTCGGGCAGGGGCCGTTCGCGGACGTTCCCGGCTTCTAGGAAGCGGGACAGGATGCACCCGGACACGTTGCCGTCGGGGTCGATGGATACGCGGTGGCGGAAGCAGTGGCCGCACAGCTCATCCACGGTGGGGATGGTGCCCGTGGCGGCGCGGCCCACCTTCCGGGCGCGGTCGACGTTGACGCGTTTCACGCCGAGGGCGCGTAGCTCGGCCTCGGCTTCCGCGACGCGCTGTCCGGGGTTGACCTCGACGATTCCGACGCGCAAGGGGATGCCGCGGTCGAGGACTTCGAGGATGTTCGCGCGGGTGCGGGTGTGACTGCCCTTGCCCTGGGTGATCCGCTCGTGCTGCTCGGCCTGGTCGGAGTAGTAGGAGGTGGCCAGGGTGACGCCGGGGCGGTCGAGCGCACGCCAGAGGGCGGGTCGGATGTGGGTGAGGTTGCTGTAGACCTCGACGGCCAGACCGAGTTGCGTGGCGAGTTCGATGTAGTGGGGCAGGTGGGGGGAGAGGGTGGGCTCGCCGCCGATCATCTGCACGGCGGGGATGCCGAGGGGGGCGGCGATGTCGGTGATGACCTGGTCCCAGTTGTCGCGGGTCATGAGGCCGGAACTCACCTTGGGGCCGGACATGGTGCAGCAGTGCGTGCATTGGAGATCGCAAGTGCCGGTGATCTCCAGCTCGATTGAGCGGATGGTGTCGACGGCGTTCATGCATGAGTCCTCTCGCTTGCCGCGACGCAGCGCAGCCAGCGCATGGACGACGCAGCATCGTGATTGCCCCCTCCCTGCCGACGTGGAATCACAGGCAGGGGGCAACCCTGGGCCCTCTCCTCAACTGGCGCAAAGCTGGGGAGAGTTGCCGCCGTAGCCCGCGGTCGGCCCATGCATGGCCAGCTACGGCGGCGCCATTTGAAAGTAGCGGTAGCTACAGATCCGTATCAACAGTTTGACGTCTAACGAGTGAGACGGCATATGCCGTTGATTGATACGGAACGCCAAAGGCCCCCCATCCGCCAGGATGAGGGGCCGTGCGTCTAACGTCTCGGTGGTTTAGATCAGGTGATCGAACTCGCCAGCCTTGGCACCCTTGAGGAACGCGAGCAGCTTCTCGGGGGTGGTCTCGACGATCGTGTCGGGGGCGTCGCTCTCTCGCAGGTGTACCGAGTCGCCGACCCGCTTTAGCTCGATGCAGTTGCCCTCAGAGTCTGTCGAGAACGAGGACTTGAGCCACTGATTTGCCACTATTCCCACGCCTTCATACTTGTTGTGCGATTTCGCGGATGAAGTCGCGCGACCTCGCGGGGTCTAGCGACTTCTCTTGGGTCCGATCCAGTACGGCCCGGTAGTTGGCGAGACGCGTCTCGGCGTCGAGGAACGCAGGGCCGGTCGGAGTGTCGGTCTGTACGGTGTCGAGTTGCGCCACTGACCCGTACACATAGAGTGTCGAACTTCCCGCGTTCGGGAAACCGCCGACGGCGAAGGGGACTACCCGAACGATCACGTTGTCACGCTCGGACTCCTTCAGCAGGTAGTCGAGTTGACTACGCGTGATCTCGGGGCCGCCGAACTTCATTCGGAGTGCGGCCTCGTGGATCAAGAACGTGCACGTTGGCGGTGACTCGCGGTCGAGGACATCGCGCCGTTTCAGGCGGTGCGAGAGTCGGCGGCGGTGGTCTGCCGGGCTCAACGGCGGCACGGCTTCAGCGAATACGGCCCGCGCGTACTCCTCGGTCTGAAGCAGGCCAGGCATGTGCATCATCTGAACCGCGCGCAGCGCTACGGCGTGGTGCTCAAGTTCGGCGAGGTCGAGGGCGCCGGCGGACAACTCGCCGCGGTAGTCCTCCCACCACCCTTTGCCTCGCTCCTCCGCTATGGCGGCGAGCGCCTCGACGTACTCGACGTCGGGGCAGTCGTAGTGCCCTGTCCATGTCCGCACGCGCTCGCCGCTCACACCGAAACGCCCGCTCTCGGTGTTGCTGATGGTGGTCCGGTCGGTGCTGAGCAGTGCTGCGGCGTCTGCGAGTGAAAGTCCAGCGTGCTCGCGGATCTTCTTCAGTTCAGTGCCCAACCGACGCTGCCGCGCGGTTGGGGCCTTCCTCGGCGGCATCGGCACCCCTCCTGTTGGCACTCAGTGTGGCCCGTCACCAAGCAGGTATCCACCTTGTTCAACGGTTGAGCCGAATGGGTACCACTAGTGAGACGAACCCGCTACCGTCTTCCGCAGCATCGCGCCGCACGCCGGTAATCCCGCAGTGCAGCCGCTCGCGCACGCCCTGAGCTGTCGCGTGATCTCGGAAGGCGGCCCAAGCCACGGTGGCGGGCAGCGCGCGCTACAACCGCGTTGGGAGACGACGAAATGCCTACAGCGTTAGCACCGCCCGCACCTCCTGCACCGCACGAACCAAAGTCCTCTACGACCTACCGTTTGACCGCGGCGAATGAGCCAACGGCCGCCGTCGTGCTCCGGAATCTGGTCGTCGCCCTGTTCTGCACGACGGGGCACGAGACGCTCGCGCAGACGGCGCGGCTCTTGACGAGCGAAGTCGTCACCAACGTCTATCGCCACACTGCGACGCGCGTCGTGCACGTCGAGGTGACGGTCGACGAACGCCAAACCTGGGTCTACGTGTTCGACGACAAGCCGCGCTACCGCCCGATGCCGCCAGAGGTGGCAGAGGTGGCAGACGGCGAGGGCGGCCTCGGCCTCTTTGTCGTGGAGCAGTGCGCCGACGCCTGGGGAATCACGCACTTCGGCGGTCAAGTCCCGACGTCCAAGGCCGTCTGGTTCCGCCTCGTTCAGGGCGGAAAGGGGGCCTTGTGATCACGCCAAGCATGGTCCACGTGACCGGGAACCGGCGCGGTGACGCTCCGGATGAACTGTGGCTCCACTTCGACATGACGCTCCTCGTCGAGCTGCCTCCGGACCTGGCGCGCTGCCTCACCTACCAACTCGCCAACCACGTCGGCCTGACGGTGGTCCCGCTGTCCAACACAGAGACCAACGAATGAACCTCGAACCGGTCATGTGGGGAACCGTCGCTCTGTCTGTCGCCCTCGGGCTCTTGGCGCTTCTGGCGATCTACTGGTCGATGCCGAGCCCTCACCGTGCGTTGACGCCTCCGCCGCTCGACCGAGACGGCCACACCTACACCTGCTACTGCTACCGCGAACCTGTGCGCGTGCAGATCCAGAGCCCTCACAGCTCCACGGGCCGGGAAGGCCACCGACGCCACGCTCGGCGCATCGACTGGCCCACACGCCACCGCGTCCGCCGAGAAGCCGACGTCTCCCACGCGGGGGCGGGCGGCGGCGGAGGGGGAACGGCTCCCGCGTCCGTGGCCGCATAGGTCCACCGACGCGGTGACCCCCAGGGAGGGCCCCCGGCGGAAGCGGTTCCGGGGGTCCTCTCCCCTGCTCGTGCAACGACAGAACGCCCCCCGCACGGCCTCGGGCCGTGCGGGGGGCGTGGTGCTTCTATCGGGCGGCGAGCTGCCACAGAGACAGAGTGAGGCCGGTGAGGGCGACGAGGGCGGCCACGGATGGGAGCGGCCACCGGGCCCGTTCGAGGGCGTCGAGGCGGGTTGTGTCGCGCTTTTGGCGTTCGGTCTCGCCCCGTTCGAGGGTGTCGAGGCGGGTGTCGTGGTCGTCGATTCGGCGCGTGTGTTCCTTGAGCGCTTCGTCGGTCTGGTCGTGCCGTTGCACGAGCAGGGCGAGGGCGCCGTCGGTGCGGGTGAACCCGACCTCGATCGTCCGCCGGATGCGTTCGAGTTCGAGGGCGACCGCAGCCGGATCGGACGGTGAGGGCGGGGTCGTCACGGCGCGGTGGGCTCCTTGGCGTCGTCGATCAGGCCGAGGCCGAACCGGTCGAGGATGGCCTCGACGCTCGGGAGCGCCATCACGCGGGCGAGGCCGCCCGCGACGGCGAGCCCGCCGGCCACCCACGGCAGGGAGTCGGGCACGCCGGATGCGGTGACGATGCCAGGGAGCGCGACGGCGAACGCCACGATGCCTTGCAGGACAGTGCGGATGCTGCGCTTGTTCTCGGAGGTCATGGGGGGTGTTCCTCTCGGATGGGTGGGCCCGCCCCGCCCCGCGGCGCGGTAGGCGGGGCGGGCGGGGGTGTTGCTCAGGCATTCGCGTCGAGATGACGAGAAAACTCGAGGTTTTTCTCGGCGCCGGGCGGCGGGGCCTACTTGGCGTAGGCGAGGCGGTGCAGGGCGGCCCAGCCGCGCGGGCCGATGGCCGGATCGTGGGACTTGCCCTCGGCGCGGTAGGCGGGGTGGGCGTTGTGGAAGCGGGCCACGGCGGCTTGGGTCTGCGGGCCGTACGCGTCGGCTTCGGGCACGCTCTTGGCGAGGTATCCGGTGGCCTTGAGTGCGCGCTGCAGCGGCTTGGCGGACGGGCTCTTACGGCCCGGGGCAAGGCCCTTGGGGAAGGGCGGCGGGGTGTACGGCTTGGGCTGGTCCGGCGTGGTGCCGCCGTCGCCTGCGAGCGTCTTTGCCCGGCGGACGATCTCGGGCAACTGGGCGACGATCCGGGAGCCGGGGCAGGACGTGTGTCCGCCCCACGCGCTCCCGCCGAGGCCGTGATAGGCGAGGCCGCGGTCGCTGGTCGAGGTGGCGACCCTGAGGGGCACGCCGTAGGTCTTGTGGGCCCACGCGAGAACCTGGGAGTTGCGGTCGAGCTGGTCGTCGGTGAGGGTGTCGCCGCCCCGCCCTTCGTTCTCGACGGACAGCCACGACGGGTTGCCCGCGGCCTGCGCCCACGCACGGTCGCTGGTGTCGACCCACTGATAGAGCTGTCCGCCCTTGCCGGTGCCGAAGTGGCTCGACGCGCGGGCGTCGAGGTTGCGGAACCAAGAATCCGTGCCGGGCAGGGTTCCGGCCATGATGTGCACGACGACGCCGCGGACCTGGTCCTGTCCGTCATTGGTGAAGTTGACCGGGATCGGGCGCCACAGGGCGCCGGGCATGCGTGCCAAGGGGAAGACTCCAGACATGAAGAAATGCCCCAGCGCAGAGCGCGGGGCATACGAGGTGGGGAGCGGGTCAGGCGAGGTCGGTCGCGAGGGTCTGCGGGGCCGGCGACTTGTCGTCAAGGGCGCCGCCGGTGAACTCCGTACCGCGCCAGTCGTTGCCGTAGCGGGCAATGAGGCTGCACGTGTTCGTCGCGGAGAAACCGTTGATCGCCTCGTTGCCGCTGCCGTTGGGACGGACCTTGTTCCCGGACAGAGAGATGGACGAAGCGGTACTACTCAGGCGGATGCCGTAGTAGGTGTTGTTCGCCGAGCGTCCGGGACTCTTGATGTAGCTGTCGCGGATGTGGATGTTGTTGCCGTCCTGGACCAGGACGCCGTTCCCGCCCGGATACAGGACCTGATTGCCGGTCATCGACATGTGCGTGCAGGTGACGGCGGTGAGGCCGTGCGCGCCGGGGGTGTAGACCTGGTTGCCGGTCACCGCGCCGTTGTCGGCGTTCTCCATCGACACGGCGGTGCCGTCCACGCTGGAGATGGCGTTCCCGGAGATGGCGAACCGCTGCACCTGCTGAAGGCGGATGCCGTTCTGTCCGGCGGTGCTGCCATCGATGGCGTTGTCGCCGATGGTCAGGTTGAGGATCTGCCCGGATATCTCGCCGAGCGCGACGATCGGCTCGTCGTAGCCGCCCCCGCCGCGGAACGTGCAGCCGGTCACGGTCAGGTTGCGCATGGCCTGCGAGGCGCCGGTCTGCGTGCCGTCCGGCCGCTTGGTGTCCTCGGCGTCGGTGAGGATCACAGCGCGGAAGCGCACTCCCGAACCGCAGCTCGCGAAGGTGCAGCCGGTCACCGTGGTGTCTTCCCAGTTGTAGGCACTGATGGCGTACTGAGTGACACCTTCAAAGGTGCAGTCGGAGACCCGAACTCGGCGGTGGTACTTAGTGATCGTCGCGGAATGCGAGCCGATACCGCGCGGCCACGCCGTCGTCAGGCTCGTGCCGGATGCTCCGAAGTAGCAGCCGGATATGAGGATGTCCTCGCACGGCGTGTGATCGTAGGGACCGAAGCCGCCGAACACCCCCGATGACTTGGCCAAGTCGAGCTGCACGGCCTCGGAGAAGTCGCGGGCGCCGGGGTCGTAGTAGCCCAGGAAGCGGCAGTTCTCGATGGTCCCCCGCTTCGTGCTGTTCAGCTCGATGGCGTGGTAGCCGGACACGTCGCGTATCTCGACGTCCCGAATGGTGATGTCGCGGGCGTGCCCGATGCTGATGCACATGGCCGAGGCCGTCAGGCCCGGTGCGGTGCCCTGACAGTCCCAGACGCCGCCCTCGATCGTGATGTTGCCGTGGCCGGTGTAGCCGCCCAGGTTCTGTGTGGCGTCGCCGTTGATGAGCATGGTCTCGGCGGCGCCGCGCACGAAGCGCGCTCCGGGGAGCAGGGTCAGGCGGGTGTTGCGGTAGATGCGGAGCGGGAGCGTGGCGAGCAGGTAGGTACCGGGCGGGACGATGACCCAACCCCCGCGCAGCTTGGCCGCGTTCAGCGCGGCCTGGATCGCCGGGGCATCGTCGACGGTCCCGGTGCCGACGGTTCCGTACGCGGTGACGGTCAGCGACTCGGAGAGCCGTTCCAGCATGTACTGAAGACGCCCCGCGGTCATCTGCATGCCGGGGAGCCACTGAGCAACGGGCGTGGACAGGGGAGACCTCCTTAGAGGGCGACAAGGGCGGGGCGGGCGAGCTGCACAGCCGTACCCGCGGCGTGGGGCAGGGCGAGGCCGCTTGTGCCGCGGGTGACGGTGAACGTCTGGAGTCCGGCGGTCGCGGACGGCGCGATGCCGTGCACGTCGAGGTGTTCGCCGCCGATCTGCACGGCGATGGGGAACACGCCCGGCGTCTCGCCGTCGAGGGTGGGCCGCAGCGTGAGGCGGGTCGCGGTCAGGACGTCGGCCGGGGCCGGGGTGTCGGGGACGGTTGCGGCGATGCTGGCGAAGGCGGCGCCGAGGGGCGCGGCGAACGCTTCCTCGAACCAGACCCATTGCCCCGCGGTCAGGGTGCTGCTGCTCGCCGCGGTGTCGAGGTACTCGCCGGCCGAGTCGAACCAGTTGATGTCGAGGTCGACCGTGCGTGCGACGGCGCAACGCATCCATCCGGCGACCGTGTAGCGGCTCCCTGCCACCACAGGCAGGAGGTCGCTGCCGATGTTGGGGTACTCCTCGATGCCGTCCGGGATGAACTGGACGGACCAGGCGCCCATGCCCGCCCCGCGGCCGGGGGTAGGGATGCGCGCGAGGGTGCCGCCGTAGGGCGTCCACCCGACCAGGCCCTCGGCCATGTCGGGGTTGGGGTTCAGCGGCAGCGCGGCCACCGGCCAGGCGGGGCCCGCGGTGACCTGTACCTCGACGGTCGCCGCGTCCTTGTCGACGGCGGCGGCCAGGGTGGTGCCGTCCGTGCCGACGGTTGCGTACTCGACGTCGTCGAGGGTGGCGACCAGCCACGGCCCGCCGGGCGAGCACGTGAACGTGACCTCCCATGTCCGCACGCCGAGGGTCTCGGTGTAGCCCTCGACGAGCAGCTCGACCGTGCCCGGGGGGAGCCAGGGCGGCGGGTTGAGGACGGCGGCGCGGTCGCCGACGTCGACCGCGGCGACGGCCTCGGCCAGGTGCGGCGCCTCATGCAAGGCCACGGACACGGACGGGTAGCGCGCCTCATCCCACGTGCCGCGGTGCAGCCCCCACCAGGCGTAGGGCGAACACTGGTCGTCGGAGAACAGGTTGAGGGTGCGGCTGTCGGTGTAGCGGCCGATGCCGTCCGGCGGGGGCAGGACCGACAGCGGGCCCGACTCGCACACGGCCCGCGCGGAGGATCCGCCCGCCCGCTGCACCGTGACGTCGTTGCGTACGGCCTGGTCGTCGTCGACGGGTTCGAGCGGGGCGATGACCTCGCGGGCGGCGTAGTCGAGGGTGAGCGCGGGCGCCTGAGTGTAGAGGGTGGCGCGGGTGCGGTAGGCGAGAGAGAGGGCGTCGCGCTGCTCGTGGAGCATGCCGCCGTCGGCGTCCGCGGCATCCTGGAACAGGTCGAGCAGGGCGGCGACGGACTGCGTGCCGAGCCGGGTACCGGCCGTGTTGGGGCGGCCCGTGTACGTGAACGGGATCTCTTCCTCGGCGGCGAGGCGGCGGAGCCGGTTGGCGATGGTCTCGCCTGCCCACCCGATCATCGCGGGGCCGGTGCCGCTGTAGGCGGCGGCGGTGTTGGCGAGGACGACGTGCCCGAGGGCGATCTCGCCTGCCTTGCCGCCGCCCACGCCGATGTGGGTGATTCGGCCGACGGCGTTGGGGACGGTGTTGCCGCTCCACTCCGGGACGGGCCCGCCGTCTTCGTAGGTGTAGGCGTCGATGTCGACGTAGTAGAGGCGCCAGTCGGTCAGCGGGCCGGTCTGTATGAGGTCAAGGCCGATGTTGACCTTCTTGCCGAGCAGGGAGTTCCCGCCCGCCGTCAGGTCGACAAAAAGCACGCCCAGGGCGTTGCGGCCGTACATGCTCAGCCGCCCGTCGGGCCGCAGCGTGATGGTCCACCGCGAGATGATCCCGGTGGTCGCGAAGCTGCACAGCACAGTCTCGGCTTCGGGCGCGGTGTCCGGGAACGCCACGAAGAACCGCAAGGCGCTTTCCCCGGTCGTGGCGTAGACGGGCACGGTGCCGGTGAGGGCGCCCTCGCCCAGGGTGGGCAGCGCGTCGGATGCCTCATGACCGGTGTACGCGGCCGGTTTGATGCCGGTCATGGTGATGCGCATGGGTGCGGCGCCGGGCATCGCCGAGGCGAACTCGGTTGCCCCGGAGCCGTCTTCGAGCGGCCAGTACGCCACGATGGACGTGCGGGCGGGGTTGGAGAACTCGCGGCGCATCGCGGATTGCAGCGGCGCCGCGCCCTGCCCGAGTCGGCGCAGGATGCCCGCGGCTGTCACGGACACGCGCACGTCGTACGGGGTGCCCCACTTCACCGGCCAGCCGGGCACTTCGCCCAGGAAGCGGACCAGGCGCGGCCCGGCGGGGCCCAGCGGGGCGACGGAGATACGGACGGGGGTGTTGCGGCCCAGACGTCCGAACAGGTCGGAGCGCGGGTTGCGCGGGCTGTAGCGGCCACTGGTGTTGTCCAGGACGAACGAGCAGGTAGCCGCGTCGGTGCGGGCGCCCTCGTCAGGACGCCCGCGGGTGATCGTGATGGGGTTCTCGGTGTAGACGTCAGCGGTGATGTCCAGCCATACGCCGCCCAGTTGCAGCTCGACGCGCACGCCGAGCGGATCATCGGGGAACGCCACGTCGGCACCTCCTTTGCTGCTCAGGTGCCGAACGCGGTCTGTACGCTGCCGCGGCCGTCGACGCGGACCATGCGGCGGATGAGCCGCTTGAACTCGCCGTCGGCGCCCGTGATGTCCAGGACGATGCGCCCGCCGTCTGCTCCGCCTGCGGGCGCTGCGGAGTGGGCGGACCAGGCGGCGGCCGTGGCCTGTCCGGGGGTGGGCGTGGACACGAGGTTGCGCATGCTGCGATCGACCGCGCCCTGTCCCGCCTCGATGCCGTCGACGACACCGGCGGGAATCCACTGACCGATTTCCTGCGCCATGACGCGGGAAGGCGAGTTGATGCCGAGCGCGTCAGCGATCGGCCCCGGAATCATGGCCTTGGCCCAGCTGATCAACTTGTCTTTGATCCAGCCGCCCATGCCCTTGATGCCGTTCCACAGGCCGCGCACGACGTCGCGGCCCTTGCCGGTGAGCAGCGAGCCGAGCGAGCCGATGCCGCTCGCGATGCGGCGGGGCATGCCACGGACCCACGCGATGAAGTCCGATGCCTTCTGTCCGGCAGCCGTGCGGAACGCCTGAAAGCCGCGGGATGCGGAGGCGCGCAGACTGCCCGGCAGGCCGGCCAGGGCGGACGCGGTACGGCCGGGCAACCCGGAAAGCCACGACGTCAGTTCGATGATCTTGCCAACGGCGGCATCCTTTGCGCTGCCGAACCAGCCGCCGAGCTTGCCGGGCAGTGAGGCGAACCAGTTCAGCGCCGTTCCGATGCCGGATACGGCCGTGTCGGTGGTCGACTTGATGAAGCCCCAGGCGGCCGACCACGCGGTCTGAAACCACGTCGTCTTTGTCGCGATCAACACGACGATGGCGACCAGCGCCACAATCGCCGCGATGATCCAGAACACGGGCGAGGCGAACATCGACGCGTTCAGCGCCCATTGGCTGCTGGTCCAGATGGCGTTACGGGCGGCCACGACCGTTTGCGCCAGGGCCCAAGCCTTCGTGGCTACGGTCACGGAACCGATGACCACGGCGAGCGCGGTCAGTACCGGGGTCGGCACGGCGCTGATCATCTGCGCCAGATACAGGGCGAGTTGAACCGTGACGCCGAGCAGTGGCGAGAGGGCGACGAGAAGCTCGATGGCCGCGCCGCCCAGACTGGCCAGGGTCGTGCCGCCCTGCTCGGCCAGGTCGAGGAATGCCGCAAAGCCTGCGGAGTTGTCGAGGGAGGTTCCCCAGTCGGCGAACGCGGCAGACATGGAGACCAGGCCGCCGGTCACCCCGGCGGAGGCGGGCAGGAAGGCTTGCAGCATGCCCGCGAATCCGACCGCAAAGTTCTTGATCACGATCAAGATGTCGCGCAGGGCGGGCCCTGCGACCGCGGCTGTCTCGCTTACCCACTCCTTGAACTCCGCGGACTTGACGCCCGCGGAGACGTCATCAAAGAACCCGGAGAAGGCGCCCGCGGCGGCCTTGACGAAAGGGGTCAGGCTGGGCAGCAGGTCGCGCAGGACGGTGATGCCCTTGGTGACCACCGGCATGGTGGTGGTGGACAGGCTGTCGGACCACGCCTTGTAGTCGCTTTTCAGGCCGATGAACGCGGTGGCAGCATCCCTTGTCGCGGGCGGGAGTTGGGCGAGAGCTTCGGTGTATGCCTGTTGCTTTTCGGCTGCGTCCGCGGCGCCTTCGGCGGCGGCCTTCTCTGCCTCGGCGGCGAGGGTGGCGACCTCCTGTACGGCCTCCATCTGCGGGCCGACCGCGGCCGAGAAGGCTTTGACGGCCAGGCCCGCGGCGAGGGCGCCCGCGGCCAGGCCGCCGAGCGCGGCAGTACCGGCGGCCACGAGCGGGACGGCGCCGCCGACCAGGGCAAGGCCCTTGGCCGCGCGAACCGCGCCCGAGCGCACGCCGTCGCCGAGCGCGCCGCCCATGGCCGCGGACTCTGCGACGAACCGCCCGCGCAGGTCGCGCAGACGGCCGTCCGTGCCGCGGGCGAGGTCGTCGAGTCCGGCGCGCGTGGCGTTCAGACCGCGCTGTGCCCCGGAGTCGTCGAGGTCGATATAGCCGGTGAGTTCGCCGACAGTCAGCGCCACGCGCGCCCACCTCCTGTCGTGCTAGGTGGTGGGCGCGGGCCGCTACAGCAGCGGACTACCGCGGGGGTTGTTCAGGTGGTGCAAAGTGGCGAGAGAGCCGGGACTCGGCCGAGAGAAGGCCGAAGATCCGCACGCGCAGCCACCGCCAGGAGCGGGCGCGCATGAGGCGCCTGTCGCCGACGTCGACGCCGTAGATCTCGTGTAGGTCCGCCTCGATCAGCGGCCACTGGTCGAGGAGTTGGGGCCAGGTCAGCGACGCTTGCGCCGTGCGCGGGCCGGTGCCGGGCGGGAACTCGTACCACTCCCAGAGCCCTGATTCTTCGTCGTACTCGCCCCGCCCGATCGGCGCTGCTGCCGGTTCGGGGCCAGGCGAGAAGGGTCGCCGCCCGAGGCCCACACGCGTTCCGCGGTGGCCTTGTCCTGCACCACCCACACGATCGCGACGCGCGCGCAGTGCTTGAGTGCCGGCCAGCTCACGCCGTCGGCGAGCATCTGGTCGTAGGCGTCGCCGAGCAGGTCGCGGTAGAGGTCGCGCTCGGCCGCATCGCCGAGGGCGTCGGTGTCCACCTCGCCGCCGTTCGCGGCGACCGCGGCGCTCTGCACGAGGGCTTGCACGGCCAGACCGGTTTCGGCGGAGGGCGCCGTAATGGTGTAGTGGCGGCCCTTGACCGGGAGGACGAGCGTTTCGTCGAGCAGCTCGTCGATGGGCTCGAATGCCACTACGCGGCCTCCTTCGTGGTGCTTGCGGCGGCGAGGGTGAGCGTGCCGCCGCCCGCGGGCGCAGCCGGGTTGGTGATCTTCTTGCGGGGGCCCTTGCCGGTCAGCGTGACCTTGACCGTGTCGAGGTCGTCGGCGGCGCCGCCGTCCGGCTCCCAGGTGACCAGGGCGCGGCCCTCGTACGCCTCGTCGCGGCCCTCGCGGTCGTAGTAGCGCACGTGCACGCGCGAGGCGACGCCGAACGTCTCGGAGGCCAAACGCAACTTCTCCTGTGCGGCGTTGAAGACGCCGGTGGTGGGGTGGCAGCGGTGGGCGAGCTTGGCCTCGATCGACCAGGCGAGTTCGGTCACCGTGCTGTCCGCCCACCCCTCGTCGTCGTATGTCGTCGACTTCTGCTGGGTCGGTTCGACCTTGGGGGCGAACTCCTGGACTCCCGGGACCAGGGACCATACGGGGGTGGCGTCGGTGCCGGTGTTGAGTTCGAGGCGGTACCGGCGGGCGAGCGCGGTCTCGGTCTCGGCCGGGGGCGTGGGCGTACTCAAGGGCGGGTCCTCCTATTCGAGGCCGGGGTGCGGGCGGTTCGCGCGCAGCCGGTAGTTGCTGGTGCGCTCCTGACGGCCGTTGGCGTCGGCGCCGAGTGAGCCGGATGAGAAGCGGTAGATGAGCGTGATGCGGGCGGCGCCGAAGGTGTGCCGCCCAGAGGCGTGCAGGACGGCGAACACGTCGTCGTCCAGGGCGCCCACTTCGCGCGGGTCGGGCCCGGCGCGGGTGCGGACCTGCACGGCGAGCACGGTGTCGGTGAGCGCGGCCGACTCGGTGACCGGGTACGCGGTGAGCACGATCGCGCGGTCGGGTCCGTCGGGCATCACGGTGTCGGTGATGGCGGTCTCGCCCTCGGCATAGATGCCGTCGGGCCGGTACGTGCCGACGCGGCGCGCGTCGAGCAGGCGGGCCAGGCCGTCGACGACGTCGGGGAGAAACGTCACCGCAGGGACCTCCGCACCTGGGCGGCGATGATCTCGGCGACGGCGTCGGCCTCCTCGGCGAGGGGGAGTTCGAGGTACTTCGCGGTGCGCCCCGCGTCGTGCCGGTAAGTCATCTCCTCGTGCTGACGGACCGCGTACGGGGTGTCGTAGGACACGGCGGCGGTGAGCGCGCTCTCGTCGACGGTGGCGACTCCGGAGCGTTCGAGGGTGGCCTCTTCGATCGGCACGCGGCGCCGCGAGACTTCGAGGACGTGCTCGGCGCCGAGCCGCAGACCGCGGGCCGCTCCCTGGCGGGTCGCGGCGAGGGCAGCATCGCCGTTCCAGCGGAGCCGGGTGCGCTGCGTCATTCGCACATCACCTCCGTACTGGCGGGCACCGGGAGGCCGGGCGCGGTGTGGTGGGCGACGGTGAGCGCGGTCGTCTTGCGGCCGTCGGGCAGCGTGATCCGTGAGCCGGTCGGGCAGGTGAGATCGGGGGCGGCGATGATCTGCGCAGTCGATACGGTCTCGGCGCCGGTGCGGTCGCGCACGCGCTTGACCGTCTCGGAGACCAGGGCAGGCGCGGTGGCCGCGGGCCCGTAGCGGGGCCCGTATGCCGAGGTACCGAGGTAGGGCTCGACGGCCACCTCGTGGCGCAGCAACCATCCGGGGACGCGGGTCACCAGATCAGCCCCGGGAGCAGGCCCGCCCGCGTGAGCGCGCGGTGCGCGCGCGGGGCGAGGTCGACCTCGCCGGGCGCGGCCGGGCCGTCCTTGCGGCCGGACAGGGACACGGGCCCGATGCTCACGGAGTCCCAACGGCCGGCCGCGCCGGTGCCGTCGTCGCCCGTGGCGAGCTGGTACTCGACCTGAGCACAGACGGCGTCCCGAAGCGTGAGGGCAACGGCGGGATCGGTGGGCATGCCCGCGTCGTCCGTGAGGTAGACCGCCCGCACGAGCGCGTCGTCGATGTCCTCGGACGCGCGGGCGAGCAGCCGCTCGGCATCGGACGGGGTCGGTTTCCCGGTCCACGCCGTGAGCTGCTCGGGGGTGGCGTAGACACGGGGCACGGGCTACTCCTTCTTGGCCTTGGCGCGGGCAGCAGAACGCCCCGCGGGCTTGTCTGCCTGCGGGGCGTTCTCGGCGTCGTCCGGCTCGTCGTCCGGCGGGGTGGGGTGGTAGCGGCGCAGCATCATGGGGAACCGTTTCTTCTCGGTCAGGTGGTGGCGAGGGTGCCGACGCACACGCCGCGGTCGCTCAGGCGCTTGACGGCGTAGTGCAGGGTCGTGGTGACGACGGTCGAGCGGGCGAGGATGTCGCGGTCGTCCTCGACCAGCGGGCGCCGCTTGTAGAGCAGGCCGAGAGAGCCCCGCTTCATGAGCAGGAACGTCCGTGCGGCGACGCGGTTCGTCAGGAACACGGGCACACCGCCGATACGGCCGATGCTGCCCGCGACGGCGGCCGAGGGGCCGTTGCCGAGCTTGGACGCGTCGACGAACTGCGGGTCGGCGAGCGCATCGGCGTACTGCGCGCTGTTCAGGAACAGGCCCGCGAAGTCGTCCGGCTCCCACTCGTCGCCGAACTGCGCGATGCCGGGAACCATGGCGTCCAGCCACGTGAACTTGGTCTTCCCGGCGCCGGTGGTGAACTTCAGCGGGTTGCCCCCGCCGAGCGTGGTCTCGTCGGCCTGCGCCTGGGTGATCAGGTCGGCGTCGACCTTGCGCGCGGCCAGAACGCCGAACTGGCGGCGGGCCTCGGCCTCGGGGTCGCCGAGGCTGACCAGCTTGGCCTTGTCGGTGATCTCGACGGCCTTACCGGCCTCCTTGATCACGGCCTTGGCGAAGCTGGTCGACATGGCCACCGGCGTCATCGGCGTTGCCTCGGTCAGCTCGTCCAGCTCGCCGAGACTGCCCCACTTGGGGAACTCGATCTCCTGGCCGGGCGCACCCTCAAGGGTGTTGTCCTCGACGACGGCGGCCGATCCGGCTACGCGGACCTTGCCGAGGAACTCGGCCTGTGCCATATCGCCCCACACCTCGGGGACGATCATCTGTGCGGACGTGGTCTTAGCCATGGGTGGGTGCTCCTTTTCCGGCGCGGTGGCCGGGCGTTAGAGGGCCCGGCGGGCGGCCGGAGGGTCAGTGGTTGGCGAGGCGCCGGTATGTCTCGGGGTCGGACTGGAACAGGTCGGCGCGCTCGGCGTAGGACATGGCGGCGAACTGGGCCTCGGTGACGGCCCCCGGGCCGGGGTCGCTGAAGTCGGCGCCCGACTTGGCGGGCGTCTGCGGGACCGCGGCGAGCCACGGCTGAGCCGTAACGGCGTTCTTGATCGCTTCCGCCACGGCGGCCGTGTCGGTCGGATCGATCTGCGCCACCGCGGCCGTGAACGACGCGGAGTCGAGCAGGCGGGCGACGTCGGCGCCGACGGTCGGCGCGGCCTGCACTACGGCGGCCTGCACGGCTGCCTGCCGGGCGGCGGTTGTGCTGTCGGCGAGTGCCTGCTGTGCCCACTTCGGCAACCGGGTCACATCGCCCTCGGCGGGCTCGACGGGCGGCGCGGCCGGGGTCTGCGGAGTCGGCGCCTGCGGGGCGGCCTGCTGGGCACGGGTGCGGTAGTCGGCGGCTTCGGCGCGCGTGTCCTTGATGAGCTTCTGGGCCCAGTCGGGGAGCGACGCGACGTCCTGCGGCTCCCCCTGCTGCGGGGTCTGCGGGGTCTGCGGCGTCGAGCTGGTGCTCGGCGCGGCCGGGGTCTGCGGGTCGCCGGTCGGGGCCGGATTCGGGGCGGGCGCGTTGGTCGGGTCGGGAGTCGACACGGGTTCTCCTGGGACGGTGTCCGGGTCCGTGCGCGCCTGGCGCTCGGCCGGATGCGGGCAAACGAAAAGGGGGCCCGCGCCTGGCGGGCCCCCTTCGGGGCGGTACTGCGGTGTTCGGTTAGTCGTCGAGGTCCTGGTCGCCGTCGTCGGTGACCGGTCGGGGGGCGGGGCGCTGCTCGGCGTATCCGCGTATCCACGCGGTCCGCAGCGTCGACGTGCTCGGGTATGGGCACGTGGTCGGCTCGTCGCCGCGCTGGCCTGCCTCGCGGCCTGCCGTGACTGCCTTCACGATGTCCTCGCGCGTGCCCATGGTCACCTCTTGTTCTGGTGGTCCGACTCGTTGTGGCGGGCGCCGTCGGCCCATCGCTGCGGCTTGCCGGTCACCTGCTCGACGAACTCTGCCTGAGTCAATCGGCCGTGTTCGGCCCACCACTCTTTTAGCTCGTCGGACGCTCGCGCGTGCGCGATGCGTGCGGGCCCGCTGAACAGGGATACCGGGGCGTGCCCGGCGGCCTGGGCCTTCTTGCTGAGCAGGTAGCCGCGGCAGTCCGTTTCGGCCTGTAGGTACTGCCGATACACGTACTCGTCGTACAGGGCTCGGGCCTCGCGGCGGGTGATGAGATGCCGCTCGTCCTGGTCCTCGTCGTCGCCGCGGTGCTGTGCGGCGGCGGCGTCGCGTAGGTCGGCCCAGAACGCGTCGTCGTCGAGGTGGTCGTCGAGGGCCTGGTCGGCGGCGAGGGCGCCCCATGCGGCCGGTCCGGGCACATGGTCGCCCATGGCCTCGGCGAGGGCGTCGCGGTCGGCGAGCAGGTCGTCGGCGGCGTCGCCGGTGCTGGCGGGCGGGGGCAGCTCGACGGCGTCGCGGCGGTCCATCTCGGCTGCGATCCGCAAGAGTTCGGCGGTGTCGGCGTACTGCATCGCCCATGCGAGGTCGTCGTCGCCCACCCCCGTCAGATCGGCGAGCAGGTTGCCACCGGGGTACAGCCTGCCGAGCAGGTCACGGCGGGCGGCCTCCGCGGCGATGGCGGCGGCCTCGGGTCCGCTACCGGCGTCGCGGTAGCGGGCGGCGAGCTGGGCATCGGACAGGCCCACCAAGTCGGGGCGCACGTCCGGGCGTTGCCCGGCGCGGTCGCGGCGGTCGGTCTCGGCCATGACGCGCACCTGGTCGGCGTCGTCGACGCGGGCGAACAGGCGGGCGAGGTCGTCGTCGGACAGGCCGAGCAGATCCTCGACCAGGCGCCCGCGGGGTGCGGCGCGGTCGAGCAGGGCGGCGAGGTCGCGGCGGTCGGCCTCGGCCTCGATCCGGCGCCGGGCGCGGTCGTCGAGCGGCGTACGGAGAGCGGCGGCGAGCTGGTCGTCGCTCATCTCGCGCACGGTGCGCTCGTCGCCGGACCATACGCGGGCGCGCTCGACCTGATCGGGCGCGGGCGGGCGCGGCGAGGCGGGCAGGTTTCCCGCCCCTTCCTGCTCGCGGTGCCTGAGCCGGCGTAGATCGGGGTGGGCTGCGAGGTGGTCGCGCATGGCGCCTTGCCACTGCCTGACCTTGAGGCGTGCGGCGCGCTTGGCCTCGGGGGTGACGGCGGCGGCCTCGCGCCGCTTGTACTGCCGGATACGGCGCTCGATGGTGCGCTGCCGTTGTCCGGCCTCGTACCCGGCGGAGTCGCTCTCGGCGGCCTCAATGCGGGTGAGCCCTGGCGTATAGGCGCTCACGGAGTGACGGCAGTTGGGGTGCTGAAATCCCGCGAGGCGAGCCTCGTCGAGCGTCCCGGCCACACGCACGGGGACCATGCGGCCGTCCTCGACGGCGTGCTCGACCTCGACCGTGCGCTCGCCGCTCGGGCCGTCGATAGCCAGTACGCGACCCTCCCACGGACGGCAGAGCGGGCACTCGCGCGGCGCGTCGGACACGATCACCAGATCGATACCGGCGTCGGACAGGGTCCGCATGTGCGCCTCGGTCACCGCACGCCCCACGCTCGTGCGCACGGCCATCTCGGCGTAAGAGGTGAGCTGCCAACGTCGGCCGGCGCGGTCGGTGAACGCGCGTATGCCCTCGTCGGCAAACCGGCGCATGGCGTCCTGGGTGGCCTGGCGGCGGCTGCCGGTGCCGAGCAGGGGCGTTGCGGTGACCTCGGCGACGATCGCCCGGAAGGTGTCGACGACCGCCCGCAGAATCGAGCGGTGCGTCGAGGTGACCACGTCGACCGCTTCCTGAGCGAGCCTGTCCACAGCCTGTGCGTTCGGCGTGACGTCGTCGACCAGGGCGCGCGCCTCGTCGGACAGGGCGCCGATCTCGGCGACCGCGGCGCGGTGCCCGACGTTGTACGCCTCGGCGACCGCGTCGAACACGTCGAGGGTCACGGCCTTGCCCAACTCGTCGACCACGCTCTGTGAGGCGCGGCGCAACGACTGAACGGCGGCGAGCTTGCGCTCGGCCCACCCTGGGGCGTCGAGACCCTCGGCCAACTTCCTTGCGATGAGGCCGAGTAGGCGCTCCTCGGCGGCGGCGTAGAGGTCGCGAGTGCGCTCGGCGAGGGGCTCGGCCATGCCAGGGTGTATTGCCACGGAGACCCCCTCACGACTGTGGCGTCATCTTGCCTCTGTTTGCCGTTGGGAAATGGCTGATCCTATGCATTTTGTTATCTACTCGAACCCGTCAGAAAAGTCGAGATTCGCAGGATGTAGAGGATAAGCCTGGTCGGTTACGGGCACTTCCTCGCTGACCACATCAAACCTGGTTTTGTCGATCCATAGTCGGCCAGGCCCGTCCAGGATAATCCCAAAAGCGATATTGACGCCTTGCGGGGGAATGTCTAGGACGATGCTGTACCATCTCCAGCCGATTGTTCCTTTAATCCTTCGATCCGGATCTTCCATGTTGTCAAAGGCGAGGGTTTCGCGAGTGTCACCATCAACCCGCATCCAAAGTCCAGCCCAGCCGGTGACGGCCTCCGCTTTAAGCGCTGCCGAGAATCTTACGCGGGATCCATGATAGGCGTCTGCTCGAAACATCTGCATAAGGGTTGCGAATCCAAGAGGGATTCTCTGAGCCTGAATGAAGCTGCTTGAATAGCCGCTCTCGAATGTCTCTAGATCGATGCCGAATTCGTATCCTTCTGGGGCTGTCCCTGACACGCTCCAGCCCTTGGGGGCAGTCCCTCGTGACAGGGATTCGTTTCTGGCTGGCGTGAATTCCGATAAGATGCGTGAAGTTTCGGCCCGCGTCCTATCTGTTTCGGCATCGAGCTTACGAACCTCTGCCCGCGCCCTCTGCCTTGTGGTCCAGTACGTTGTTATTGCCACCAGTATTCCGCCGATGACGGGTCCCAGAATTCCAGAGAGTGAAGCGCCCATTTTGCACCTCGCCGCGGTGGGCCTGCTGGCGTACCGAACCGGTTAGCACGTCTCAAGCAGTCAATCTGACATTAAGCACAGCACATGAGACGGGTGCTAGGGGGCGGGTTCGTCAAATCAGCCCACAGATCCTCGGATATCCCGGTGATCGCCGTACGCAAGGGAAAGGGGTTGCGTATCGAGCTAACTAGCAAGCGGAAACGTACCGACGGGGTCGGGCGCGGCTGCTCCGGTCTCCCGAAGGATCGCGGCAACCTCGACTTTTATGGCGGTGTCGTCCCAATCGGGGTGTAGCCAACGAACCTTGGTTGCGGTGGACACGGCGCCCGCACGGGCGAGCAGGTCGAGCGTTGTCGCCGTGCTCTGCTCGCTCTCGGCGACACCGTCGCCGAACTCGACGCGGGGGCGCTCCGGTTTGATCGGGCGGCCAAAATGCACGGCGTCGAGCTGCAACAGGACGTGCAGGATGTGCGCGAGGGGCTGACGCCAGTACCCGGTTTTCTTCTTCCGGGTGACCATGGACAGGGCGTCGCGGCTGTCGACTTCAGTCGCGGTGATCGGGGCGCCGTTGGCGTCGAGGCCGAACGACTGGGCGCTGTATCCGGCCGACTGGGCGGCCTGCCGAGTCAGGGCCTCGGTGCTCCGCTGGTGCTCCTCTACCCTGATCTCGAACTGGCTGAGCGTGATGGCCGCGCCGTCGTTGGGCGGCATCTTCAGCGAATGCCAGACCTCGCGGTCGTCGTCGAACCCTGCGCCGTTGCCGGGTCCGTAGTCCCGTAGGTACCCGTCGGGAACGATCAGCCGGGCGCGGGCGAGGCGGATGTCGCGCATCCATGACGTCCACACGTCGTCGATGGCCTCGAACACGTCCCGGATGCCCTGGAAGTCGCTACGCCCCATCGGGCTTGACCGGTGCACCCTGTTGGGTCCGATGTTCGGCACGTAGACGATGGTGAGGTCGGTGATGCCGGTGGTGACGGTGACGCCGTCCTCGCCGAGACTGCCCGCAAGATCGGCGGTCTCAGGGTGCTCGGCCAGAGGGACGGCGCGGCCGAGATTGTCGGGGGTGCCCTCGTACAGGCCGTGCAGGATGCGGCCGGGCTCGTGCCGCTCGACGTGCCGGAACACGGTCGACTGCGTCGAGCCGGGGAGGTCACGCCACAGGGTGGCGGCCCGCAGCATCCCCCACCGGAATTCGGGGGCGACGTTGTCGGGCTGCACAACCGAGAAGATCGGCCGGTCGACTAGGTCGCGGTCCCACGTGGCGCGCAGGTACACCCCGGACAGGGCGGCTCCCTGCTCGGCGCCTGCGTGCAACGCCTGCTGTATCTGGCCTTCGTCGACCAGGGTTTCGAGGCGTGCCTGTGTGGCCTTGTCCTCGACGTGCAGGGACGGCATGTCGCTGAACAGCAGGTGCGCGCTGACGGCGGCGATGTCGGACGCCAACGGCACGTGCAGTCGGTGACGCGGTCGGGTGGGCTCTGCGCGGCGCCGGTTCCACGGGCCCCGGCGCGTCGGAGCGACGTCTTGCTCGCCGTGGATGCGGGCGAGGCGGCGCCGATCACCGGAGTACCACGCATCGTCGACGCGCATCTCGGCGTAGTACGGGGCCCACTGCGGGGGCGGCCACGCTGCGCCATTGTCGGGCAGAGGCACGGCTCATACTCCAATCGCTGTGACGAGAGATATTCGCCCCGGCAGGATGCGGCCATGGATCAAGGGCTAGCAGCGGTGTTGGGGGCTGGCGTTGGTGTTCTTGGAACCTTGGGAACGGCGGCGTTGACCTATGCGGCGACACGTCGGCAGGCGATGGATCACGGGAGGGTGCAGCACTGGCAGCAGTTACGGGACGAACGCAAGGAAACCTACTTGGCGCTTCTGAGCGCATTGGAGGACTTCATGTTCGAATCAGGGGAGTTCCTTGTGGCGCTCAAGTCGACACCTTCCTCGGAGCTGGTGACTGAATCCCAGAAGACCGCAGGCGATCGGCTTACGGATGTCTACAGGCAATGCCAGCGTGTTGATATTTCTGGGCCTAGTTCGATGGCGGATTTGGCTACGAAACTCCGCTCAGCTGCCACAAGGAGCTTTGGGTATCTCGACGCCCACGTGCGCAACGAAACACGGCTGACCTTAGAGTCAGTCAGGAAGCACTCGGTCATAACAACCGAGCTAGCTCAGGTGAGAGGGAGTTTCGTTGAGGAGGCAAGGCGTCTTCTGGAGACTTTCCCTAGCCAGTGATGCCATCTTCAGGTGACGGGCTTTGGAGCAAATGGCGCCACTCGTGCGAGGTGGAATGGACGACGTAGCGCAGGGCGTCGGCGCTGTGGTCGTCGACCTTGATCGGGGCGTCGTCGCCGCGCTCGGTCGCTTTCGGGTCCCAGCTGTAGCCGGGGAGTTCGGCGAGCAGGCCCTCGCACGAGTCGTGCACGAGCAGGCGGTCGGCGGCGAGCAGGCTCGACACGGATCGGATGCCGTCGGTGACGTCGTTGGTGGTGCGGGCGAGGCCAGGGTGCCCGTCCTGCCACATCTGCGTGGAGAACGATGCGGCGCTCGGGTCAATGAACGTCCACTCAGGCGTGATGCCGAGGCGGTCGAGCCACGCGCGGACGGCGCGGCTGTACTGCGCGTCGGTCATGCTGCGGTGCGTGGCGCGGGAGTCGTGGCGCCACTCAGCGGCGACGTACAGGCGGCCGTCGACTCCCTCGCCGAGCAGGACCGCCGAGAACGGGTTCGTGGTGCCGTAGTCCACGCCGCACCAGTGCCGGCGCATGTCGGGGAGCGCGGCCACCACGTGGCGGGCCTCGTCCCACATATCGTAGATGGCGCCCTCGGCGACCACCCATGCGCCGTCGATCATGCGGCGGCGCCACAGGCCGACGTACT
Source organism: Streptomyces sp. NPDC021622 (assembly GCF_040640795.1). Lineage (NCBI taxonomy): Bacteria > Bacillati > Actinomycetota > Actinomycetes > Kitasatosporales > Streptomycetaceae > Streptomyces > Streptomyces sp. NPDC021622. Next base: position 117,242 of record NZ_JBFACK010000008.1, read on the forward strand.
CGGCGGCGAGGTTGGCGACGTACTCGGGCGACAACGACGGGTTGTCGGCGAGGCGGAAGTGCCAGGCGCGCAAGTTCAGTTCGCTCGCGCGGTCGAGATAGCCGGTCTTGAGCCAGTGCTGCGGGCTGTCCGGGTTGGTCGTGGCGTACAGGCGCGCGCCGGGCACGGACAGTCGGGCAAGGAGCTGGACCCAAAAACCCTCGGGCAAGAGAGTTGCCTCGTCGACGTACGCCAACTGCGCGGTGAGGCCGCGTAGTCGGCCCTCGGCGCGGGCGTCTGCGGCGCCGATCAAGTGGACGGTGCGGCCGAGGATCGTCGCCGTGGTCGCCCCGCGGGTGTGCACGACGTGCCGGGCGAGGGGACCGAACAGGGCGCGGTCCTGTAGGGGTTCCAAGACGTTGCGCTCGATCGTTTGCAGCGATCGGCCGCACACGATGATGAGACCGGATGGGCCCGCCGTGGCGACGGCGATCACGAACGCGAGTAGCGAGGCGATCGTCTTGCCGCTGCGCACGCTGCCGTGCCACAGGTTGATGCGGGCGGTCGCCTGCCCGATGCTGCGGAGCTGCTTGCGGGACAGGGGCAGTCGGCCGAGGTCGAGCACTGCGGCTCACCCCCCGGCGGCTCCCCCGTCGTCGGGGGCCTGGTCGTCGTTGGTGGCCTGCGTCAGTGCCTCGCCGAGGGCCCCCAGCATGCTGCGTACCTGCTCGGCGTTCTCTCCGCCCTCGACGGGTGCGAGGCGTAGGGAGGTGCCGACGGCGGTCTGTACCGACGCGACGATCGCGCGTTGGTCGCCGAACCGGGGTTGCGGTAGGTGGGTCTCGTGCCACTCGCCCTCGCGGCCGGCGAACTCGCCGTGCATGGTGGGTGCCCATAGCTGGGTGCGTAGGCGCTCGGCGTCGCCCTGAAGCGCGAGGGCGAGGGCTGCGCGGCGTGCAGCGAGGTCGGCTGTACGGGCGCGGGTGGCGGCCTCGACCTGCGGAGCACGGTCAAAGGTGAGCGGCGGCTCGAACGCTGCGGCGATCTTCGACACGGTCGACGGTGACCTGTTGAGGGCGCGGGCGATCTCGTTACGGCTCTTGTCCTGGGCGTGCAGCTCGCGCACGCGGCGACGGTCATCGGCCGTGATGGGGCGGGCCATGGCTCACCCCCTGCGCACGGTCGTGCGGGATCGCAAAACGCCCCATCGCAGTTCGCGACGGAGCGTGGCGCGTGTATCCGTTTTCGGGCACGCGGGAGACGCCGCCAACTTTAGGTCACGGGAAGGTCACGGCGCAACTGGTGCCGCCGCCGCCCTCGCGGGGGCGTGAGGTAGCCGGTCATATGGATATGCCGCCATTCAAGTGATCATCGGCGCGGCCGGGAGCGGAGGCCGAGTTCGGCCCCTTGAATGGAAAGGAGGCCGGAGGGAAAGGGCGGGGAGACCCCTCTTGTCGCACTCAGGCACAACTCGACGTGGAGAGGGAACGAAATGGCTGGAGACACACACGGAACCACCGGTGTCGGGGTGCCTGGGGTGACCACTGAAGGCGCCCTCACGAACATGGACACGCTAACCAAGACGCGTGATCTTTGCGGCCAAGTCTCAGATGCGGGTGTGGGCGCCAAACTCACTCAGGACGCGGTCGATCTGGCCAATGAACTCAAGAAAGTTCTAGGCCCCGAGGCGACGCAGTAGCCCACGGGCCCGATCGTTTTGCCGTAGGCGCTGCACAAGTGTGGTCCGTGCGTCGTATGCGCGCAGGTGCGGCGGTCGCGCGGCTGCGCCCCGCTGTGTCGTACAGCGGGGCGCAGCGTCGTCATACGGCTTGGTTGACGTGTCGGACGGGCACGCCGCGGTAGGGGCCGGGGCGTCGCTGTTGGGGCCCGCGGCCGGGGGCGGGTGTCGACGGGCGCGCGACGGATGCGGCCGGGTGTCCGCCGGGCAGCGGCGACGGCTGCCGACGGGCGTCATACGCACTGGTCGGGGCGGGTGCGGGCGTCGGAAGGGTCGGCATCATGTTGGGGTCTTGCTCAAGCTGATAGGCGAGCAGGGTCGGTGCGGTGCCGACGGGCACGACACCCTCGGCCCACGCGGTCCGGCACATGTCGGCGCGCTGTCCGACGGCCTGTCGGACGACGTCAGAGAAGTTGTCGCCCGTGCTCATCAAGACGGCGAGGTCGGCGGCGAGCTGGTCGTCGATGCGGACCGATGGCCGCTGACCGGCCTTGGGCGGGTCCTGCTTCTTGGGCTGGTTAGGGTGTGCGGTAGCCATCTGAGGGTCGCTCCTCGGTGGTGAGGCAGGGCCCGCCCATACGGTTTGTGAGGAACCGTGGCGGGCCCTTGCTGCATGTGTGGGTCTACTGGGCGCCGTTGGCGCGGCGCTGCTTCTCCTCGCGGATGAACTGAGTGATCCGGCTCGCGGTGTATCCGGACTCGGCGGCGATCCGGTCGGGGCTCATGCCCTTCTTGCGGGCGGCGAGGGCGATTCGGCCCATGGCGGCCTGTACGGCGGTGCCGGCCATCCGTAGGGCCCGAACGTCGTCGAGGTGGAAGTCTTCGGCGAGGTTGTCGAGGAACTGGTCGAGGTGGCAGGGGTCCTTGCTGGCGCGGGCGGCCTCGTACTCGTTGGTGAGGGCGTGCACGTCCTGATAGGGGGCGAGGTCGTACGGGTTGGTGTCGCCGTCGGCGGCGCGGGCGGCGGCCGTCTCGCGCTCGTACTCGTTGAACAGGGTCACCATTTGCGTGACCAGGGCGCCAGCCGCGGTGTCAGTGGGAACGCCTCGGCGGTTGAGGTCGTCGGCGATCCGCTCGAACGTGCTTCGGCCGCTGATACGGCGCCGCTCGGCGGCGTCTTGGTCATCGTTGCTGGGCGGCTGCTCGTTGCTCATCTGGGGTGCTCCTGTCGGTCCGGGGCGGGCCCGCCCTCGGGTGAGGGCAGGCCGGTCGGGTGGGCTACTCGCGGGCGGTACCGGGCGCGGTGGCGCGGCCGTCGAACAATGCGCCCTGCTCGGTCGGGCGCTCGACGTCGAACAGGGCATCGACGGACTGCTCGCCGATCCATGCGCCCTGCCACGTGCCCTCGGCGTCGGCGGCCTCCTTCGCGGTGGCGGCGAGCTGCTTGCGGGCGTGCCCGGCCTGCTCGACCCACTTCTGTGCGGCCCTGCGTTCGGCGGGGGTGGTCTCGTCCGCGCCGAGCAGGGTGTCGGCGTACTCGCTGATGACGTTCAGGACGTCGGTGGACCCCGGCTTGATGATCAGGGTGCGGCCTCGGCCGCGGCGTCCGGCGTCGAGGGCCTCGCGGGTGGCCTTGCTGGCGGGGTCGTGGTCGTCGGCGCCGGTGGCGAGGTTGGTGTCGGCGAGGTGGTCGGCGAGGGCGCCGGGAATGGTGACCTCACCGGAGCGCGGGGCGGCGGGCGCGCTCGGTGCGGTCTGCTCGGCCTCGACGGTCTGCTCTGCGGCGACGGTCTGCGCGGGGGTAGCTTCGTAGCGCTCGCCGTAGGGGTTGGTGCCGCGGGGCGCCTTGACGGCCTTGGCGTAGTCGTCCTGTGCGCTGTAGCCGATGTGCACGAAGCCCTCGCCCCCGCCAAAGTCGATCCAGGTAAGCCACTTGATCGGCTTGCCGCCGCGCTCGGCGGTGTAGGTCGCGCCGGTCTCGGGGTGCTTGGTGGTGTAGGTGGTCTTGGTGCTGGCCATGGGGTCGCTCCCTTGGGCGGTGTGTGGGTGCCGGGCGAGGTCCGGCGGTCCTGCCGGGGTGAGGGGCCGTCAGGAGTTCTAAGAGTAATCATTGCAGTAATGATTACAGCAATGGTTACAGTAGTCGTTATCTGCCTGTGATGCGGGCCGGTCCGAGCCGGAAACGACGGCACCCCCGAACGCGCGTCGAGGGGTGTGCGGGCCTGCTACGCCCTACGCGGCCGGGGCGGGGCGCCGAGCCGCCAGCGCGGTATGTCCGGCGCCGAGTGGGGTTCGGCATGAGTGCGCAGTCCAAAGGCTGGGCCGCGTAACGTAGTTGGTACGACCTGGAGTGAGGGGCAGGAGTGCCGATCCTCATGTATGTCGCCGCTGCGGCGGCGCTTCTATCTCTCGTGTCGCTCCTGCTTGCTCGCCGATATCGGCGATCGCAGACCGCGATCGAGAACGACGTGCAGATGAATGCAGAGGCCCTAGAGCAACATTTGTTGCCCTTGGCGTCCACAAGCGATGAGCGCTTTGCAGGCGAAGAGGTCGCGCTCATGGCCTACCGCGCGAGTCGGCCAGGAATCTTCGAAGACTCCCGTGTTCGGCCAGGCGCCCCAGAACGCATCGAGACGAGAGTTCACGGGAGAAGGTTCGGACTTGCGGTCTACGCGGCCATGGTTGCCACCCTGATGGGCGGCGTGGCGGCGACTGCTGGAACTGGCGTCGTGGTGCGCGAGGTGACGCCAGTAACCGAGAATCCAGGGCCAGATCCTGAGCCCGAGCCCGAGACAGGCCTAGGAAAGGTTGAAGGCATGTCTCTGGTGGTTGGGGCAGTGGCCGCGCTAGCAGGTGGTGTGGGCGGGCTGCTGGGCGGCATCGGAACGTATGGCACCTGGAGAGACAGCCGCCGTGCGCAACGAGCCACTGACCCCAGTGAGGATGATTCTCCTGATCCGCCTGAGCCCGATTCCACGGGTGGTGGAGAACCTCCTGACGCGCGGCATGACGGCTACCTCTGAGCGGGGCCGCTCAGTGTCCGCCGGGCGAATCAACTTGCGGAAGTCGCCCGGCGCCGCCGTGTTCAGACTCCTGTCGGCTGCTCCCTGCGGGCGGCATGGAGCGCAGTCCACAGCTCGACCAGGTCGGTGCCTTGCCACGAGCGGCGGCCGTGCTCAGCGTCGACGGGTGCCGGGCACGTCGGGCCGGTCGAGCAGGTCGCCACGGCGGCGCGTGGGTCGCCTCCCCCGTTGTGCACGGTGATGCGGCCCGCGCGGCAGAACGGACACGGATCGTCGAGCGTGATCGTCCGGGCGGTGCGGCCGAGGGCGGCCTCGACGCGGCGACGCGCGGTACGGGCGGCCTCGGCGACCTGGTCGACCAGGGTTGCGGGGGTGGGGGCGAACAGAGCGCGGTCGGCCGCGTCGTCGAGGGCACGGCCTTCAAGCCAGACGGCGGCCCAGTGCAGACCGAACACGCGTGAGCCGGTCGAGGCGATGCTCGCCGGACCTGCGTCGCGGTACGTGGGCAGGTGCCACAAGCGCGGGTCGCTCGGGTCGGTGCCGAGGGTCCATCGGCCGTGGCGGTCGCGGGCGGGGAGCTGCACGCGCTCGGCGACGGCGTCGCACATGTCGAACACCTCGCGCTCGGTGTCGTGGGCAGCGTCGAGGGCCCGCAAGTTCGCCGGCGCGGGGTGCTCGCGAAGGATGAGCGGCAGACGGCCGACGGCGGCCTCGTCGAGGGCCTGGTCGTCGTCAGTGCGGTCGTCGGCGGCGAGTTGATCGAGGAATCCGCGGCGCTCGTACGGCATCCACTCGGCGGCCCGTGGCGGCTCGGCGATGGCGGCGAGCATGTCGCCCCACTGCTCGCGGACTGCGGCGAGGTCGTCGGCGGCGCGCTGGCCGGGGGTGGTCGTCATGTGGGCGGCTGCTCCTGGTCGTGGTGGACGCGGCCGGGCTCGTCGGCCAGTGCCCACGTGATGAGGCGGGCACTGGCGGCGAGCAGGGCAACGGCGATGGCGAGGTTGGCGGCGACGGCTGAGGCCGGGGTCACGGCTCGACCTGGTCGGCTGCTGCGCCCTCGTCGAGGGCCTGCTCGTCGGCGAGGCGGGCGGCGTAGGCCCGTATGGATCGGCGGGCGCTGCTGAATCCGGTGAGCAGGCCGCGAGTTGAGCGGTTGAGTCCCCATCGGCTCTGGGTGTTGTTGTGCTCGCGCTCGACCAGGGCGGCGAGGTGATGGGCGTGGGCGGTCAGGATGATGCGGGCGGCGGCGAGGGCCTGCTCGGGGCTGCGCGGTCCTTCGTCGAGCAGGACGTCGCGGAGTGTGGCGAGGGCGGGGTCGCGGTCGGGCTGGTTGAAATTGAGGGCCTGGCGCACGTCGTCGGCGGTGAGCGGGGCGGGTTCGTCGATGAACCCGTGGGTGTCGGTGGACTGTGTGGCGTACGGCTTGGGGGCCGGCATGCTGATTTGTCTCCCTACAGGCGCGCGTACTTGTAGCAGTACTTGGCTGGATGGCAGTTGACGCAGGTTCGGTGTTTCGAAACTCTCGCAAGGCAGGCGTCGGTTGTTTCGACGTCAAACGGGGGAGATTGGAATGTCGGAAGCGGACAACATCAAATTTGGGCTGTGGGTCATAGCGGCAGCGCTACTGCTCTTATGCGTGGTGCTGTGGAAGTTGCCATCGGGGGAGAGGTGGCCACTCACGAAGTTGTTGGCAGGTGGCTTTATCGCGGTGCTCTTGGGGGGATTGGTAGCCCTCCTTCAGTCGGCGGCCAGCGGGCTTTGAGTACCTGGGGCCCTTTCGCGTGTGAGATTCAACGGACGGCGTAGAGACCGGCGGAGCGGGCGGCGGCCGTCGTGGGGATGGCTTCTGATGTCAGTGGTGGGCGGTATCGCGTGCGGGCCCGCGCGTGGGCGGGCCCGCGTCCGGTCGCGGTGAGTGGTCTAGAACGGGGGCTCGTTGTTGCGTCCGCGGGTCGACCACTGGTCGGCGGTGGGCGGCTGGCCGTAGCCCTGGGTCTGCTGGCTGCCGTATCCCTGTTGGGGCTGTCGTGAGGCGCTCGTGGCGTTGCTGTTGGCCTTGGTCACGACGGCGGTTGCGCGGAGCAGCGAGGGGGCGACTTCCTCGGCCTGAATCTCGTAGCTGCTGCGCTTGGAACCGTCGGCGGCCTCGTACTGGCGTTGGGTGAGGTAGCCGGTGACGGTCACGCGCATGCCGCGCTGCACGGACTCGGCGACGTGCTCGGCCTGCTGACGCCAGACGGCCACGCCGAGGAACAGCGACTCGCCAACCTCCCACGCGTTGGACTGCTTGTTGAACTTCCGGGGCGTGCTGGCAATGCGGAAGTTCGCGACGGCGGCGCCGCCGGGGGTGAATCGCAACTCGGGATCGTTTACGACGTTGCCGGTCATGGTGATGGTGGTCTCGCCGGACATGGCTAGGCGGCCCTTTCGAGGGTGGGAGTGGTGCGGGGGCGGAGCGGAGCGACGGGGGCGAGGCGGGCGTCGCGCTGGGCGGCACGGGCGGCGCGCGAGCGGGCGTTCTTGCACGCGCGGCACTTCCGGGTGTTGTCGGGCGCCCGGTAGGTGTTCGCCTCGTCGTAGGCGTGGTTGGCGGGGCAGTGCGTGACGGCGGCGCGGGCGGCGACGTGGTTCGAGCTGGCGAGGATGTTCTCGCGGTGCGTGATGGCGCGGAGGTGGCCGGGGTTCACGCATGCGCGGCGGCGGCATTGGTGGTCGACTTCGAGGCCGTCGGGTATCGGGCCGTGGGCCTGCTCGTATGCGAAGCGGTGGGCTTTGACGGTGCGGCCGTTCCAGAACGTGCCGTAGCCCTTGTTGTTGAGGCTGCTGTCCCACAGGTGGCACGGGCCTGGGCAGTTGCGGCGGAGCGACCAAGGGCCGGTGGTGTCCACCTTGGCGGCGAACCGCTGTGCGGGGGTGGGCCGTTCCACGGATGTACCTCCTGTGGGATGTAGTTGCGCTGAATGTTCTTCCGTGGACGGTCACGATCGTCCATGAGTGGACGATAGCGGACGGGGGGGCGGCCTTGGCCGTTCTGTGGTCACCCCCCGTCGAGCGGCTACGCGGCTGCTGGGAGGGCGAATTGAGCCCCGGTGGGGGCGAGCGTCCACCCGTGGGCGTTGAGCGCCTCGGCGACCTGCTCGGCGATGTTCTGGGGTTCGCTGTGGCCGAACTGCTGGGCGTCCTCGACGGCGGCCCGGATGACGGCGACGGCGGCGGCCGGGATCACTGGCGCGGCCCGGACACGTGCCGCACGGCGGCGCGTCCGCAAGCGTCGCGGGCCACGGGCGGGCGCACCATCAGGCGTGCCATGGCGGCGAGTTCGCGCTCGGCGTCCTGCTCGCGAGCAGCTTCGTTCTGGGCGATCTGGGCGGCGTACTCGTCGGCGAGGCGCTGCTCGCGCGCGGCGGCGAGGACGGCCTCGCGCTTCCTCTGCTCTGCCTGGTGGCGCTCGGCGAGCAGGGCGGGCCCGTCGACCTCGTACAGCGTCCGCCAGTTGCCGTGCTCGGCGTGCTTCTCGACGGTGACGCGGGCGCCCTGGTCGGCCATCTCGCGGGCAATCCGGCGCACGGCCTTACGGTCCGGGGTCACGGTGACGGCGGGCCTGGTCGGGCGGGCGGCCCACGTGCCGGTGATGCGGTACCGGCTGCTGTTCCTGGTCCGGTCGCCGGTGCTGGCGTGGCGCCGGTAGGGCGCCTTGCCGGGGTGCTTGCGGTTGCGGTTCATGCGGCCTGCTCCGGGGTGAGGGCGGCGGCGTGGGCGGCCTGCCGTTGGTCGTGGGTGTGGCTGCGGAGTTCGGCGCCGGAAGGGCGCTTGCACGGCATGCCCTTGCGTGCCCGGCAGTTGGTGCGCGGGCAGTCGACGGCCAGCTCGGGAAAGCGCACGCGGCGGACACCGATGCCGTGCTCGGCGAGCTGCTCGCGAAGGTGGCGCGGCATCTCGCCAATGCGGGCGATACGGGCGGCGACGTCGGGGGCGGGCCCGCCGGTGAGTTCGCGGTACGTGGTGGCGGGCACTGCGCCGGTGGCAACGGCGTGCCGGGTGCCGAGCAGTTCGGCCCGGTAGGACGCGGGGTCGTCCGGGTCGGCCTGCGGGGTGGGGTCGGTGTGCCGGTCGAGGATGTCGCGCTTGAACGCCCACCAGGGGCGCGAGACGTCCGCGGGCTTGATCGGGTACGGCGACGTGGCGATGTGGTGGCGTACGACCTGTGAGGCGTCCCAGTGACGGCCGCCTGGGTGTTCGGCGGTGGCCGCGACGTCGGCGAGCAGGTCGGCCCACTGGTCGAGGACTTCGGCGGCGGCGCCCTGGTCGGCGGGTGCGCTGCGCGGGTCGAGCTTCACGGCGTAGGCGAGCAGGACGGCGACTTCTCGGCGGTTCACTGGGCCTGCTCCTGGGGGTCGTCGAGGGCCGCGGCGAAGAGGTCCGCGGCGCGCTGCACGCGGCCGGGGCGGGCGGCGGCGAGGGGGATCACGTCGGCGCCGGACGCGGGGGCCTTGCGGATGTCGGCGAGGGCGAATTGCAGGGTGCCGCCGGTGACGGGCTTCGAGGTGGCGCCGAGGCGGTCGAGGGCGCCCCACAGCTCGGGTGGGGCGATGCCGTTGCCGAGGGCCTCCTCGACGGCGCGGCGGATGCTGGCCTTGCCCTGCGCTGTGCCGCGGCCGTACTTGGCCCACCACGCGGTGAACATCTCGGCCGCGGGCCCCTGCTCCCCCCGGTGGGGGGAAGGGGGGTTACTACCTCCGTAGGAGGTAGTAGGGGACGGGTCGGGTCGGGGGGACCGTGACGGGTCCATACCGTCACGCTGTGACGTACCGGCCTGACCTGCGATGTCGTCCGGAAACACGATCTGATTCGCGGCGCGTTCTCGATTTCCCGGCGACGAATTGTCATCGATTCGCGGACGATTCGCCGACGAATCAGCGCGATTACGTTCCTGGTTCCGCTGCTCGGCGGCCTTCTCGCGGGCCCGCTGCTGGCGTCCGGCGGCCTTGGCGCGGCCGTCCTCGACGGTCGCCCGGGTCGGGTTGTAGATCAGAAAGTCGTGCATCACGTAGTCGGCGGCGGGCGGTTGGACGCACCGGGCGCAGTTGTGGCCGTGCGGGTGCCACAGGCCGGCGGAGACCAGCTTCCGCACCTGCGGGGCGGTGCCGTAGAGCTGGGCGACCACGCCGGGCACCATGCCCTCGGTGAGGTGCTGGGCGGCATACGCGCCCGCGCGCATCCACAGGCCGAGCGCGGCGTTCCCGGCGTTGAGCATCTTGGGGTGGCCGTACGCCGTGTCGTCGACTTTGAACCAAGTCACGGGGGTTGTGCTCCTTCAAAGGGGTCGGCGCCCAGGGCGAGGGGCTCGGCGGCACTCCCTCGCCCCGGGGGCCCGTCTATGCGGCGGAGTAATACGGGCGGGTGCGGGAGGGCTGGTGCTCCGCGCAGCGCGGCCCGCACGGGTAGAGGCGCACCGGCAGTGCGCCGCACCGGGGGTTGCCGTGCTCGCAATCAGCGGCGGCGGCAGGGTTGTTGCACGCGTTGCAGTACCGCTTGCCGTTCTCGCGATGGCGGCCGTGTACGGCCTGGTCGTGGTCGCAGGACGGCGGCCGGTGCTCGATGCCCTTGACCGCGGCGAGGGCCGCGCGGTCGCGCTGGCGCGCGGCCTGGTCGTCGACGTGGCCCGGGTCGCAGCACCCGGGGTGCTCGCACACCGGGCGGACTGTGCCGAGCGGGTGGCGGCCGGTGCGCAGGATGAACGCGGCTTGATAGGCGGTGTATTCGTGGCCCTGATGGCGGAAGCGACCGCCACCGCTGGTGGGTCGGCCCGTCCACTCGCGGTGTTCGCCCACGGCGCGCGTGCGGGCGGCGAACACCTTTGCCAGCCCTTCGGGCACTGTCTGAGCCGGAGCGGTGTGGGCGGCGCGCTCGGTCACTGCTTGCCCCCTGCCTGCCCGACGGATGCGGGAGCGAGGGCGGGAAGAACGTGTGCGGCGAGGGCACCCTCGCGCCACGCCTGGGCGACCAACTCGCGTCCCTCTACCGGGCTCTTGGCGCTGCGTCGGGTATAGGTCATGCGGTGGGTCGCGGCACGGTGCGGCTTCAACGCCACGCCGGGCACCTCGTGAACCTCGGCCGTGGTCGGATCGGCGTAGTGGGCCGTACCGGCGGCGTTCACCTCGGCCAACACCTTTGCCACAAAGGCGGGTTGTACGCGGGTGACCACCTGGGCGGGAATCACCTCGACGACGTGCTCGGACGGAAAGGTGTCGCGGACCCACACGCGAAACGCTTCATCGTCGACGACCTGCGCGGCGATCTCACCACCGATTCGGCTGACGCTGCCCACCTTCATGCCGCTGGGCAACGTCGCGTCAACCTTGGTCGTGCCGGTGGCCTTGTACTGCTGGTCGAGCAGGTGCTGTACGTCCGTGCTCGCCTCGGCGTGCGCGGTCTTGATTTCGTCAAGCAGGGCGCCGAGGACGGCTTTGCGGGTGACGGCGTCGCGGACGGCGGCCGGGTCCGGCGCGGGCCGCTTCTGAGCCTGTTCGGTCACTGGGCGCCCCCGGCGGCGGCCTCGATCATCTGCCGGAACGCGTCGAGCTGGGCGGCGGTCGCCTCGGTGACGGGCAGGCCATAGACACGCTCGAAATCGGCGTCGAGGGTGGGCAGGTTGGCGCGGGACGCGGCGAGGCGGAGCGCGTTCTCGGCCTCGGCGGCGGCCTGTTCGGCGGTTGCCACGCTGGCGGGTATGGCGGCCTCGGCGGCGACGGCGTCGGATACCGAGTGCGGCGCGGATCCGGCCGGGGTGCCCTGCTCGTCGGGCGTCGGGTGCTCCTCGCCCCCGGCGTCCTGCTGCTTGGCGCCCGGCTTGGTGGCGCCGATGGCGGCGAGGCGGGCCAGGTGGTCGGGGTGCTCGCCCCGGTCCTGTGCTGCGGTGTGCAGGGCGCGGACCGGTTCGACCGACTCGGCGGTGTGCGCGTCGCGGAGTTCGGCGAGGCACGTCATGTATTCCGGAGGGGCACCGGCTGCCTCGGCGTCGGCGAGGATCGCGGCGAGCTGGTCGGCGTCGGCCGTCGCGGCGGCCTCGGTGAGGTAATCGCGCGTCGGTGCGGGCGGGGTGTTCGGCGTCGACTGCACGACGGTCACGCCCTGCTGCACCGGCGGGGTGTCGGCCCGCTCGACCGTGACCGGGTTGCCTTCCTGGTCGACGACGGCGCCCAGTTCCTCGGGCGTGTAGATGGCGCCGTGCAGCACTTCGGGACACGCGATGCGCACGCTCTCGGCGATCGCACGGGCCCGCAGCATCGCCCGGGGGAACTTCTCCCACGGCTGTGGCTGGTTGTTCTTGTCGCGGGAGTACGGCCGGTCGTTCCGCAGCGTGCACAGACCAGCGATCACCGCGTCGTCGAGGGTCCACTCGATCACGGTTTCGTCGTCGGGGTCGTCGTGCCGCTGAATGCGCACCTCGCACCGGGTGCGCTCGGACTTGATGCGCACGCGGTGCCCGGCGGACCGGGTGCGGCCGAGCATGAGGTCGGCGGACTGGCACGGCTTGCCCTTGATCACGTGAATGGTCGTGATGGTGGTCACGACGTCGAGGCCAAGGGCGCGGCCGTACTCCATCGCCCACAGGACCGATGCGGGCTGCTTGCGGTAGGCGTCCGGCAGTAGAGGGGTGTTGGCCAGGGACTCGCAGAACTGCCACGCCTCGTAGGGCGACATGTGAGAGAGGGACAGGGCGCCCCCGCGGGCAGGGGCAACGGCGGTCGGCGCGTGGGTGGTGGCAAGAGTGGCCATGGTCACGGGCGGGCGTTCCTGTTCTGTGCGGTGCGGTGGCGGATGTGGGCGGCGGCCCGGGTGATGCGTGTGGCGAGGCTGATCGCGTCGTCGGGGTCGAGCAGGGGGTCGAGGGCGACGACGGCCGGGGAGTCGTCGAGCAGGGCCTCGCGGGTGGCGTCGGCCTGGGCGGCGCGCACGGCGCGGCCGTAGTCGGTGGCGTCGTCGCTGCACATCGCGTAGTCGAGAGCGACGACGCTCGCGGCGTGGGCGGCGAGCAGGCGGCCGACGGCGGCGGGGTCCTGGCCGTAGGCGAGGGCGAGTTCGTCGAGCAGCGGGTCGACGTGCTCGGCGAGCGGGAGGCGGACGGCGAGGCCGTCGGCGGAGAGCTGAGGGCGGATCACGGGCGCGGCTCCTCGGCGGTGTCGAGGCCGAGGTCGACGGGCGCGGTCGGCTCGTCGGCGGTGAAGCGGCCGGTGCGTGCGTCGTAGGTGAGAGGGCGCGAGCGGTCGACGCCGGGGAGCATGCGGGCGAGCAGGCCGAGGGTGGCGCGGTGGGCCTCGCGGTCGGCGGCCACCGGGCGCCCCTCGGCGTCGGCGAGCATGACGCGGGTAGAGCGCCGTTCGGTCCCGTCCTGGACGGTCCGCACAGGGACGGTCCGCACGCGAACGGTCCCCTGCGCGATGTCGGCGAGCTGTCGCGCGATGACATCGGTGCGGGCGAGGTGACGGCGGGCGGCGCGGCCTCCCTGGACGGCCTGGGCGGTCCGGGAGAGGCGGCGAGTAGTGTCGGGCTGGTTCACGATCGGGGCTCCAAGCGGTCGTGACGGGGCCGCTCCGGGCGCAATCCGGGCGGCCCCCTGGCGTTGTCAGGCGGCGTCGCGCAGGGCGGCGGCGGGCTGTTCGTCGGCGCGCTGTTGGCGCTCCAGACGGCGGCAAATCAGCTCGACCTCGGGGGCGAGACGCCCCGCGGCGCGGTCGGCATCCCGACGGGCGCGGGCCTGGTCGAGGACGGCACGGGCGTTGGCGAATGCCCGCTCGCGGGAGATCACGGCGCTACTCATGCGGCATCTCGCTTGATCAACTGCCGGGCGGAAACGCCGTAGTGGTGCTCCACCGCGGCGGCCAGAGAGGCCGAGGGAGCGGTGTGGCCGTGCCACAAACGCCACGCAGTGTTACGTGCAACCTTCAACCGACGTGCGGTGTCTGACGGGTTGCGGTCGCCCTGGCCGACAGCAGCGGCGACAAAAGAAGTGCGGTCGTACATGCGTCGTCCTTCCACGGGTGGACCGTTCCGTCCACGAGTGGAACGTTAACATGATGATCGAGCGCATGCGCCACACGAGATGTCGGAAATTCACAGAAGCCCCACGCTTGACGCACGGTGTAGGATTGCGGACACTCGGTAACTCGAACGACAGTTCGAACTGTTTCCGCAGGTGAGGGGGGAGATATGGGAAGCCGCAGGCGAGATCTAGCCTTGCCACTTGTCCGCCATGGCTCGCATGGTCCACGCGCGGTATGTTCCATCCATGGAACGAACGAACCCGGACGCGCCCCAGCACTTCGCCCGCTGGCTCCGAGACCAGCTAGACCGCCGCGGGTACGACCTACGACCTAGGGGCGGCGGACAGACCAAGTTCGCCGAAGACTCAGGAATCGGCCGCGCCACGATCAGCCGCATCCTGGCTGGCAACGGCGCCACAGACACCGGCGTACTCGCCACCCTCGCCGCAGCCCTGCAAGTGCCCCTCAGCGAGGTACTGGTCATCGCCGGAATCCTCGACGCGGACGAACTTCACGCCGTCCGCAACCCCGAACGCGGCGCCGGCCACCTCACACCCGAGCAGGCCGCCGACGAACTCGGTATCGAAGATCCCCAATCCCGGGCTCTCTTCATCTCCATGACACAGACCCTGCAACGCACCCCGGACCCCCACAACGGAGGTGACCGCGCAGCAGAGCGCTAACCGCACGGAGGCACAGTGAACAGCCGGTACATGCCCACCCTCGCCCTCATCCTGCTCGGAACAGGGCTCGCCGCAGGTGTCCTCGGCCTACTCGGCCAGAACATCGACGTCTTCCGGTGCGGCATCTTCGTAACCGTCACCTCACTGCCTCTGCTCATCCTCCGCACCCTGCGCGACTCCCAAAACGTCAGCGCCCACCAACTCGCCGACGCCGACAACGCCGGATACCGCCGCGCCCTGGACCACGTCGCCCGCGGCCTGCTCGACCAGCACACCGCGCCCACCCCCCAAGGGGGCGACCGCGCCACCGCCGAGCAGGTAGCGGGCAACGTGATCCACATCCGCCCGCTTCCGTACAGCCGACAGGAACGGAAAGCGCTGTGACCTCACCGCAGATACCTGCGACGTTCCGCAGCCCAGACGGCGAGCTTGAGCCCTGGTTGGGATACATCCGCGTGTCTACGTGGAAGGAGGAGAAGATCAGCCCGGAACTGCAAGAAGCCGCCTTACGCCAGTGGGCCGCTCGCACCGGGCGGCGCCTCCTCGAACCGCTGATCACGGACCTCGACATGACTGGCCGCAACTTCAAACGCAAGATCATGGGAGCCATCAAGCGCGTCGAGCAAGGCGAGGCACGCGGCATAGCCGTCTGGAAGTACTCGCGATTCGGACGCAGCCGCGACGGTGTCGCCCTCAACCTAAAGCGCCTGGAAGACGCAAGCGGTCAGCTCGAATCCGCCACAGAAGAGGCCGACGCCCGAACAGCCACAGGCAGACTCCAGCGGGGCATCCTGTTCGAGTTCGCCGCCTACGAATCAGACGTACGCGGTGAGCAGTGGAAGGAGACCCACGACCACCGCCGCTACAAACTCCGACTGCCAGCCACAGGGCGCCCTCGATTCGGCTACCTCTGGCACCCCCGCCGCGTCCCAGACGGCCGCGGCGGCTGGACCGTCCAAGAAGAGCGCTACACCGCCGACAAGATCACCGGCCCAGTCATGGCCGACAGATACCGCCAGTACATCGACGGCGACCCCTTTTACGGCCTGGTCGCCGATCTCAACTCCGCCGGGTACCGCACTGTCCGCGGCGGCCTGTGGTCAGAACAGACCCTCATCCGGTACATGGACTCCGGATTCAGCGCGGCCCTGCTCCGAGTGCACAATCCGCAATGCCACTGCGCAACTGAAACCCGAGGCAACTGCCAAAACGCTCTGTTCATTCCCGGAGCGCAAGAGAACCTGATCGACGACGAACTGTGGCAGCTCTACCGCGAGCGACGCGAAGCCGTACGCGCTACCGCGCCACGCGCCCGGCGGGCGACCTACACGCTGACCGGGCTCCCACGCTGCGGCGGATGTAGAGGCACTACACCTGCCAACTCAGCAGTGCGCAAACTCGACGGTGAAGATGTCACCATCCCCGGTTACTCCTACGCATGCGGACGGCGGGGCGTCACCGCCACGCACGGATGCGAGGGCGTTTGGATCAAGCGAGAAGATGCCGAACGAGAGGTGTTTGAGTGGCTGACCAATGAGGCAGCCCCAGGTATCGACGCAGCACCGTCCACACCGGTGCTACCCAAGCAGCAAGACCCCCGAGTCGACGCAGCGCGCGACCGAGCCCGATTGCAAGAGGAGCTGGGCAGGTATGACACCGCGTTGGTGAACCTTCGGACGCAGCGAGCCATGGACCCGGACGAATTCAAGCCCGGCGAGTACGAGCAGGCACGGGACCGAATTCGGAAGCAGCAGGCCACTACGACGGCCGCGCTTGAGCGGGTCGCGGCGGTCGTAACCACACCGCATCGCGCCGACTATGAGTCGCTGATCATCGGCACCGTCGAGGAATGGCCAACGCTCACCGTGAGGGAGAAGAACGCGCTGCTCAAGCAGCTCGTACGACGCGTCGTATTCATCCGGGGCGTCGAGGGCGTCACGGTGAAGGTGCATCCGGTGTGGGAGCCTGACCCCTGGCCCAAGGGTGAAGAGGCCGAGAAAGGCATGAAGGGGTTAGGCGAGGGTTTTGTACACAGTGACCAGCGTGAATGTGAACGGGCTGCGCGCCGCCGCGAAGAAGGGCTTCGTCGAGTGGCTCGCCGGTACCTCGGCCGACGTGCTCTGCCTGCAGGAGGTGCGCGCCGAGCCGCAGCAGCTGCCGGACGAGGTGCGGGACCCCGAGGGCTGGCATGTCGTGCACGCGCCGGCCGCCGCCAAGGGGCGCGCGGGTGTCTCCCTCTATACGCGCCGTGAGCCGGAGCGGGTGCAGATCGGATTCGGGTCGCAGGAGTTCGACGGCAGCGGGCGGTACGTCGAGGCCGATCTGCCCGGGGTCACGGTCGCGAGCCTGTATCTGCCCTCCGGCGAGGTCGGCACGGAGCGGCAGGACGAGAAGATCCGCTTCATGGGGGAGTTCCTCACGTATCTGAAGGGGCTGAAGGCGCGGGCCGCCGCCGAAGGGCGCCAGGTCGTCGTCTGCGGCGACTGGAACATCGCGCACCAGGAGGCCGACCTCAAGAACTGGAAGGGCAACAAGAAGAACTCGGGCTTCCTGCCCGAGGAGCGTGCCTGGCTCGGTGAGGTCTTCGACGCGGAGTCCGGCGGCTATGTCGACGTCGTCCGCGCGCTGCACCCGGATGTCGAGGGGCCGTACTCGTGGTGGTCGTACCGGGGGCGGGCCTTCGACAATGACACAGGGTGGAGGATCGATCTCGTCGCCGCGACCCCCGGGCTCGCCGACCGTGCGGTCAAGGGGTTCGTGGAGCGGGCGGCCAGTCACGAGGAACGGTGGTCGGATCACGCTCCCGTGACGGTCGTCTTCGAGATGTGAGAGAGCATGCGGGGCGCTCCGGTCGATTCGGCACCGCCCCGCTCGGGCTCAGCCTTCCCGCGGTGGGCGTTCCTCGAGAGTGAAGGTCAGGCGGGACGAGGCCGGCCCGGCCAGCCTGGTCCTGTCGCCGCCGCGGCGGCCTTTCGCGACGGTGACGCGAACGCCGTGGCTCAGGAGCTGCTCGCGCGTCACGTTGCCGCTCGTCGCTGTCATCCGACTGAAACGGTTGGTCGCATAGGCATCGAGCCAGTCCGAACGCATTGCCGCGGGTGCGGGACAGGTTTCGGCTCGGGAGGCCGCGCGGCATACGTAGTCGCCGTGCGGGGAGTCCTTTCGCGCTGCGAAGTACATGCGCCCGCCGCATCCGGCGCAGTGCGCGACGCCCGTGAGCAGAGCGGTTGACCGGGTCCTGGTGTGACTGCCCCGGGAACGTGTGCGGAGCAGGCTCTGCAGTGCGTCGAAATCGCCCTCACCGAGCAAGGGCGGGCCGATGAGAACGGGAGCGCCTTCGGCGTCGCGTACGGTCTCCCCTCGGTGTACGCGGTGCCCCATCAGCGAGGGGCTGCGCAGTACTTTGCAGAGAGTGCTGGACGTCCAGCGGAACCTGTCGAAGTCGCGACCGTGCCGCCGCCCGCCCGTCGGGCGGCCCTGCAGTTGCGCGTGCCGGTCGCGCGGCACCAGGACACCCGCCTCGTTGAGTTTGCGTGCGATCGCGACCAGGGACAGACCCGCGTGCGCATCTTCCACGATCATGCGAACGAGACCGGCGGTCTCGGGGTCGGGGGCCAGTTGCCACCCGCTGCCCGATGAGTGCGGTGCCTTGCGGTAGCCGAAGGGGACTAGGCCACCTCCGTAACGACCGGCAGCGCGCAGTGCTTCGTGGCTTCCGGTGAGGCGAGTGGAGATGGTGAGGGTCTCCTGCTCCGCGATGTACGCCAGGTCCAGGCATCGACGGATGGTGGAGCCGTCCGCCTGTGGCGTCACGACAAGGGGGTGGTCCGCTTCGGCGTTCGCGAATACGAGTGTCCGGGCGTGCCGCTGACTCCAACTGAGCAACTCGGTCATGTGCGTCACGGAACGCACGGCGCGGTCGACGTGTGACCAGACGACGGCGTCGTACTCGGCGGGGCGGCTGAGCCAGGCCGACAGGGAAGGACGCTCGAACGGCGACGTTCTGCGGGCCGAGACGCCGAAGTCCACGGCTTCGGCGGCCAGGGTGAGGCCCAACTGCTCGGCGCTGAGCCGAATCGCCGTGCGCTGCCGCTCGGGGGATGTGGTGACACTCGTGAGGCAGCTGAGACGCAAGGCGGCGATGGCTCGCGGCTGTTCGGTGACGGGCGGGGAGGGCAATGCCTCCCGCGCTGGTGGAAGGCTACGCTCGGGCATGTCGACGCTCCAGAGGTGTCGGCCGTGCCCCGGGGCTGGTGAGACAGCCGCCGGGGTCTTCTCGGTCTCACCTTCGGATTGCGAAAGTGCTTGCGTCCGCCGATCTCTGGAACATGCCTCGATGGGGTGAATGCCCGTACAGGTGCAGGGTGTTGAGCCCCCGGGTGTGCGAGGGCGCTGAACCGCTACCGCCCCCGGGCCTCCTCGTCCGCCGACCCCCCCGCCCCCACGAGCCCCGTCGAAACACTCCCCAGCCGCGGCTCAAAGCGCCGCATCTCCCGCTGCCCGACAGAGCCGATCACCGCCGGCAGATACCCACGGATGCCCTGCATGCCCCGCAGCCACCACTGCGCGTACACATGGCTGGAGCGCCGCTCGATCCCGGCGACGATCCGGTCGACGGCAGGCCCCAGCGGGTACGTCTTGTTGGACGGCCACGGCAGCCGCTGCCGCAACTCCCGCATCACGTCGTCCTGATCGGCCCCCCGCACCATGTCCGTGTCCGTCCAGGACAGATAACCGACGCCCACCTTCACGCCCTTGTACCCGACCTCCGCCCGCAGCGAATGCGCATACGCCTCGACTCCCGACTTCGACGCGCAGTACGCCGTCATCATCGGCGCCGGCGTGATCGCAGCCAGCGAGGCGATCTGCAGCAGATAGCCCCGGCTCTCCATCAGGACGGGCAGGAACGCACGCCCCGTCACCGCGCTCCCGATGAGATTGACTTCGATCACGCGACGCCACGCGTCGGGGTCGGACCCGACGAACGGTCCGCCGCTCGCGACCCCCGCGTTGGCGACGACGATGTCGACCTTCCCGAACCGCTCCTTGACCTCCCCGGCCACCCGCGCCATCGCGACGTGGTCCGTCACATCCACGTGCCACGCCTCGGCCTCGGTGTGCAGCCGCCCCGCGACCTGCTTCAGCTCGTCCGGCTCGAGGCCGACAAGGGCGATCTTCGCGCCCCGCGCCGACAGCTTGCGGGCGAGCAGTTCACCCACGCCCCGCGCCGCTCCCGTGACGACCGCGACCTGTCCCTCCAGGCTGACCTTGCTCATGCGCTGCTCCCCTCGATCTCGATCGCGATCTCGGCCCCGGTCCCGGCCCCGGCCTCGACCCCGGTCCCGACCTGCGGCTCGTCCACCTGCACCACGTACGTCTCCACAAGTTCCCGTATCCGCGCCGTCACCGCCTCCGGCGCCTCGATCGGCGTCATATGGCCTATCCCCGCCAGCTCGGTCAGCCCGAGCGAGTCCGGCAGCATCGCCGCGATACGCCGCGCGTGCGCGACCGGCGTCAGACGGTCGGACGTGCCCGCGATGACGGCGGTGGGCGCCGTCAACTCAAGGATCCCCGCGTCTAGTTGCAGCTCGGCTAGCACATGCGACCAGCGGTAGCGCACGACCCGCGGGCAGGCGTGCACGATCCGCGCGCACGCGTCCACCCGGTCCGGCGACGAACCGGCGCCCATCGTGGCGTACTTGAGGATCCGCCGGGCCATCCCGGTGACAGGACCGAGCGGCGCCTTCGCCCCGAGCACCGACCGCGTCACCCGCGTCCGCACCCGCCCGGCCCTCATCGGCACCACCGTCGACTCGGCGACGAGCCGCGAACTGCCGGTGCTGCACAGCAGAACGGCCCCCGCGTGCTCCCGGAACCCGGGCCGCGTACTGGCGGCCATCATCGTCATGCCGCCCATGGAGTGCCCGGCGAGCAGCGCCCGCTCCCCCGGTTCCAGCGTCGCCGCGAGCACCGCCTCCAGGTCGTCGGCGAGCGCCGTCGTGCTGTACCCCTCCAGGCCGGCCGGCGCGGCACTGCGCCCGTGTCCCCGCTGGTCGTACGCGATCACCCGGTGGTCGACCGCCAGGTCACGTATCTGCGCCGCCCAGAAGGCGGTCGAGCAGGTCCACCCGTGCGCGAGCACCACGGCGGGCGCACTGTCGGGCCCGTGCACCTCGACGTGCAGCCGCGCGCCGTCCGCCGACACGGCGGTCAGTTCCCGCGCCGCGGGAGGCGGCGCGAACGGCCCGCTCGTCACATGCGTGAGTCGGCTCATGCCCCGGCCACCTCGACCTTCTTGCTCGTACGCGCCTTGCCCTCGCCCTTGCCCTCGCCCTTGCCCTCGCCCTTGCCCTCGCCCTTGCCCTCGCCCTTGCCCGTCGCCGTCCCCGTACGCGGCTCCGGCACCGCGTCCGCCCTGGGCAGCCGCAGCACCTCGTACTCCGCGAGATCCACCTGCCGCGTGGCATTGCGGAACTCGGTCGTCGTCCCCGGCCAGATCGTCGTGTTCACGCCGTTCGCGTCGAGGTACCAGCTGTTGCAGCCGCCGGTGTTCCACACGGTGCGCTCCATCCGCCGCTGCACCTTGTCGTTCCAGGCCTGCACGGCGCCGGTCCGCGCGGCGAGCGCGGCGCGGCCTCCGGGACCAGAGGAAGAAAGCAGAGTCAACTGCCGCATGTAGTCGGCGAGATAGTTCAGCTGGGACTCGATCATCAGGATCATCGAGGAGTTCCCGAGACCGGTGTTCGGGCCGATGATCGTCATGAAGTTGGGGAATCCCGCCGCGGTCGCGCCGCGCAGCGACTTCATCCCGTCCTTCCAGGACTCCATCATCGTCCCGCCGTCGGCGCCGACCACGCGGTCGGCGATCGGCATGTCCGTCACATGGAATCCCGTACCGAAGATGATCGCGTCGACCTCGGCCTCGGTGCCGTCGGCGGCGACGACGGTGTTGCCGCGCACCTCGCTCAGACCGCTGGCGACGACGTCGACGTTGGGCCGTGCGAGCGCCGGGTAGTACGTGTTGGACAGCAGGATCCGCTTGCAGCCGATGCGGTACGTCGGTGTCAGCCTGGCCCGCAGCTCCGGGTCCTTGATCGCCCGGCGGATGTTCCGCTTGGCGAGCTGCTCGACCGCGCCGAGCTCGTTCGGCCGCTTGGTGAACGCCTGGACCTGCAGCTCCCTGATCCCCCACAGGATGCCGCGCCTGGCGTGCGTGGTGAACGGCAGCTGGCGGTGCAGCCAGCGCTCGGCGCCGGTGATGGCGCGGTCCATGCGCGGCATCACCCACGGCGGGGTGCGCTGGAAGAGGGTCAGCCTGCCGACCTCGCGCTGGATGGCGGGCACGATCTGGATGGCGGACGCGCCGGTGCCGACCATCGCGACGCGCTTGCCGCGCAGGTCGTAGTCGTGGTCCCAGCGCGCGGAGTGGAAGACCTTGCCCTCGAAGGTGTCGAGGCCGGGGATGTCCGGCAGCTTGGGGTCGGAGAGCGGCCCGGTGGCGGAGACGACGACGTCGGCGGTGAGCGTCCCGTTGCTGGTCTCGATCACCCACCAAAGCTGTTCGGCATCCCAACGGAGCAGCTCCACCTCGGTGTTGAGGCGGATGTGCGAGCGCAGCCGGAAGGTGTCGGCGACCCGTTCCAGGTATTCCCAGATGTGCTCCTGGCCGGAGAAGGTCCGCGGCCAGTCGGGGTTGGGAGCGAAGGAGAACGAGTACAGATGCGAGGGCACGTCGCACGCGCAGCCCGGATAGCTGTTGTCCCGCCAGGTGCCGCCGACCGCGCCGGCCCGCTCCAGGACGACGAAGTCGGTGATGCCCTCGCGGCGCAGCCGGACGGCCGCGCCCAGGCCGCCGAAGCCGGACCCGATGACCGCCACCCTCACATGCTCGTGTTCGCGCTCCCGCGCGCGCTCGTGCTCGGCCATGCCGCCGCCTCCCGAACTGCCGCTGACTCTGCCAGTGACCACTGGCGCAATGGGGAGACTAGAACAGTGACGTACTCATGGGTAGGGGTTGGACGGGAGGAGTTACCGCCGGTAGAACACCCGCCCGATCCACACGGCATAGGCTGCTGCCGTGGCAGAGACACGCGAGTACCGCATGGAGGAGCTGGCCAGGGCGGCCGGCATCACAGTGCGCACCGTGCGCTTCTACCGTGAGCGCGGCCTTATCCCACCGCCCCGCCGCGAGGGCCGTATCGCCTGGTACGACGACCACCACCTGGCCAGGCTCCGCACGATCGCAGCACTCCTGGACCGCGGCCACACCCTGAGCGGCATCGCGGAACTGGCGGAGGCCTTCGAGAACGGCCGCGACGTCGGCGAACTCCTCGGCATGGGCGCCCCCACCGAGGAGACCCCGGTCCGCCTCACCCCCGAGGATCTGGCCGACCACTTCGCCGGCGAAGTCACCCCCGAGAACCTGGCCGCGGCCCTGGACCTCGGCTATCTGGCCACCGACGGCGACGAACTCGTGCACGTCAGCCGCCGCCTCCTGGACGTGTCATCGGCCCTGGTCCGCGAGGGCATCCCGCTGGCCACGGTCCTGGAGGCGGGCCAGCGGGTACGCGAACACGCGGACGCGCTCGCGGAGTTGTTCGTGACGATCATCCGCGACAACACACCGCCCGAGGCGGGCGACAAGAACATCGACCGGTTGCGCCCGCTGGCGAAGAGCGTGGTGGAGGCGGAACTGTCGATGGCCATGGACCGCCGCCTGGCCTCAGAGAAGCCGGACTGACACCAGCCCACTTGCCTACCGCGGCAGGAACCAACGCGCCTTGTAAATACCGCCGTTGACCAAGGTGTACGAACTCGAAGGCTGATGCACAGTCACCTTCGTCGTCCACCACGTCTCCCCGAGCCCGCTCTCGGGGACGGTGCTGACGACCTGCCCGGTCCGCGGATCATCGCCGACCCCCTTCACCGACTTCCGGGCGATCTCCGCGGCCCCCGGAAAGTCCTGCACAAAGGCCCGCCCGGCGATGTCGTACTGAAAGACGGACGCGTTCGTCGTCACCCAGAGCCGCCCCGGCCGCCCTGCCACGGGGAACAGATCATGCCCGCCCGGCGTCTTCCCCGGCGTACCCACCGGAAGTCCGACCGTCAGCTGCCGCGTCAGCGTGGGCCTGGACCGCGTCCCGCCCACGGCATACGTCACCAACTCGTCGTCCCCGATGGCCCACAGCACCTCACGCGCACCGTCCCAGTGCAGCCCGTGCGCGCCCTTGAGCTCCGCCTCGGCGTACCGCGAGGCCCGCGGGCCCTGCGACGCCGCGTACAGCCGCACCAGTGCCCCCGTGCTGCACGCCACCGCGACATTGCCGTCCGGCAGGATCTCCGCGCTGTGCGGATTGAAGAGATCGTCGCCGGGGCCGATCGCCGTGCCCCAGTAGCGGCGCCCCGAGGGGTAGTCGACGACGGCGATGAACCCGAAGGACGCGGTCGTCAGGACGTAGGTGCGCCCGCCCACGCGCCGTACCTTCGACTCGCTCGGATACACCCAACTGGCGTCGGGCCGCAGGTCCTTGTAGTGCGCGTCACCCAGCGGCGAGAACGCCCACAGCACGGAAGACGGATCGGTGGCCGGGTCCCAGACCTGCCGCTTCGGGTCGAGCACGAGGATCCGCCTGCTCGCCTGCTCGGTCAGCAGGACGGGCGGCGTGCCTCTGGGCGCGTCGCCCCCATCGGCCGTGACGGCGGCCCCCGTGTCCACCCCGAGGCCGACACCGATCCCGGCACCCACGGCACCTAGCAGCACACCCCGACGAGACGGCATCCCGGACATGAAGTCCCCCACGTGACGGAAAGTTGGGCCGTTGCCGCGCCATTGTCAGGTACGTGCCCCGTATTCCGCCATGCCGCGTCACGTGTCGCGGCACATGGCGTACGCGGCAGGGCCCACCCGGTGCCTCCGGGTGGGCCCTGCCGTTCAAGCGTCCGCAGCGTCAGGCGTCGTAGTCCTGGTTGAACTTGTCCTGTTGCTCCTGCGCCGCCCGCTGCGTCTCGTCAAGGTCCTGCTGGCCGCGCTCCCTCGACTGCTCCCGCGCCTGCGACGCTCGCTCGCTCGCCTCGTCCTGCTCGCCTCCCATGGCGCCCTTCGCCTTGTCGGCGAGGTCCTGAGCCTTGTCCTGGAACTGGTCCTTGATGCCCATGCGGTTCACTCCTAGAGGGTGAGGTTGGAAGGGCCTCGACCAGACTGACACGGTGGAACATTGCACGCATTTCGATCAACAACGGACAGTGACCACACCGGAGAAGAGCCCCGCCAGCCCCGCTACTCCCGCGGCGGCAGCTTCGGACGGCGTCGGTCCGGCACGTCCTCGTAGCCCGGCGGAGTCGCCGCCGGCTGCCGGTCGAGGAGGTCGAGCGCGAGGCCGACCGCGTCGTCGAGCTGGGCGTGCCGCCCCTCCGCCCAGTCCAGGGGGGTGCGCAGGACGTCCAGGTCCGGCTCGACGCCGTGGTTCTCCACGGACCAGCCGTACGCGTCGAACCAGCCCGCGTTCATCGGCACCGTGATGACCGTCCCGTCACCGAGCCGGTGCCGCCCGGTCATGCCCACCACACCGCCCCAGGTGCGCTGCCCCACCACGGGGCCGAGGCCGAGCAGCTTGAACGCCGCCGTGATCATGTCGCCGTCGGAGGATGTCGCTTCGTCGGCCAGGGCCACCACGGGGCCGCGCGGCGCGTTCGACGCGTACGACACCGGCTGGGCGTTCCGCGTCAGGTCCCAGCCCAGGATCTTGCGTGTCAGATTCTCGATGACCAGTTCGCTGATGTGGCCGCCCGCGTTGCCGCGTACGTCCACGATCAGGGCGGGCCGGGACACCTCCAGGCGCAGGTCCCTGTTGAACTGTGCCCAGCCTGAGCCGCCCATGTCGGGGATGTGCAGATAGCCGCACTTGCCGCCGCTCAACTCCCGTACGACTTCGCGCCGTTTGGCCACCCAGTCCTGGTAGCGCAGGGGCCGTTCGTTGACCAGCGGGACGATCGCGACGCGCCGCGCGCGCCCCTCGCCCTCCGCCGGCTGGAACGTCAGCTCCACGGTCGTGCCGCCCGCGGCCGCGAGCAGCGGCCAGGGCCCGGCGACCGGGTCGACCGGGCGGCCGTCGATGTGCGTGAGGACGGCGCCCGCGCGGATCCCCGCACCGGCCAGCGGCGAGCGCGCCTTGGAGTCGGACGAGTCGCCGGGCAGGATCCGCTTGACCGTCCAACTGCCGTCCCGGCAGACCAGATTGGCGCCCAGCAGGCCCATCGCGCGCTGATAGTGCGGCGGCCCCTCGTTGCGGCGCGCCGCGGTGACGTACGCGTGAGAAGTGCCCAGCTCGCCAAGGACCTCGCGGAGCAGATCGGCGAACTCGTCGGGCGACGCCACGCGTTGGACGAGGGGGCGGTATTGCGCGAGCACCCCGTCCCAGTCGATCCCGCACATGTCCGGCTCCCAGAAGTAGGAGCGGATGATGCGGCCCGCCTCGTCGTAGGCCTGGCGCCACTCGGCGGGCGGGTCGACCTCGTGCAGGATGCGGCGCAGGTCGATCCAGACGGTGGTGTCGCTGTCCCCGGATTCGGTGGAGGGCACGGCGCTGAGGTCGCCCTCGTCGACCACGACGAGACGCGTTCCGTCGGCGCTGACCGCGAACCAGTCGAGATGCTCGACGAGTTGGGACTTCTTGGCCTTGGAGATGTTGAAGTATTCGAGGGTGGGGCGCCCCGAGGTGTCGGCCGGGTTGGCGAAGGTCTCGCCGAGCGCACCCGAGATCGGCCAGCGTAGCCAGACGAGGCCGCCGCCGCTGACGGGCTGGAGCGCGGAGTACTTGGATGCCGTGACGGGGAACGGCGTGACCCTGTTCTCCAGGCCCTCGACCTCCACGGTGGTGGTGCCCTCCCCCTCGCCTTCCTCGGCCGGGTCGAGCCCGCCCGCGGCGGGACGGCCGTCGGGGGAGAGCGCGAAGGGGGACGGGGTCGCCGACGACAGCGGGACGAGGTAGGGGCGGCAGCCGAGCGGGAAGGAGAGGTCGCCGGTGTGCACGTCGTAGACGGGGTCGAAGCCGCGCCAGGAGAGGAATGCGAGATAGCGGCCGTCGCGCGTGAAGACGGGGTTCTCGTCCTCGAAGCGGCCGTTGGTGACGTCGACGATCGCGCGGGCGCCCGGACCTTCGATACGGGCCATCTTGATCTGCCGCAGGGTGCGGCCGATGCCGGGGTGGGACCAGGTCAGCCAGGCGCCGTCGGGGGAGAAGGCGAGATCGCGCACGGGCCCGTTGACGGAGCGGATCAGCTCGGTGACCTCGCCGTTGGATTCCTCGGTGGCGTCAATGAGGAGGAGCCGCCCGTCGTTCGACGCGATGGCCAGCCGCTCCCCGTCCGGGTCGGACACCATCTCCTGGACGCGGCCGAGCTCCCCGCTCGCCAGCCTGCGCGGCTCGCGGTCGCCGCTGGCGCGCGGCAGATAGGCGATCTCGACGGCGTCCTCGCCATCGGCGTCGGTGACGTACGCGACCTGCCCGCCGGTGCCGAGCATCTCCGGGAGCCGGACGCGTACGCCGGGGGTGTCGATGATGGTGCGGGCGGGCCCGTCCCGGTGGGTGAGCCAGTACAGGCTGCCGCGTACGACGACGGCGCTGGCCCGGCCTGTCGTGTCCACGGAGAGCGCGTCGACGTTCTGCGCGGCCGGGACCTGGTAGACCCGCCGCCCGGTGCGCGGCCCGCCGAGCCGTACGTCCAGGCGGCGCGGCTCGGAGTCCGCCGAGAGGTCGTCGACCAGCCAGATGTCGCCCGCGCACTGGTAGACGACGCGGGTGCCGTCGCTGGACGCGTGCCGGGCGTAGAACGCGTCGTGGTCGGTGTGCCGCCGCAGGCCGGAGCCGTCGGGCAGGCAGGAGTAGAGGTTGCCCACGCCCTCGTGGTCGGAGAGGAAGGCGATCCGGCCCCCGACGAACATCGGGGTGTCGAGCTGCCCGTCGATGTCGGCGAGGATGTGCTCGCCGTGCATCCACATGCGGCCCGTCGCGCCGCCCCGGTAGCGCTTCCACGCGGCCGGTTCGTGCGGCGGCCGCCCGGTCAGGAGCAGCGTCTTGCGCTCGCCGTCGATGTCGGTGACCGCGATGTCGTGGACGGGCCCCCAGGGCAGCCGGCGGCCGGGCGAGCCGTCGGTCGGCACGCTGTAGGCCCAGCAGAAGTAGGAGAAGGGCTGGCCGTGCGAGGAGACGGCGAGGATGTCGCCGTCGGGGGACCAGCCGCAGACGCGGGTGTCGGTGCTCCCCCAATAGGTGAGTCTGCGCGAAGGACCGCCGTCCACCGGGGCGAGATGGATCTCCGGGTCGAGGCTGCGCCATGTCGTGTACGCGATGTGGCGGCCGTCCGGCGAGAAGCGCGGGTGGCTCACCTTGGTGCGGTCGGCGGTGACCCGCCAGGCGCGGCCGGCCGGGGCGCCGTCCGTGGCCAGTGGGGCCACCCAGAGGTCGTCCTCGGTCGCGAAACAGAGACGGTCGCCGCTGAGGTGCGGAAACCGCAGGTAGGCGGGGTCGGCATGGGTGTCGTCGCGCGCGTCGGTCACCTCACCATGCTTTTCCGGTGCGCAGGGCGCGGCAACTCGTACACGCGGCCCGGCGGAGGGCGCGCGTGACCCAGCACACGTACGAAACGGTTTCGTTTCGCTAAGGCTGGGGGTACAGTCATGGCGTACGAAACAGTTTCGATAAGGAGTGGAGGGATCATGGTTGAGGCGGCAACGGCGCGGCGCAGCCGGATCACGCCCGAGCGCGAGGCCGAGCTGTACGCGGCCGTGCTCGATCTGCTCCGCGAAGTCGGGTACGAGGCGCTCACCATGGACGCCATCGCCGCCCGCACCCGGTCCAGCAAGGCCACCCTCTACCGCCAGTGGGGGAGCAAGCCGGAGCTGATCGCCAGGGCGCTGCGGCACAACAAGCCGGTGTCCATCGAGGACATCGACACGGGGTCCCTGCGCGGCGACTTCCGCGCGATGACGGCCCGCTCGGACGACTGTCAGATGGAGCGGGACGCCGCGCTGATGCGGGGCCTGTTCCACGCCGTCCACGACAACCCCGAACTCCACCAGGCGATGCGGCAGTTGCTCATCGAGCCGGAGATCACCGGCCTGAACGCGATGCTGCGCAGAGCGGTGGACCGCGGCGAAGTGGCCGCGGACAACCCGGCGTTGGACTACGTCATCCACATGCTGGTCGGCGGTTTCGTCGCCCGTGACCTGATCGAGGACCGCACGGTCGACCGTGCCTTCCTCACCTCCTATGTCGACGCCGTGATCCTCCCCGCCCTCGGCGTCTGACCAACTCCCTTTCACAGCCCCCTTCCTGACGTCACCTCCCCCATTGCCTTAAGGGCATGGGAGGTGCCCCCTACGTCGTCGGGCTGATCCCCCCTGCCCTGCTGACCCCACGACTGACCGGGAGTACGCCCTCGTGGCCACGTTCCTCTATAAACTCGGCCGACTCGCCTTCAGGCGACGGCACTTCGTCGCCCTGATCTGGGTGGCGCTCCTGACCCTCGCCGGAGTCGGCGCGGCGTCCGCGCCGACCGCCGCCTCCAGTTCCTTCTCCATCCCCGGCACGGAGGCCCAGAAGGCCTTCGACCTGCTCGACGAGCGGGTGCCCGAGGCCAGCGCCGACGGCGCGAGCGCCCGGGTCGTCTTCAAGGCGCCGGACGGCGAGAAGGTCACCGACCCGGCCAACAAGGCCGAGGTCCAGAAGACCGTCGCCGCCCTCAAGTCCGGCTCGGACGAGGTCGCTTCGGCCGCCGATCCGTTCCGGGCCAAGACCGTCAGCAAGGACGGCTCCACGGCGTACTCGTCCGTCTCGTACAAGGTCACCTCGATGGAGCTGACCGACGAGAGCCGTGACGCCCTTGAGAAGACCACCGACGACGCCCGCGAGTCCGGGCTCACGGTCGAGGTCGGCGGCGACGCGCTGCAGGCGATGCCCGAGACCGGGGCCACCGAGATCATCGGCATCGCGGTCGCGGCCGTCGTCCTCGTGATCACCTTCGGTTCGCTGGTCGCGGCGGGGCTTCCGCTGCTGACCGCACTGATCGGCGTGGGCATCGGCGTCTCCTCGATCACCGCGCTCGCCAACGCGCTCGACCTGGGTACGACCACTTCGACGCTGGCCATGATGATCGGCCTCGCGGTCGGCATCGACTACGCGCTCTTCATCGTCTCCCGCTACCGGGGCGAACTCGCCGACGGCCGGGACCGCGAGGAGGCGGCGGGCCGCGCCGTGGGGACGGCTGGTTCGGCCGTGGTCTTCGCCGGGCTCACCGTGGTCATCGCCCTGGTCGGCCTCGCCGTCGTCAACATCCCGATGCTGACCAAGATGGGCTTCGCGGCGGCCGGCACGGTGGTCATCGCCGTCCTCATCGCGCTGACCCTGATACCGGCGCTGCTCGGGTACGCGGGCAAGAAGGTCAAGCCGACCGGAGAGAAGAGCAGGCTGCTGGGCGGCGGCAAGAAGAAGGCCGCCGACCTGGACAAGGAGCCCAAGGCCAACCTCGGCACCCGCTGGGCCCGCTTCGTCACGCGCCGCCCGCTCGCCGTGCTGCTCGTCGGCATCATCGGGCTGGGCGCCGCCGCGCTCCCGGTCTCCTCGCTCGAACTCGGGCTCCCGGACGACGGCGCGCAGCCGACGTCCACGACCCAGCGCAAGGCGTACGACCTGGTCTCCGACGGGTTCGGCCCCGGCTTCAACGGCCCGCTGATGACGGTCGCCGACCTCAAGGGCGCGGACGACCCGAAGGCGGCGGCCCAGCAGATCACCCAGAAGATCTCGGGCCTCGACGACGTCCTGACCGTCGCTCCACCCATGATCAACAAGGCGGGCGACACGGCGATCATCAGCGTCGTCCCGTCCTCCAAGCCGAGCGGCACCGAGACCGAGGGCCTCGTGCACTCGATCCGTGACGCGGGCGGCGAGATCAGGTCCGACACCGGCGCCGACGTCATGGTCACGGGCACGACGGCCATGAACATCGACGTCTCGGAGAAGCTGAACGACGCCCTGCTGCCCTACCTGGCCCTGGTCGTCGGCCTCGCCTTCCTCCTCCTGATCGTCGTCTTCCGCTCGATCCTGGTCCCGCTCAAGGCGGCCATCGGCTTCCTGCTCTCGGTCCTCGCGGCCCTGGGCGCGGTCGTCGCGGTCTTCCAGTGGGGCTGGCTCGGCTCGCTCTTCGGCGTGGAGCAGACGGGCCCGATCATGTCGATGATGCCGATCTTCATGGTGGGCGTCGTCTTCGGCCTCGCGATGGACTACGAGGTCTTCCTCGTGACCCGCATGCGAGAGGCGTACGTCCACGGGGAGCGCCCCGGCGAGGCGATCGTGACGGGCTTCCGGCACGGGGCGAGGGTGGTCTCGGCGGCAGCAGTCATCATGATCGCGGTCTTCGCCGGCTTCATCGGTTCGAGCGAGCAGATGGTGAAGATGATCGGCTTCGGCCTGGCGATCGCGGTCTTCTTCGACGCGTTCATCGTGCGGATGGCCCTGGTCCCGGCGGTGCTCGCGCTCCTTGGCAGGAAGGCGTGGTGGCTGCCGAGGTGGCTGGACCGGGCGCTGCCGAATGTGGATGTGGAGGGCGAGGGGCTGCGCGACGTGGCGGACAAGGCCGCGGACGGTGACCGGGAGCTTGCCCGCGCCTGAGCCCGCTCAGTGCTCAGTGCTCAGTGCTCAGTGCGGGACGGGAGCGGCGGCGTAGGTGCGGCGCAGGAAGCGGAGCAGCACCACCGAGTCGAACTGCACGACTTCCACCCCCTCCGGCGAGTGGAACTCCACGACCACTTGCACCCGGCCGCAGGGCCAGACGCGTACGTCACCGTCGGTGACCGGGGCAAGCAGGCCCTCTTCGACGAGCCGGCGCTCGAAGGTCCACGCGTGGCCGCCAGGGAGGTCGATCCGCATCGCCTGCGGGTCGGCCTCCGGGTCGTAGTGGAGGATGGCGGGCACTGCGCGGTGGCCGTCGGCCGAGTCCGTGACGATGTGGGCCCGTGCGTACTGCTCGACTGCGGACATCGTCAGACTCCTCGCCTTCACTTCTGCTTCCTTTATGCCCTCTAATGTCCCATATTTTCTGGCTATTGCTCCAGGATGCTCCGGGATAGTTGGGTATTCAGCGCTCTTGCAAAGCGTTCGCAACAGGGCACTATCATTGAACGGTTCACGAGCGATCCGCTCTGCCTTCCGTCCTCCTCCCCCGTGTCCTGCCCAGGAGCGCCCGCATGCATGTCCCCGACGGATTCATCGACGCCCCCGTCTCCGCGGTCACCGGGGTCGTCGCCGCCGGCGCGGTCGCCGTCAGCCTCAAGGGCGCCCGGCGTGAGCTGGACGAGCGGACCGCCCCGCTCGCGGGCCTTGTCGCGGCCTTCATCTTCGCCGTGCAGATGCTGAACTTTCCCGTGGCCGCCGGCACCAGCGGACACCTCCTCGGCGGCGCGCTCGCCGCGATACTCGTCGGCCCCTTCACGGGTGTCCTGTGTGTGTCCGTCGTACTCCTCATGCAGGGGGTCCTTTTCGCGGACGGCGGCCTGACCGCGCTCGGCGTGAACATCACGGACATGGCGATCGTCACGACCGTCGTCGCCTATCTCGTCTTCCGGGGCCTGGTGAAGGTGCTCCCGCGCACCCGCCGCTCCGTCACCGTCTCGTCGTTCATCGCCGCGCTGCTCTCCGTGCCCGCGGCCGCGCTCGCCTTCACGTTCCTCTACGCCATCGGCGGCACAACCGACGTCTCCATCGGCAAGGTCGCCACCGCCATGGTCGGCGTGCACGTCCTCATCGGCATCGGCGAGGCCGCGATCACCGCGCTCACCGTCGGCGCCGTCATCGCCGTACGCCCCGACCTGGTGTACGGCGCCCGAGGCCTGACGCAGAAGCTCAAGCTCCGCGTCGGCGGCGAACTCGTCGACGCCGAACCGGCCGCCGTCCCGGTGGCCGCCCGCTCCCACCGCAAGGTGTGGATCGCCGGCCTCGTCACGTCCCTCGTCCTCGCCGGCTTCGTCAGCTTCTACGCCTCCGCGAACCCCGACGGCCTGGAGAAGGTCGCCGCCGACAAGGGCATCGACAAGAAGACCGAAGAGCACGCCACCGCCGAATCGCCGCTCGCCGACTACGGCGTCAAGGACATCGCCGACGCCCGCCTCTCCGGCGGCCTCGCGGGCGTGATCGGCGTCGGCGCCACCGTCGTCGCGGGCTCGGCGGTCTTCTGGACGCTGCGGCGTCGTCGTACGTCGGACACCGACCCCGCATCCACCGCCTCCGTCACCGAGAAGGCCTGACATGGGCGCGGGCCACGCCCACCGGCTCTACCGGCACGGCCACTCGCCGGTGCACGCGCTGCCGCCGCACACCAAGCTGGCGGCGGTCTTCGCCTTCGTGGTCGTGGTCGTCTCCACGCCGCGCGAGGCGATGTGGGCGTTCGCGCTGTACGCGGTGCTGCTCGGCGTGGTGGCGTACGCGGCCCGCATCCCTGCGGGGTTCCTCCTGAAGCGGCTGCTCATCGAGGTGCCGTTCGTGGCGTTCGCGGTGCTCATGCCGTTCGTGGCGGAGGGCGAGCGCATCGACGTACTGGGTCTCTCGCTGAGCGTGAACGGGCTGTGGGGTGCCTGGAATGTCCTGGCCAAGGGCACCCTCGGCGTCGCGGCTTCCGTGATCCTCGCCTCCACCACCGAACTGCGCGAACTCCTGCTCGGCCTCCAGCGCCTGAAGCTGCCGCCGCTGCTCGTCCAGATCGCCTCGTTCATGATCCGGTACGGGGACGTGATCACGGACGAGATGCGCCGCATGAAGATCGCCCGCGAGTCGCGCGGCTTCGAGGCGCGGGGCGTACGCCAGTGGGGGGTCCTGGCCAAATCCGCGGGCGCGCTCTTCATCCGCTCCTACGAGCGGGGCGAGCGGGTGCATCTGGCGATGGTCAGCAGGGGGTACGCCGGTTCGATGCCGGTCATCGACGAGGTGACCGCCTCGCGCACGCAGTGGACGTACGCGCTGGCCCTTCCGTTCTCCGCACTTGTCGTATGTCTGTTGGGATGGACGCTGTGAGCACTGCCCCTTCTCCTGAGGTCCCTTCTTCTCAGGCCCCTTCTCTTGAGGTCTCCGGCCTCGCCTTCGCCTACCCCGACGGGCACCAGGCGCTCTTCGGCGTCGACATGACGATCGGCCGCGGCGAGCGGGTCGCCCTGCTCGGCCCGAACGGCGCGGGCAAGACGACCCTCGTCCTGCACCTGAACGGCATCCTGACCGGCGGCGCGGGCACGGTCGCCGTGGCCGGCCTGCCCGTCGGCAAGAAGCACATGGCGGAGATCAGGCGCCGGGTCGGCATCGTCTTCCAGGACCCGGACGACCAGCTGTTCATGCCGACGGTGCGGGAGGACGTGGCGTTCGGCCCCGCGGCGGCCGGGATGCGCGGCCCCGAGCTCGAGGCCCGCGTACAGAAGGCCCTGTCCCAGGTCGGCATGGCGGAGTTCGCCGACCGCCCGCCGCACCACCTCTCCTTCGGCCAGCGCAGGCGGGTCGCGGTGGCGACGGTCCTCGCGATGGAGCCGGAGATCCTGGTCCTGGACGAGCCCTCCTCCAACCTGGACCCGGCATCGCGCCGCGAACTGGCCGACATCCTGCGGTCGTTGGACGTGACGGTCCTGATGGTGACGCACGATCTTCCGTACGCCCTCGAACTCTGCCCCCGCGCCCTCATCCTCAGCGACGGCGTGATCGCGGCGGACGGCCCGACGGGCGAGCTGCTCGGCGACGAGGCCCTGATGGGCGCGCACCGCCTGGAGCTGCCCTTCGGGTTCGACCCGAAGTCCGTGCCGTCGGCGACCTCCGGTCCGTGACAATTCGGCGACCTCCGGTCCGTGACAATGGAGGCGTGACGAACCAGGCCCCCGAGGGGACCGGCGCCGCTGCGGCCGGATCGCTGCTCATCGACGACCAGCTGTGCTTCGCGCTGTACGCGGCACAGCGCGCGGTGACGTCCGCGTACCGTCCGGTCCTCGACGAGCTGGGGCTCACCTACCCCCAGTACCTGGTCATGCTGGTGCTCTGGGAGCGCGGCGAGATCCCCGTCAAGGAACTCGCCGCCGCGCTGCACCTCGACTACGGGACGGTCTCGCCGCTCCTGAAACGGCTTGAGGCCGCGGGGCTGCTGCGGCGCGAGCGGGCGGCGCACGACGAGCGCTCGGTGCTTGTGCACGTGACCGAGCAGGGCGCCGACCTGCGGTCACGGGCTGCGGCCGTGCCGCAGGCGCTGCTTTCGGGGGCCGGGCTCAAGGGGGACGAAGTGGCGCGGCTGCGGGGCGAGTTGTGGCGGCTCGTGGAGCGGGCCGAGGGTCTCGCGGCGCGTCGGCCGTGAGCCGGGCGGGGTTACCCGCGGTTGCTACCCCCGGGTAATAAGGGCGTTCGCGTGGTCGATAGGTTGTGCACGATGTACTCGTCCACGTTCCTTTTTCCTTCCTCCTGCTTCTCTCTCCCCGGGTGAGGTCGAACCATGACCGACGGCACGATGACCGAAGGCACCATCGCCGACAGCCGTCCGACGAAGATCATGTACGTTGCCGAGGCCACCGCGCACGGCGGCCGTGACGGCTACGTCACCAGCCAGGACGGGCAGCTCGACCTGCAGGTCGCGATGCCGCCGGCGCTCGGCGGCGACGGCCGCGGCACCAATCCCGAGCAGCTCTTCGCGGCGGGCTACAGCGCCTGCTTCCACAATGCGCTCGTCCTGGTGGGCCGCCGCGCGGGCTACGACCTGACCGGCTCCACCGTCGCCGCGAAGGTCGGCATCGGCCCCAACCGGCAGCAGGGCTACGGCCTCGCGGTCGCGCTCAACGTCTCGCTGCCGCTGGTCGACCAGGAGCTCGCGGGGCGCCTGGTGGGGGCGGCGCACCAGGTCTGCCCGTACTCGAACGCGACGCGCGGGAACATCGACGTCTCCATCGTGCTGAGCTAGCCGGAATCCGGCGGGCCGTGTCTCTGTTGCATCCACGGACGCACTATGTGGATGAGGAGAGCGACGTGGTGATCGAGGGCACGGTGGCCGAGGGCTTCGAGCCGGTGCGGGACGCCTTCGTGCGCAACTTCGCCGAGCTCGGTGAGCAGGGGGCGGCGGTCACGGTCTACCGCGACGGGCGGCCGGTCGTGGCCCTCTGGGGCGGCACGAAGGACGTCGACGGGGGAGCGACGGGTGCTCCCTGGGAGCGGGGCACCGCGCAGATCGTCCGCTCGGCGACGAAGGGGGTCGCGGCCGCCGTCCTGCTCCTGCTCCACCAGCGCGGCGAGCTTGACCTGGACGCGCCGGTCGGCTCCTACTGGCCCGAGTTCAAGGCGCACGGCAAGGAGCGGACGCTGGTCAGGCACCTGCTGTCGCACCGGGCGGGGGTGCCGGTCCTCGACCGCCCGCTGACTCCTGCGGAGGCGGCGGACCCCGACGCCGCGGCGGACGCGGTCGCCGCGCAGGCGCCCGCGTGGGAGCCGGGGACCGACCACGGCTATCACGCGCAGACGTACAGCTGGCTGACCGGTGAGCTGGTGCGGCGGGTGACGGGGCGGTCGATCGGGGAGTGGGTGGCCTCCGAGATATCCCGGCCGCTGGGCCTCGACCTCTGGATAGGCCTCCCCGAAGGGGAAGCGGAACGGGTCGGCCGGGTCGGCCGCATCTCGCCGCCTGAGGCTCCCGGTGGTCTTCGCGTCCGCCCGCGGCGGAACGTCGCCGAGGCGTACGCGGATCCGGATTCCCTCACCCAGCGGGCGTTCGGCGCGATCGACCCGTCCCCGGACGAGAACGACCCGGCGTACCGGGCGGCGGTCCTTCCCGCGTCCAACGGCATCGCCACGGCGTCGTCCCTGGCGCGCTTCTACGCCTCCCTGATCGGTGAAGTCGAGGGCGGGGAGCGGCTGTTCACTCCCTCGACGGTGGCGCTGGCGCGCGCGGAGGAGTCCGCGGGGGCGGACCGAGTCCTCGTCGTCAACACCCGCTTCGGCCTTGGCTACATGCTCCATGGCGGGGCGTCGCCGCTGCTGGGTCCCGGTTCGTTCGGGCACCCCGGGCGGGGTGGCGCGCTGGGCTTCGCGGACCCGGAGTCGGGGGTGGCGTTCGGGTACGTGACGAACGGGATGAACAAGGGGGTTACGGCGGATCCCCGGGCACAGGGGCTTGTGCGGGCCCTGCGGGGGCTGGTGTAGGGGCGTTTTCCTTCCCCAACCCCGCCCCTTCCCGCTGTTCGTAAGCAGATGGTCTGTCCCGCCCGGCATCTGACCAGGCGGGACGTGCTCTTACCTGCGTCTCTGACTACGGGGTGGGGATCTCGTCGTCGGGGGGTTGGTCCGGCTCCGAGCTCAGGGGCGCACTCGGGGCAGGCGTACAGCGTGGTTCCGGGTCCGCTCGTGCTTTGAATCCAGCGGACAGCCACAGGCGCGCTGGTGTTCTTCTTGCACTTGATGCGCATCGCCACCGTCACGACAGGCGCTGCGCCAGCCAGTCCCTCGCTCGTCACGCAGGCACCCCGACAGCGGCGAACGTGGACGGGCCGAAGGGGGCCCCTGGGTAGCTTTATAGGTAGTCCACGCCGCCGAAGGCACGGACCTGGTCCCGGCGCGGCCACACGCCCCGTGTCACCGTTCGGGCCGCGGGATCGGGACGGATCTCGCTGGCCGGTCTGGTCTGCCGCAGGCCCGGCCATCGCTACCGGCTCATCTTCCGGATGCTGGTGCACCACGGCCGCCGCGATGCGCGAGCTGATCGCCGCCCGACAATGGCTGCCCGTCTTCTGCTTCCCCGCCTACGCACCCGACCTCAACCCGGCCGAGGGCGTCTGGGCACATCTGAAGAACAGCCTGGGCAACCTCGCCCCGCGCAGCATCGACGAACTCGCTGCGCCGGCCCGCACCCGCTTGAAACGCATGCAGTACCAGCCCGACCTGCTCGATGGCTTCAGCACCGAGGCCGGACTCATCCCGGCCCTCCATGACGTCACCCAGAATCGAGAACCTCAGCAGCGGCTCACTCCTCGGTGGTCTGCCGCGTCCTCGTAGACCAGCCTGGGAGTGTCCGAGGAGAACCCCTTGACCGGTTTCCCCTCGGGCAGGGCGGGCGCCAACGTGCGGAAGACCGCCCGTACCCGTTCCTCACCGTAGTCCCACACGTTTTGAGTCGCCCGTAGCGAGGCCCCTCCGCCAGGCAGCGGCTCCACCTCGTGGAAGGCCCCGCTGGCTCGGAGGGCTTCGACACCGCCGAGTGCCGACACAACACCCGGGGGACAGACCGTCCACCACGCGTATCCCCGCAGGACGGTGCCCAAGCCAGGGAAAGTGTCCTCGAGCAGCAGTCCGAGGTCGACCTCGAGTGCGGTCCTTCCTGTCACATCTTCGGCGTCGTCCGCGATGCTTCCGTACAGGATGTCCTCGTGCCGGTGCACCTGAGTACGGAAGAAATCGATCCAGCGGGCCTGTGCCTCGCTCCGGGCGCCCGGGTCGGCGAATTCCTCCGTGGTGCGAGAAGCGACGAGTGAGACAACTTCCGGGGTGTCGCGGTCCCTGACCACGGACACGTCGAGGCACGGCCAGTCGGGATGGCCGTCGGAGCCGATGGCCCTGAGGACCACCGTCGCTTGACCGGGCATGCTTTCCAGATCCCGCAGAAAGGCGCTCCAGTTCTTCGGGGACCAGGGGACCTCGTATGGTTTCTGCCGCCGCTTGGTCGGTTCCAGCACCACCAGGGTCGCCCACAGTTGTCCGGGCGCTGCTTCTCCGCGGCTGAGCGCGACAGCACGGCCGGAGAAGTCCGCGTCAGGCGTGAACTCCGCCTGCAGCGGCCCCGCGAGTGCGGTGAGCGCAGCCGTGAACCAGGGTTCGGCCAGTTCTCGGTAAGCGCTGCCGTCGCCCGGACACGGCAGGTCGATCTCTGTTCGCAGCGTCCAGTTGAGTTCAATTCCACTGCGGGCTCCATTTTGTCGGGCCATAGCCTGCTCCCTCACTTCCTTGGGCCGGGGGCAGCCTATTCCCCCACCCGCACCGGTCCTTGAGCCCACTGCTTCACGGTCATGTTTTCGGCGGACGCCGTGAGCCGCGCTCGGACAGGTCGCGCGCTGCCTGGTCGATGCGGGCGACGCACACACGATGCGTCGAACACCACCGTCCAGTCTGGTTCGGCGAGCGTCGCACGAGGCACGATCACGCCCTCTTTGACGGCGGTCTTTGAGGATTCCCTCGTGGGCCCGGCAGCGTCCGTTCGTGGTGAGTTCGGGCAGCCGGGGACGGAGCAAGGGGGCGGGGTCTGCGGGGAATGAGGGCGCCTCCAAGCACTCGTCAGCCAGGGCATCCGGCAACATTGCTGAAGACGGCAATGTTTATCGCGCACACCGGCAATGATTTTTCGCTGGGTGTGCCGTTCGATGGGCTCATGGCAAAGCCCAAGGAAGCGGGCTCGCCGCATGGCTCACGTCTCGGTGATTGGGCCGTCGGGCAGCCGAGGACAGATCGCGTCGGCGGAGTCTGCGGAGCATGGAGGATCACCTCCTTAGCGGCGCGTCTGTCAGCCCCGCCGCAGGTATTTCAGCCCGTCCGGCGATTGAGGACGAACTCGGCGGAGCCGGTGATCGAGCGAGCCATGAGCCCGACGAAGTCGGAATTTCGTGAAGGGGCGGGATTGGGGAAAGTGCCGCCGAAGGCGCAGCCCCAGCCCGCCCCCCTCACCCCGCGTGCAGCATCAAGCCGATCCCCGCCACCATCAGGCCCGCCGCCACAAGGCGAGGCGCCCCGAAGCGTTCCTTGAAGAACACCGCCCCGATTGCCGCGCCCACGATGATCGACGACTCCCGGAGCGCGGAAATCGGCGCCAGGTCCGCCTTTGTCTGGGCCCAGAGGACCAGGCCGTACGCGGAGACGGACAGCGCAGCGCCCAGGAGGCCGACCCCGGCGAACGGGCGCAGGCGGCCCGGCAGTTCACCGCGCCAGCGATACGCCGCGTACACCGGAATCGCGACGCCCTCAAGGATCATCAGCCACGCGATGTAACCCATCGAGGAGCCGGACGCCCGGACGCCGAGTCCGTCCACCACCGTGTACGCCGCGATGGAGACCCCCGTAGCCAGCGCCGCGCCTATCGCCGCCCAGTTGGGACGGCGGCCCGAGCCTCGGATGCCCCACAGGGCGAGGCCCGTCAGGCCCGCGCACGACACCGCGACCCCGGCCGCCTGCCAGCCGTCCGGGATCTCGCCCGCGAAGACCGCCGCGAGGACGGTCACCACCAGCGGCGCCGTCCCGCGCGCGATCGGATACGCCTGGCCGAAGTCGCCGAGCTTGAACGACCGCATCAGGAGGGCCATGTAGCCGACGTGGATCGCCGCGGAGAGGACGAGGTAGGGCCAGGCCCCTGCCGCCGGTATCGCGACGAACGGGGCCAGGAGCAGGCCGATCAGCATCCCGCCGCCGGATATCAGGGTGAAGCCGAGCAGCTTGTCCGTGATGTGGTGGGCGATCGCGTTCCAACTGGCGTGCGTGACGGCGGCCAGCAGGACCGCCGCCGCGACCAGCGGGGTCATTCGCCGAGCTCGCGCACGTCCACCAGGGTGCCGTTCGCGTGGGCGATCAGATCCTTGGGCGCCATGGGGAAGACCGCGTACGGGGTGCCCGCCGCCGCCCACACCACGTCGTGGCCGAGGAGCGAGCGGTCGGCGAGGACCCGGGTCTTCGTCACGTGGCCGAAGGGGGGTACGCCGCCGATCGCGTACCCCGTCGTCTCCCGGACGATGTCCGCCTTCGCGCGCGTCACCTTCTCCGCGCCCAACTCCCGGCGTACGAGCTCCAGATCGACGCGCGACGCCCCGTCCATCAGGACCAGGACCGGGACGCCGTCCGCCGCGAAGATCAGCGACTTGCAGATCTGGCTCAGCTCGCAGCCGATCGCGGCTGCGGCCTCCTGCGCGGTACGGGTCTGGTCCGGGAAGCGGCGGATGTCGCCGACGAGGTCGGCGAGGCCCAGCTCGCTCAGGGCCGCGGCGAAACGGGGGTGTGCGGGGGATTCGGTAGCGCTCATGCCCGGCACGCTAGCGGTCGGTGTACGGGGCACGCGACCAGGTATCCGCATACCGGACGGCAGGCCCCGGAGAGAGCTCGGCTACTGCCCCGCCAAGAACATCGCCCGCACCAGCGGTCCCGCCGATTCGCCGCCGTGGCCGCCCTCCTGGACCACCGCGCCCGCGGCCAGGTCCCCGCGGTACGCCGTGAACCAGCCGTTCGGCTTCTTCTGGCCGTCGACCTCCGCGGAGCCGGTCTTCGCGCCCGTGTCGGAGCCGAGCCCGGACATGGGCTCGACCGCGGTCCCGGCCACCGCCGTGTAGTGCATCAGGTCACGCAGCGCCCCCACCGTCGCGCCCGACATCTTGCGCGGTGCCGTCGCCAGCGTGCGGTTGTCGACGTCCGGCGAGACCAGGTACGGCTGCTTGAAGGTGCCCGACTTCACCGTGGCCGCCACCGACGCCATGTTGAGCGGGTTCATGCGGACCCCGCCCTGACCGATCAGCGACGCCCCCATCTGCGCGTCGCTCTGCACCGGGATGCCGCCGTCGAAGGACGGGACGCCGATCGACCAGTTGTCGCGGCCGAGCCCGAAGACCTCCTGGGCCTGCTTGGTCAGGGAGTCGTTCTGAAGCTTCTTGGCCTGGCTGATGAAAGCCGTGTTGCAGGAACGGGCGAAGCTCGCGCGGAACGTGCCGTCCTTGATCTCGAACTTGTCGTCGTTCTGGAACTTCCAGCCGCCGTACGTCACGTACTTCGGGCAGGGGTGCTTCTTGTCCACTCCCGCGAGCTTCTTCTCCAGGAGGAGCGAGGACGTCACCACCTTCATCGTCGAGCCGGGGGCCAGCGACCCCTGGAAGGCGATGTTGAAGCCGGCCGGCTTCGAGTTCGCCGCCGCCAGGATCTCGCCCGTGCTGGGCTTCACCAGGACCACCGACGCCTGCTTCCGCTTCGCGGTCTCCTTCTCGGCCGCCGACTGGAGCGACGCGTCGATCGTCGTCTTCAGCGTGCCCGGCGTGCCCGGCGAGAGCGTGAGCAGCGTCTT
Organism: Streptomyces sp. NPDC021622; assembly: GCF_040640795.1. Lineage (NCBI taxonomy): Bacteria > Bacillati > Actinomycetota > Actinomycetes > Kitasatosporales > Streptomycetaceae > Streptomyces > Streptomyces sp. NPDC021622. The sequence goes on from NZ_JBFACK010000008.1 coordinate 158,721, forward strand.
GTCGGGGGTCGCCTTCGCGTCGTCCTTCGTCGTCGCCGACTTCTCGGCCGCCTTCGCGCTGCCCTTGCGTACGACGCGCAGCTCGACGCCCGCAGTGCCGCCCGCCTTCTCGCCGTACTTCTCGCGCAGGGAGTCGAGCACCGTGCCGAGGGAGGGGTACTTCTTCGCCGTCAGCTCCGCGCCGTCCCGGTCGACCGCCTTGATCGGCGGGTCGCCGGCCTCGCCGGTGACCAGGCGGTCGCCCTCCTTCAGCTCGGGGTGGACGACGGAGGGCTGCCAGCCGATGAGTGTCTTGCCGTCGTGCTTTCTTCGCACGACGGTGAGCTCGGAGCCGTACGCGAAGGGCTTGGTCTTTCCCTCGTACGAGACCGTGGACGTGACCGAGAACGGCAGCTTCGCGCCCGCCCGCTTGCCCGGCGTCAGCTTCACCTTCGTGAGGTGGGAGTCCTTGGCGTACGCGGTGAGCGCGGTCTTCGCCGCCGCCCGGTCGTCGGTGAGCGCGGCGGCACCCGCCACGTCGCCCTTCTCCCACGCGGTGAGGAAACCCTGGGTGGTGGCGCGGATCTCGGCCGCCGTCGGCGGGCCCGCGGCCACCGGCTTCTCGTCGACCGTCGGGCCGCCGCCCTCACGGGACGAGCCGCCGCCGATCAGGCTGTACGCGGCGAAGCCAAGACCGCACACGACCACAGCGGCGGCGCCGCCGAGCACGCCCGGGTGCACCTTCTTCGCGCCGGTGGTACCCGTGATGCTGTTGATGCCCTTGCGCTCGCTGGCGCGCCCTCGCTTGCCCACAAACCCCTCCGCAGATCCCCAGAGCGTCCGAGCTCCGCACCGGACGGCCCCACACTAGGGGGCTTTCATGAAGCCCCCGACCACGCGTCTCTCAGCTGCCCGCGGCAAGCACCGCCGCCACGATCGGCCCCGCCGTGTCGCCGCCGTGGCCGCCCTCCTCGGCCACCGCGGCGGCCGCCACGTCGCCCCGGTAGCCGGTGAACCAGCTGTTGGGCTTCGCCTGGCCGTCGACCTCCGCCGATCCTGTCTTCGCGCCGATGTTCCCGCTGAGCTTCGACATGGCGCGGGCGCCGCTGCCGCTGACCGCCGTGCGGTTCATCATCTGCCGCAGCTGCTGGACGGTGGACGCGGGCAGGCCGTCCGCCCGCGCAAGTTCGCGGTCGTCCATGCCCTGGGCGACGACGACCGGCTGCCGGAAGGTGCCCGTGATCGCCGTCGCCGTGACCGAGGCGAGGTTGAGCGGGTTCAGCTGCACCTGGCCCTGGCCGATCATGTTCGACGCGCGGTCGGGTCCCGGGGAGGCCGGGACCGTGCCGTCGACCGTCCGGACGCCGGCCTTCCAGTCGAGCCCCAGGCCGAAGCGGTTCTGCGCCTCCTCGGTGAGGGACTCGTCCGTGATGCCCTCCTCGTCGACCAGCTTCACGAACGCGGTGTTGCAGGAGCGCGCGAAGCTGTCCGCCAGGGTCGCGTTCTCGTTCGGGGCCAGGCCCGGCAGGTTCTCGATGCGGTGGCTCTGCCAGACCGCGGTCTTCGGGCAGGGCGCGGGGCCGCTCGCCCTCGTCACGCCCTTGTCGATGAGCATCGCCGCCGAGACGATCTTCATCGTGGAGCCGGGGGCCATCTTGCCCTCGAACGCCGCGTTGAACTGGTCCGCCCGGTGGTTGGCGACCGCCAGGATCTCGCCGGAGCTCGGCTGCACGGCGACCACCGACGACTCCGGGTACGCGGCCACCGCCTTCTCGGCCGCCTTCTGCGCGGGCGCGCTCAGCGTCGTCTCCAGCTGTCCCGCCTTGCCCTTGGCGAGCGTGAGCAGCGTCTCGGTGCCCTCCTCCTCGGTCTCGTGCTGGACGTAGAGCTCGACGCCGGGTGTGCCGCCCGCCGTGTCGCCGTACTTCGCCCGCAGCTGGTCGAGGACCGGGCCGAGCGACGGGTGGTCCTTCTTGTCCAGGACCTCGCCGTGCCGGTCGACCGCCTCGATGGGCGGCGCGGCGGCCTCACCGGTCTGCAGGGTGTCGCCGTCCTCCAGGTCCGGGTGGACGACGGACGCGTCCCAGTCGACGAGCGCACGGCCGGTGGTGACGCCCCGGACGACGGTGAGTTCGGATTCGTACGCGAAAGGCTTGGTCTTCCCCTCGTACGAGACGGTCGCCTCGACCGAGAACGGCACCCGCGCTCCGGTCGCCTTGCCGGGCGTGAGCTTCACCTTCGTCAGGTGCGCGTCCTCGCGGTAGCCGGTCAGGAGGAGCGAGGCCACTTCCGCGTTGTTCGTGTACGTGGAGGCCTCATCGGCGTCGCCCTTCGCCCACGCGGCGAGGAACTTTCCGGCGGTCTCCGCGGTCTCCTTGTCCGTGGGCGGCCCCGTCTTCACGGCCTCGGGGCCCGACGAGGACGCACTGCCACCCCCGGTCACGCCGTTCACCAAGTTGTACGCGCCGTATCCGGCACCCCCGACCATGACGGCGAACACCCCGCCCACCAGGGCGACTTTTACCCCTTTGCGCATGACGCGCTTCCCCTCCCCAGGAGCCCTCCCGTATCCGAATGAACACGGAAAGTCGTTCGCCACTTTAAGGGGAGGAGGTGACAGATGAGCGGGCTGTTATCCGAAGGTGTCCAACGTGCGCCCTACACCCATGTGTCGAGCAGCATTCTGGCCCGCCAGGAATCGATGGGAATCGCCTGGCCGGTGTAAATGGGCCAGAACCAGATGAAGTTCCACACGATCAGGAGCACGAGCACGCCCGCGCTCGCGGCGCCCACCACCCGCCGCCGTTCACTGGAGCCCGCGGGACCGATGATCGCGCCGATCATCATCGCCACGGCCAGACAGAGGAACGGCACGAAGACGACGGCGTAGAAGAAGAAGATGGTCCGCTCCTGGTACATGAACCAGGGCAGATAGCCCGCCGCGATCCCGCACACGATCGCCCCGGCCCGCCAGTCCCTGCGGAACGCCCACCGCCACAGGACGTAGAGCAGCGCGAAGCCCGCCGCCCACCACAGCATCGGGGTGCCGAGCGCGAGGACCTCGCGGGCGCACTTCTCGGCGGTGTCGGACGGGCAGCCCTCCTTGCCGGGCAGCGGGGACTCGTAGAAGTAGGAGACGGGGCGGCCGTCGACGATCCAGCTCCACGGGTTGGACTGGTAGGTGTGCGGCGACGAGAGCCCCACGTGGAACTCGTACACCGCGTGTTCGTAGTGCCACAGGCTGCGCAGCCAGTCCGGCAGCCACGTCCAGTCGCCGCCCTTGCCGGCCGTCGCCGCCCAGTTGCGGTAGTAGCCGCCGCTGCCGTCGGTCGGGGAGAGGATCCAGCCGAGCCAGGACAGGACGTACGTGCCGAGCGCGACCGGCACCGTCGAGACGAACGCCGGGAACACGTCCCGCTTCAGGACCGCGCGGTAGGGGCGCACCGCCCCGGCGACCCGGCGGCCGCCGACGTCCCACAGCACGGTCATCAAGCAGAAGAAGACCATGATGTACAGGCCGTTCCACTTGGTGCCGAAGGCGAGACCCAGGCAGAGCCCGGCCGCCCAGCGCCACGGCCGCCACCCCAGGCGCACCGTTTCCGCTACGTACGCGTCGGGACGTACGACACCGTCCTCGTCGGTCGGCAGCGCGGCCGATAGCCGCTCCCGCGCCTTGTCCCGGTCGATCAGGAAGCAGCCGAACGCGGCGAGCACGAAGAACATCAGGACCTGGTCGAGCAGTGCCGTGCGGCTCATCACGAAGTGCAGGCCGTCCACCGCGAGCAGCGCGCCCGCCAGGCAGCCCAGGAACGTGGAGCGGAAGAGCCGCCGCCCGATCCGGCACAGCATCAGGACGGACAGGGTGCCGAGCACCGCCGTCATGAAGCGCCAGCCGAACGGATCGAAGCCGAACATCCACTCGCCGATGCCGATGACGTACTTGCCGACCGGCGGATGCACGACGTACGCGGCGTCCGTGGGGATCTTGACGCCGCTGCCCTGCGCGAGCACGGTGTCGTTGACCTTCTCGGGCCAGTTGACCTCGAAGCCCCGGTGGATCAGCGCCCAGGCGTCCTTGGCGTAGTACGTCTCGTCGAATATCACGGCCTTCGGGCTGCCGAGATTCCAGAACCGCGTGACGCCCGCGACCAGCGTGATCAGCAGCGGGCCGATCCAGCCCATCCGCTTGACCAGCAGCTCCGCCGTCGCCTTCGGCACCCCGAGCGTCACCCACAGCCGTGGGCTCGGCTCGGTGTACGCGGGGACGAGGCGGGCCCGGACGTCGTCGCTGCCTCTGGGCCGCGCCACATAGCCGAAGCGGCGCAGCCTGCGCTGCCACGACGGCTGCTGCTCCTCGGCTGCCTGGCCCTGGCGGGTGTCCGGGGAAGACGCGGTACTGGTCACCGCGCCATCGTAGGGAACCCGGCTGTGTGAGTCCCGCTCCTGGGCCCTCCCGGCCCCTGCGAGGATGGTTCCGTGACAGGAAGCGCTGATTCCCCCGGAACCCTTGTGCTGGCAGGCACGCCCATCGGCGATGTGGCGGACGCGCCGCCGCGGCTCGCCGCCGAGCTGGAGTCGGCCGACGTCGTCGCCGCCGAGGACACCAGGCGCCTGCGCAGGCTCACCCAGGCGCTCGGCGTGCAGGTGGGCGGGCGGGTCGTCTCGTACTTCGAGGGCAATGAGACCGCCCGTACGCCCGAGCTTGTCGACGCCCTGGTGGGCGGTGCGCGGGTGCTGCTCGTGACCGACGCCGGGATGCCCTCGGTGTCCGACCCCGGCTACCGCCTGGTCGCGGCCGCCGTGGAGCGCGACATCAAGGTGACCGCCGTGCCGGGCCCGTCCGCCGTGCTCACGGCGCTCGCGCTCTCCGGGCTTCCCGTGGACCGCTTCTGCTTCGAGGGGTTCCTGCCGCGCAAGGCGGGCGAGCGCCTCTCGCGCCTGAAGGAGGTCGCCGACGACCGGCGCACCCTCGTCTACTTCGAGGCACCGCACCGCATCGACGACACCCTGGCCGCGATGGCCGAGGCGTTCGGCGACGAGCGCAGGGCCGCGGTCTGCCGCGAGCTGACCAAGACGTACGAAGAGGTCAAGCGCGGTTCGCTGAAGGAGCTCGCGGAGTGGGCCGCCGACGGAGTGCGCGGTGAGATCACCGTCGTCGTCGAGGGAGCCCCGGAGAAGAGCCCCGGAGAACTCGGCCCCGACGAGCTGGTGCGCAGGGTGCGGGTGCGCGAGGAGGCGGGGGAGCGGCGCAAGGAGGCGATCGCCGCCGTCGCCGCCGAGGCGGGGGTACCCAAGCGCGAGGTCTTCGATGCCGTCGTGGCGGCAAAGAAGACCTCACAGTTGGGCTCTGCCCGTCCATAGAGGGCAAAGGACTATCGTCAGCCTCCCGGCCGCTCGCGCGCCGGGATCGCGCTCGCCCATCGCCACTGGCTGTGACATGGCCGTCGCATCTACCGATGGTGCTGGTACGGGCACGCTGACACGGGCCCACGCCGCAGCCAGGGCCGCGACGACTCCAGCGCGGTCACGGCCGATGGAAACCGTCTCCACGGAAATCCGCTTCGTGCCTTTACGGCTCACACGCTGTGACGACGAATATAGGTGGCACGGGTCGAGTGGCGCGGGCAAACCCGAAAATCCCGTCCAGTTTCCGGCAAAGGGATCGTGCGTTACGACGCTCCCAGGTGTCCACTGGAGGTGGACAGCAAGACGTGTCCAGCCGACAAGAGGAGCTGGCATGAGTGAGATCGCAGGTACCGGCCACCACACGACGGCGACTGGCGTTGCCCACGAGTCGTACGCATTCGCCTGCATGCGCTGCGGGCACGGCTGGGAACAGTCGTACGAGATCGAGCATCACGTCGACGCCAAGGGCAAGGAGTTCGTCCTTTACGTGGCGGACGGCCGGCATGTGCCGTCGCCGCTGTCCAGGCCGACCTGCCTGAACTGCGGCGGTCATGTGGTGCGGATCATGCGGGCCGGGCAGGTTTCGTCGGTGCTCGATCTGATCCAGCGGTCTCACGCGCCGAGGGCGGCGCACAAGGAGCCGGAGGAGCCGGACGCGGCGGAGGCGGCCGGTGAGCCCAAGCACCACCACCACTGGCACCTGTCGGCGCTCCTTCACCCCTTCCACCACCGCAAGGCGGGATGACACCCCGCTGCACAGGATCGGGCCCTTCGTAGGATCGGGGCATGCCTTCCAACGACGCCGACTCCAAGAACGCCGCGCCGCCGCTGCCCGAACCGCTGCGGGTACCGGTCGCCGACTCCCACACCCACCTCGACATGCAGTCGGGCACGGTGGACGAGGGGCTCGCCAAGGCCGCGGCGGTCGGCGTGACGACGGTGGTGCAGGTCGGCTGCGACGTGGCGGGGTCGCGCTGGGCCGCCGAGACGGCCGCCGCATACGCCGCCGTGCACGCCACGGTCGCCCTGCACCCCAACGAGGCGCCCCGCATCGTGCACGGAGACCCCGACGGATGGTCGCGGCAGGGCGCGCGCGAGGCGGGCGGCGAGGCGGCGCTCGACGCCGCCCTCGCCGAGATCGACCGCCTGGCCGCACTGGAGCACGTCAAGGGCGTGGGCGAGACCGGCCTCGACTACTTCCGCACGGGGCCCGAGGGCAAGGCGGCCCAGGAGCGGTCCTTCCGCGCCCACATCGAGATCGCCAAGCGGCACGGCAAGGCCCTGGTCATCCACGATCGCGAGGCCCACGACGATGTGCTGCGCGTCCTGAAGGAGGAGGGCGCCCCCGAGCGCACCGTCTTCCACTGCTACTCCGGCGACGCGGAGATGGCCCAAGTGTGCGCGGAGCACGGCTACTTCATGTCCTTCGCAGGCAACATGACCTTCAAGAACGCGCAGGGTCTGCGGGACGCCCTGGCCGTCGCCCCGCTGGAACTCGTCCTGGTGGAGACCGACGCCCCGTTCCTGACGCCCGCCCCCTACCGCGGACGGCCTAACGCTCCGTATCTCATTCCGGTCACATTGCGGGCCATGGCCGAGGTGCGGGGCATCGGCGAGGACGCCATGGCCGAGGCGATCTCCGCGAACACCGCGCGCGCCTTTGATTACTGATCGATAACGCCCAAAGCCCCATAGTTCAGGGCAGTGTGGCGACACTGCGTAGCCATGGTGCTTTGGAGAGTGACGATCGCTCCGCTAGGTTCTGTCCGCCTCGCCCGATCCGGACCAGAACCGTGGAGCGTCGTCGTGAGTCAAGCGCAGTACGGGACGTCTCACTTCCCCCGGCAGTCCACCGGGCCCGAGCCCGTCGACGCCCCGCGCCCCGATGACTTCCTGCGCCCCGATGACTCTCCGCGCCCCGTCGGCGGCCGGGCCCAGGCCCGGCGGGCCGCACGGCGCAGGAAGAGCGGCCCGGAGCTGCCCGACTCGCTGCGGCGGCTGCTGCCGCAGGCCCTCGTGGTGGCCTTCCTCGCCGGCGGCACCTCCGCGTTCGTCGCCAACGACAAGGCCGTGCAGCTCACCGTCGACGGCAAGGCGCGCACCCTGCACACCTTCGCCGACGACGTGGGCGAGCTCCTGGAGGACGAGGGCGTGGACTTCGGCGCCCACGACATCGTGGCGCCGAACGCGAACGCCACCCTGGCCAGCGGCGACGAGATCGCCATCCGCTACGGCCGGCCCGTCGAGCTCACCCTCGACGGCGAGCGGCGCGAGGTGTGGACGACGGCGCGCACGGTGGACGGCGCGCTGCGCCAGCTCGGCGTGCGCGCAGAGGGCTCCTATCTGTCGGCATCGCGCAGCAAGCGCATCGACCGGGGCGGCCTCGACCTCGACGTACGGACCGAGCGCACCGTGACGGTCATGGCGGACGGGCGCGAGCGCACCATCCGTACGAACGCGGCGACCGTGCGCGAGGCGGTCGAGGAGTCCGGCGTCAGCCTGCACGGCCAGGACACCACCTCCGTCGCGCCCGACAGCTTTCCGCGCGACGGCCAGACGATCACCGTGATGCGGATCTCCGGGCGCAAGGAGGTGCGCGAGGAGCCGATCCCCTTCGACGTGCAGCGCACCGAGGACCCGACGCTCTTCAGCGGTACGGAGGTCGTCGAGCGCCCGGGGCATCAGGGCACCCGGCGGGCCACCTACGCCCTGCGGACCGTCAACGGCGTCAAGCAGAAGCCGCGCCGGGTGAAGTCCGAGGTGGTGCGCGAGCCCCAGACACGGATCGTGAAGGTCGGCACCAAGCCGCCGCCGGACTCGGTGTCGGGCGCGGACGGCCTGAACTGGGGCAGGCTCGCCCAGTGCGAGTCGGGCGGCCGCCCGAACGCGGTGGACGGCTCCGGCAACTACGGCGGCCTCTACCAGTTCGACACCCGGACCTGGCAGAGCCTCGGCGGCAAGGGCCGCCCTCAGGACGCTCCGGCGAAGGAACAGACGTACCGAGCGAAGAAGCTGTACGTCCAGCGCGGGGCGAGCCCGTGGCCACATTGCGGCTCGCGCCTGTAGCCACCCTCGCTGTGGGCAGGCGTTCCGCAGGGCAATCGGGTGGGTGGGCGGGAAAGGCCTGTTCGTCAGCCCGACGCTGCGGGCCCCGTAACCTGGGAAGGTGAGCACAGACCCCAGCAGCCTCCTCGGCGCCGCCGACATCCGCGAGCTGGCCGCAGCTTTGGGCGTACGCCCGACAAAGCAGCGCGGCCAGAACTTCGTCATCGACGCCAACACCGTCCGCCGCATCGTCCGCACCGCGGATGTCGGCCCCGAGGACAACGTCGTAGAGGTCGGCCCCGGACTCGGCTCCCTGACCCTCGCTCTCCTGGACACCGCCGCGCACGTCACCGCGGTGGAGATCGACGACGTCCTGGCCGGCGCCCTGCCCGCCACCATCGAGGCCCGCCTCCCCGCGAAGGCGAACTCCTTCGCGCTGGTGCACAGCGACGCCATGCTGGTGCGCGAGCTGCCGGGCCCCGCCCCGACCGCACTGGTCGCGAACCTCCCGTACAACGTGGCCGTCCCCGTACTGCTGCACATGCTCGACACCTTCCCGACCATCGAGCGCACGCTCGTCATGGTGCAGGCCGAGGTCGCCGACCGCCTCGCCGCCGCCCCCGGCTCGAAGGTGTACGGAGTGCCGTCCGTGAAGGCCAACTGGTACGCCGACGTGAAGCGCGCCGGGTCCATCGGCCGCAATGTCTTCTGGCCCGCGCCGAACGTCGACTCCGGGCTCGTCTCGCTGGTGCGGCGGGCCGAGCCGGTCAAGACCACGGCATCGAAGCGCGAGGTGTTCGCCGTCGTCGACGCCGCCTTCGCCCAGCGCAGGAAGACGCTGCGGGCCGCGCTGTCCGGCTGGGCCGGTTCCGCGGCCGCCGCGGAGGCCGCGCTCGTCGCCGCCGGGGTCTCCCCGCAGGCGCGCGGCGAGGCGCTCACGGTGGAGGAGTTCGCGCGCATCGCCGAGCACAAGGAGGCCGGCGCGTGAGCGTGACCGTACGGGTTCCCGCGAAGGTCAACGTCCAGCTCGCGGTGGGCGCCGCGCGCGCGGACGGCTTCCACGACCTCGCCAATGTCTTCCTCGCCGTCGGCCTCTACGACGAGGTCACGGTCACGCCCGCGGACGAGCTGCGGGTGACGTGCGAGGGCCCCGGCTCCGATCAAGTGCCGTTGGATCGTACGAACTTGGCGGCGCGGGCGGCGGAACTGCTCGCCGCCCGGTACGGGATCGCGCCCGACGTGCACATCCACATCGCCAAGGACATCCCCGTCGCCGGCGGCATGGCGGGCGGCAGCGCGGACGGCGCGGGCGCGCTCGTGGCGTGCGACGCGCTGTGGGGTACGGGTGCCCCGCGGGGTGAACTCCTCGACATCTGCGCCGAGTTGGGCAGCGACGTGCCGTTCAGCCTGGTGGGCGGGGCGGCGCTCGGGACGGGGCGCGGGGAGAAGCTGGAGCCGCTCGAGGTCGGGGGCGCCTTCCACTGGGTGTTCGCCGTCGCCGACGGAGGGCTCTCGACCCCGGCCGTGTACCGCGAGTTCGACCGGCTGACCCCGGTCGCGCCGGACCCCGAGGCGTCCCCGGTGCTGCTCGACGCACTGCGTACGGGCGATGTGGCGGGGCTCGCCGCGAGCATGGTCAACGACCTTCAGCCCGCGGCCCTTTCGCTCTTCCCGTCCCTCAAGGACACCCTCGCGGCAGGCACCGCCGCGGGCGCGCTCGCGGCGCTTGTCTCCGGCTCCGGGCCGACGACGGCGTTCCTCGCCGATGACGCGGACGCGGCGCGGCGCGTCGCCGACGCCCTGCTGGCGTCCGGCACCTGCCGGGCGGCGCGGGTCGCGGATTCGCCCGCGCAGGGTGCCGTGCTGGTCTGAGGTACTCAGACGCGGATCTGAGTACGGGCACCCTGATGCGGGGCGGTCGCCGCGCGCGACCGTACCCGTATGGGATCAAGCGTTCGCGAACTGGCCGAGAAGACGCCCGCCGGGCGTGACCGGTACATCGACCTGCTGCGGGTCGCCTCGCTCGGCACGGTCGTCATCGGGCACTGGCTGATGGCCGCCGTGACCGTCGGCGACGACGGCGGGACCGAGGTCGGCAACCTCCTCGCCGTGGTGCCGGACCTGCAGATCCTCACCTGGGTGCTGCAGATCATGCCGGTGTTCTTCTTCGTCGGCGGCTTCTCGCACGCCCTGTCGTACCGCTCGCTGAGCCGCAAGGCCCCGGAGGGCGGTTCGGTCTACTCGGCGTTCCTGCGGGCGCGCCTGCAGCGGCTGCTCCGGCCGACGATGGTGTTCATAGGTGTGTGGGGCGCGGCCGCGCTGCTTCTCCAACTCGTCGGCGAAGGCGGGGCGTTGCTCGACGTGACGCTGCGGCTCGTCGCCCAGCCGCTGTGGTTCATCGGCATCTACCTGGCGATGGTCGCGTTCACCCCGCCGCTGCTGAGGCTCCATGAGCGGTACGGGTGGGGCGCGTTCGGCGGGCTCGTGCTCGCCGCGGGCGCGGTGGACGCGGCGCGGTTCGCCTTCGGCGTGCCGTACGTCGAGTTCCTGAACTTCGCCTTCGTCTGGCTCGCGGTGCACCAGCTCGGTTTCCTGCGGGCGGACGGGAGGCTGCGGATGCCGTCCGCGCTGGCAGGGGCGGGCCTCGTGGGCGCCTCGCTGCTTGTGGCCTTCGGCCCGTATCCGCTCTCCATGGTCGGCATGCCCGGCGAGCGCGTCTCGAACATGGCCCCGCCGACCTTCGCCCTGCTCTGCCACGGGATGTGGCTGGTCGGCGCGGTGGAGCTGCTGCGGGGGCCCGCGACGCGGTGGCTCGCGCGGCCTCGGGTGTGGCGGGGCGTGGTGACGGCGAACGGCATCTCCATGACGGCCTTCCTGTGGCATCTCACGGCGATGCTCGGTGTGTACGGGATGCTGCTCGCCCTCGACGTGCCGCTGCCGGAGCCGGCGACGGGGGCGTGGTGGGCGCAGGTTCCTTTGCGGATGGCTGCTGCGGGAGTGCTGACCGGGGTCCTGGTCGCCGCGTTCCGCCGCTTCGAACGGCCGGGAGCGCCCCGGGAGTTGACCCCGGCCCCGGGTTCGGGCCCGGCGGCCGCCGTGGGGGTCACGCTGTGCCTCTTCGGGGTCCTCGGCCTCTCGATGGTCGGCTTCGGGGGGCTTCTGGAGGGGCGTACGGCGATGCTGGTCGCGGTGCGGGTGACGGCGCCGGTGGCGGTGGGGATGGCGTTGGCGGGGTGGGTGCTGGTGGAGCGGGCGGGGCGTTCTCTTTCCCCTACCCCGCCCCTTCCCGAACTTTCCGGCTCCGCCGGCCGGGGTGACCGCTGATCACCGGCTCCGCCGAGTTCGTCCTCAAACGCCGGACGGGCTAAATCTCACGGCGCTGATCGCCTAACCTGATCGCTCGACGAGCGCACGGAACACCCGTTCCGCACAGCCGAGTTGAGATCGGGGGGCGGGGGAAATGAACTGCACGCGCTGCCAAACGACACCGCTTGGCACCGACGGGCGCTGCCCGCAGTGCGATGGAGCCCCGGCGCGTAAACCGTGGGAAGCGCCGGACACGGTCCCGGAAACCCCGGCCGCCGCCACTCCGCCCCCGCCCGCCGCATCCCCACCCCCGCCGGCCGCACCGCCCGGCCCGCCCGGAAGCCACCCGGGCCACCCCGGATACCCGCCTCCGCCCGGCACCCCGTACCCCGGCTACTACGTCCCGATCCCGCCCCGTCCCACCCCGGCCGGAGGCCTCGGTACCGCCGCCTCGATACTTCTCGGCGGTGTCGCGGGGCTCGCCCTGCTGCGGCTCGTCGCCGACTTCGATCTCTACGGGGACCTCGGCCGCGCCTGGCTGCTCTACTACGACGACGACTTCGGGGAGTTCTGGGGCGTCACCGTCATCCTGCTCGGCATCGGCTTCCTCGCCGCCATCCCCGTCTTCCTGACCTGGTTCCACCGGGTGCGGATGAACGCGGAGGTGCTCGCGCCGGGACGGCACCGGCAGTCGCCCGGCATGGCGATCGGCGCGTGGTTCATCCCGGTGGCCAACTGGTGGATCCCCAAGCAGATCACCGACGACATCATCGCGGCGAGCGAGCCGCCGGGCACGCCGCATCCGCCGGCGGGACCGTACGGCTACGGCCCGCAGCCCTATCGACCCGGAAACGGCACCGTCACCGCCTGGTGGATCACCTGGGTCGCGTCCAGCGTCACCAGCGCGCTCGGCTGGATGCTGCTCTCCGCCGCGGACGACGGCGATGTCGGGCAGGCAAGGACCGCCGTGCTGATGTTCGTCCTCTCCGACCTGACCCTGATCGCCGCCGGGATCTGCGGCCTCATGGCGGTCCGCCTGATCAGCACCGCGCAGGACGTACGGCTGGGATTCGCCCGCCCCGGAATGCCGGGTACGCCGATGCCTCCGCACCGGCCGCCGGGCTGGTAGCCGCTGTCTCCGACTACGCTGGGAGATCGATCGATCCCCCTTACCTGGAGCGTTAATGGCCGTCAATCTGGTCAATGTCGAGGCAGTCAGCAAGGTGTACGGCACCCGTGCCCTGCTCGACGGTGTCTCCCTCGGCGTGTCCGAGGGGGACCGGATCGGCGTCGTGGGGCGCAACGGAGACGGGAAGACGACCCTCATCCGGATGCTCGCCAAGCTGGAGGAGGCCGACACCGGGCGGGTCACGCACAACGGCGGGCTTCAGCTGGGCGTGCTGACCCAGCACGACTCGCTGGACCCCGAGGCCACCGTGCGGCACGAGGTCATCGGTGACCTCGCCGATCACGAGTGGGCGGGCAACGCCAAGATCCGTGACGTACTGACCGGCCTCTTCGGCGGCCTTGAGATGCCTGGCTTCCCGCAGGGGCTCGACACCGTCATCGGGCCGCTCTCCGGTGGCGAGCGGCGGCGCATCGCGCTCGCGAAGCTGCTCATCGGCGAGCCCGACCTGATCGTGCTCGACGAGCCGACCAACCACCTGGACGTCGAGGGCATCGCCTGGCTCGCCGAGCATCTGCGGACGCGGCGCTCGGCGCTCGTCTGCGTCACGCACGACCGCTGGTTCCTCGACCAGGTGTGCACGCGCATGTGGGACGTACAGAGCGGGTCCGTCTATGAGTACGAGGGCGGGTACTCCGACTATGTCTTCGCGCGTGCCGAGCGTGAGCGCATCGCGGCCACCGAGGAGACCAAGCGGAAGAACCTGATGCGCAAGGAGCTGGCCTGGCTGCGGCGCGGGGCGCCCGCCCGCACCAGCAAGCCGCGGTTCCGCATCGAGGCCGCCAATGAGCTGATCGCCGATGTGCCGCCGCCGCGCGACACCAGCGAGCTGATGAAGTTCGCGACGACGCGGCTCGGCAAGACCGTCTTCGACCTGGAGGACGTGACCGTCCAGGCCGGGCCGAAGGTGCTGCTGAAGCATCTGACCTGGCAGCTCGGTCCGGGCGACCGTATCGGTCTGGTCGGCGTGAACGGCGCGGGCAAGACCTCGCTGCTGCGGGCGATGGCCCAGGCCTCGACCTCCGACGGCGATGTGCAGCCCGAGGGCGGCCGGGTCGTGGTCGGCAAGACCGTGAAGCTGGCCTATCTCTCACAGGAGGTGGCCGAGCTCAGCCCGACGCTGCGGGTCCTTCAGGCCGTGCAGCAGGTGCGCGAGCGCGTCGACCTCGGCAAGGGCCGGGAGATGACCGCGGGGCAGCTCTGCGAGACGTTCGGCTTCAACAAGGAGAAGCAGTGGACGCCGGTCGGTGATCTGTCCGGTGGCGAGCGGCGCAGGCTTCAGCTGCTTCGCCTCCTGATGGACGAGCCGAACGTCCTCTTCCTCGACGAGCCGACCAACGACCTCGACATCGAGACGCTGACTCAGCTTGAGGATGTTCTCGACGGGTGGCCGGGGTCGATGGTCGTGATCTCCCACGACCGGTTCTTCCTGGAGCGCACCACCGACAAGGTGTTCGCACTTCTGGGTGACGCCACGATGCGGATGCTGCCGCGCGGCATCGACGAGTATCTGGAGCGCCGCAAGCGGATGGCGGACGCCGCCGTCCCCGCGGCCCCCGCCGCCGCGTCCGCCGCACCGGCCGCCGCGCAGAAGACCGTCTCCTCCGCGGACGCCCGCGCCGCCAAGAAGGAACTCCAGAAGATCGAGCGGCAGCTGGACAAGATGTCCACGAAGGAGACTTGGCTGCACGCGCAGATCGCAGATAACGCCACGAACTTCGAAAAGGTGGCTGAACTGGACGCCCAGCTTCGTGAACTCATCGGCGAGCGCGACGAGTTGGAGATGCGCTGGCTCGAGCTGGCGGAGGACGCGTAGAGGTCTCGTAACAGACGCATCACGGGCCGGTCCTCCCTTGGGAACAGGGGGCGGACCGGTCAGGTGTGCTAGTGGTGCAGGGTGATAGAAAGGTCGGCCTGAGCACCACTTGGCGTGCCGAAAAATCAGTGAAGGGGGAAGCGCTGATGACTCAGCCGCCCAACCAGCCGCCGTCCGGCGGTTTCGGAGCTCCGCAGGATCCGCAGCAGGGAGCCGCTCCGCAGCCACCGGGCCAGCCGCCGCAGGCGCCCGGCCAGCCGCCGCAGGCCCCGCCGACTCCGCCCGCGGGGCAGCCCGGTTACGGCTATCCGCAGACGCCGCCCGCGACCCAGCCCGGCTACGGCTATCCGCAACAGCCCGGCCAGCCCGGACCGTACAACCAGCCGGGCCCTTACGGCCAGCCCACGCAGCCGGGCCCCTACAGCCCGCCGCAGCAGTCGGGCCCCTACGGATACCCGCAGACGCAGCCGCAGTTCCCCGGCGCCCCGGGTGCTCCCGGCACCCCGCCCGACGGCGGAAGCAAGAACCCCTTCAAGGGCAAGCCGGGTCTGATCGTGGCCGCAGTTGCCGCCGCGGCGCTCGTCATCGGCGGTGTCGCCTGGGCGGTTGTCGGCGGTGACGACGACGGCAAGAAGAAGAAGCCGACGGCCGGCAAGAGCGACGACCCCAAGCCCACCGGCTCGGCCCCCGTCAACCCCGGCACCGGCGACGGCGACGGCGGCGAGGAGCAGGAAGACCTCAACGCGGGCCGCCAGCCCGGCGAGTCGAAGGTGCTCTGGTACAAGGAAGCGCCCAAGGTGCCCGGTTCGGGCGCCGACGCCAACGGCATGTGGGTCAAGGACGACATCGCCGTCAAGGCCGCGTTCAAGGAGCTCAACGCCTACAACGTCGAGACGGGCAAGGCCGCGTGGCCCACGATCAAGTTCCCGCAGAAGATCTGTGGCACGACCCCGACGCCCACGGCCGACGGCAAGATCGTCGTCGCGTACAAGGACGGGATCAAGGACAACGCCAAGTGCAGCCAGATGCAGGTCGTCGACCTGAAGACGGGTGACAAGGGCTGGCAGAAGCCGGTCGAGGAGGAAGGTCTCTTCGACTTCGCCAGCAACGCCGACCTCTCCATCACCGGTGACACGCTGATGGTCGGCCGCTCCCAGTCCGGCACGGCCCTGCGGATGAGCGACGGCAAGAAGCTCTTCGTCTCCGACAAGAAGGACGAGGGCACCTGCTTCCCGAGCGGCTTCGCCGGCGGCAAGAAGATGCTCCGCGCCCTGTCCTGCGGCGCCGGCTCCGACACGGAGCACGACGAGCTGCAGCAGATCGACCCGAAGACCGGCAAGGCCGTCTGGACGAAGAAGTTCCCCAAGGGCTGGAAGGTCGGCCGGATCTACTCCGAGAGCCCCACGGTCGTCTACCTCTCCAACGAGGACAAGAAGCAGTGGAACATCACCACGCTGAAGCCCAACAGCAGCGAAACCCGCTCTGAGGTCAGCGTCGACGAGAAGTTCGCACCGGAGTGCGGCGGTTCGACGTTCCTCGGCGGCAGCCTGCAGGGCTGCCTGGGCGCGACGGTCGACGACAAGAACCTCTACCTGCCGACCGAGGCGAGCTCCGGTGCCAACGAGGTCGTCGCGATCAGCCTCTCCACCGGCAAGGAGGCCTGGCGCACGAAGTCTCCGCTGGAGGAATCGATGCTGCCGATGAAGGCCGAGGGCGGTTCGCTCATCGCCTACGTCAACCCGTCGTACGACGCCGGTGGTCAGATCGTCTCGATCTCGACGTCGGGCTCGCACACGCCCAAGACGCTCCTGAAGAACCCGGAAGGGACCTCGGAGATCGAGAACGGCTTCTTCTCGAAGGACGTCGACTACGTGGACGGACGCTTCTACATCTCCACCACGCGGCTCTCGGGCAGCACTCAGGGCCAGGAGAAGCTGATGCTGGCCTACGGAAAGTAGTCCTCTCCGCCGTCCGGTCATCCTCCCGCCCACGCCTCACGCCGCAAGCTTCTCGCCTCAAGGAAAAGACGTCATGACGCAGCCCCCACCGCCCAACGAGCCCCCGCAGGGCGGGTTCGGCGCCCCCCAGGACCCGCCGCCCGCCGGTTTCGGCAAGGCCCCCGAGCCGAACCCGAACCCGGGTTACGGCTACCCGCAGGCGCCCGGCACCCCGCCGCCCGCCCAGCCGCCGACGCCGCCCCCGCCGCCGCAGGGCCAGCCGCCGCAGGGCCAGCCCAACTACGGCTACCCGCAGGCCCCCGGCACCCCGCCCCCCGGCCAGCCCCAGGGCTACGGCTACCCGGGGCAGCCCGGCCAGCCGGGTCAGCCGTACGGCCAGCAGCCTCCGTACGGCGCCTACCAGCAGCAGCCCCCGACCATGCCGATGGCCCCGCAGCCGGGCTCTCCCGGCGGGTCCGGCGGTGGCGGGCTCAGCGGCCAGATGAAGATCATCATCGGCGCGGTGGTCGCGATCGCCCTGATCGTCGGCGGCGGTGTCTTCTACGCCACGACGTCCGGCAAGGACGACACCGAGGCCAGCTCCGAGGGCTCGTCCGGCGGCAAGGGCGGCGACGGGGAGAAGAAGGGCGGCGGCGGCTCGGCCCAGGGCGGCCCGGGCAAGGAGAAGGTCCCGGCCAACACCGCGGGCAAGATCGTCATGCAGCTCCCGCAGCCCGAGGTGCCCAAGGACGACGTCTGGAGCATCAAGGGCTCCTGGCTCACCGAAGGCGTCTACGCCAAGGCGGGCGTCAACAAGATCGTCGGCTATGACTCGGCCACCGGCAAGGAGCTGTGGACGCGTCCGCTCAAGGGCCAGACGTGCGCCGCCTCGCCCGAGATCACCAAGGACGGCGTCGCCGCCGTCGCGTACGAAGAGGCCAAGCGGAACAAGTCGGGCGACCACGAGACCTGCTCGCAGATCTCCGGGATCGACCTGAAGAACGGCGAGCTGCTCTGGACGGAGGAGGTCAAGGAGGGCAGCTCGGCGGCGCGCGTCGAGGAGCTCACCATCAGCGGCAGCACCGTCGCGGTCGGCACCAGCGCGGGCGGCGCGGCCTTCGGCGCCGCGAACGGCGACCACCTGTGGGAGCCGGAGGTGGGCAGCAAGTGCCAGGACGAGGGCTACGCGGGCGGCGAGCAGCTGGTCGCGGTGCGCAAGTGCGGTGACTACGACGACGAGAAGCTGAGCATCGAGCTGCTCAACTCGAAGTCCGGCGATGCCGAGTGGACCTACCCGGTGACGCCGGGCGTCGACAACGCCAAGATCATCTCGACGAACCCGGTGGTCTACGGCCAGGACACCCAGGAGATCACCTCCAGCGGTGCCACGGACGTCTTCTCGCTCGACGACGGAGGCAAGCTGCGCGCCAAGATCTCGCTGCCCGACGGCAAGTACGACCACAACTGCGAGGTCAACGTCGTACACGACTGCACCTCGATCGCCGTCGGCAACGACAAGCTGTACGTCCCGACCCGCCAGCACGACGGCGGCGGTGACGGCTACAGCCAGACCAACGAGATCATCGCCTTCTCTCTGGCCACCGGCAAGACCACCGGCGACCGCGCCGACGCGGGCGAGGACGGCGAGATGTTCCCGATCCGGATGGACGGCGGCAACATCCTGGCGTACAAGGACGGCGGCTACAACAAGGGCTCCCAGGTCGTCTCCATCGACGGCAAGACGATGAAGGAGACCAAGCTCCTGGAGACCCCGGCGGCCGAGGCCGTCGGCAGCGCGATCAGCAGCATGGTCCCGAAGTCGAACGAACTCCTTTACGGCGACGGCAAGTTGTTCCTCGGCAAGGAACTGATCAGCAAGCCGTACTCGAAGGACGAGAAGGAGTACACGGCGCTCGGCTTCGTCGCCGAGTAGGCGGACCGGATCCGCAGGCCCGCGCCGCGCGTGTGACACCGGACGGCCCCGTTCCCCTTGTGGAGCGGGGCCGTTCCGTATTCCCGTGCGCGGCTTCCGTACGCACGTACCCCGAATCACCCACTCATGGCCGGGATTTCCGCATTCCGGGCCGCTTCTCGCCGGTAGGGGGCGCGCAACGTCGAACAAGCGTGTAGCTTCCGGGGGATGAGTGGGTGCGGGGCCGGGGGGCTCTCGATCCGTGGGGGATCAGTGGGGATAAGTGGGGGGTTGCTCTATGGGTGTGCGGCTCATGGTGGTCGACGATCACCGACTGCTCGCCGAGGCGCTCGCCTCGGCGCTGAAACTGCGCGGGCACCGGGTGCTCGCCGCGGCGGCGCCCGCCGCCGGCGCGGCGGAACTGGTCATCAGCCGGGCCCCAGAGGTCTGCCTCCTCGGCACGGCGACGCCCGCGGAGGCCGGCATGTTCGACCCGGTGGTGAAGATCAAGCGGGAGCGTCCGCAGGTCGCGGTGGTGGTGCTCGGCCCGGTGCCGAGCCCGCGCGGCATCGCGGCGGCGTTCGCCGCGGGCGCCTCCGGTTACGTACGTCATGACGAGCGCATCGAGGGCGTCGAACGGGCCATCATGAAGGCGAGAGCGGGCGAGGCGGCCGTCGCGCCGCAGCTGCTCCAGGGCGCCTTCAGCGAGCTGCTCAATCCGGCGGCGCAGCCCGACGACGAGGGGCAGCGCCTGCTTCAGATGCTGACGCCGCGCGAGGTCGAGGTCCTGGTGCGGGTCGCGGACGGCGAGGACACCCGCCTGATCGCCGCCGGGATGGGCATCGCGCCGAGCACCGCGCGGACGCATGTGCAGCGGGTCCTGATGAAACTGGGCGTCGGGTCACGTCTTGAGGCCGCGGCGCTCGCCGCGCGGACCGGCCTCCTCGACCGCGCGGAACGGCCGGTGTCGGCCTACGCCGACGATGTGGAGAAGCCGACGGAGCCCGAGTCACCGTCACAGTGAACCCGGGCCCCGGTCAGGGGTGTTACTCGTCCTCCGGCTCCTGGGCGGGATGCACCGCGGGGCGCAGCCAGAGCCAGCCGAGGAAGAAGAGCCCGAGCGCCAGCATGGCCAGGCCCGTCCACAGGTTGATGCTGATGCCCTCGGCCTTGTCCATGTCGGCGTCGGACGGTGATATCCCGGCGATCGTCACGATGACGCCGTACACGACGAACAGGCCGCCGATGATGCGCCGGATGTCGAAGAGACGGGCCGCCGTGGCGGACTTGCGCTCCAGCTCGGAGACTTCGTTCTGCAGTTCAGACATGATCTTCCAGACCTCCGATCGGGATTAGAGCGAGTACGGCAGGTAGCAGGCCGCCGCGAGCACGATGGCGCCCCAGCCGAGCAGCGCGGGCTTGCGGTACCAGGCGTCGTCGCCCTCGGCGGGCGGCTCCTCGATGCCCGGCGCGGTCGTCCCGTACACCAGACCGGCCAGTTCGGCCTCCGGCTTGGGCGCGGTGAAGAGCGTGACGACGACCATCACCACGGCGCCGGCGACGAAGCCGACGATCGCAGAGACGAAGTTGGCGCCCTGGTCGGTCGGGATGTCGATGACCCCCTGCTTGTAGATCCAGAAGTAGTTGACCATCGCGGCGGTGGTGCCCGCGACCAGGCCCCACACACCGGACTTCATCGAGGCGCGCTTCCAGAACATGCCGATGATGAAGACCACGAACATCGGGACGTTGAAGAAGGAGAACAGCGTCTGCAGGTATCCCATGATGTTCGAGAACGAGGAGGCGATGAAGGCCGTGCCGATGGAGGCGATGACACCGATCGCCGTGATGACCCGGCCGAACTTCAGGTAGTAGCCGTCCTCGCGGCCCTTGACCACGTACTTGGCCCAGATGTCGTACGTGAACACGGTGTTGAAGGACGACACGTTCGCCGCCATGCCCGCCATGAACGCGGCGAGCAGTCCGGTCACCGCGATGCCGAGCACGCCGTTGGGCAGCAACTCCTGCATCAGGTACGGGATCGCGTCGTTGTACGTCAGATCCGAGCCCGCCGTGCCGATCTTCGGGACGAGTACGGCGGCGACCAGGCCCGGGATCATCACCAGGAAGACGATGAAGATCTTCGGGAAGGCGGCGATCAGCGGGGTGCGCTGGGCGGCGGAGAGGTTCTTCGCGGACAGGGCGCGCTGCACCTCGGCGAAGTTGGTCGTCCAGTAGCCGAAGGAGAGCACGAAGCCGAGGCCGAGGATGATCGTGAGCCAGTTCGCGCCGAGCGGGTTGGGGTCACCGATGCCGGTGCCGCCCCATGCGGTCATGAAGTTCTCGCCGTGCGACTCCTCGAGCGATGAGCTCAGACCGTCCCAGCCGCCGACCTTCTTCAGGCCGATGACGCAGATCGGGATCAGCGCGGCGAGGATCACGAAGAACTGGAGCACCTCGTTGTAGATCGCCGAGGAGAGGCCGCCGATGGTGATGTACGCCAGGACGAAGAACCCGGCGACGACGATCGCCACCCACTGCGGCCAGCCGAGCAGTGCCTCGACGACGATCGACAGGGCGTAGAGGTTCACGCCCGCGATGAGTATCGCCGCGAACGCGAAGAGCACCGAGCTGAGCAGGTGCGCCGACTTGTCGAAGCGCTGGAGCAGGAACTCCGGGACCGAGCGGACCTTCGACCGGTAGTAGAACGGCATCATCACGAGGCCGAGGAAGACCATCGCGGGGATGGCGCCGATCCAGTACCAGTGCACGACGGCGACGCCGTACTGGGCGCCGGTGGCCGCCATGCCCAGGATCTCGGTGGCGCCGAGGTTCGCTGCGACGAAGGCGAGGCCGGTGACCCAGGCGGGCAGCGAGCGGCCCGAGAGGAAGAAGTCGAGGCTGGTCTTCACGGAGCGCCGGGCGGCGAAGCCGATCCCGAGGACCACGGCGAAGTAGATCGCGAGGATCGCGTAGTCGAGGCCGTTGGTGGGCAGCCGAAGCCCCTCGGCCAGGGTTTGTGTGGGGGACTGCATAGGTGAACTCGCTTCGTTGCGCGAACGGATCAGACCGGAACCTACGCCTCTCGCTTCAATAACTGAACAGTTCTGTTGGTGTTCTTTGTTGGATTGTGATCGGACGCATAGGCTGCGCCCAGTTCCGGCCCGTACCCACCCGTTCCAGCCCGTGCTGGAACGGTCACGCCGCGGCATTGACGTTGCTGTTGCCTTGTGGTTTGTTGTGTGCGGTTATGTTTGATGGGTGTTGGTGAGGAGCCCCGGACGTGAAGAAGACCTCGACCCGTCTCGCAGACGGTCGTGAGCTCATCTACTACGACTCGCGCGACGACGCGGTGCGCGATGCCATCGACCGCAGGCCCCTGGACCCCATCTCCACCACCTCGGAGATCCGGCGCGACCCGCTGCTCGGCGACGCCGTCGCCATCGCCTCGCACCGCCAGGGCCGCACCTACCACCCGCCGGCCGACGAATGCCCGCTCTGCCCCTCCCGGGGCGAGCGGCTGAGCGAGGTCCCCGACTCCTCGTACGACGTCGTGGTCTTCGAGAACCGCTTCCCCTCGCTCGCCGGCGACGCGGGCCGCTGCGAGGTCGTCTGCTTCACCTCCGACCACGACGCGTCCTTCGCCGACCTCACCGAGGTGCAGGCCGGACTCGTCCTTGAGGCCTGGACCGACCGCACCGCCGAGCTCTCCCACCTGCCCTCCGTCGAGCAGGTGTTCTGCTTCGAGAACCGCGGCGCCGAGATCGGCGTGACCCTCGGCCACCCGCACGGCCAGATCTACGCCTATCCCTTCACCACTCCGCGTACGTCACTGATGCTGACGTCGCTCGCCGCGCACAAGGAGGCGACGGGCCGCAATCTCTTCGACGACGTCGTCGCCGACGAGCAGGCCGGCGAGCGGGTGGTCCTGGATGCCGAACACTGGGTCGCGTTCGTCCCCCACAGCGCGCACTGGCCGTACGAGGTGCACCTCTACCCCAAGCGCCGGGTGCCCGACCTGCTCGGGCTCGACGAGGCCGCGCGCACAGAATTCCCCCAGGTCTATCTGGAACTCTTGAGGCGCTTCGACCGGATCTTCGGCGAAGGTGAACAGCCGACTCCGTACATCGCGGCCTGGCACCAGGCGCCCTTCGGCCCGCTGGAGGGACATGTCGGGGTCAACCGGGACGACTTCGCCCTCCACCTCGAGCTTTTCACCATTCGCCGCACTTCGGGCAAGCTGAAGTTCCTCGCGGGTTCCGAATCCGGCATGAGCGTGTTCATCAACGACGTGCCGCCGGAAGCCGCGGCCCAGCGACTGCGAGAGGTAGCGAGTTCATGAGCGGTAAGTACCTGGTCACCGGCGGTGCGGGCTATGTGGGCAGTGTGGTGGCCCAGCACCTGCTCGAAGCCGGCCACGAGGTGACGGTCCTCGACAACCTCTCGACCGGCTTCCGCGAGGGCGTCCCGGCGGGCGCGAACTTCATCGAGGGCGACATCCGCGATGCCGCCAAGTGGCTGGACTCCTCCTACGACGCGGTGCTGCACTTCGCCGCGTTCTCGCAGGTCGGCGAGTCCGTCGTGAAGCCCGAGAAGTACTGGGACAACAACGTCGGCGGCACGATGGCGCTGCTCGCCGCGATGCGTTCCTCCGATGTCCGCAAGCTGGTGTTCTCCTCCACCGCCGCGACGTACGGCGAGCCGGTCAGCACCCCCATCACGGAGACCGACCCGACGGCGCCCACTTCTCCGTACGGTGCGTCCAAGCTCGCCGTCGACCACATGATCACGGGTGAGGCCGTGGCGCACGGCCTGGGAGCTGTCTCGCTGCGCTACTTCAACGTGGCGGGCGCGTACGGCGCCCACGGCGAGCGGCACGACCCCGAGTCGCACCTCATCCCGCTGGTTCTCCAGGTCGCCCAGGGCAAGCGCGAGGCGATCTCCGTCTTCGGCGACGACTACCCGACCCCGGACGGGACGTGTGTGCGCGACTACATCCACGTCGCTGACCTCGCCCAGGCGCACCTCCTCGCGGTCGACGCTGCCACCCCCGGCGAGCACCTGATCTGCAACCTCGGCAACGGCAACGGCTTCTCCGTACGCGAAGTCATCGAAACCGTCCGCCAGGTCACCGGCCACCCGATCCCCGAGGTCATGGCCCCGCGCCGCGGCGGCGACCCGGCGGTCCTCGTCGCATCCGCGGCCACCGCGCGGCAGCGGCTCGGCTGGAATCCGACCCGCGCGGACCTCGCGGGCATCGTCGCGGACGCGTGGGCGTTCGCTCAGCGGTAACTGGGGACAAGGGGTAACTCATGGACGTAGCGGGGCAGTTCACGGAGCTTTACGGGTACGCGCCCGACGGGGTCTGGTCGGCGCCGGGGCGGGTCAACCTGATCGGCGAGTACACCGACTTCAACGAGGGCTTCGTGATGCCGCTCGCGCTGCCGCACACCGCGGTGGCGGCGGTGGCGCGCCGCACCGACGGCGTCCTGCGGCTCCACTCGGCGGACATCGACGCCCCGGTGGCCGAACTGCGCGTCGACGAGCTGACCCCACTCTCGAAATACGGGCAGGGCGGCTGGGCCGCCTACCCGGCGGGCGTGGTGTGGGCGCTGCGGGACGCGGGTCACGCGGTGTCCGGCGGCGCGGACATCCACCTGGCCTCGACGGTGCCGACGGGTGCGGGCCTCTCCTCGTCCGCAGCGCTGGAGGTCGTCACGGCCCTCGCCCTGAACGACCTGTACGAACTCGGCCTGCCCCGCCCCGAGTTGGCGGTCCTCGCCCAGCGCGCCGAGAACGCCTTCGTCGGCGTCCCCTGCGGTGTCATGGACCAGATGGCATCGGCGTGCGCCACGGCAGGACACGCCCTGCACCTGGACTGCCGGGACCTGTCGATACGTCAGATCCCCTTCGACCTCGCCGCACAGGGCCTGCAGCTCCTGGTGGTCGACACACGGGTCAAGCACGAGCTGGGAGACGGTGCGTACGCCGAGCGGCGGGCGGGCTGCGAGGAGGGTGCGGCCATCCTCGGGGTGTCCCACCTCCGCGATGTCGCGTACGCCGAACTCCCTTCCGCGCTGGCCCGGCTGACGGACGAAAAGATCGGCCGCTACGTCCGCCACATCGTCTCGGACGACCACCGCGTCGAGCAGGTCATCGCCCTGCTCGACGCCGGCGACGTACGCGCGATCGGCCCCGTCCTGACCGAGGGCCACGCCTCGCTCCGCGACGACCTGCGCATCTCCTGCGAGGAGTTGGACCTGGTGGTCGCCACCGCGAACGCCTCCGGAGCGATCGGCGCCCGGATGACGGGCGGCGGCTTCGGCGGCTCGGCGATCGTCCTGGTGGAGGAGCCGGACGCGGAGTCGGTCACGAAGTCCGTCCAGGAGGCGTTCGCCACGGCGGGCTTCACGGCTCCGAGGGTGTTCCCGGCGGTGCCATCGGCGGGGGCGCGGCGCGTGGCGTGATCGGTCCGTGCGGATCCGGCCGTGGGTTCCTTGCGCGGCGCCCGCAGCCGGTCACCCGTTGTGATGACGATCAGCGGAACCGGCCGTTACCGTTGTGGGGCAGGCCGAGAATCCCGTCCATGGGAGGAACCATGACCGCCGAGCCGATCGCAGCGCACGAGCCCGAGCCTGAGCAGGGCTGCCGCTGGCCGGTGCCGCCGCAGGACGGGTACACCGTGAACGACCTGTTCACTCTGCCCGGCCTCCCGCCGCACACCGAGCTGATCGACGGGAGCCTTGTCTTCGTGAGTCCGCAGCGATATTTCCACAGCAAGATGATCGATCTTCTGGTGGCCGGCCTGTGTCGCACCGTGCCCGGAGCCCTCAAGGTCGTGCGGGAGATGACCGTCGAACTGGACCCGCGCAACGGTCCCGAGCCCGACATCAGCCTCGTCCGCGCCGAAGCCGTCACCGGTTTGGAGCAGACGGGGTTCGCGGCCACCGACGTCCTGCTCGCGGTCGAGGTCGTCTCGCCCGACTCGGAGTCCCGCGATCGCGACACCAAGCCCCGCAAATATGCCGCCGCCGGGATCCCTAACTTCTGGCTGGTCGAGATGACGGATGCGAACCAGCACCCCGTGGTGCGGGTCTACGAACTCGATCCGCTGTCCAAGACGTACGTCCTCACGGGCATCCACCACGACCAGCTCAAGATCGCCGTCCCGTACGACATCGACGTCGACATCAGCGTGAAGGCGCTCAAGGAGCTGTGACGGACAGCTTCTTCGTCAGCGTGAACTCCTTTGCCCCCTCCGGGTAGTCGGGGATCACCGACACCACCTCGTATCCCTGCCCCCGGTAGAACCCGGGAGCCTGGAAGTCCCATGTCTCGACACGGGAGTTGAGGCAGTCCCGCTCCTTGCGAGCGATCTGCTCCGCCTCGCCGAGCAGCCGCGCGCCCAGGCCCGCGCCCCGGTGACCCTCGGCGACCCAGAGGTAGTTCACATGGAGCCAGCGCCCCCAGGTGTGCCCGGCGAGACCGCCGGCCAGTGCGTCCGTGTGGTCAAGGACCCAGACGGCCAGCGGCACTTCACGATCCTGGGTGGTGCCGCGCATCGCGCGCAGCGCCGGGGAAGCCGCCGCGTTCGCGTCCTCGAGCCCGTTCAGGAGGAGAGCGAACCGCGCCTTGTCGACTCCTGTCTCAATACGAAACATACGGCTCACCATAAACGCGCTGGCCAATCAGTTCTGTAAATCACCTTCCGCTCCTGCCCTCCGGCCCTACTCTGAGGGCAGTGCCGGTGGGGGCCGGCACCGTTCAGGGGGCGAGACAGTCGGGTACGACGCCCGGCGTGGGGGTAGCAGTCACAGCACGGCGGCGGCCGTGCCTGCTGCGGCGACCCCCGTTCCGTGCGTCGTACCCGCACCGTGCGTCTTCAGACGATGGGGTATCCCCTGCTCTCCGACGAGGGCCTGGGGAAGGGGGTTTCAGTGGTTCGTATCCGAGTCCTGGTCGTCGACGACCACCGCATCTTCGCCGAGTCGCTCGCAGCGGCTCTGGCGGCGGAGCCGGATGTCGACGTGTCCGCGGCGGGCAGTGGCCCGGCCGCGCTGCGCTGCCTTGAGCGGGCGATCGCCGAGGGGCGCAGATACGACGTGCTGCTCGTCGACGCCGACCTCGGCGCGTCCGCGAGCGCCATGCAGGGTGTCCGCCCCGCGCCTTCGGTCCAGGAGGGCAACGCGGACGGTCTGGTGGACGGCATCTCGCTTGTGGCCGGGGTCCGTTCCGGCCAGCCGATGGTCCGTACGGTCGTGCTCGCGGAGAAGGACGACCCGCGCAGGGCCGCCCTCGCGCTGCAGGCGGGGGCGTCGGGCTGGGTCGCCAAGGACTGCTCCCTGTCCCGGCTGCTCACCGTCATCCGGGGGGTGCTGCGGGAGGAGACGCATCTGCCGCCGGCGCTGCTCACCGGTGTCCTGCGGGAGTTGACCGCCGCGCGCAAGCACCGCACGGAGTCCGAGCGCCTGGTGGAGTCCCTGACCCCGCGCGAGCGCGAGGTCCTTCGCTGCATGGTGGCGGGCCTGGGCCGCAAGGCGGTCGCCGAACGTCTCTTCCTCTCCCCGCACACGGTGCGTACGCACATGCAGAACGTGCTGGGGAAGCTGGGCGTGCACTCCACGCTCGCGGCCGTCGCGCTGGCCCGCAGGGCGGGCGTCGGGCCGGTCGACCTAGCCGGGGATGTTGTCGAACGGGGCGGTCAACTGGCGTAGCAGCGCGGCCAGTTCGCCCCGCTGTGCGCGCGAGAGTTCGGCGAGGATGGCCCGCTCCTGCTCAAGCAGCCCGGCGAGCGCCTGGTCGGCCCTGTCCTGCCCTTCCTCGGTGAGCCGCACGAGCACGCCGCGCCGGTCGCTGGGGTCGGGCAGCCGCTCGACGAGACCCTTCTTGGCGAGGCGGTCGATGCGGTTGGTCATCGTGCCGGAGGTCACCAGAGTCTGCGTGAGCAGTTGCCCGGGGGAGAGCTGATAGGGCGCGCCCGCGCGCCGCAGCGATGTCAGTACGTCGAACTCCCACGGCTCCAGGCTGTGCTCGGAGAAGGCGAGCCGCCGGGCCCGGTCCAGATGCCGCGCGAGCCTGCTGACGCGGCTGAGCACCTCGAGCGGTTCCACGTCGAGGTCAGGGCGCTCCCGGCGCCACGCTGCGACCAGCCGATCGACCTCGTCCTCCATGACGATCAGTGTAGGGGGTCTGTCGACATGAAGTCTCTTGACGTCAAGATACTTCGGGTCGAGGATGGCGGTACGACGCCGAGGTACGTGAATCCAGGAGGCCCCGCCGATGTCCGCAGCCGCCAACACCCCTGCTGCCGCAGCCGCTCCCACCTGGGACCCGGGGCAGTATCTGCGCCACGCCGACCACCGCGCCCGCCCTTTCGTCGATCTGCTGGCCCGGGTTCCGGAACTCCCGTCGGCTCCTGGCCGCCCGCTCCGCATCGCGGACCTGGGCTGCGGACCCGGCAATGTCACCCGGCTCCTTGCCGAGCGGTGGCCCGCGGCGCACATCACCGGATTCGACAACTCCCCGCAGATGCTGGAGCGAGCCGATGCGCTCGCTGGACCCACGCCGGGCGGCGGCCGCCTCGACTTCGCCCCGGCGGACGCGACGGACTGGACGCCGCCCGAAGGCACGTACGACCTGATCCTCTCCAACGCCACCCTCCAGTGGGTGCCGGGCCACCCGGACTCCTTCCCCGCCTGGGTGGCCGCGCTCGCCCCCGGCGGCACGTTCGCCTTCCAGGTCCCCGGCAACTTCGACGCACCCAGCCACGTCCTGATGCGGGAGCTGAGCGAATCGGAGCGCTGGCGGGACCGCCTCGGCGACACCCTCCGCCACGCGGACGCGGTGCTCTCGCCCACGGCATACCTGGAGCGGCTCGTCCCGCTGGGCTGCGAGGTGGACGCCTGGGAGACGACATACCTCCACCTCCTGGAGGGCGACGACCCGGTCCTGGACTGGGTGAAGGGGACGGGCCTGCGGCCGGTCCTGACGGCGCTGGAGGACGACACGGAGGCGAGGGAGGCGTTCTTGTACGAGTACGCCGAACTGCTCCGCAAGGCGTACCCGGCGGGGGCGGGCGGCACGGTCTTCCCCTTCCGCAGGGTCTTCGCGGTGGCCCGGAAGCGCGCCTGATGCTGGTGGCGGTCGATCACGTCCAGCTCGCCGCACCGCCCGGCAGCGAGGCGGCGCTGCGGGCGTACTACACCGACGTACTCGGCATGACGGAGCTCCCCAAACCGCCGGTGCTCGCGGCGCGGGGCGGCTGCTGGTTCCGCGGTGCGGCTTAGCGCGGTGACTCCGGGGTGGGCCTGCCCAGCGGCGTCGAGTGGTGGTGCCCTGGCTCGCGCCTGTCCCGCCGCTCCGCGGCGGATCTTTCCCGCCCGCCCACCCGATTACCCCGCAGCGGCGGGTGGGGGCGTCTTGTGCCGCTGGGTGATCGGGTGGGCGGGCGGGACCATCCGCCGCGGAGCGGCGGTGTCGTTGCGGCGGCACGGCGGCACGGCGGCACGGCGGTGGCACGAGGGGCGGGGGTGTGCGCCCCCGGCCCTCCCGCCCGCGGCCGCTAGGCCTTGCGGTGGCCTATCAGGCGGGGCTTCGGCTCCAGGCCGTCGAGGCCGTGCCACGCCAGGTTGACCAGGTGCGCCGCCACCTCCGCCTTCTTCGGCTTGCGGACGTCCAGCCACCACTGGCCCGTCAGCGCCACCATGCCGACCAGCGCCTGGGCGTAGAGAGGGGCCAGTTTCTGGTCGAAGCCCCGGGTCTTGAACTCCTGCCCGAGGATGTCCTCCACCTGCGTCGCGATGTCGGAGATGAGAGACGCGAACGTACCTGTCGACTGCGCCACGGGGGAGTCTCGGACCAGGATGCGGAAGCCGTCCGTGTACGTCTCGATGTAGTCGAGGAGGGCGAACGCCGCCTGCTCCAGCAGCTCCCTCGGATGCCCCGCCGTCAGCGCCCCCGTCACACCGTCGAGCAGCGCCCGCATCTCGCGGTCCACCACCACCGCGTACAGACCTTCCTTGCCCCCGAAGTGCTCGTACACGACCGGCTTGGAGACGCCCGCCTTCGCGGCGATCTCCTCCACCGACGTGCCCTCGAAGCCCTTGGCGGCGAAGAGCGTACGGCCGATGTCCAGCAACTGCTCCCGGCGCTCGGCACCCGTCATCCGGGTCCGGCGGGCGCGCCGGGGCTGCTTCTCTTTGCTGGAAGGGCTGGAATTGCTGGAGTCGGTCGCCACGTCGTCAATCATGCCGCGTCGACGGTCTTCGGCTTGCGGCGGGACTCGATGCGGGACTGCGACGGCCAGCGCACATCCGTCGCCCAGCCCAGCTGCTCGCACCAGCGGATGATCCGCGCCGACGAGTCCAGCTGGCCCTTCATCACGCCGTGCCGCGCCGACGTCGGGTCCGCGTGGTGCAGGTTGTGCCAGGACTCACCGCAGGACAGGACCGCCAGCCACCACACGTTGCCCGAACGGTCGCGCGACTTGAACGGCCGCTTGCCCACCGCGTGGCAGATCGAGTTGATCGACCACGTGACGTGGTGGAGGAGGGCCACTCGCACCAGCGAACCCCAGAAGAAGGCCGTGAACGCGCCCCACCAGGACATCGTCACCAGGCCCCCGACCAGCGGCGGGATGGCCAGCGAGATGATCGTCCACAACAAGAACTGGCGTGAGATGCGGCGCAGTGCCGGGTCCTTGATCAGATCCGGTGCGTACTTGTCCTGCGGCGTCTGCTCCTCATCGAACATCCAGCCGATGTGCGCCCACCACAGGCCCTTCATCAGCGCCGGGACCGTCTCGCCGAAGCGCCAGGGGGAGTGCGGGTCGCCCTCCGCGTCCGAGAACTTGTGGTGCTTGCGGTGGTCGGCCACCCAGCGGACAAGGGGACCCTCCACCGCCATCGACCCCGCGACGGCCAGCGCGATCCGCAGCGGGCGCTTCGCCTTGAAGGAGCCGTGCGTGAAGTAGCGGTGGAATCCGATCGTGATCCCGTGGCACCCCAGGTAGTACATGAAGACGAGAAGGCCGAGGTCCAGCCAGCTCACACCCCAGCCCCAGGCCAGCGGCACCGCCGCGACCAGAGCGAGGAACGGGACGGTGATGAACAGGAGCAGCGCGAGCTGCTCCAGCGAGCGCTTCTTCTCGCCGCCGAGTGTCGCCGATGGCAGAGGGGCGTCCGAGGCCGCCCGGGGAGCGTCTTCGATCACATCGGTGTCGGAGTACGCATCGGAAGATGGGGTCATGGGCACGTCCCCTGTGGGGTCGAGGGTTGAGGGTTACAACGGTCACAGCGGGCGCCGGGTGCACACAGCCGTGCGCTCCCGTGGTTCCTACGGTCCCGTAACCTACGGCGTCGTAAGTATGGCAGTGCGGAACCTGGCGGCAAGAGGCCGCGAGCCCGTGCCGCGAAGTGACACTTATCCTTGGAATCGGTCGGACAGCGCGGTCCGCTCTCTATTTCCCCCGGAACACGGATTCCTATCCGGCCGGGTACCCCTCCCAGAACTGACGTGCTTCAACACTGCAAGGAGCCGCACCTGTGAGCAGTGCCGACGACCAGACGAACACCACAGCCAGCACCGAGCTGCGTGCCGACATCCGGCGCCTCGGCGATCTGCTGGGCGAGACCCTCGTCCGTCAGGAGGGTCCCGAGCTCCTCGAACTGGTCGAGAAGGTCCGCCGCCTGACCCGCGAGGACGGCGAGGCAGCCGCCCGCCTTCTGGGTGGTACGGAACTGGAGACCGCGGCCAAGCTGGTCCGCGCCTTCTCCACGTACTTCCATCTGGCGAACGTGACCGAGCAGGTCCACCGCGGCCGCGAGCTGCGCGCCCGCCGGGCCGCCGAGGGCGGGCTCCTGTCCCGTACGGCCGACCGGCTCAAGGACGCCGACCCCGACCACCTGCGCCAGACCGTGCAGCACCTGAACGTGCGGCCCGTCTTCACCGCGCACCCCACCGAGGCCGCCCGCCGCTCCGTCCTCAACAAGTTGCGCCGCGTCGCCGCGCTCCTTGAGACCCCGGTCATCGAGGCCGACCGGCGCCGCCACGACACGCGGCTCGCCGAGAACATCGACCTGGTGTGGCAGACCGACGAGCTGCGGGTGGTCCGCCCCGAGCCCGCCGACGAGGCGCGCAACGCCATCTACTACCTGGACGAGCTGCACGCCGGCGCCGTCGGGGACGTACTGGAAGACCTGACGGCCGAGCTCGAGCGCGTCGGCGTCGAGCTGCCCGAGGGCACCCGGCCGCTGACCTTCGGCACGTGGATCGGCGGTGACCGCGACGGCAACCCGAACGTGACTCCCCAGGTCACCTGGGACGTCCTGATCCTCCAGCACGAGCACGGCATCAACGACGCCCTCGAGCTCGTCGACGAGCTGCGCGGCTTCCTCTCCAACTCCATCCGCTACACCGGAGCCACCGAGGAGCTGAAGTCCTCCCTCCAGCTCGACCTGGAGCTGCTGCCCGAGATCAGCCCCCGCTACAAGCGGCTCAACGCCGAGGAGCCCTACCGGCTCAAGGCCACCTGCATCCGGCAGAAGCTGGAGAACACCAAGCAGCGCCTGGCCCGCGGCACCGCCCACGAGCCGGGGCGCGACTATCTGGGCACCGGCGAGCTCCTTCACGACCTCACCCTCGTCCAGACCTCGCTGCGCGAGCACAAGGGCGGACTCTTCGCCGACGGCCGGATGAACCGCACCATCCGTACGCTCGCCGCGTTCGGCCTGCAGCTCGCCACCATGGACGTACGCGAGCACGCCGACGCCCACCACCACGCGCTCGGGCAGCTCTTCGACCGGCTCGGCGAGGAGTCCTGGCGGTACACGGACATGCCGCGCGAGTACCGGCAGAAGCTGCTCGCCAAGGAACTCAGGTCGCGGCGTCCGCTCGCCCCGTCCCCGGCGCCGCTCGACGCGGCCGGCGAGAAGACCCTCGGCGTCTTCCTCACGGTCAAGAAGGCCCTCGAAGTCTTCGGGCCCGAGGTCATCGAGTCGTACATCATCTCGATGTGCCAGGGCGCCGACGACGTCTTCGCGGCTGCCGTCCTCGCGCGCGAGGCGGGCCTCATCGACCTGCACGCCGGCTGGGCGAAGATCGGCATCGTGCCGCTCCTGGAGACCACGGACGAGCTGCGCGCCGCCGACGTCATCCTGGACGAGATGCTGGCCGACCCGTCGTACCGCCGCCTGGTCGCCCTCCGCGGTGACGTCCAGGAGGTCATGCTCGGCTACTCGGACTCCTCCAAGTTCGGCGGCATCACCACCTCGCAGTGGGAGATCCACCGCGCCCAGCGCAGGCTGCGTGATGTCGCGCACCGCTACGGCGTACGTCTTCGGCTCTTCCACGGCCGCGGCGGCACCGTCGGCCGTGGCGGCGGCCCGTCGCACGACGCGATCCTCGCGCAGCCGTGGGGCACGCTCGAGGGCGAGATCAAGGTGACCGAGCAGGGCGAGGTCATCTCCGACAAGTACCTGGTGCCTTCGCTGGCGCGGGAGAACCTCGAGCTGACCGTGGCCGCGACGCTGCAGGCCTCCGCGCTGCACACCGCCCCCCGTCAGTCCGACGAGGCGCTCGCCCGCTGGGACGCGGCGATGGACGTCGTCTCGGACGCCGCGCACTCCGCGTACCGCAAGCTGGTCGAGGACCCGGACCTGCCGACGTACTTCCTCGCGTCGACGCCGGTCGACCAGCTCGCCGACCTGCACCTCGGCTCCCGGCCCTCCCGCCGCCCCGGCTCGGGCGTCTCGCTCGACGGCCTGCGCGCGATCCCGTGGGTCTTCGGCTGGACCCAGTCGCGGCAGATCGTGCCGGGCTGGTTCGGGGTCGGCTCGGGCCTGAAGGCGCTGCGAGAGGCCGGTCTGGACACGGTGCTCTCCGAGATGCAGGAGCACTGGCACTTCTTCCAGAACTTCATCTCGAACGTGGAGATGACGCTGGCGAAGACGGATCTGCGGATCGCCCGCCATTACGTGGACACGCTCGTCCCCGACGAGCTGAAGCATGTCTTCGAGGCGATCGAGGCGGAGCATGCGCTGACGGTGGCGGAGGTCCTGCGGGTCACCGGCGGCGAGGAGCTGCTGGATTCGCAGCCGGCGCTTCAGCAGACGTTCGCCATCCGTGACGCCTACCTGGACCCGATCTCGTACCTTCAGGTGGCGCTGTTGAAGCGGCAGCGGGATGCGGCCGCCGCGGGCGAGGAGGCGGACCCGTTGCTGGGTCGGGCCTTGCTTCTCACCGTCAACGGTGTGGCGGCGGGGCTGCGTAACACCGGCTGACGATCTGCTTCGGGGCCCGGCACTTTGGTTGGTGCTGGGCCCCTTGCTGTATCGGTGGCCCGGCGGCGTTGGCGTTGTGCCCACCCGTTCCGCCGTGCGGAACGCCTGCCCACAACGTGGGCGGTCGGCTAGAAGACCAGCGTCACGTACGACGCCGTCAGCAGCGCGCCGCCCGCCAAGGCCAGTGCCCACGCCGTGCGCCGCAGCCGCAGGCCACCCGCCACCACCACCGCCGAAAGAAGCAACGCACCCCCCAGCGGGAGCCAGGCGTGGAGGAAGCCGGGGCCGCCCGCGCGGACCACCTCCGTGGTGCCCGGCTTCACGGCCACCGGGATCCGCGCGCCCTTCTTCTCCGCGATCGAGCGGTCGATCACGACCCGCTCGCGCTTCTTGGAGCCGGACGAGCCGGGCTCGTACCGACCCACGCATTCGTCCTCACCGCAGCGCGAGACCGTCATCGTCCCGCGCTCCCGCTCACCCGTGAGCATCACGTGCTGCGCGGTGCCCCAGGACGCCCAGATCCCGGCGACGAGAAGCAGCACCGCGAGCCCGCCCATAGCCGTACGGCGTCCGAGAAGCAGCGCGTTCATGGCGGCGATCCTTGGCCATATGACTGCGCTCAGTCAACACTCGCCGGAAGGTGCCTCAGGAGTTGTACGCGCTCTGCGCCCGCTCGAGACCCTCGATGACCAGCGCCTCCACCGCATCGGCCGCCCGGTCCACGAAGTAGTCCAACTCCTTGCGCTCCGCCGCCGAGAAATCCTTCAGGACGAAATCGGCGACCTGCATCCGCCCCGGCGGACGCCCGATCCCGAACCGCACCCGGTGGTAGTCCGAGCTCATCGCCTTCGTCATCGACTTCAGACCGTTGTGGCCGTTGTCGCCACCGCCCAGCTTCAGCCGCAGCGTGCCGTAGTCGATGTCCAGCTCGTCGTGGACCGCGACGATGTTCGCCACCGGCACCTTGTAGAAGTCACGCAGCGCCGTCACCGGAGCGCCCGAGACGTTCATGTACGACATCGGCTTCGCGAGCACCACACGGCGGTTCGCCGGGCCCACCGGACCGATCCGCCCCTCAAGGACCTGCGCCTGCGCCCGGCCCGCACGCTTGAACGTGCCGCCGATCCGGTCCGCGAGCAGGTCGGCCACCATGAAACCCACGTTGTGCCGGTTCATCGCGTAACCGGGGCCTGGATTGCCCAGGCCCACGATCAGCCAAGGGGCGCCGGGGTCCGTCGTCATCTGCATGTCTCCTTCATAGCTCTCTTCATAAGCCCTCCGCATAACCCAACCGCCGCCCCGCGCACGGAGCGCGGGGCGGCGGTTGTCAGTCGAGCTCGGTCGAGCGCCGGGGGGCGACTCAGGCCTCGGCGGCCTCTTCGCCCTCGCCCTCGGCACCCTCGGCCGGGGCCTCCTCGGCCTGCGCGGCCAGGACCTGCAGGACGACGGTCTCACCGTCGACGTTCAGGGTGGTGCCGGCGGGCAGCGGGATGTCCTTGGCGAGGATGGTCGCACCGGCCTCGAGACCGGCGATGGAGACGGTGACCGACTCCGGGATGTGCGTGGCCTCGGCCTCGACGGGCAGCGCGTTCAGCACGTGCTCGAGCAGGTTGCCGCCCGGGGCGAGCTCGCCCTCGGTGTGCACGTAGATGTCGACGTTGACCTTCTCGCCCTGACGGACGAGCAGCAGGTCGACGTGCTCGAGGAAGCCCTTGATGGCGTCGCGCTGGACGGCCTTCGGGATCGCGAGCTGGGTCTTGCCGTCGATGTCCAGGGAGAGCAGGACGTTCGCCTGACGCAGCGCGAGGTGCAGCTCGTGGCCCGGAAGGGTGACGTGGACCGGGTCGGCGCCGTGGCCGTAGACGACGGCCGGAACCTTGGACTCACGGCGGATGCGGCGGGCGGCGCCCTTGCCGAACTCGGTGCGGGTCTCGGCGGCGAGCTTGATCTCAGCCATGTGCACTCCTCGTGTCAGAAATGTCGAATGGGGGTCGGTTACCCGGCCATACGACTACTGGCCTGCTACGAAGAGCGCGTCGATAACGGACAGCCACACACTGTGCTTCATCAGAAGCGTGTGCGGCCTCCCTCGCCGAGCAACTCAGTGAGTCTACCCGGCGGGAAGGCCGCACCCAAAGTGGATCTCTACAGCAAGATCCTCAAGGCTCTTGAGCCTTACGCCTGCTCGTCGAAGAGGCTCGTCACCGAACCGTCCTCGAAGACCTCACGCACCGCGTTCGCGATCGTCGGCGCGATCGAAAGCACCGTGATCTTGTCGAGCTCCAGGTCACCCGGGTCGGGCAGGGTGTCCGTGAAGACGAACTCGCTCACCTTGGAGTTCTTCAGACGGTCCGCGGCCGGACCGGAGAGCACACCGTGCGTCGCCGTCACGATGACGTCCTCCGCGCCGTGCGCGAACAGCGCGTCGGCGGCGGCGCAGATCGTGCCACCCGTGTCGATCATGTCGTCGACCAGGACGCAGACGCGGCCCTTCACGTCACCGACCACCTCGTGCACGGTGACCTGGTTCGCGACGTCCTTGTCGCGGCGCTTGTGGACGATCGCCAGCGGCGCGCCCAGACGGTCGCACCAGCGGTCGGCGACGCGCACGCGGCCGGCGTCCGGGGAGACCACCGTCAGCTTCGAGCGGTCGACCTTCGCACCCACGTAGTCCGCGAGGACCGGCAGCGCGAAGAGGTGGTCGACCGGGCCGTCGAAGAAGCCCTGGATCTGGTCCGTGTGCAGGTCGACCGTGAGAATGCGGTCCGCACCCGCGGTCTTCATCAGGTCCGCGACCAGACGGGCCGAGATCGGCTCACGACCGCGGTGCTTCTTGTCCTGACGGGCGTAGCCGTAGAACGGCACGATCACCGTGATGGAGCGGGCCGACGCACGCTTCAGCGCGTCGATCATGATCAGCTGCTCCATGATCCACTTGTTGATCGGAGCCGTGTGGCTCTGGATCAAGAAGCAGTCCGCGCCACGAGCCGACTCCTGGTACCGCACGTAGATCTCGCCATTGGCGAAATCAAAAGCCTTCGTCGGCACGATGCCGACACCCAGCTTGTGTGCGACCTCCTCGGCCAACTCGGGGTGGGCGCGGCCGGAGAAGAGCATCAACTTCTTCTCGCCGGTCGTCTTGATCCCGGTCACAGCACTGTCTCCTCAGAGAGTTCTTCCCGCTGCCGTACTCACGCGTCCCGGTGCGTCGAGTCGGCCGAATTTGTGTGCACCTATCACGGTACGCCGTGTCAGACGCACCTGTTTCCGGTCAGCTTTCGCCTTCCGGCTTCCGGGACGCCGCCTCGGCCGCCTTCGCAGCCGCGCTCCCCGGACGCTTACGAGCGACCCAGCCCTCGATATTCCGCTGCTGGCCCCGCGCGACGGCCAACGAACCCGCCGGCACATCCTTCGTGATCACCGAGCCGGCCGCCGTGTAGGCACCGTCCCCGACCGTGACAGGAGCCACAAACATGTTGTCCGAACCGGTGCGGCAGTGCGACCCCACCGTCGTGTGGTGCTTCG
The DNA here is from genome assembly GCF_040640795.1 of Streptomyces sp. NPDC021622. Lineage (NCBI taxonomy): Bacteria > Bacillati > Actinomycetota > Actinomycetes > Kitasatosporales > Streptomycetaceae > Streptomyces > Streptomyces sp. NPDC021622. The sequence goes on from NZ_JBFACK010000008.1 coordinate 196,111, forward strand.
CCTCACCGTCGTAATTCACAAAGACGCTCGCCGCACCGATGTTGGAGCACTCACCGATCGTCGCGTCACCCACGTACGACAGATGCGGCACCTTCGAACCGTCACCGATCGTCGCGTTCTTCATCTCCACATACGTACCCGCCTTGGCCTTCACGCCAAGCCGCGTCCCCGGCCGCAGATACGCGAACGGGCCGACGCTCGCCTGCTCCCCGATCTCGGCGCTGTCGGCGACCGTGTTGTCGACGCGCGCACCGGCGCCGACACGGGTGTCCTTCAGACGGCAGTTGGGGCCGACCTCGGCACCCTCGCCCACATGCGTGGCGCCCTGGAGCTGCGTCCCCGGATGCACCAGCGCGTCCCGTTCGTACGTCACCGTGGCATCCATCCACGTCGACGCGGGGTCGACCACCGTCACACCGGCCAGCATGGCCTCGGTCAGCAGCCGCTCGTTCAACGTGCGCCGGGCCTCCGCCAGTTGTACGCGGTTGTTGATCCCCGCGATCTCCTGGTGATCGGCGGTGACGGAAGCGCCCACCCGATGCCCGGCCTCGCGCAGAATCCCCAGCACATCCGTCAGGTACTCCTCGCCCTGACTGTTGTCCGTACGCACCTTGCCCAGCGCGTCCGCGAGCAGCGCACCGTCGAAGGCGAACACCCCGGAGTTGATCTCCCGGATCGCGCGCTGCGCATCGGTCGCGTCCTTGTGCTCGACGATGGCGGTCACCGCGCCGCTCTCGCCGTCCCGCACGATCCGCCCGTAACCGGTCGCGTCCGGCACCTCGGCGGTCAGCACGGTGACGGCGTTCCCGTCGGCGGAGTGCGTCTCGGCGAGCTGCTGGAGCGTCGCACCGGTCAGCAGCGGAGTGTCCCCACAGACCACGATCACGGTCCCGTCCACGGAACCACCGAGCTCCTCGAGCCCGATACGGACCGCGTGCCCGGTGCCCTTCTGCTCACTCTGGTAAGCGGTGCGGACGTCGGGCGCGATCACCCCGAGGTGGCTGGTGACCTGCTCCCTGGCGAACCCGACGACGGTGACGAGCCGCTGCGGGCTCAACGCGTACGCGGCTTCGAGCACATGCCCGATGAGGGAACGCCCACAGATCTCATGCAGGACCTTGGGGGTGGCCGACTTCATACGGGTGCCCTCACCCGCTGCGAGGACGACGACGGCTGCCGGGCTGTTGGCGCTCACGGGGGTGCCCTTCGGCTTCGAAAGTGCGGGGGGTGGACATCCGCAGGATACCGGGGCGTTGTGGGGCGGAAATGAGGGCGGGTCCTGACCTGGGCGGTCAGGACCCGAACTGTGCGGCTCCCGGGGAAGGAATCGAACCCTCATTCAATGGACCAAAACCATTTGTCCTGCCATTAGACGACCCGGGATGGGTTGCGCACTATGTCCGATTCTGTTGATCGGCTTGGCGCGCGGACAACACTATGCCGTACCGAGGGCCCTCGATGCGATGGTGCGGCTTCTTCTCGAGCGAGTGGTGTGCTGGATCACCGCGCGTAAAACTCGCCGGAAAAGGAGGGCTTCGCGCCCGTAGGCTGGAAGGCATGACCACGACGGGGGAGAGCCACAGGGCGGCCGGGGGCGGGCCGTGGTGGTGGGAGCGGCGGCGCAGTGCCGCGCTTGATGTGGGGCTCGCGCTGGTTTCGGCGGCGGAGTGCGGGGCCGAGGGGATCACGTTTTCGGGGGATACGGGGATTCCGGCGCCGGTCGGTGTGGCCTTCGGGGCCGTGGCCGGGGCGTCGTTGGTGCTGCGGCGGCGGTGGCCGATCGCGGTGGTGCTGGTCTCGATCGCGATCACGCCTGCTCAGATGGGGATTGTGCTGACCATCGTGGGGCTGTATTCGCTGGCGGCCTCCGAGCTGCCGCGGCGGATCATCGGGTCGCTCGCGGGGATGTCGCTGCTGGGGACGCTCATCGTCACGTTGGTGCGGACGCGGCAGGACATGGCGAGCGGGGAGCTGGCGTTCGCCGAGGGGTTCATACCGTTTATTGCGATTACGACGTCTATTGGTGTCACCGCGCCGCCGATTCTGCTCGGTATGTACGTGGGGGCTCGGCGGCGGCTGATGGAGAGTCTGCGGGAGCGTGCCGACAGCCTGGAGCGGGAGTTGCAGCTCCTTGCCGAGCGGGCCGAGGAGCGGGCCGAGTGGGCGCGTAATGAGGAGCGGACGCGGATCGCGCGGGAGATGCATGACGTTGTCGCGCATCGGGTGAGCTTGATGGTGGTGCATGCGGCTGCCTTGCAGGCTGTTGCCCGTAAGGATCCTGAGAAGGCTGTGAAGAATGCCGCCCTGGTCGGTGACATGGGGCGGCAGGCGTTGACGGAGCTGCGGGAGATGCTCGGGGTGCTGCGGACCGCCGGGGAGTCGGGGGCGGCCTCCGGGGCGGGTGTGCGGCGAGGGGCGGTGTCCGAGGCCGTGCCGCTCGCCGCGGTGGGGTTCGCCGCGGCGGCTGCCGCCTCGCGTGCGGTCGATGAGGACGGGCCGTGTCTGGCGGAGCTCGACGAGTTGGTGGGGCAGTCCCGTGCGGCGGGGATGGCGGTGGATCTGTCCGTGGAGGGGGAGTCGCGTGCGTATGCCGCCGAGGTGGAGCAGACCGCGTATCGGGTGGTCCAGGAGGCGTTGACGAACGTGCACAAGCACGCGGCGGGCGCGAAGACGTATGTGCGGCTCGCGCATCGCGGCGCGGAGATCGCGATGCAGGTCGAGAACGAGCCGCCGCCGGAGGCGGGTCCCGCGGACGCCCGGCTGCCGAGTGGTGGCAACGGGCTCGTGGGGATGAAGGAACGGGTCACCGCGCTGGGCGGGGTGTTCGTGTCGGGACCGACGGACGCGGGCGGCTTCCGCGTGTCGGCGGTGCTGCCTAGCGTCCCGTAGGGCGCGGGGCTGTGACATTTGCGGCTCTGCCGCGTGGGCGCGACCAGCTACGACGGCGTCGCAGGCGAATATCGGTACTCCCCGCGGAGCGGCCGGCTCAGCCCGCCGTGAGGCGGTCCGGCTGGGTGCCCGACAGGAGGGTGGCCAGCGCCTGGTCGATATGCGCGCCGAGGTACCAGTCGCCGCTGTGGTCGAGGGAGTACACGCGGCCCTCCGCGTCGATGGCGAGCAGGGCCTGCGTCTCGGGCTCCTCGCCGATGGGGCAGACCTCGGAGTCCAGGGCGCGGCCCAGGTCGCCCAGGGTGCGGGCCATGTGGAGGCCGTACAGCGGGTCGAGGTGCATGGCGGCGGGGGCTATCTGGCGGCCGGGGCCCTGCGGGGTGATGTGCAGTCCGCCGAATTCGGCCCAGGCCTCGACGGCCGCGGGGAAGACGGCGTGCCGGTGGCCCGCGGGTGAGGTGTGGCTGCGCAGTACGTCGGCCCAGATCTCCGCCTGCTTTATGTCCCAGCGTCCGGGGCGCCAGCCGGCCGCGCGCAGGGCGGCGTCGACGGGGACGGGGAAGCGGGGGTTGGCGGCAGTGCTGGGGTGCTGCTGTTCGGTGTGCATGGGCCCTCGTTGCGGTAGCGCGGCTCGGTGGGGGGTCAGTCTTCGGGGGTGGTCGGGTCCACGACTCGTACGCCGAAGTGTGCTGTGAGCGCGGTGCAGGAGCGGCAGGGGCGGGCGAAGCCGCCGTGCAGGGGGTCGCCGTCCTCGCGGATGCGGCGGGTGGTGAGTTTGGCGTGTTTGAGGGCTTTGCGGGCCTCGCCGTTGGTCATGGGTTTTCGTGCCGCGCGTTTGGAGCGGCTGCCGTCGGCGGCGCTGAGGTGCCGGGAGATGAGGATGGCCTCGGCACAGCGCCCGGTGAAGCGTTCGCGCTGGCCGCTTGTGAGGGTGTCGAGAAAGTCCTGTACGAGCGGGTGCAGCGCGGGGGGTTCCTCGCCGCGGCCCGCGGTGCAGGTGAGGGTCGCGCCGCGGACGGACAGCGCGGCGGCGACGGTGGGCAGGATGCCGTCGCGGCGCTGGCGCAGTACGGGCGCGTGGGCGGAGGCGCTGCTCCAGCCGACGCGGGGGTCCCCCGAGCCGGTGGTGCCGCTCTCGTCGGTGCCGGGAGCCGCTGTCGTGGACAGTGTGTGGCTTGACCGACCGGTTTGTGCCGTGTGCATGGTGGTGCTTCCCTCCCCGCAACTCGCGGCAGTGACCGCGTGTGCCACGCCCCCGCGTTGCGGGGACAGCCTGCCAAATGGGGCGGGTGGTGCGGAAGCTGGGGCGGCGCGACACGCCTGGCTTTCGTCGCACGGTGACGGCGCGGTGGCTGCTGGTCATGGAACCGGAGGCCCGGTGACCGGTGTCGTCCTTACGCATAGGCTGTCGACATTCGTAGTACGCAGAAGAGTGCGCGAAAGAGTGCACAGAGCAGTACGCGTCGCAGTACGCACAACAGTGATCCGCAGAACCATTAACAGTGCCGCAGGGGGCAACCGCCATGACGACAGGTCGGCTGGGGCAGCAGGCCGCGCCGCCGAACGCGGCCTACGCCGGGCAGAACGTGCACTTCCCGGATCCGGTCCGGGCCTCGCGCCACCCCAGAGGGGTGCGCGTGGACGAGCACGGCTATCCGGACTTCTCTGCCTACGCGCGTGCCGCGGCCGAGATCGCCGAGCCCCCGGAGGGCTTCGGTGTCGACGAGCTGCGTCTCACGGACTATGTCTCCGCGAACGCGGCCCTCGCGGCGTCGGGGCATGACCTGTGGGACACGATCCCGCCGGTGGCGACCCCGCACGGCTGGACCTGGCATCACGTGCCGGGCGGCCGCCGCCTGGAGCTGGTGCCGGTCGAGGTGAAGGCACTCCTTCGCCATCACGGCGGCATCGCGACGACGGCCGTGGACCAGAACAAGAGGGGTACGCGCCCGCTCCAGGAGACCCGTCCCGCGCATCTGGCGCTGCCGAAGTCGGCGGTCGCGGTGTCGGAGCAGGAGATCCTCGGGGTCGAGGAGGACCTTGGCTACCGGCTGCCCGGCGCCTACCGCTCGTTCCTGAAGGCGGCGGGCGGCTGCGCGCCGGTCGGCGCCGCGCTGGACGCGGAGCTCGGTCTCCTGGTCGACCAGCCGTTCTTCACGGTGCGGGACGAGGCCGCGGTCAACGACCTGGTGTACGTGAACAAGTGTCTGCGCGACCATCTCACCAAGGACTATCTGGGCGTGGGCTTCGTGCAGGGTGGGCTGCTCGCCGTGAAGGTCAAGGGCGACCGGATCGGTTCGGTGTGGTTCTGCGCGTACGACGACGCCCGGGACGTCTCGGAAGCTGCCGGGTGGCAGCCGGCCGAGCGGGTGGAGCGGCTGCTGCTGCCGTGCGGCGACGATTTCGACGCGTTCTTGTCCCGGCTGGCGGGGAATCCGCCGGAGCTGGAGACCGTGGCGAACCTGATGGTGGACGGCGGCTTCGCGCGCGCCGTTCCGGTGGGGGAGTGACTTGGCGATGGTGACCTTCGCGCAGGCGCAGGAGCGCGCCGAGGAGTGGATCAACGGCGATGTGCCGGGCTACCAGCATCGTGAGGTGCGGGTCCGGGAGTTCGACCTCGGCTTTGTCGTGTGGGCGGAGGACCGGGAGAACGGTCCGGTGTCCGACGGCGCCAGGCAGCGGCTCGTCATCGCGCGGGACAGCGGTGAGGCCACGCTCTGGCCGGGTCTTCCGGTCGGTGAGGTGATTCGCCGGTACGAGGAGGAGTACGGCGTCGCGGACGCGGCTCCGGAGGATCCGGCGCCGGCGCCGCCGGAGCGGGTGGACCTGAATCAGACGTCGTTCCTGTTGAGCCCTCCGGAGTGGCTCCAGGAGGCGGCGGACAAGCTGGGCATCCCGGATCGGCGGGCGGATGCGTCCAACGGGGCGGGTGTGGCGGGGAGTTCGCCGGCTGCGGCTCCGACTCCGGCTGCTCCGGCCGCGCCTGCGGCTCCCGCAGCTCCTGTCGCTCCCGAGCCGGTCGCTTCCACGCAGCCGCCTGCTGCTGCGGCTTCGGCTCCGGGTGCGCCCGAGGCGCCCGGTGGCGGTACGCCGTGGCCCGCGGCCGGGGTCGGCGGTGGTGCGCCGGCCGGTGCCGCTCCGTGGGACGGCACCGACACCAACGGGCAGTCGGGCGACGAGGGTTCGGTGCCCGCGCCCGCGACGGTCTTCGCGCCGCCGCTGGTCGGCGGTGACGACGACGACACCCCGCCGCCCGGTGTTTCGCCGGAGGCCAAGACCGCGCTGATGCACGGCGGCAGCCGGCTTCCGTCGACGACGGTGGCGCCCGCCCTTGACGTTCCGGGCGCGGGTGCGCCGCAGGCCCCGGCGGCTCCCGGACCGAACCTGCCTCCGCCGCCCGCCGGTGGCGCGGTGAACATGCCGCCGCCTCCGGGCGCGGGCGTGCCGGACGCTTCCGCGTACGGCTATCCGCAGGGGCCCGCGGGTCCCGTGCCGCCCGGTGCCGGGGACATCGCCGATGCCGCGACCAGCAAGGCGGAGGCGCCGCCGCGTTCCGCCCGTGGGGGCGGTGCGGGGACGCCGCCGCCTCCGAGCGCGCCGGGGACTCCCGGTGTGGCTCAGGGGAGTACGCCGCCGCCGTCCGGGCCCGGTGCTCCGGGTACGCCGGCGGGCGGTTATGTCCCGACGCAGCTCGTCTCGGCGCTGGGCCCGGACGGGCCTCAGCCGCCTGGGGCTCCGGGGGCTCCTGCGGCTCCCGCGGCGCCGGGTGCTCCTGGTGCTCCTGGTGCGCCGCAGCCTCCTGGGCCTCCCGGTACGCCGGGTACGCCTGCGGGTGGGGTGCACCATGCGGCGACGATGTTTGCGGACCCGAGCATGGGCGGTCCCGGTGGGATCAAGCCGCCGGGCGCTCCCGGTGCGCCGCAGCCTCCCGGTCCTCCTGGAGCTCCGGGTGCGCCTGGTGCCCCTGGTGCTCCCGCGGCTCCTGGTGCGCCGCAGCCTCCTGGGCCTCCCGGTACGCCGGGTACGCCTCCGGGTGGGGTGCACCATGCCGCAACGATGCTGGCCGACCCGAGCATGGGTGGCCCCGGTGGGATCAAGCCGCCGGGCGCTCCCCAGCCCCCTGGCGCTCCCGGCGCTCCCGGTGCCCCGGGCGCTCCCGGCACCCCGCCCCCCGGCGGCGGTGTCCACCACGCCGCGACGATGCTGGCCGGACCCGCGGTCGGCGGTCCCGGTGCGCCGTTGCCGCCGCAGGGCCCCGGTGCTCCCGGCATGCCGCTGCCCGCGCCGGGCCAGCCGTACGGCTATCCGCAGCCGCCCGCAGGTCAGCCGACCGTCGGCCCCGGCTACCAGGCCGTACTGCGCTACCGCGCGGCCGACGGCTCCGAGCAGCAGCTCATCCGCCGCTCGGCGCCCGGCACGCCGCACCCGGAGTGGCAGATCCTGCACGAGCTGCGCGGCATGAACGTGCCGCCGCAGCAGGTGCTCGAACTCCACACCGAGCTGGAGTCCTGCGAGCTGCCCGGTGCGTACTGTGCCCGCATGATCCGCGAGACGTGGCCGCAGGCGCGGATCACGTCCATCGCCCCGTACGGCAAGGACCACGCGTCCCGGCAGGGCGGCATGCAGCAACTGATCGCGCACCAGGGTGAGTTGCACCAGGTCGCGGACGGCCCTGCGCGCCCCGCGCCGGTGCGGGCGCCGCTGCCGCAGGTGCAGCCCGCGCCGCCGATTCCGCCGGAGGGCGTGGCGCAGGAGCTGGCGGGCGCGTTCGGGCCCGGCATCTTCCGCTTCGACCAGCGGGCGGTGTCCCGGCAGGGCGTGCCGGACATCGTGGCGCACACGCTCGTCGTGGCGGGTCTGCCCGTCGACTTCGGGCCGTTCTTCTGGGCGCAGGCCCAGCCGGGGCGTCCGGTGCCGACGCTTGCCGAGACGGCGCAGGAGCGTGGCGTGCAGCCGGCGTCGGACGCCGGTTCGTACCTCGTCATGGGCAGTGACTTCGGCCGGGCGATCTGTGTCCAGTACGGCACGGCGAACATCGTGGCCGTGCCGGTGGAGGCGGGTCCCGGCGGGGCTTCGGTGCCGCCGCAGTTCGTGAACACGGGGCTGCCCGAGTTCACCCGCTGCCTGGCGCTGCTCGGCCGGATGTGGCGGCTGCGGTTCGGGCTCAACCAGGAGCAGGCGGGCCGCTGGACCGTCGACTTCCAGAGCCAGCTTGCCGCGCTCGACCCGGCGGCGCTTGCGTCTCCGGAGAGCTGGTGGTCGGTGCTGCTCGAGCAGATGTGGGACGGCTTGCTGTAGCCCCCGGCGGTTGGTGACACGAGGCGCTCGGCCCTGTTTGGGGGCGGGCGCCTCGTTCGTGTTTCGAGCCGCCGCTTCGCGGCGAATCTTTCCCGCCCACCCACCCGATTGCCCCGGGGTATCGGGTGGGTGGGAGAGATCCGGCGCGAAGCGGTGGCTCAGGTGTCGAGGCGTACGGCGCTGCGGTGTTTCGCGCGTCGGGGCAGCGGCTCGCCAGGAGTGACTACGGCCTTTGACGGGAAATAGCGCATCCTTGACCGGGTGAGATGAGTGGAGTGTCGCGTTATGAGCGAATCCGCTTGATCCATCAAGATGTGCGCCAATCGCGTAATACGCGCGTGGTGGTGCCTCGGAGAGGGGATTCAAGGATGAGCAGCGGTGCAACGGCCTCGCCGTACGGCTTCGTCGCCGTGCGCGGGCGCGGCTACCGGCCCGGGCAGGTGGACGCGTACGCCTCCGGTCTTTCCCAGGAACGTGACGGCGCGTGGGAGCGCGCGGCGCGGCTCACCGTCCTCGCCAAGGACATGGAGGCGGAAGCGGCGCGGCTGCGGGACGCGGTCGCGCGGCTCGCCCCGCAGACGTACGAGCAGCTCGGCGAGCGCGCTCAGCAGATCCTGGCGGTCAGCGAGGAGGAGGCCGCCGCGCTGCGGGCCGCCGCGGAGGCCGACGCGCTGCGGGTGGGTGAGGCCGCCGGCGCGGCGGCGCGGGAGGTGCGCGAGGCCGCAGGTGCGTACGCCGACGGGCTGCTCGCCGAGGCCGATGAGCGGGCCGGGAAGCGGCTGCTCGCGGCCCGCGCCGCGGCGGACGAGGCGCGGATCGCGGCCCGCCGTGATGTGAAGGAGTGGCGCGGCGAGGCGCTCGCCGCGCTGCGGGAGATGCGGCAGCGCAGTGCCGCGCTCCTGGAGGAGCAGGAGAAGGAGCACGCCGAGCGGTGGGAGGCGGCCGAGCGGGAGATCGCCCTGCGGGAGGCGGCGGCCGAGGCGCAGGAGGCCTCGCTCGTGGCCGCGGCGGAGGCCCGCCTGTCCGAGGCCGAGCGGGCCTTCGCCGAGGCTGAGGAGTCCGCCCGCCACGGGCAGGAGGACGCGGAGGCGCGTGCCGCGGAGCTGGTCGCTGCCGCGGCGGTGCGGGAGGAGGGGGTTGCCCGGGAGACCGAGCGGGTTCTGCGGGAGCACGGTGAGGAGTGGGAGGAGGTTCGGGCGCACATGGAGCATGTGCGGAGCAGTCTCGCTGCGCTGACCGGGCGGGCGGTCTAGACGCCGCTTCGCGCCGATTTTTCCTGCCCGCCCACCCGAGCACCCCGCGGCGGACAGGTGGGCGTGAGTGCTCCGGTGGGCTGTTGGGGTGGGTGGGTGGGTAACGACCTCCAGCCTCAGCCTCGCTTGATGCCCGCCAGGATCCAGCCCTCCACCGCCTCGTACTGCCTCCGCTGCTCCTCCGACTCCCTGCGGCCCGAGGACACCGTGCCCAGCCAGCCGAGGAGGAAGCCGAGGGGGATGGAGACGATGCCGGTCGTGGTGAACGGGAACCAGTTGAAGTCCAGGTCGGGGAAGGCCGAAACCGGGGAGCCCGAGACCAGGTTGGTGCCCGTCATCAGGATGACGGAGCCCAGCGTGCCGCCGATCAGCGTCCACAGCAGGCCCCTGCGGGTGAAGCGGCGCCAGAAGAGGCTGTAGACCAGCGCGGGCGCGAGGGCGGACGCGCCCAGGCAGAACGAGAGCGTCACCAGCGGCTGCAGATTGTGGTGCTGCACCAGGACCGCGAGGAAGATCGCCAGGCCGCCGACGGCGAACGCCGACAGGCGGGCGAGCGTCATCTCCCGACGCGGTGTGATGCCGCGGCGGCCGTGCGCGAAGACGTCGTGGGCCAGCGAGTTGGCGCAGGCCAGGATCATTCCCGCGACCGAGGCGAGCAGCGTGAGGAAGATCGCCGTGGTGACCGTCGTGAAGACGAGGGTCTCCGCCGTCGACGCGTTCGCGCCGAACACCGCCTTGGAGCCGAGCAGATACGCCGTGTTGCCCTGCGGGTCCGCCTGGGCGATCGCCGCCCGCCCGATCATCGCCGTCGCGCCGAAGCCGACGATGGAGATGATGAGCACGAAGAGGGCTACCGAGGACACCGCCCAGGACATCGAGCGCCGTATCTCGGGTGCGCTGCGCGCCGTGTACATGCGCATGGTGACGTGCGGCAGGCAGGCACCGCCGAGCACCACCGTGAGCTCCGAACTGATCATGTCCAGGCCGGGGTTGGGGCCGCCCGCGAACTGCAGTCCCGACTGGAGGAAGGCGGGCCCGATGCCGCTGCCCCGCTCGGCGGCGGCGAGCAGTGCCCCGAGGTCCCAGTCGAAGCGGCGCAGGATCAGTGCGGCGATGACGAGGCCGGAGCCGAGCAGGATCACGATCTTCAGGATCTGGATGAGGGCGGTGCCCTTCATGCCGCCGATCGCCGCATAGCTGATCATGAGGGCGCCGAGTGCGACGACGCAGCCCGTCTTCAGGCCCTCGCTGGAGAACCCGAGGATGAAGGCGAGCAGATCGCCCGCGCCCGCCAGCTGGACCAGCATCAGCGGGATCAGCGCGGCCAGTGTCGCCGCGCATGCGGTGATGCGTACGGCGCGGCCCGGCATCCGGCGGGCCAGCACGTCGCCCATGGTGAACTGCCCCGCGTTGCGCAGGGGTTCGGCCAGCAGGAACATCAGCAGCATCAGGGACAGCGCCGTGCTCAGGGCCAGGACGACACCGTCGTACCCGACGAGCGCGATCACGCCGCCGGTGCCGAGGACGGTCGCCGCGGAGATGTAGTCGCCGGCGATGGCCAGGCCGTTGCGCATCGGCGAGAGCGCGCCGTAGCCGGTGTAGAACTCGCCGAGGTCGTCGCGGTCGGGTCCGGTCAGGACGCAAAGGAGCAGGGTGAGGGTGACGACGGCGGTGAAGGCCACCAGGGACATGGCTTGTGCGGAATCGGTGGCGAGGACGACAGAAGTGTTCATGATCGGTTCGCCTCCAACTCGGCCAGCTTGCGCAGCCGTTGGGCCAGTGGGTCGAGGAGGCGGCGGGCCGTGAACTCGTACAGCGCTATGGCGAGCAGCGTGACGGGGAGCTGACACAGGCCGAGCAGCAGACCGACGGAGAGCCCGCCGGTGACGGTGTCCGTCATCAGGGACGGCGCGTAGGCGGAGAGGACCAGGAAGAGCGTGAAGTAGCCGAGCGCGGTGAGGGTGGCGACGCGGCGCTGCCAGCGGTAGGCGCTGCGCAGGAAGCGCAGGTCGCTGTGGCGGCCGAGCGCCGGGTGGCGGCGGGGTCGCGGCGGCGGTGGGGGTGGTGGTGCGACCGGCTGCCAGGGATAGGTGGGGTAGGACGGGGACGAGTCGTGCGGCGGGAGGTGCGGGTGGCGGGGGAGACGCATGGGCGGTGACTGGTACGGCCGCTGGGGCTGGGGCTGCGGCTCTGACTCCTGTGCCTGCCGCGGCGGTTGAGCGTGGCGCGGCTGCTGCGGCTGCTGCGGCTGCTGCGGCTGGTACGGCCGTTGGGGCTCTGGCCGCTCCGGCTGTTCCCGCTGCTCCGGCTCATAGGGCTGCTGCGGTTGCTGCCATTGCTGAGCGCGGCGCGGCTGCTGTGTCTGCTGCGGTTGTTGAGCGTGCCGCGGCTGCCCTGCCGGATATGGCTGCTGTGTCTGCCCTTTCGGTTGTTGCGGTTGCTGCAACTGGCTTGATTCATACGGCTGTTGAGACGGATGGGGCTGCTGAGGGTGCTGAGGGTGGTGACGGTGCGGCATCCCGGTTCTCCTTGCGCGGCGTCGGTCCGGTGCGGGACCGCAGGGAGCGAGAGGTGAGAACCGAGCACGTTACTTGTAAGTAGTGGGGCTGCGAAGGGGTTTGGACATACTGCTGGGTCGGTTTATTCGGCCGGTTTATTCACGGGGCGTTCACGCGGCGTAGGGCCGGTTTTCTCCCCGTTCTCCGGGGTCTTCGCGCCGATTACCGGAAACCGTCGGGGCGCGAGGAATACCAGTACGAGCAGGGCGATTACCGCCGCGCACCCGGCCCCCACGTACACCGTGTCGACGGCGGAGTCGACCGCGCGGCGCAGCCGTTCGGGGTCGGCGACGGACGTCGGGTCCTCCAGGGCGTGGGCGACCGAGTCCAGGGAGCCCGCACCGCCGAGCCGCGAGGTGAGCACCGCGTTGGCGACCGCGCCGAAGAGGGCGGCGCCCAGGGTCTGGCCGATCTGCCGGCAGAAGAGGATGGACGCGGTCGCCGTGCCGCGCTCGGACCAGCCGACGGTGGACTGCACCCCGACGATCAGCGGGAGTTGGAAGAGGCCGAGCGCCGCGCCGAGCAGCAGCATGATCAGGGCGGGCTGCCAGGCCTGCCCCGGATAGGGGAGCAGCGGGAAGGCGAAGAGGAGGAGAGCGGCCGCGCCGATGCCGACGATTGCGGTGTTGCGGAAGCCGATCCTGCGGTAGGCGTGCTGGCTCATGGCGGCTGACACCGGCCAGCTCAGCGTCATCACGGAGAGCACGAACCCGGCGGCGATCGGCGCGAGGCCGAGCACGGACTGCGCGTACGTCGGCAGGAAGACCGTCGGGGCGATCATCAGGAGGCCGAGCGCGCCCAGGGCGAGATTGACGGCGGCGATGGTGCGGCGCCGCCAGACCCAGCCCGGCAGGATCGGCTCGGCCGCCCGCCGCTCGATGACCACGACGGCGGCCGCGAGCGCGAGGCCCGCCGCGAAGAGCGCGAGCGAGGGCGCGGACAGCCAGCCCCAGGCGACGCCGCCCTGCACGAGCGCGGTGAGCAGGACGCCGCCGCAGGCGAAGACGGCGAGCGCGCCCGCCCAGTCGGTGCGCCCCCGGGCGCCGGCCGCCGCGCGCTCCGGCTCGTGCAGATGGCGCACGATCAGCCACAGGGCCACCGCCCCGATGGGCAGATTGATCAGGAAGATCCAGCGCCAGTCGGCGTACGCGGCGATCAGGCCGCCCAGGGCCGGTCCCGCGATCGACGAGGCGGCCCACACGGTGGACAACTTGGCCTGGATCTTGGGGCGTTCCTCCAGCGGATAGAGGTCGGCGGCCAGTGTCTGCACCGTGCCCTGCAGCGCGCCGCCGCCCAGGCCCTGTACGACGCGGAAGGCGATCAGCGCGCCCATGTTCCAGGCGCTCGCGCAGAGGGCGGAGCCGATCAGGAAGAGGATGCTGCCCGCGATGAGGACGGGCTTGCGGCCGAAGGTGTCGGAGAGCTTGCCGTAGATGGGCAGGGTGACCGTGACGGCGAGCAGATAGCCGGAGAAGAGCCAGGAGAAGACGGAGAAGCCGCCGAGGTCGCCGACGATCTGCGGGATGGCGGTCGAGACGATCGTGGAGTCCAGGGCCGCGAGGGCCATGGCGAGCATCAGCGCGGCGACGACGGGGCCGCGGCGTCGTATGTCGTCAGTGCCCACCGAGATTCCTTCCCCCTGCACGTAATTGCTCCGGGCCACCTTCTCACCCGATGCGCGGTGGGGGCAGGGGGTGGAGACCTTCTCGGCAGGTGGGGCGGTGTCCGGTCGGTACGAGGGTGGAGTGATCCCCGAGGTCGGCTCCACCGGCGGGTGGAGATCCCCTAGGGGAACCTCCGTACTGCGGACCGGGGGTCGTTCGTACCGCTGGAGGACGAGAAGGCCAGGACCCGTCCTTAGATTGGCTTTATGCCGACGGGGGCGGACCAATCGCCCTCGGGGGCGGAAGAACCACAGCTCCGGGGGTGGGGTTTTCCCCAGTAAAAGACTGCGCCGGGCACCAGCGCGCAAGACCCCCTTGGCCGACCAGACTCTTTATGCGTAGCGAACACGCCTGACCTACCGCGTAACCGACTTAGGAGACTTACCGTGACATCGGCTGTAACCATTCCCAGGCACGGGGGCACTGGAGGGCGTACGGCCGTGGCGGCACGGGCGCGCCAGGTCGTGAAGGCGTACGGATCCGGGGAGACCCGGGTCGTGGCGCTCGACCACATCGACGTGGACATCGCCCGCGGGCAGTTCACCGCGATCATGGGCCCCTCCGGCTCCGGAAAGTCGACCCTGATGCACTGCCTCGCGGGCCTCGACACCGTGTCCTCCGGGCAGATCTACCTCGACGAGACCGAGATCACCGGCCTGAAGGACAAGAAGCTCACGCAGCTGCGCCGGGACCGGATCGGCTTCATCTTCCAGGCGTTCAACCTGCTTCCGACGCTCAACGCCATCGAGAACATCACGCTCCCGATGGACATAGCGGGCCGCAAGCCCGACCGCGGCTGGCTCGACCAGGTCGTCGAGACGGTGGGCCTCGCGGGACGCCTCAAGCACCGCCCGACCGAGCTCTCCGGCGGCCAGCAGCAGCGTGTCGCCGTGGCCCGCGCGCTCGCCTCCCGGCCCGAGATCATCTTCGGCGACGAGCCGACCGGAAACCTCGACTCCCGTGCCGGGGCAGAGGTGTTGGGCTTCCTGCGCCGCTCGGTGACCGAGCTCGGCCAGACCATCGTGATGGTCACGCACGACCCGGTGGCCGCCTCGTACGCGGACCGGGTGCTCTATCTCGCCGACGGACGGATCGTCGACGAGATGTACGCGCCGACCGCCGAGACCGTCCTCGACCGCATGAAGGACTTCGACGCGCGGGGGCGTACGTCATGACCGTCCTCAAGACCTCGATGCGCAACTTCTTCGCGCACAAGGGCCGCATGGCGCTCTCCGCGGTGGCCGTGGTCCTTTCGGTGGCGTTCGTCTGCGGCACGCTCGTCTTCTCCGACACGATGAACACGACGTTCGACAAGCTCTTCGCCGCGACGTCCGCCGACGTCACCGTCACCTCCAAGTCCGCGACGGACCCCGGTGACCGGCCCGACACGGGCAAGCCCGAGTCGATGCCCGCATCGGTCGTCGGCCAGGCGAAGAAGGCGGACGGCGTGAAGTCCGCCGAGGGCGCGGTCAGCAGCGAGAGCGTGACCGTCGTCAACTCCGAGAAGGAGAACGTCGGTCCCACCAACGGCGGCCCGACCATCGCGGGCAACTGGACGCGCAACGACCTGCGTTCGATGGACATCACCTCCGGGCACGCCCCGCGCGGCCCCACCGACGTGATGATCGACGCCGACACCGCCGACAAGCACGACCTGAAGATCGGCGACGAACTGCGCACGATCGCCGTCTCCGGCGACCACACCGCCAGGATCTCCGGCATAGCCACCTTCAAGGTGACCAACCCCGGTGCCGCGATCGTCTACTTCGACACCGCCACCGCGCAGCGCGAACTGCTCGGCACCACCGGCCGGTTCACGCACGTCAACGTCTCCGCCGAGGCCGGCGTCAGCGACGCGGCACTCAAGCGGAACGTCACCGACACGATGGGCGCGGACGCCTCCGCGTACAAGGTCAAGACGCAGAAGGAGAGCGCGGACGACAACCGCGAGAGCGTCAGCGGCTTCCTGAACGTGATGAAGTACGCGATGCTCGGCTTCGCCGGGATCGCCTTCCTCGTCGGCATCTTCCTCATCATCAACACCTTCTCGATGCTGGTCGCCCAGCGCACCCGCGAGATCGGCCTGATGCGCGCCATCGGATCGAGCCGCAAGCAGGTCAACCGCTCCGTGCTCGTCGAGGCGCTGCTGCTCGGCGTCTTCGGCTCGGTCCTCGGCGTCGGCGCGGGCGTCGGGCTCGCCGTCGGCCTGATGCAGCTGATGTCCGGCATGGGCATGGAGCTGTCGACGCAGGACCTCACGGTCAAGTGGACAACTCCCGTGGTGGGAATGGTCCTTGGCATCGTCGTCACGGTCCTTGCCGCCTACCTTCCGGCCCGGCGAGCGGCCAAGGTCTCCCCGATGGCCGCGCTGCGCGACGCCGGAACCCCGGCCGACGGCAGGGCGAGCGCGCTGCGTGCGGTCATCGGCCTCGTCCTCACCGGCGCCGGCGGCTACGGCCTCTACACCGCGTCCCAGGCGGACAAGGCGAGCGACGGCTCGCTCTTCCTCGGCGGCGGCGTCGTCCTCACCCTCATCGGCTTCGTCGTCATCGGCCCGGTCCTCGCCAACGGCGTGGTCCGCGTCATCAGCGCCGTACTCCTGCGGATGTTCGGCCCCATCGGGCGGATGGCCGAGCGCAACGCGCTGCGCAACCCGCGCCGCACCGGCGCCACCGGCGCGGCCCTGATGATCGGCCTCGCGCTTGTCGCCTGCCTCTCCGTGGTCGGCTCCTCGATGGTCGCCTCCGCCACGGACGAGCTCGACAAGTCGGTCGGCGCGGACTTCATCATCCAGTCCGACAACGACCAGGCGATCACCCCGAAGGCCGCGAAGTCCCTGGAGAAGGCCGACCACGTCGCCCACATCACCCGGTACAAGGACATCAAGGCCGACCTGACGCCCCCGAACGGCAAGGTCGCCAAGGAAGTCGGCCTGAGCGCCGCCGACGCGACGTACGCGCAGGATGTGCGCAGCGAGACGGTCGCGGGCAAGCTCGCCGACGCCTACAAGCCGGACTCCATGTCGGTCGGCGAGGACTTCGCCAAGGACCACGGCATCACCGTCGGCGACAAGGTGAAGCTCGCCTTCGACCACGGCCGGACGGGCGAGATCACGGTCCGGGCCATCACCTCGAGCGACGCCACGATCGACTCGGGCGCGATGTACGTGAACATCTCGACCGCCGAGCAATACGTGCCCGCCGACCGGATGCCGCCGAACGAGATCATGTTCGCCAAGGCGGACAAGGGGCAGCAGGACGCGGCGTACAAGTCGCTGAAGGCGTCCATGTCCGACTACCCGCAGTACAAGGTCATGGACCAGACCGACTTCAAGCAGACGCTGAAGGACCAGGTCGGCCAGATGCTGAACATGGTCTACGGCCTGCTCGCCCTCGCGATCATCGTCGCCGTCCTGGGTGTCGTGAACACGCTGGCCCTCTCGGTCGTCGAGCGGACCAGGGAGATCGGCCTGATGCGGGCGATCGGCCTCTCGCGCCGCCAGCTGCGCCGCATGATCCGCATGGAGTCGGTGGTCATCGCCCTCTTCGGCGCGCTGCTCGGCCTGGGCCTTGGCATGGGCTGGGGCGCCACGGCGCAGCAGCTGCTCGCCCTGGAGGGCCTGAAGGTCCTGGAGATCCCCTGGCCGACGATCATCACGGTCTTCATCGGCTCGGCGTTCGTGGGCCTGTTCGCGGCGCTGGTCCCGGCCTTCAGGGCGGGCCGGATGAACGTCCTGAACGCCATCGCGACCGAATAGCTCCCGCTACGGGGGTGCGGGGAATCGGCCCCCGGCGGGTGCTTGCGCGCCTGCCGGGGGCCGCCTGGTTGTTTCAGCCGTCCGGCGTTTGAGGACCGGGGTCTGGGGCGGAGCCCCAGGGGGCACCTGAGGGCGACAGCCAGCATCTGTCACCGGGGAGTCGTACGCTGGAGGCCCCCCGGCCCGTGCGACGTGCCGGGCGGTTCGCGTTGCCCTCCCGCGCGCCCCCGAACCTGGACGGAAAGCGAAAGCCCACATGAGCCTGCACGGTCTGCTCGACGCTGTCGTCAAGGACGCGGCCCTCGCCGAAGCGGTCAAGGCCGGCAAGGACGGCAACCGCATGGCCATCGATATGGTCGGGCCGCCTGCTGCCCGTCCGTTCGTTGTGGCTGCCCTTGCCCGTGAGACGGCGCGCACCGTGCTCGCCGTGACGGCGACCGGCCGCGAGGCCGAGGACCTGGCGGCCGCCCTGCGCACGATCATCCCGCCGGACGGAGTCGTCGAGTACCCCTCCTGGGAGACGCTCCCGCACGAGCGCCTCTCGCCCCGCTCCGACACCGTCGGCCGCCGCCTCGCGGTCCTGCGCCGCCTCGCGCACCCCCGGGCGGACGACCCCGAGACCGGGCCCGTCTCCGTCATCGTCGCCCCCGTGCGCTCTGTCCTCCAGCCGCAGGTCAAGGGCCTGGGAGACCTGGAGCCCGTCGCCCTGCGCCAGGGGCAGACCACCGACCTGAACGAGACCGTCGAGGCGCTCGCCGCAGCCGCGTACTCCCGTGTCGAGCTGGTCGAGAAGCGCGGCGAGTTCGCCGTGCGCGGCGGCATCCTCGACGTCTTCCCGCCGACCGAGGAGCACCCGCTCCGCGTCGAATTCTGGGGTGACGACGTCGAGGAGATCCGCTACTTCAAGGTCGCCGACCAGCGCTCCCTCGAAGTCGCCGAGCACGGTCTGTGGGCGCCGCCCTGCCGTGAGCTGCTGCTCACCGACGACGTACGGGAGCGGGCCGCCGCTCTCGCGGAGGCCCACCCCGAGCTCGGCGAACTGCTCGGCAAGATCGCCGAGGGCATCGCCGTCGAGGGCATGGAGTCACTCGCGCCGGTCCTGGTCGACGACATGGAGCTGCTGCTCGACGTCCTGCCGAAGGACTCCATGGCCGTGGTCTGCGATCCGGAGCGGGTGCGGACCCGGGCCGCCGACCTGGTGGCGACCTCCCAGGAGTTCCTCCAGGCCAGCTGGGCCGCGACCGCCGGCGGCGGCGAGGCCCCCATCGACGTGGGCGCCGCCTCGCTGTGGGGCATCGCGGATGTCCGCGACCACGCGAGCGACCTCGGCATGATGTGGTGGTCGGTCTCCCCCTTCGCGGCAGATGAGGACCTTGACGAGGACACCCTCAAGCTCGGCATGCACGCCACCGAGACCTACCGGGGCGACACCGCGAAGGCGCTCGCCGACACCAAGGGCTGGCTCGCCGACGGCTGGCGCACCATCTATGTGACCGAGGGCCACGGCCCCGCCGCCCGCACCGTCGAGGTCCTCGGCGGCGAGGGCATCGCGGCCCGCCTTGACGCGGACCTCAGCGAGCTCACGCCGTCCGTCGTGCACGTGTCCTGCGGCTCCATCGACTTCGGTTTCATCGACCCCGCGCTCAAGCTCGCCGTCCTCACCGAGACCGACCTCTCGGGGCAGAAGGCGGCCGGCAAGGACGGCCAGCGGATGCCGGCCCGCCGCCGCAAGACGATCGACCCGCTGACCCTGGAGTCCGGCGACTACATCGTCCACGAGCAGCACGGCGTCGGCCGCTACATCGAGATGGTGCAGCGCACCGTCCAGGGCGCCACCCGCGAGTACCTGGTCGTCGAGTACGCCCCCGCCAAGCGCGGCCAGCCCGGCGACCGGCTCTACATCCCCACCGACCAGCTGGAGCAGATCACCAAGTACGTGGGCGGCGAGGCCCCCACGCTGCACCGCCTGGGCGGCGCCGACTGGACGAAGACGAAGGCTCGCGCGAAGAAGGCGGTCAAGGAGATCGCCGCGGATCTGATCAAGCTGTACAGCGCCCGCATGGCGGCCCCCGGCCACTCCTTCGCCCCCGACACCCCCTGGCAGCGCGAGCTGGAGGACGCCTTCCCGTACGTGGAGACGCCCGACCAGCTCACCACCATCGCCGAGGTCAAGGAGGACATGGAGAAGACGGTCCCGATGGACCGCCTGATCTGCGGCGACGTCGGCTACGGCAAGACGGAGATCGCGGTCCGCGCGGCCTTCAAGGCGGTGCAGGACGGCAAGCAGGTGGCGGTTCTGGTCCCCACGACCCTCCTCGTCCAGCAGCATTTCGGTACGTTCTCCGAGCGCTACTCCCAATTCCCGGTGAAGACACGGGCGTTGAGCCGCTTCCAGACGGACACGGAGTCGAAGGCGACCCTGGAGGGCCTGCGGGAGGGCTCGGTCGACATCGTCATCGGCACCCACCGCCTCTTCTCCTCCGAGACCAAGTTCAAGGACCTGGGCCTGGTCATCGTCGACGAGGAGCAGCGCTTCGGCGTCGAGCACAAGGAGCAGCTGAAGAAGCTGCGGGCCAACGTGGACGTCCTGACGATGTCGGCGACCCCGATTCCCCGTACGTTGGAAATGGCCGTGACCGGCATCCGCGAGATGTCGACCATCACCACCCCGCCGGAGGAGCGCCACCCGGTGCTCACCTTCGTCGGCCCGTACGAGGAGAAGCAGATCGGCGCGGCGATCCGCCGTGAACTGCTGCGCGAGGGCCAGGTCTTCTACATCCACAACCGCGTCGAGTCGATCGACAGGGCAGCGGCCCGCCTGCGCGACATCGTGCCGGAGGCCCGTATCGCCACCGCCCACGGCCAGATGTCCGAACAGGCCCTGGAACAGGTCGTGGTGGACTTCTGGGAGAAGAAGTTCGACGTGCTCGTCTCGACGACGATCGTCGAGTCCGGCATCGACATCTCCAACGCCAACACGCTGATCGTCGAGCGCGGCGACAACTTCGGCCTCTCCCAGCTCCACCAGCTGCGCGGCCGGGTGGGCCGTGGCCGCGAGCGCGGCTACGCCTACTTCCTCTACCCGCCGGAGAAGCCCCTCACCGAGACCGCCCACGAGCGCCTCGCCACGATCGCCCAGCACACGGAGATGGGCGCGGGCATGTACGTGGCGATGAAGGACCTGGAGATCCGGGGAGCCGGAAACCTCCTGGGCGGCGAACAGTCGGGACACATCGCGGGCGTCGGCTTCGACCTCTACGTACGCATGGTCGGCGAGGCCGTGGCCGACTACCGCGCGTCGCTGGAGGGCGGGGTCGAGGAGGAGCCGCCGCTGGAGGTCAAGATCGAGCTGCCGGTCGACGCGCACGTCCCGCACGACTACGCACCCGGCGAGCGGCTTCGCCTTGCGGCCTACCGCTCGATCGCCTCCGCGAGCAGCGAGCAGGACGTCAAGGCGGTGCGCGAGGAACTCACCGACCGCTACGGCAAGTTGCCCGAGCCGGTGGAGAATCTCCTCCTGGTGGCGGGCCTGCGCATGCTGGCCCGCGCGTGCGGGGTCGGCGAGATCGTGCTGCAGGGCAACAACATCCGGTTCGCGCCGGTGGAACTGCGCGAGTCCCAGGAGCTGCGTCTGAAGCGGCTCTACCCCGGCACGGTCATCAAGGAGAACACCCACCAGATCCTCGTCCCGCGCCCGAAGACGGCGAAGGTCGGCGGGAAGCCGTTGATCGGGCGTGAACTCCTTGGCTGGGTGGGGGAGTTCCTTACCTCGATCCTGGGGTCGTAGCGGGGGCGGGAGGGGCGCGGCTAGGAACCGGGTGGCAGATGTTCATACGCGGTGTTACCTTCGGGGTGTGACGAAGACCCGCGTGACGTTCACCATCGACCCCGAAGACGCCGAGCGGCTGCGCCAGGCTGCCAAGCAGGCCGGGATGACGGTGTCTGCGTACATCGAGTCGAGAGTGCTCGCCTCGGTCGAGCAGGACGAGGCCATAGCGTCGGTGTTCCGCGACGCGGACGCGGCGACCAACGCGGCGTATGCGGCGGCGGACGCGGCCATCTGGCCTGAGCCGGAGCCGCTGACCAGCGAGCGCAAGGCCGAGCTGGATGTGGTGCTCGAGCGGTTCCTCGGCAAGGTGCGGCGCAGCACATGACGGCGCATGTCGTCTACGACAGTGGTGCGCTGATCGCCGTGGAGCGAGGCAGCGCGGACTTGCGGTATCTGCACACGGCTTGGCGGGCCGCCGGGGTCACGCCGGTGGTGCCCGGACCTGTGCTGACGCAGGTGTGGCGGGGCGGGGCGCGCCAGTACCGACTGGCCGAGTTCCTCAAGCAGTGCCGGGTCCTGGCGAGCTATGCCGAGGATGACTACCGGCGCGCGGGGTGGATGCTCGGCCGGGCGGTTCTGCCGCCGAAGAAGAAGCCCGACGCAGTCGATGCGCTGGTGGTCCTCACAGCAGTCCTGCACCACACGGACACGGTCGTGACCTCCGATCCCGAGGACCTCACGGCCTACGCGGCAACGCTCGGCTGGAAGCTTGATCCGGTCCGGGTCTGAGGAACGGCCATGGTCACGCCGGGCCGGGCGACGAGGTTGGTGGCGAGCCGGAGGTCGATGACCTCGCGGGTGTAGGTGCCCAGGCTCGCGGTGCGGACGACTCCGGCGTTGTTGACCAGGACGTCCAGGCGTCCGTGGGTCTCGAGGACGGTACGGACGATGTGCTCGGGTCCGCCTTCGGCGGTGATGTCGGCGACGAGCGGCGTGATGAGACCGCCTCCCTCGGCCGCCGTCTCGTGGAGTGGCTCGGCCCGCCGCCCCACGACGACGACCCGCGCTCCCTCGGCGGCGAAGGCGAGCGCGGTGGCGCGTCCGATGCCGGTACCGCCCCCGGTGACGAGCACGGTTCGGGTGATGTGGTCCTGCGGTTCTTGGTGGCTCATGACGGTGATGGTCGGACCCTGCCGCTAGGGGCAAGGTCAAGTGCGGCGGGCGGTCAGGGGGTGCAGGCCTCGGCGATCGACAGGCTGTTCTCGTAGAGGTGGTGGCGGGTGATGCGCCCGTCCTCGACGGTGAGGCGCAGGGCGAACGGCCCCTCGAAGGACTTGCCCGTGCTGCGTACGGTGCCCCAGAGCCTGCCGAAGATGACGGCGTCGGTGCCCTCGACGATCAGCGCGTCCATGGTGGCGCCGCCCTTCTCCGGGATCACGTGTTCGGCCATCTCGTCGGCCTGCGCGGCGCACTGGGCGCCGGTGGTCCGCGGCCGGATCCACGGCACGGCCGGGTTCTCGGCGAGCAGCCAGTCGACCTCGTCGGCGAAGAGGGCGGTGAGACCCTCGGTGTCGCCCGCGAGCCGGTGGCCGAGGAAGGCCTGGACGGCGGCGCGGGTGGCGTCGGCGGTGGTCTCGGCGTTCTCGGCGGTCATGTCGAACTCCTCGCGGTCGGCGGTTCGTTGCGGTGTGCTGACGATGGTGCCGGGAGAGCCGGACGGGCGCGATTACGTCCGAGGTAATGCGGCGCCAGGGGCGGCGCGGACGCCGGGAATCGGCGGCGTGTAAGTGGCCACAGGTGCCCCCGCCCCTTGCCCGCGCGCGTTACCGTTGCCGTGATGGAGCGTGACGGAGGCCGAGATTCGGCTCAGGGGAGGGGAAGCGGCATGGTGCACGGCGCCGTTGTGGGGCTCGTCTGTTTTCCGGTGAAATCGATGCTGGGTCAGGCGCACGAGCGACTCGTCTTCGACGAGCGCGGTGTGGTCGGGGACCGGCTGTGGGCCCTGCGCTACGAGGACGGGAAGCTGGGGAGCGGCAAGAACAGCCGGCGGTTCCGGCGCACGCCGGGGCTCCTGGAGCATGTCGCCGCGTACGACGACGAGGGTCCCGTCGTCACCACGCCGGACGGAGAAACGTTGCGGCCCGGTGATCCACGGACCGCGGAACTCTTCGGCGCCGGCGTGGAGTTGGCGCGCGAGAGCGACGTCAGTCATCAGGACGCGGCCGCCGTCTCGATCGTCGGCACCGCGTCGCTGCGCGCGCTCGGCGAGCTGCTCGGCGACGCCGACCCCGTCGACGTACGCAGACTGCGCAAGAACATCGTGGTCGAGACCGACGAGCCGTGGGTGGAGGAGGAGTGGGTCGGCCGGGAGATCGACTTCGGCGGTGAGCTGCGGCTGCGGGTCACCGAGCGCATCGAGCGCTGCGTGATGACCACCCAGGCCCAGCGCGGCCTGCCCGCCGACAACCGCGTCCTGAAGACCCTCACCGCCACGCGCGGCATGTGCATCGGCGTGTACGCGGACGTCGTGACCCCCGGCACCCTCGCACTCGGCGCCACGGTGGCCGCCCGGTGAGCCCACGCACCACCCGTACCACCCGGATCCAGGCCACCGCGCTGCTCGCGCTCCTCGTCGTCACCGGCTGCACCCCCGATGAGAAGGGCGAAGGCGGATCGTCGGGCCCCGACGCCAGGGCCGGCTCGGCGCTTGCCGCCGTCGACTCGCTCACCGTCAAGGGCCGTGCGCCCAGGACGGGTTACGAACGGGAGCGGTTCGGCAGCGCCTGGGCCGACACGGACTCCAACGGCTGCGGCACCCGGGACGACATACTCAAGCGCGACCTGGAGGACGTGAAGTTCCGGGACGGCGGTGACTGCGACGTGGCCTCGGGGACGCTCGCGCCCGACCCGTACACCGGCAAGGACGTCAGCTTCGTACGCGGCCGGAGCAAGGTCGACATCGACCATCTCGTCGCCCTCTCGGACGCCTGGCAGAAGGGCGCGGGCGGCTGGGAGCCGAGCAAGCGCATCGCCTTCGCCAACGATCCGCTCAACCTCCTCGCCGTCGACGCGGGCCCCAACCGGGGCAAGGGCGACGGCGACACGGCCACCTGGCTGCCGCCCGACAAGGGCTACCGGTGCGCGTACGTGGCCCGGCAGGTCGCGGTGAAGAAGAAGTACGGGGTGTGGGTGACGGGCGCCGAGCGCGACGCGATGAAGCGGGTCCTCTCGGACTGCCCCGAGGAGAAGCTGCCGTCCGGCGGCAATCCGACGACGGCACCGGGGCGCTTCCACGCGCGCTGAGGAGGCGCCGCGAGCGTTGCCGGAGGCGCCCTGAAGGGGCGCGGGGCTGTGACATGTGCGGCTCCGCCGCGTGGGCGCGACCAGCCACGACGAACCTGCAGGCGCCGCGCCGGAATAAACCCACTTAACAGACCGGCCGATGCCCGCTAGGTTCCACCGCATGGACCTGAAGATCACGACCCTGGCCGAGCGCCCCGAACTCGCGGCGCCCCTCTGGCAGATGGAGGACACCTGGCCGGAGTTCATCGGGAACGACCCGATCGCCTGGTCGATGATCGGGCGGATCGTCAAGGACCTTCCCGAGTACGTCCTGGTCGCCACGGACGAGGGCGGCGCGGTCGTGGCCAAGGCGTTCAGCGTGCCGTTCGCGCTGCGTGCCGACGGCCGCGGCGAGCTGCCGGACGGCGGCTGGGACCAGGTCATGCTGTGGGCGTTCTCCGACCTGCGGCATGGCAGGAAGCCCGACACGGTGAGCGCGATCGAGATCACCGTGGCCAAGGAGTACCTCGGTCACGGCGTCTCGGGGCGGATGCTCGCCGCGATGCGCGAGAACGCCCGCTCGCGTGGCTTCTCCGAGGTCGTCGCCCCGGTCCGCCCGAACGCCAAGCACCTCGAACCGGCCGCGCAGATCGACACGTACGCGCAGCGCAAGCGGGACGACGGGCTGCCCGCCGACCCGTGGCTGCGGGTGCACGTCCGCGCCGGCGGCACCATCGAGAAGGTGGCGCACGCGTCGATGACGGTGTCCGGGTCGACCGCCCAGTGGCGGGCGTGGACGGGGCTGCCGTTCGACACGGCAGGCACGGTCCAGGTGCCGGGCGCCCTTGTGCCGGTGCACTGCGAGCCCGAGCGCGGGTACGCGGTGTACGTCGAGCCCAACGTGTGGGTGCGGCACGTGCTGTGAGGCTCAGCCCGCCAGCTCGTCCAGGTCGAGGACGTCGCCGGTGGGCGGCGTCGTCTTCACGGGCTTGTCGTAGTCGCTGAAGGTCAGGGACTCGGGCTTCCCGCCGGTCGTCTGGTCGACCTTCAGCAGATACGGCTTGCCCTCCGTGGCGACGTAGAGCGTGTACTTCTCCTTGCCGTCGTTCTCGGTGAGTTTGATCGCCGGGGTGCCGTCGACCGTGGTCGTGCCGCCCCTGCGCGCCGCGGAGTTGACGTCCCGGAAGTCGGCGAGCAGGACGTCCAGGTCACAGAACCCGGCGATGTCCTTCGCGTCGGAGCTTGTCGCCTTCGTCTTCACCCAGCGGTCCGCGAGCATGTCCACGGCTGCCTGGGTGTCGGCGGCGGGCTCACCCTTGCCCTGTGCGCGCAGGAACTTCTCGTCGTACTTCATGTAGACGGTGTCGCCCGGGATGATCAGCTCGATCGAGCCCTCGTCGGTCGTGCCGATCGTGCCCGCGCACTTGCCACCGGTGTCGAGGGCCATGTCCAGCGAGCCAAGGCCGGTCTCCTCGTCCGTGACCTTGCCCGCGATGCGGAGCGACTTGGCGTCGGAGGTCGTCTCGACGGCCTTCTCGGCGATCTCGGCGCCGGACATCCCGGCGAAGGGACCCTTGGGCTCGGCCTTCTCGGTCTTGTCCCCGGCCTTGTCCCCGGCGTTGCCGGATTCGGTGCCGCAGGCCGTCAGGCCGACGGTCGTCGCCGCTGCGGCCAGGCAGACGGCGACAAAAGTGGTGCGATGCATGGTCCCCCCACAGGAGCTCGTCAAAGTGCTGACGCCATCTCAGCAGAGCCTGTGAACCGAGTCAACATGAGATTGAGTGGATGGTGGGTTAACGCCGTGAAGCGGGCGGTTCTGCATGCACGGGTATGCTCGGCGCCACAGCGCCGCGACGCGACCACGCGCGGTGGGGCAGGGGACTGAGGGGAGCCGGTTCGGTGCGGGACAACGCGACAGAGGTGACCGCCGCCGGGATCGCCCGGCTCGCCGGGGTCGGCCGCGCCGCCGTCAGCAACTGGCGCCGCAGGCACGCCGACTTCCCCAAGCCCGTCGGCGGCACCGAGACCAGCCCCTCCTTCGCGCTCACCGCGGTCGAGGAGTGGCTGCGCACCCAGGGCAAACTCGGCGAGGTCCCGCTCCGGGAGAAGGTCTGGCAGCAGCTCGCGGGACACCCGGCGGGCCCGGTCGCCGCCCTGCTGCACGCGGGATGCGCCCTGCTTCTCGTACGCGATCGTCATCCCGGCTGGCTCAAGGTCAGCGCGGTGTCGGACGAGCGGATGGCGGAGCTGCTCCCGGGGGAGCTGGAAGGAGTCGTCGCCCCGCGCTTCGGGGGCGGGCCTGGAGCCGTGCGCATCCCGCGGGCCGCCGAACTGCTGCCCTCCGTCCCGCTGTTGAGGGGCGCCGCGGAACTCGCCGCCGAGCTGGGCGCACGGCAGGCGTACGAGTTCCTGCTCGGCCGGCACATCGACGCCAACCCCCGCCAGTACACGCTCACTCCGGCAGGCCCCGCCGAGCTGATGGCCGCACTCGCCGAGCTCGCCGCGAACACAGCCCCCGCGCGGACCGTCCTCGACCCGGCCTGTGGCACCGGAGCCCTGCTGCGCGCCGTCCCGCCCCGCCCCGAACAGCGCCTGTACGGGCAGGACGCCGCCCCCGAACTCGCCGCCCTCACCGCGCTCAGGCTCGCCCTGCACTCCGACGCCACCGTGCGCGGCGCCGCCGCCGACACCCTGCGCGCGGACGCCTTCGCCGACGAGCGGGCCGACGCCGTGCTGTGCCACCCGCCGTTCAACGAACGCAACTGGGGGCACGACGAACTGGCCTACGACCCCCGATGGGAGTACGGCTTCCCGGCCCGCACGGAGTCCGAACTCGCCTGGGTCCAGCACGCGTTGGCCCGCGTCAAGGACGGCGGCACCGCCGTCCTCCTGATGCCGCCGGCCGCCGCGTCCCGCCGATCGGGGCGCAGGGTGCGTGCCGATCTCCTGCGCCGCGGGGCCCTGCGCGCCGTGATCGCGCTGCCCGCGGGCGCCGCGCCCCCGTACAACATTCCGCTGCACATCTGGGTCCTGAGCCGCCCCGTGCCGAACACACCGGCCTCGCCCGAGCTGCTCCTGGTCGAGACGGCGGGGCTCGCCGCCGCCGACGGCAGGGACCGGCAGGCCTGGCGCCCCGTGCAGGACGCCGTCCTCGACGTCTGGCGCCACTTCGAGAGGCACGGCACCCTCGACGAACGGCCCGGCATCGCCCGCGCCGTGCCGGTGCTCGAACTCCTCGACGACGAGGTCGACCTGGCCCCCGCCCGGCGCCTGCCGCCACCGGCGGCGGGCGGCGGCGCCGAGCAGCTGACGGCGGTGCGCGAACGGCTCGGCGACGCGGTGCGGCGGACCGCCGACCTGCTGCCGCCGCAGGCCGAGCCCGCCGATGCCGTCCGGTGGCCGCTCATCACGGTCGGTGAACTCGCCCGCGGGGGAGCCCTGTTGCTGCGTACCGGGACCGGCTCGGGCGCACCCGGCGTCCCGGTGCTCACCGAGCACGACGTGCTCGCCGGAACGGCACCCTCCGGAGCGGCGGACCAGCTGGAGGACCAGACGGGCGTCGGCGGCGACTCCGTGGTGACCGAGACCGGCGATGTCGTCATCCCGGTGTCCGGCGGCGGCACCGCAGCCCGCGTCGTCGACGAGGCGACGGCGGGCGCCGTGCTCGGCCGCGGCCTCACCCTCCTGCGGCCCGACCCGGCCGCCATCGACCCCTGGTTCCTCGCCGGATTCCTGCGCGGCACCGCCAACAACCGCCAGGCCAGCAGCTACGCCTCCACCGCCGCCCGGCTCGACGTCCGCCGCCTCCAGGTGCCCCGCCTGCCGCTCGACGGACAGCACGGCTACGGAGAGCGGTTCCGCGCGCTCGCCGCCTTCGAGGACAGCCTGCGTCTCGCGGGCCGCCTGGGCGAGCAGTTGGTGCGGGGGCTGCACGACGGGCTGACGGACGGGACGCTTCCGCCGGAGTGAGGCGACCAGGTTCCGGACCGGGCCGCGATCAGGACGTGACCAGTACGGCAACGGTTCGGTACAACCCGGGACCGGTTCTCCTTGTCGGCCTATACGCTCGAATCTGCATCCGTTCGTATTTCGACTTCCGGCCGTGCGTTCGCCCGTGGGCACGTACGGCTGCATCAGGCACCAGGAGCAGCCATGCACGGCCACGGCTACGCGCCGCAGCAACCGCCGCCGCCCTCCGGCGGCACCCATGTGACGCTGCGCGTGCTGTTCGTGGTCCTCGCCGTCGTGACGTGCGGCCTGGCGGCGTGGGGCGCGCTGCTGCGGCTCGCGATCGTGACCCGCAAGTCCTACGACTGGGTCCTGTTCGGGATCGTGGCCGCGCTCGACGTGACGGCGGTCGTGCTGATCGGCGTCGACCCGGGCGCCGACGAGTTCCAGGGCCCGGGCAACGCGGGCATGGTGATCCTCCTGAGCACGCTGGTGGCGGCCGTCGCCTACTACCTGTTCGCGGACATACGCCACTTCAGCCCGTACCGCCGACCGCAGTTCACGGGCTACGTACCGCAGCAGCCGCAGACCGCCTACGGCTATCCGCAGCAGCAGGGTCCCGCCCCCGTCCACCTCCAGCCCACGCAGCTGCACCAGCCGCCGGCCCAGCAGACACCGCCGCCGCCCACGCGTCCCGCACCGGCCCGCATCCACCAAGTACAGGCCGAGCTCGACGAGCTCAGTGACTACCTGCGCAAGCAGGAAGGCGGCAGCTGACCGTGACACTGGGGATCGGGGGCCGCGTCGTAGCCGGACGCTACGAACTCTCCACGCTCATCGGCCAGGGCGGCATGGGCCAGGTCTGGACGGCGTACGACCAACGCCTCGACCGCCGCGTCGCGGTCAAGCTCCTGCGCCCCGACCGGGTCGCGGGCGCCGAGGCCGAGGAGCTGCGCCGCCGCTTCGTGCGCGAGTGCCGCGTCACCGCACAGGTCGACCACCCGGGCCTTGTCACCGTCCATGACGCGGGCACCGAGGGCGAGGACCTCTACCTCGTCATGCAGTACGTCGACGGGGCCGACCTCGGCGACCACCTCGCCGAACACGACCCCTACCCGTGGCAGTGGGCCGTCGCGATCGCCGCGCAGCTGTGCGCCGTGCTCTCCGCGGTGCACGCCGTGCCGATCGTGCACCGCGACCTGAAGCCGCGGAACGTGATGGTCAAGCAGGACGGCACGGTCTCCATCCTCGACCTGGGCATCGCCTCGGTGATGGACACCGACACCACCCGCCTCACCCACACCGGCTCCCCCATCGGCAGCCCCGCGTACATGGCCCCCGAGCAGGCGATGGGCGGCGCGGTGGGCCCGTACACCGACCTTTACGCCCTGGGCGTCCTCCTCCACGAACTCCTCAGCGGCGACGTCCCGTTCTCCGGCTCCACCGCGCTCGGCGTGCTCCACCGCCACCTCTACGAACCGCCGCTCCCGGTCCGCCGGCTGCGCGCCGAGGTCCCCGAGGCCCTGGAGAACCTGGTCCTGCGACTCCTCGCCAAGGATCCCCAGCACCGCCACGGCAGCGCCCAGGAGGTCTACGAGGAACTGGCCCCGCTGCTCCCCGCGCGCTCCATCCCCACCGGCGGCCCGCTCGACCCCACCCGCCCCTTCCTGCGCCCGCAGGCCCCGTGGCCCGACCGCGCGGCGACACCGGCGTCGGCCCCCGCCATCCAGCCGGACCGGCCCGACCAGCGCCAGGGCCACGGCAGTCCCGGCAGCCAGACGGACGTCGTGCACGCGGTCGACGAGGTCAAGCGGCTGCTCGGCGAGGGCCGCATCACGCAGGCGGTCGACATCCTCGGCTCGATCCTGCCCGCGGCCGCCGCCAAGCACGGCGAGCACTCCCCGGTGGTCCGCTCCCTGCGCAAGCAGTACGCGGCGACGCTGATGGACGACGGCCAGTACCGCCGCGCCCTGCCCGAACTGCGCCGCCTCGCCGACGAACGCGCCGCCGAGTCGGGCCAGGCCGACCCGCACTCCCTCCAGTTCCGCTACGAGGCGGCGCAGTGCCTTGAGCAGCTCGGCGAACCGGCGGCTGCCCTCGCCGAGTACCGCGCGCTCCTCCCGTACTACGAGAACCGCTACGCCTCCGACGACCGCGAACGCCCCCTGGAGATCCGCCGCCGCATCGGCCACCTGCTGCTCGCCCTCGGCGACCGCCCCGCCGCGCACGACACCCTGGCGCGGCTGCTCCTGGACGCCGAGCGGATGCACGGGGTCGGTCATCCGTTCCCGGCGGAGATCCGGCGTACGTTGCAGTGGCTCGGACAAGTGCGCGGGTAGTGACGGGCTGACGGGCGTGGGTGCCCGAACTCTTGCGGAATCGTTGGTCGAATAGGTGGCCGATAGACCGGCCACTGCCTAACATCGATCACCGCAAGACTTTGTGCACCGTCGCACAATCTCTCGACCGGGAGGCTCACTTGCACCGCCGCCGTCGCACCGCGCTCGCCCTCTCCGTAGCCGCCATCGCCGCGGCCCCGCTCCTGACCGCCTGCGGCAGCGAAGCCCACCCCGGTGCCGCGGCCGTCGTGGGCGACGACCGCATCACGGTGGCGCAGCTGGAGGGCCGGGTGAACGAGGTGCGCGACGCGCAGCGCGCCGCCGTCCCGGACGACCAGCAGTACGAGCAGGCCATCGCCAAGTCCGGCGGCCTCACCCGCAGCACGCTGCACACGATGGTCCTGGACAAGGTCCTGCACCAGGCGGCGACCGACGCGGGCGTGGACGTGTCCCGCCGCGAGATCCAGACGATGAGAGCCGGCCTCGAACAGCAGGCGGGCGGCAAGAAGGCCCTCGAACAGGGCTGGCTGCAGCAGTACAGCGTCGCCCCGTCCCGCCTGGAGGACAGCCTCCGTACGGAGATCGAGGCGCAGAAGCTGGCGAAGACCCTGGGCGCGGACATGAACTCCCCCGAGGGCCAGGCGGCCTTCTGGAAGGCACTGTCCGCCGCCTCCAAGAAGCTGGACATCGACCTGAACCCGCGGTACGGCACGTGGGACGTCGAGAAGTCCAAGCGCGCCGACACCAAGACGCCGTGGGTGCGCGATGTGTCCGGGGACGGGGCGGCGGGGCCCGAGCAGGTGTGAGCGGAGCCCGTCAAGGCGTGAGGAGGGGGCTGTCAGTGGCGTGGGTTACGTTCGACGGGTGAACGAAACCACGCCCCCGGCCGACGCCCCCGGCCGCGTCATCCTCCTCACCACCAGCCACCGGGTGGCCCCCGGCCTGCTCTCCTGGCCCGCCTGGCAGGCCCTGCACGGGGCGGACGCGGTCCTGTGCGCCGACGCGACGCATCCGCAGCTGCCGTATCTGCGCGAGGCGGGCGTGCGCGTGGAGCAGGCGTCGCCCACGGCCCAGGAACTGGTGGACGCCTGCGCCGGCGGCCGCACGGTCCTGGTCATCGCCACGGCCGAGGGCGACCGCCCCCTGACGGACGGCCTGGCCCGCCTCGCGGGATCGGGCCGGATCACGATGCCCGACCTGGAGCTGCTCCCGGCGTCGTACGACCTGCCGGGCGCGCGGCTCCTGGACCTGGTGCAGGTCATGGACCAGATCCGGGGCGAATGCCCCTGGTCGTCCCAGCAGACGCACCAGGGCCTGGCGAAGTACGCGATCGAGGAGGCGTACGAGCTGGTGGAGGCGATCGAGGAGGGTGACAGGGACGAGCTCCTGGAGGAGCTCGGGGACGTCCTGCTCCAGGTGGTCTTCCACGCCCGTATCGCCGAGGAGGACCCGGAGTCCCCCTTCTCCGTGGACGACGTGGCGGGCGGCATCGTCGAGAAACTGATCCACCGCCACCCGCATGTCTTCGGCGACGACTCGGCGGACACCCCCGAGGACGTCAAGGCGCACTGGCTGCGCACGAAGGCGGAGGAGAAGCAGCGCTCATCGGTGACGGAGGGCATCCCGCTGGGCCAGCCGGGGTTGGCGCTGGCCGCCAAGCTGGCCTCGCGGGTGCGGACCGCGGGGCTTGAGGTGGCGGTGCCTCCTGGGGAGGGCGTCGGCTATGAGCTGCTTGCCCTGGCCCTGCGGGCCGAGGCGGACGGGGTTGATCCGGAGGCGGCGCTGCGGGTTGCCGCGCGGGCTTACCGGGATGCGGTTCGGGCCGCTGAGAGGGCGGGGGCTTAGTACCTTTGCTTCAGGGCGAGTTGTAGCGGCGGGGGGCTTGGCTGTATGGACGCGGAGTTGGCGGCGCTGGCGTCTGCTGGGAGTACGGCGCTCGTGCAGGCGATGGCGACGGACGCGTGGGCCGCCATGCGGGACCGCATCGTGCGCCTGTACGGGAGGGCCCGCGAGGAGGAGGCGGACCAGCTCGACGAGACCCGGGCGGAGCTGCTCGCCGGCGACCCGGAGGAGAGGATCGAAGCGGAGGACGAGGCGCACGCGCAGCTGACCCGTCTCCTGCGCGAGAACCCGAAGGCAGCGGCTGAACTCCGCAGCATCGTGGCCGAGTTCGCCCCGCTCGCGGACGGCAGCCCGCAGGTGTGCAACACCGTGTCGGGCGGCGTCACGGACGGCGTGGTTCTCCAGTCGGGCCGTATCGACTCGCTCACCGTCAACGCCGCCCCCGGCACCGCCCAGGACCACATCGACTTCCGCGACGGCACCTTCAACGGCCCCGCCATCGGCGTCCAGCACAACCACTACGGAGCAGTGTCGCCGACGGCCCAGTCGGCAGCCGCCGACTGGCCCCGTATCACCCGGCTCCGCCGCCTGGCCATGGGCGTTCACCCCACGCGGCGGCTCGCCGGCGAGCCGACCGTGCCGCCGTACGTCACCAGGGACTGCGACGCCGAACTCAGCGGTCTGGTGCGGAGCGCCCTGCTCAACGGCGGCCTCGTCGTCGTCACGGGCCAGCCGCTCTCCGGCAAGACCAGGACGGCCTGGGCGGCACTCCGCAGGGCCGTGCGCGACGACGCCAGGGTTCACGTCGCCCCACGGGGCACCGACCTGCGGGACCTGCCGGCCCAGCTCCGGGGCCGCGACCGCGAAGGCACGTACGTCGTCTGGCTCGACGACCTGGCGGACCACCTCGGTGAACACGGCCTCACCGCGGGCCTGCTGGCGCAGCTCGTCCACGAGCGGATCCTCGTCGTCGCCACGATGAACGACGGTGACTACGACACCCACCGGTTCGGCGGCGGCCCCACGTCCCGGGTCCTCGGCGGCGCGGGCACCGTCCAGTTGAGCCACGACTGGAGCGAGACGGAACTGACGCGACTCGCGCTGTTCGACGACCCCCGCCTGGCGGACGCCCGTGAGTGGCGCGGCGAAAGCGGCATCACCCAGTTCCTCGTGCTGGGCCCGGAGCTGTGGGACAAATGGCGCAGGGCCCGGCAGGGCAACCCCCTCGGGCACCTCGTGGTGCGCGCGGCCGTCGACCTCGCCCGGTGCGGGATCACGGCTGACATCCCGCAGGTCCTGCTACGGGGAACGTGTGCGAAGTACGGCGAACTGGACCTCACGGACGAGGACTTCGATTGGGCCCTGGCCTGGGCGGCCGAACCTCGGAACGGGGTTACCGGACTTCTCGTGCGCGGTGAGCAGCCGGACACCTGGCGGGCGTACGGCTCACTCGTCGCGGACGCCGTCCGGTGGCCCGAGACGGAGCCGGTGCCGGACATGGTGTGGGGTGAGGCGGTGGCCGGAGCACGCACTCACGGGCTCGACACCGACACTGTCGTCGCGTCGTTCCGCGCCGTCATGCTTCCGCGCGCCGACGGCCGGGACCTGACTGCCATGTACGGGCTCGGCGCCCTCGCGCACCGGGAGGGCGACGTGGTCGAGGCGGAGAGCTGGCACCGTAAGGCGGCCGACCTCGGCGACCTCCGTTCCTGCAACGCCCTGGGCCAGATCCTCGCCAACCGCGGCGCCAAGGCGGAGGCGATCCACTACCTGGAGATCGCCGCGGAGGCGGGCATGGAGGACGCATACGTCACGCTGGGCAAGCTGCACCGGGACCGCGCCCGGCACTGGCTGACCAAGGGCGCCGAGGCGGGGCACATGGAGGCGGTGACGTACCTGAACACGCTGCGGGCGGGGACGGACGTGCTGGAGGAGGAGACGGGGCAGACGGAGTAGACGGAGGGCGGGGCGTTAGTACCGTTGCGGTAGGGCTGTCGTCGACGCATAGGGGCTTGCGTGGAACCGGAGTTGGAGGAACTGGCGGCTTCGGGGCGGCGGGCGATCATCGACGCGATGGGCTCCGATCGCTGGGAAGTGGTGCGGGCGCGCTTCACGTTGTTGTTCCAGATGGCGGGGCGCGTGGCCTGGGAGTCGAGGCTGACCGAGTCCAGAGCCGAGCGGCTCGACGGGGACAGGACGACAGCGGCTCGGGTCTCGCTGGAATGGCGCGTCCGGCTGAGCCGCCTCATGCGAGAACAGCCGGAGACGATCCCTGAAGTCCAGGCGATCGTGGCCGAGTTCAGGCTGGAGCCGGACCATGGGCGTGGCCTCTCCACTTGCCCGGACGGCCACCTTCCGAGGGACGCCGACTGGTGCGAGGTCTGCGAACAGCGGATGGTCGAAGCCTCGCCGCCCGTCTCTGGGCCCTCGCTCGTCCGCAACGCCGTGTCCGCTGAATTCGTCTCCGGCGGCCTTGTCCAGTCCGGTTCCCTCGGTGCGGTCACCCTTCACCACCATGCCGCATCGCAGGACCACATCGACTTCAGCAGGGGGAACTTCAGCGCCCCGGCCATCGGCGTGCAGCACAACCATTACGGCACCCCGCGGGCCCACGCCCTCGCGGACAGCTGGCCCCGCGCCGACCAGCTGCGGCGGACCGCGCTGGGCGTGCGGCCCGTGCGCCGGTTCGGCGACGAGTCCGCCCTGCCGCCGTACGTCGCCCGGGACTGCGACGACGAGCTGAACACCCTGATCCCGGGCGCACTGGAGGGGGGCGGCCTGGTCGTGGTCACGGGGGAGCCGCTGTCGGGCAAGACGATGACGGCGGCCTGGGCGCTGCTCCACCGGAGCGTCGGCGACGGCGCCCGGGTCCACACCCCGCACCCCGGGACGGACCTGCGCGACATCCCGGCCCAGCTGCAGGGCCGCGACCGCACACAGACGTATGTGGTGTGGCTCGACGACCTGGAGGGCCACCTCGGTGAACACGGCCTGACCGCGGGCCTCCTCGCCCAACTCGCCCACGAGGGCGTGCTCGTCCTCGCCACGATGAGCGACGAGGCGTACGACATCCACCGCTTCGGCGGCGGCCCGGCGTCCCGCGTCCTGAGCGGCGCGGGCACGGTCCAGCTGAACTCCCGCTGGAGCGAACCGGAGCTGGCGCGGCTCGCGGAGGCAGCTGACCCGCGCCTCGTGGACGCCGCGCGGTGGCGCGGAGAACGGGGCGTCACCGAGTACTTGGCGGTCGGCCCGGAGCTGTGGGACGAGTGGCGCAGGGCGGCCCGCAGGAATCCGCTGGGGCACCTCCTCGTGCGCGCCGCGATCGATCTCGCGCGGTGCGGGCTCACCCGGGGCGTCACACCGAAGCTGCTGAGCCAGGTCCAGGAGGAGTACGGCCTTGAGGCGGCCGACGCCGGCAGCGAGAGCCTCGAGGAGGCGCTCGCCTGGGCCACCGAGCCCCGGCACGGAGTGACCGGACTGCTCGTACCGGGCGAGTGGCCGGGCACCTGGCGGGCGTACGGCTCCCTGATCGCGGACACGGCCCGCTCACCCGGGACGGGGCCGGTGCCGGACAAGGTGTGGGTCCGTGCGTACCGCGATCTTCAGCCCCACGACGTGGCCGAACTGGACGGCTTTGTGGCCGCCTTCCGGCTGACCCTCACCCCCCAGGCCGCGAACGGGGACGCCCCCGCCATGGGGTGGCTCGGCCTCCTTGCCGAGGACGAAGGCGACACGGCGGCCGCCGAGGACTGGTACCGCAAGGCCGCGGATCTCGGAAGCACCCGCGCCGCCGGTGCGCTGGGCCGCCTCCTGGCCATCCGCGTCGCCTACG
Source organism: Streptomyces sp. NPDC021622 (assembly GCF_040640795.1). Taxonomy (NCBI): domain Bacteria; kingdom Bacillati; phylum Actinomycetota; class Actinomycetes; order Kitasatosporales; family Streptomycetaceae; genus Streptomyces; species Streptomyces sp. NPDC021622. The sequence goes on from NZ_JBFACK010000008.1 coordinate 232,542, forward strand.
CGGAAGCGGTTCCTCATCTCACGGCCGCCGCCGACGCGGGCGAGCCCGGGACGGCCGCCCTCCTCGGGCAGGTCCACCAGCACCTCGCGGTCCACTACTTCCGCATCGCCAAGGCCGACGGCGACCCCATGGCCGGACAACGCCTCAAAGGCCTCCTCCGCCCGACCGGCCAGGAGCCGGGCCCTGCCTAGGGATACCGTCGACCCCATGCACGACCAGCCGCCCGCCGCCTGCCCCGCAGGAGCCGCCGCCCCGCAGCCGGAACTCTTCACCTGGGAGTTCGCCACCGACCCGTACCCCGCCTACGCCTGGCTGCGTGAGAACTCACCCGTGCACCGGACCGCGCTGCCCAGTGGCGTGGAGGCCTGGCTGGTCACCCGGTACGTCGATGCCAAGCAGGCCCTCGCCGATCAGCGGCTCAGCAAGAATCCGGCACATCACGACGAACCCGCCCACGCCAAGAGCAAGACCGGCATCCCGGGCGAGCGCAGCGCCAATCTGATGACGCATCTGCTCAACATCGACCCGCCGGACCACACCCGGCTCCGCCGCCTCGTGTCGAAGGCCTTCACCCCCCGCCGCGTCGCCGAGTTCGCGCCCCGCGTGCAGGAGCTGACCGACCACCTCATCGACCGGTTCGCGGAGAAGGGGGAGGCCGACCTCATTCACGACTTCGCCTTTCCTCTCCCCATCTACGCCATTTGCGATCTGCTCGGCGTCCCGCGCGAGGACCAGGACGACTTCCGTGACTGGGCGGGCATGATGATCCGGCACGGCGGCGGCCCGCGCGGCGGCGTCGCGCGCTCCGTGAAGAAGATGCGGGGCTATCTCGCCGAACTCATCCACCGCAAGCGCCTCGAACCGGGCGACGACCTCATTTCGGGGCTCATCCGCGCCTCCGACCACGGCGAGCACCTCACCGAGAACGAGGCCGCCGCAATGGCCTTCATTCTCCTCTTCGCCGGTTTTGAGACCACCGTCAATCTCATCGGGAACGGGACCTACGCGCTCCTCACCCACCCCGAGCAGCGCGAGCGCCTCCAGGAGTCCCTCAAGGGAGGGGACATGGGGCTCCTTGAGACCGGCATCGAGGAACTCCTCCGTTTCGACGGGCCCGTGGAGCTGGCCACCTGGCGGTTCGCCACCGAGCCGTTGACCATCGGCGGGCAGGACATCGCGCAGGGCGACCCCGTTCTCGTCGTACTCGCAGCCGCCGACCGTGACCCGGAGCGGTTCGAGGACCCCGACACGCTCGACCTCTCCCGGCGCGACAACCAGCACCTCGGATACGGGCACGGCATTCACTATTGCCTCGGCGCACCCCTCGCCCGGCTCGAAGGTCAGGCCGCCCTCGCGACCCTGCTACGCCGCCTCCCTGACCTGCGCCTCGCGGCGGAACCGGGTGATTTGCGCTGGCGAGGCGGGCTCATCATGCGCGGACTGCGCACGCTGCCGGTGGAGTTCACACCCGCACAGAAGCGCACCTGAGACACCCTTGAGCTGACGGTGCGTCAAGACTGTGACTTTCACGTGATCTCCGCTGCATCGACTTGTAACAACTGTTCGACTGCGGCTACGTTCACCGACGACTCGGCATCCGCTGTCGCAGCAGCCGCAGTCGCCTCTGCAGTCTTCTGAAAGGCACTTGCATGCTCTCCGGTAATGGTCGTCACCGACGCCCCCGCCAAGCCCCGGCCCTCATCGTCGCGGCAGGTGTCACCGGATCAGCCATCGCGATCCCGCTGCTCGGCGCCACCAGCGCGAGCGCCGCGGACACCGCCACCTGGGACAAGCTCGCGGAGTGCGAGAGCGGCGGCTCCTGGAGCCTGGACCCGGGCAACGGCTACTACGGCGGACTCCAGATGTCCCAGGAGACCTGGGAGCAGTACGGCGGTCTCGACTACGCCCCCTACGCCGACCAGGCCAGCCGTTCGCAGCAGATAGCCGTCGCCGAGACGGTCCTGGCCGACCAGGGTCCCGGCGCCTGGCCCAGCTGCGGAGTGATCGCCGGACTCAGCAAGGATGACGCCCCCGCCGACGTCGACCCGGGCGCTCCGATCACCTCCGTGCCCTCGGACGAGCCGACCGACACGAGCGGGTCCGGCGACGCGGGCGAGTCGGGTGACTCGGGCGACTCGGCCGAACCCTCGGAGAAGCCGTCTGAGGAGCCCTCCGAGGAGCCGACCGAAAAGCCCTCGGAGAAGCCGACCGAAGAGCCTTCGGGGAAGCCGTCCGAGAAGCCCTCCGAAAAGGCCGACTCCGGCGACGAATCCCGAGACAAGAATCACGACGAGTCGGGCGACTCCGGTAGTGATTCGGACAAGTCCGGGCAGAACGATTCCACTTCGCCCGCCCCGAACTCCCCGAACTCCACCCCCTCCACCGGCGCGGGCGAAGGCTCCGGCCGGCACCGCGGCGACAGCGCGGACGACGGGCAGGCCAAGAACGGCGACCGCGACGGCTCGGGGCGGCACGCGTCGCGCGGCGACGACCGCGCGAAGGACGGCGCCGACGGGACGTACACGGTCCGCTCCGGAGACAACCTCTGGACCATCGCCGACGACCTCGGCGTGCAGGGCGGATGGAGCGCGCTCTACGCCGAGAACAAGAAGTCCCTCGGAACCGACCCCGACCTCATCCTCCCCGGTCAGAGCCTCGATTTGGGCGAAAAGTAAGGGAAGTTGACGAAGAGTCGGGCAGTCGCTTCGCGCTGAATGTCTGGTTTGGCGTAAGTGAGAGATGGGTCTCAGAAGCCCTGATCGTCTTTGAAATTCGGCGGATCGCATGACTACGGTCGTGACCGCTCGCCACAGCGGGCCCCGCCGGTCGGTACGCCTAGTCCTGCCAACGGCCGTTCGGGAACAGTCGTCGCGTCAAGCGCCGTAGGCAGGAGCGGGGGACCCAAGGTTTCCGCCGGGCCCGGCCGCACAGCAGCAGAACGAAGAAGCTGCCGAGCGGAGTTGGGACCGGCTAGGGGTTAAGTCGCGCTCGAGAAGCGCGGCCGGGCAACTTCATCGGCCCGAACCCGACAGCTCACCTCGTAGGCGTCGGTGAGGGGATCACTCATGCTGTTTTCCAGCAAGGGCAAGCACCGTCGTCCGTCCAAGGCCACCCGCGTCGCCACGCTCGCCGGCGTCACCGGTGTCGCGGTCGCTGCCCCGCTGATGGCCGCCGGCTCGGCCTCCGCCGCCACCGGTTCCGAGTGGGACTCCGTCGCCCAGTGCGAGGCCGGCGGCAACTGGTCCATCAACACCGGCAACGGCTACTACGGCGGCCTGCAGTTCTCGGCCTCCACCTGGGCCGCATACGGCGGCACGAAGTACGCGGCCACCGCCGACCAGGCCTCCAAGGCCCAGCAGATAGAGATCGGCGAGAAGGTTCTCGCGGGTCAGGGCAAGGGTGCCTGGCCGAGCTGTGGCGTGGGCCTCTCGGGCGCCGCGTACAGCGGTGGCGGCGCCGAGGAGAGCGCGCCGCAGCAGCAGCCGGCCGAGCAGCCGCAGAGCCAGCCGAGCGCCCAGACCGAGGCGCCGAAGCAGGAGGCCGCCCCGAAGCAGGCCGCCCCGGCCGCCCCGAAGGCCGAGTCCAAGAAGACCGTCGAGACCCCGACCGGCAAGAAGGTCAAGAAGGGCGACGGCGAGTACAAGGTCAAGAAGGGTGACACCCTCTCCAAGATCGCCGAGGAGAAGGACGTCAAGGGCGGCTGGCACAAGGTGTACAAGCTCAACGGCGACATCATCGACAACGCCGACATGATCTACCCGGGTCAGCAGCTGCACCTCAGCTAATTCTGGCGGGGGCGCCTCGCTGGTCCTTATGACTGCGGGTGCGTCGTGGCTTGTCGCGCCCACGCGGCGGAGCCGCACATGTCACAGCCCCGCGCCCCTTCGGGCGCTACCCCCCCGGCTGCTGAGGGGGGGACCCCCGTCCCCACGGGCTCCCTGCCCCGGTGCGCGTATCCCCCGTACGCACCGGGGCGGGGCTTTGTTTTGTTCGGAAACTTTTTGCTCTCGGTTTGTCCACAGGGCGGTCGCTCGGCTGGCTCTTGTCCGGGAGCCGGTTAGGCTCGTGTCCGCGAGGCCAACGCCCCGCGTACCCGCGTCACATCCCAGAAGGAGATGCTCGTGCCGTCCATCGACGTCGTCGTAGCCCGGGAAATCCTGGACTCCCGAGGCAACCCCACGGTCGAGGTCGAGGTCGGCCTCGACGACGGCAGCACGGGTCGTGCCGCCGTTCCGTCCGGTGCGTCCACCGGTGCTTTCGAGGCCATCGAACTCCGTGACGGTGACCCCAACCGTTACCAGGGCAAGGGCGTGGAGAAGGCCGTCCTCGCCGTCATCGAGCAGATCGGCCCGGAGCTCGTCGGGTACGACGCCACCGAGCAGCGCCTGATCGACCAGGCCATGTTCGACCTGGACGCCACCGACAACAAGGGCTCGCTCGGCGCCAACGCCATCCTCGGCGTCTCCCTCGCCGTCGCGCACGCCGCATCCGAGGCCAGCGACCTGCCGCTGTTCCGCTACCTCGGTGGCCCGAACGCGCACCTGCTGCCCGTCCCGATGATGAACATCCTGAACGGCGGGTCGCACGCCGACTCGAACGTCGACATCCAGGAGTTCATGATCGCGCCGATCGGCGCCGAGTCCTTCTCCGAGGCCCTGCGCTGGGGCACCGAGGTCTACCACACCCTCAAGAAGGTCCTGAAGAGCAAGGGCCTGGCCACCGGCCTCGGCGACGAGGGCGGCTTCGCCCCGAACCTGGACTCCAACCGCGCCGCCCTCGACCTCATCCTCGAGGCCATCAAGGAGGCCGGTTACACCCCCGGCGAGCAGATCGCGCTCGCCCTCGACGTCGCCGCGTCCGAGTTCTACAAGGACGGCAAGTACGAGTTCGAGGGCAAGTCCCGCTCGGCCGCCGAGATGACCGAGTACTACGAGGAGCTCGTCGCCGCGTACCCGCTGGTCTCCATCGAGGACCCGCTGTTCGAGGACGACTGGGCCGGCTGGAACGTCATCACCGAGAAGCTCGGCGAGAAGGTCCAGCTCGTGGGCGACGACCTGTTCGTCACCAACCCGGAGCGCCTGGCCCGCGGCATCGAGGAGAAGTCCGCGAACGCCCTGCTGGTCAAGGTCAACCAGATCGGCTCGCTGACCGAGACGCTCGACGCCGTCGAGATGGCCCAGCGCAACGGCTTCAAGTGCATGATGTCCCACCGCTCCGGCGAGACCGAGGACGTCACCATCGCCGACCTGGCCGTCGCCACCAACTGCGGCCAGATCAAGACCGGCGCCCCGGCCCGCTCCGAGCGCGTCGCCAAGTACAACCAGCTCCTGCGCATCGAGGAGATCCTGGACGACGCGGCGGTCTACGCCGGCCGTTCGGCGTTCCCCCGCTTCAAGGGCTGAGCCGTAGTCACGCTGTAGATACGTACGTCCCCGTACTCGGTCCCGTACCGTGTGCGGGGACGTACGCGCGTGTGAACGGGAGGCGGGGACATGGCCGTGAAGGACCGGGACCGGTTCTCCACCGCGACCAGGCTGCGGCTGCTCGGCGAGCAGACCGCGGAGCGCGTCTACCGCTCCCAGACCAAGCGCCAGGCCCGCCGCTCCCGGCTCACCGGCCGGGCGGCCCTCCTCGCTCTTGTGCTCTGCTCCCTCATCGTCGCGCTCGCGTACCCGATAAGGCAGTACGTCTCCCAGCGCGCCGAGATCGCCGATCAGCGCCGGGAGCAGGCCGAGCGCCGCGAGAACGTCGAGAAGCTGAAGGACGAGAAGGCGCGCTGGCGTGACGACGCGTACGCGGAGCAGCGCATCCGGGACCGGCTGCACTACGTGATGCCGGGCGAGACCGGGTTCACGGTGATCGACCCCGCGGCGACGGAGAACCGCCGCGCCGACCAGGGGGCGGCCACGCGCCCCTGGTACTCGAACGTATGGGACGGCGTCGACAAGGCCGACCGCCCCGACGACTGACCCAAGGACACGAAAGACAGGCATGGAAACGCCCCCGCCGACCACCCCGCGCACCGAGCCCACCGACGCCGACGTCGAGGCCTTCAAGCAGCAGCTCGGCCGCCCGCCGCGCGGCCTGCGGGCCATCGCACACCGCTGCCCGTGCGGGCAGCCGGACGTCGTCGAGACGGCGCCGCGCCTGCCGGACGGGACGCCGTTCCCGACGACGTACTACCTGACGTGCCCGCGCGCCGCGTCCGCGATCGGCACGCTGGAAGCGAACGGCGTCATGAAGGAGATGTCGGAACGCCTCAAGACGGACCCCGAGCTGGCCGCCGCGTACCGCGCGGCGCACGAGGACTACATCGCGCGCCGTGACGCCATCGAGGTCCTGGAGGGCTTCCCGAGCGCGGGCGGCATGCCGGACCGCGTGAAGTGCCTGCACGTCCTGGTCGGCCACTCCCTGGCCGCGGGCCCCGGAGTGAACCCCCTGGGCGACGAGGCCATCGCGATGCTCCCGGAGTGGTGGCGCAAGGGCGCGTGCGTTTCGACGACCGAGGAACAGGGCTGACCCCGCCGCCGCTTCGCGGCGGGCTTGCTCCCCACCCACCCGCCCTTCTTCGGGGGCTGAGCCCCCATCCCGTGACAGGAGAGCGCGCATGACCCGCGTCGCCGCGATTGACTGCGGTACCAACTCCATCCGTCTGCTCGTCGCAGACGCCGACCCCGCGACCGGCGAACTGGTCGACCTGGACCGGCGGATGACCATCGTCCGCCTGGGCCAGGGCGTGGACAAGACGGGCCGCCTCGCCCCCGAGGCACTGGACCGCACCTTCGCGGCCTGCCACGAGTACGCCGAGGTGATCAAGCGCCACGGAGCGGAGCGCCTCCGCTTCGTCGCGACCTCCGCATCCCGCGACGCCGAGAACCGCGACGACTTCGTACGCGGAGTCCTGGACATCCTCGGCGTCGAGCCGGAGGTCATCAGCGGCGACCAGGAGGCCGAGTTCTCCTTCACGGGGGCGACCAAGGAGCTGACCGGCACCGACCACCTAGCCAAGCCCTACCTCGTCGTCGACATCGGCGGCGGCTCCACGGAGTTCGTGGTCGGCGAGGACCACGCCCGCGCCGCCCGCTCCGTCGACATCGGCTGCGTACGCCTGACGGAACGGCACATCCGCAGCGACCCGCCGGCGCCCGCCGAGCTCGACGCCGTCCGCGCCGACATCGAGGCCGCGCTCGACCTCGCGGAGCAGACGGTCCCGATCCGCGAGGCCCGCACCCTGGTCGGCCTCGCGGGGTCCGTCACCACCGTGGCGGCCATCGCGCTCGGCCTCGACGCGTACGACTCCGCGGCGATCCACCACTCCCGTGTCTCGTACGAGCAGGTCGCCGAGATCGTCGGGCGGCTCGCCGGGTCGACGCACGACGAGCGCGCCGCGATCCCGGTGATGCACCCGGGCCGCGTCGACGTGATCGTTTCGGGCGCTCTCGTGCTGTTGGCGATCATGGACCGGACGGGGGCCAGGGAGGTCGTCGTCAGTGAGCACGACATCCTCGACGGGATCGGATGGTCCCTCGCGTGAGCGGTTCCGGCGGCGTCTGAGCGCCTGGTGAGGGGCCCGGAGGGCCCCTCGGCGACGTCCTGTCGGGAAACTTCGTGAAGTTCTTCACAAGGAATTGGCCTCGGTTGGGCAAGGTTCTTGGGTTCTGAGCCCTTGAATGTGCCCGTCGAGGACCTCTTGACCCGTGACAGTGAAGGTTCGGGAGCGTGTCCGGAGTGTGAAGCGGCCGCCTGGTCCACTGTGCGGAATGGGCCAGAGTGGCAGCTCACAAGGGGTGCAGAACGTCTCGAGTGGAGGCGTGGTTCCCCTGGGGGGCTATGGCCTGCGTCACGTGGGCGGCGAAGTGTAGCAGAGGGTGCACCCATGCTTGTGAAGGGGCGCACGAGCGACCCCTGTCGGGCAGGTGGATACTCGATGGCATGAGCACCACGGAGCGTCCCAGGATCCTCGTAGTAGGCGGTGGGTACGTAGGCCTGTACGCAGCTCGGCGCATCCTCAAGAAGATGCGCTACGGAGAGGCGACCGTCACGGTCGTCGACCCCCGGTCGTACATGACCTACCAGCCCTTCCTCCCCGAAGCCGCAGCCGGCAGCATTTCGCCTCGGCACGTCGTCGTCCCGCTGCGACGCGTGCTGCCCAAGGCGGAAGTTCTGACCGGCCGGGTCACCACCATCGACCAGGACCGCAAGGTCGCCACGATCGCCCCCCTCGTGGGCGAGGCGTACGAGCTGCCTTTCGACTACCTGGTCATCGCGATGGGCGCGGTCTCCCGCACCTTCCCGATCCCCGGCCTCGCCGAGCAGGGCATCGGCATGAAGGGCATCGAGGAGGCCATCGGCCTGCGCAACCACGTCCTCGAGCAGCTCGACAAGGCTGACTCCACGACGGACGAGGAGGTCCGCCGCAAGGCGCTGACCTTCGTCTTCGTCGGCGGTGGCTTCGCGGGCGCGGAGACCATCGGTGAGGTCGAGGACATGGCACGCGACGCGGCCAAGTACTACACCAGCGTGAAGCGCGAGGACATGCGCTTCATCCTGGTCGACGCCGCCGACAAGATCCTTCCCGAGGTCGGCCCGAAGCTGGGTCAGTACGGCAAGGAGCACCTGGAGGGCCGTGGGGTCGAGGTCTACCTCTCCACCTCCATGGACTCCTGCGTCGACGGCCACGTGGTGCTCAAGAACGGCCTCGAGGTCGACTCCAACACCATCGTGTGGACCGCCGGTGTGAAGCCGAACCCGGCGCTCGCCCGCTTCGGCCTGCCCCTTGGCCCGCGCGGCCACGTGGACGCCGAGCCGACCCTCCAGGTCAAGGGCACGGACTACATCTGGACCGCGGGCGACAACGCCCAGGTGCCGGACCTCGTGGGCCGCAAGGCCGGCAACGAGAACGCCTGGTGCCCGCCGAACGCCCAGCACGCGCTGCGTCAGGCGAAGGTCCTCGGCGACAACGTGATCTCCGGCATGCGGGGCTTCCCGCAGAAGGAGTACAGCCACGCCAACAAGGGTGCGGTCGCCGGTCTCGGCCTGCACAAGGGCGTCGCGATGATCGTCATGGGCAAGGTGAAGATCAAGCTCAAGGGCCGTCTCGCCTGGTACATGCACCGTGGCTACCACGGCATGGCCATGCCGACCTTCAACCGCAAGATCCGCGTCCTCGCCGACTGGACTCTCGCGGTCTTCCTCAAGCGCGAGGTCGTCTCGCTCGGCGCCATGGAGACGCCGCGCGAGGAGTTCTACGAGGCCGCCAAGCCCGCGCCGAAGCCCGCCGCTGCCGCGGAGGCTCCGGTCGCCAAGGCCGAGGAGAAGGCCAAGGCCTCCTGACCTGCGGTCATTGATCAACCCCGAAGGGGTCGCCCGCCATCCGTGGTGCGGGCGGCCCCTTCGGCATTTCCGTGACCGTCTTTTCCGCGACCTCATGCATGGCCGTCATGTGTGGCGGTTACATGTATTTTGCCGATCCGTAACGCCGCAACGGGACTGCGCGAGCGCTCCGTTGGTGTTTACGTGGTGTTGAACCTATCCGGGATATCCCGAATCACGGAGGTGTGCACCATGCCAAGCGCCGCACCGCGGCTGAAGAAGCTTGCCGAACAGTTGCTGGGAGCCCCGCTCCCCGTACGTATTCGTGCCTGGGATGGTTCGGAAGCGGGCCCGCCGGGTGCGCCCGCCCTCGTCGTGCGCAGCCGCAGGGCCCTGCGCCACCTGATGTGGAAGCCGGGCGAACTGGGTCTGGCCCGCGCCTGGGTGGCCGGGGACCTGGACGTCGAAGGAGATCTGTACGCCGCGCTCGACGCGCTCGCCGAGTTCATCTGGGAGCGCGCCGACGACGCCAAGAGCCTCAGGGAGTCCCTGCGCGACCCCGAGTTCCGCGCCGCCGCCCGCTCGCTGATCGCCCTGGCCGCGCCGTTCCTGCCGCCGTCCCCGCCGCAGGAGGAGATGCGCAGGCGCGGCCGGCTCCATCTGCACACCAAGGGCAGCGACCGCCAGGCCATCAGCCACCACTACGACGTGGGCAACGACTTCTACGAGCTGGTGCTCGGCCCCTCGATGGTCTACTCGTGCGCATACTGGGGGGCCGATGAAGAGGAAGCCTCCACCCTGGAGGACGCCCAGCGCGACAAGCTGGAGCTCATCGCCCGCAAGCTCGCCCTCAAGCCCGGGATGCGGCTGCTCGACGTCGGCTGCGGCTGGGGCTCGATGGCGATCCACGCGGCCCGCGAGCACGGCGCCACCGTCGTCGGCGTCACGCTCTCCCAGGAGCAGGCCGCGTACGCAAGGAAGCGCATCGCGGAGGAGGGCCTGACCGACAAGGTCGAGATCCGCGTCCAGGACTACCGCGATGTGCGCGACGGCCCGTACGACGCCATCTCCTCCATCGGTATGGCCGAACACGTCGGCTCCGAGCGCTACTTGGAGTACGCACGCGATCTGCACGCCCTCCTCAAATCGGGCGGACGGCTGCTCAACCACCAGATCGCGCGGCGCCCGCAGGCCGACGAGTCGGCGTACTCGGTGGACGAGTTCATTGACGCGTACGTCTTCCCTGACGGTGAGTTGGCGCCCCTGGGAACCACCGTCGGGCTTCTTGAGCGGGCCGGGTTCGAGGTGCGCGATGTTGAGGCCATCCGCGAGCACTATGCCCTCACCCTGCGGCGGTGGGTCGCCAATCTTGAGGCTCATTGGAAGGAGGGGCAGCGGTTGACCTCGCCGGGGCGTGCGCGGATTTGGCGGCTCTACATGGCCGCCTCCGCCCTTGCCTTTGAGCGGAATCGGATCGGCGTCAATCAGGTGCTGGCGGTGAAGACCCCGGAGGTTGGCACCTCCGGGATGCCTCTGCGGGCCCGCGACTGGCGGTAGGCGCTTTTCGTCTGCGGGGCCGTTGTGGCTGGTCGCGCAGTTCCCCGCGCCCCTTACGGGGCGGGGCCCGGACGACAAGTCGTCCGGGCCCCTTCGCGCGTACTACCGCCGGTGCTACTCGCTCTTGATCGCCTGCAGCGGGTTCAGTCGTGCCGCGCTGCGGGCCGGCCAGACCGCCGCGAGGACGCCGACCACCGCGGCGATCACCAGGAAGATCGCGATGCGGCCGAACGGGATCTCCATGGAGTACGTCGTCACCGTCTCGGCGATGCTGCCGCCCGCCGCCCAGCCCATGAAGAGGCCGAGGCCGATGCCGAGGATCGCGCCGAACAAGGAGATCACGACCGACTCCAGGCGCACCATCTGCTTGACCTTCGCGCGGTCGAGGCCGATGGCCCGCAGCATGCCGATCTCGTGCTTCCGCTCGAAGACCGACATGGCCAGGGTGTTGATGACGCCGAGCACCGCGATCAGGATCGCCATGGCGAGCAGGCCGTACAGCATGTTCAGGACCATGTTGATGGCGCCGCCGATGGCGTTGCTGATCGCCTGCTTGTCCTGGATGGTGATGGCCGGGTTGTCGCCAAGGGCCTTGACGATGGAGTCCTCGGCGCTGTCGGACGCGCCGCCCTTCATCTTCAGGAGCACCTGCTTGTCGACGATCTTGTCGAGGTGCGGGTCGACGACGGACGTCGGCGCGAACAGGCCGCTGAGCATCTCGTTCGCCTCGTAGACGCCGGCCACCTTCAGCCGGACCGTCTTGCTGTCCTCGTCGAACTTCACCGGGATGGTGTCGCCCGCCTTGATGCCCTTGTCCTTGGCGGTGTCCGAGTCCACGAGCGTGGACTCGCCCTTGAAGGCGTCCATCGAACCGCTGGTGAAGTCCAGGCCGACCAGCTTGCCGATGGTCTTCGGGTCGACGCCGGAGATGGAGGTGTAGCTGCCGTCGGCCTCGCCGTACGCGGCGCGCAGCGGGCTGCTCGCCTCGACGTCGGGGAGCTTGTCGAGCTTCTCGCGGACCTCGGGGGTCAGCGGCTGGAAGTTCGCCATGGAGACGCTGTAGTCGGCCTTCAGGGAGTCGACCGCCATCTTGTTGATGGCGCTGCTCATGGAGGTCGCGACGACCGTCATCGCCGTGATGAGGGTCAGGCCGATCATCAGGGCCGACGCCGTGGACGCCGTACGGCGCGGGTTGCGCACCGAGTTGAGGCGCGACAGCTTGCCGGAGACGCCGAACGGCTTCAGGAGCGGGGCCGACGCGGCGATGACTGGGCGCGAGAGCAGCGGGGTGAGGACGATGACGCCGACGAGGATGACACCGGCGCCGCCGGCCATCACGTAGTTGTCGTCCATGAAGAGCATGACCGTGCCGAGCGCGACGATCAGCGAGCCGATCGTGTTGCGTACGACAAGACCACGCGTGGTCGGCGTCGCGTGCACGCTGTTCATCGCGGCGACCGGCGGGATCCGCGCGGCGCGGCGGCCCGGCAGCCAGGCGGCCAGCATGGTCACGACCACGCCGATCACGAGCGCCACGACGACCGTCGTCGGGGAGATGACCAGCGGGCCCTGGGGCAGCGATGCGCCGCCCGAGTTCATCAGGGCCTCAAGCCCCGTGGAGACGCCGATGCCGAGCCCGAAGCCGGCCACGGCGGCGACAAGGCCGACCAGGAACGCCTCGATGAGCACGGAGCGGGTGACCTGGCGGCGCGAGGCACCGACCGCGCGCATCAGGGCCAGCTCCTTGGTGCGCTGGGCGACCAGCATGGTGAAGGTGTTGGCGATGATGAAGATGCCGACGAACAGCGCGATACCGGCGAAGATCAGCAGGACCTGGCTCATCGAGCTGGTCTGCTGCTCGATCATCTCGTCCTGGTTGTCGGAGAGCTCGGTGCCGGTGACCGCGTCCGTGTCCTTGGGCAGGATCTTCTCGACCGAGCTCTTGAGCGCGGTCTCGGAGGTGCCGGCGGCCGCCTTCACGTCGATCTCGTCGTACTCGGTCTTGTTCAGCGCCTTCAGCGCGGTCGCGTTGTCGAAGACCATCAGGCTGCCGCCCGCGACGACACTGCCGTCGTCGGTGTCGAAGACGCCGCTGACCTTCGCCTCCCGCACCGGACCCTCGGTGGAGTAGCGGACCGTGTCGCCGACCTTGTAGCCGGTGCGCTCGGCGGTGCGCGAGTCCAGGGCGACATCGCCCGCGGACTTGGGCGCGGCGCCCTCGGTGAAGTCGTAGCGCGGGTCCTTGCCGTCCTTGGCCGGGTAGTAGTTGGCGCCGGTGGTGCCCCACTCGCCGCCGACCAGCTTGCCGTCCTTGTCGGCGAGCGCGGTGAACCCGGAGACCCCGCCGATCGCCGATTCGGCGCCGGGCAGCTCCTTGGTCTTGGCGAGCAGCGAGTCGGTGAGCCGGGGCTGCTGCTTGGTCTCGTCGTCGGAGCCGCCGTTCTGCTGGATGGCGACCGAGACGTGGTCGAAGCTCTTCGCCGACTTGTTCTTGTAGGCGTTGCCGAAGGTATCGGTGAAGACGAGGGTGCCGGAGACGAAGGCGACGCCGAGCATGACGGCGAGCACGGTCATCAACAGCCTGGCCTTGTGCGCGAGCACGTTGCGCAGGGCGGTACGGAACATGGGTGAGAGTCCTGGAGAGAGGGCGCCCCGAAGGGGCGCGGGGAACTGCGCGACAAGCCACGACGCGCCCGCAGGCGGACGAGGCACGGAGCACCTAGCTGGTACGGCCCTTCGCGTCGAAGGACTTCATCCGGTCAAGCACGCCCTCGGCGGTCGGCGAGAGCATCTCGTCGACGACCCGCCCATCGGCGAGGAAGATCACGCGATCCGCGTAGGCGGCGGCCACCGGGTCATGGGTGACCATCACGACGGTCTGCCCCAGCTCGCGCACGGAGTTGCGAAGGAAGCCGAGGACCTCGGCACCCGAGCGGGAGTCCAGGTTTCCGGTGGGCTCGTCACCGAAGATGATGTCCGGCTGAGAGGCCAGCGCACGGGCCACCGCGACGCGCTGCTGCTGGCCGCCGGAGAGCTCGGTGGGCCGGTGGGAGAGCCGCTCGGCCAGGCCGACCATGGAGATGACCTGCTCCAGCCACGCCTTGTCCGGCTTGCGGCCCGCGATGTCCATCGGCAGCGTGATGTTCTCCAGGGCGGTCAGCGTCGGCAGCAGGTTGAAGGCCTGGAAGATGAAGCCGATCTTGTCCCTGCGAAGCTTGGTGAGCTGCTTGTCCTTGAGGGTGGACAGCTCGGTCTCGCCGATCCGCACGGAGCCGCCGCTGAAGCTGTCGAGCCCCGCGACGCAGTGCATGAGCGTCGACTTGCCGGAGCCCGAGGGGCCCATGATCGCGGTGAACTCGCCCTGCCGGAAGTCGACGGAGACATGGTCCAGGGCGACCACCTGCGTCTCGCCCTGTCCGTACACCTTGGAGAGATCCGTGGCGCGCGCTGCCACGGCGGTGGCGCGGGCGGCGAAGGGGGTGGTGGTCACGGGACGGTGCTCCTGTCGGGACGACGAGTGGGGACGTACTCCATCGTGCTTGCCGATCCGCGCCGTGTAGTCAGCCGCTGTTCCGGTTCCAGGGGCCCTCTCCAGTCGGACCCGGGACGCCCTTGTCATACCTGGGGATGACACCTGCCCCTGAGACGGGCGGCACCCGTAAGCGGTCCGGGGACGAGCCGGGTGCGGTCCGGCTGCGGCTAAATTCCGTCATTCCGTACGGGACGCCGGGAACTCGCGGAATAGCCTGCGGCATGTACCGATGGCCCGTACCGGTGACTGATGCACCCTCAGACGTCAATAAAATAAGACAACATCGGGCTGTTGTTCCGCTGTTCGGGGGACGCCTCCCGATAGGGTCGAATCACTTGATGCGGAGCCCACGGCCAGCCCGGATGGTGGAATGCAGACACGGCGAGCTTAAACCTCGCTGCCCCTCGGGGGCGTGCCGGTTCGAGTCCGGCTCCGGGCACCTCCACCGTCCCCTTGCGGGACGCCTGGGCAAGTCTGACGGAAAATCAGTTCAACGGTCAAGCACCAGCGTTGGCCGGTCACAGCGCGTCGACGGCACTCACCTTCCAGCCGTCCGTCATACGCGTGAGGGTCATCCGGACCCGGTTCAGATCCACCCGCGAGCCGGAGACCTGAGTGCTCTTGGTGACCTGGTTCACGAAGAGCACCACAACGGCGCTGTCCGCCGACGCCGACGCCACCGAGGCCGCCGGGGCACCGCCGTCGGGCGGCGTGACCACGGAGGCCTTCACCACCCCCTTGTACTTCTTCGCGGTCGGCGCGACCACCGCCTTGGTCGTCCGGCCGTACTCGTCGCGGAAGGAGCCCGTGAGCCGGTCGCGCGCCGCGGCGAAATCCCGGTCCAGATGCCGGTAGTCGTACGACAGGACGAGGGGCGCCGCCTTCTGCGCGGCCGCGAGGGCCTGCGCCCGCGCCGCCTCGACCTGGCGGCCCTCCCGGTACTGCCACCCGAGCACCGCGACCGCGACGAGGCCCGCCGTGGTCAGAAGGGCGAGGACGGCGCTCAGCCGTGCGCGCCGGCGCCCGCGGGGCGGGGCCTCTGGGTCCGAGACCTCTGGCGCCGGTTGGTTCGAGGTGGCCTCTGGGGCCGGCGTCAGGACCTTCCCGACCACCTTCTCGACGGGCGGCAGCCCCGTCAGGTCGTTGACCAGATCCTCGGGTACGCCGTCGAGCGTGTCCTGCGCCCCGGAGCGGCTGCCGTCGGCCCGCTTCGCTGCGGCGCGGGCGGCCGCGGTCAGGGAGCGCCGGCCCGGTGAGCCGGGTCCGGTGCCGCGGCCTCGGGTGCTGGTGGTGTTCGCCACGGTGTCTCTCCTTATACGGGGGTGCGGTCAGCCGACGAACTCGACTCCGGACGTCAGCCAGCGGCCGTTCTTGAGTTCCAGGTCCAGCTGCAGCCGGTAGGTGCGGGCCTGGCCGTCGGGGGCGGCGGTGTTGGTCACCTTGCTGTCGGCGACCACCAGGACACGGGCGGAGTCCTCGTCGGCCCGGGTGATGCCCGCTTCGAGGACCTGCCCCTTGGAGACCGACTTGTTCTTGGCGACCAGCTTCGTCAGCTGCGCGGTCTGCGCCGTGAACTGCTTCTTGAAGTCACCGGTCGCGCCCTTGAGCACGTTCTCGCTGTCCCGCCCGTAATGCCGGTAGTCGAGCGAGGTGAAGTTCAGGGCCGACTGCCTGGCCGCGGCCAGGATGTCCTGGTGCCGCTGCTCCGTCGCGCGCTGCTCGTACACCTGGAGGCCCAGCCACAGGGCGAGCGCCGACGTCCCCGCGGTGGCCACGGCGAGTCCCGCGGCCATGACGCGGCCGTTGCGGGCGGGGTCCGCGAGCCTGGCGCCGAGGCGGCGCAGCGCCCGTACGGGGCGGGATATCAGGCCTCCCGCCGAGCGGGCGGTCAGGCCGCCGCTCATGCCATCGGTCCTACGAGCAGCCATTGCCACGAGTCCTTTCCGAACGCGTTCTGTTCGCCGCCCGTCGAGCCGATCTCGACGGGCGTTCCGTCCGGTCCGACGGCGGTGCCGGTGTCCGGGTCGTACGGGGTGACGTGCGCCGCCCGGTCCGCCCCGCCGGAGCGGGCCGGGGCGCCGGGGGCGTTCTGCGCGCCGCGCACCGAGGTGTCGCCGCCGCGTGGCGCCGTGCAGCGTGCGCCGGTGTTGGCCGGTCGGTCGCCGGTGTCAGCGGGGTCGCGCCGCCGGGTGTCGTACCCCTGGCGGCAGGGCGCCGGTTCGTCCTTGCCCGCGACCAGGCCGAAGTGCGTGGTGCCGTCGCCCGGCACCACCGTGTAGCTGCCCGCGACGGTCAGGGGGAAGGTGACCAGGGCCTGTTCCACCCCGGGCAGTCGGGCCACCGTGATCTGGCCGCCGCTGATCAGATTCCCGAGGAGCACCGGCAGTTGGGTCCGGTTCGCCTTGAGCAGCGAGTCCACCTCGTGCGCGGCGGGCGCGCCCGACCCGATCAGCCTGCGGATGTCCCCGTCACTGGACTTGAGTTCCGCGGTGAGGTCCGCCAGGTCCTCGGAGAACGACTTGATCGACGAGCCCTGCTCCGACTGGGTCCTGAGGACCTTGCGCGAGTCCTCGATGAGCCTGATCGTCTCGGGGAGCGATGCGGAGGCCGACTCGACCAGCTCATTGCCCGAGTCCACCAGGCGGCTCAGGTGCGGTCCCGTCCCCTTGAAGGCCTTGCCCAGTTCGTCGACCGTGACTCGCAGATCCTCCTTGCCGACGGACTTGACCAGGCGGTCCACGCTGAGGACGAGCTCCGTGCTGGCCAGGGGTACCCGGGTGTCGCCGCGGGCGATCGTGCTGCCCTCCTCGAGCAGCGGCCCGGAGCCGGTGCGCGGCTGCAGATCGACGTACTGCTCACCGACCGCCGAACGGTGCGCCACCACGGCAAGCGTGTCCGCCGGGATCCGCGCCCCGTCCTCGATGTCGAGCGCCACCGACACCCCTCCGGCGTCGGCGAGTTCGAGCTGCCCGACCCGGCCCACGGGCACCCCGCGATAGGTGACCTCGGCCCCCTGGAAGATGCCCCCGGACTCGGCGAACTCGGCGCGCACGGTGTACCCGCGGTCGAGCAGGGCGTCGGGGATGCCGGTGTACTGCACGCCGACGTAACTCACGCCCACGGCGGTGACGGCGGCGAACGCGAGCAGCTGGATCTTGACCGTACGTGTGATCACTAGTAGACCCCCCTCAGCAGGAGCTCGGCCAGAGCGAGGTTGATCCCGGGCGCGGAGCCCTCGGTGTCCCCGTTCCCGTACGCGGCGTACTGGCCGGTGCACACCGGCGGGCACAGCTGCTCGGTGTCGCCACTCGGATCGTCGGGCGTGTCCGGCAGCTCGGGGGCCTTTGGGGTGTCCGGAACACCGGGGAGATCCGGAACGCCGGGCACGTCCGGCAGCTTCGGCGGTTTCGGCACATCGGGCAGCTCGGGCCCGGACGGGCCGTCCGGCTTCTCGGGGTCGTCGGCGAGATTGCCGTAGATGCTGTCCAGATCGAGATCGGCGGTGATCTTGAGGTTGACGTAGTCGCCCTTGATGGCGTCGGTGGTGCCGCGCGGGAAGGGATAAGTCGTCAGGAGCTCAAGGGAGTTCGGCAGATCGTCGCCCGCCTTGTTCAACTGCTCCAGGATCGGCCGCAGGTGCTTCAGATTGGCGACCACGTCGGAGCGTGAGGCGTTGACCACCTTGGCGCCCGCCTTGCCGAGCTTCGACAGCGACGTGAGCATTCTCGTCAGATCGCGTCGCTGGTCGGCGAGCACCTTGAGGGCGGGCGGCACGGTGTCGACGGCTCTGCCGATCGTCTTCTTCTCCTTCTTGAGGCGCTTGGCGAGGCGGTCGACGCCCTTGAGTGCACGCACGATCTCCTTGCGCTGGCCGTCGAGACCGCCGACGAACTTGTTCAGCTCCTTCAGCAGCGACTTGACCCGGTTCTCGCGGCCGGACAGGGCCTTGTTGAGCTCCGTGGTGATTGTCTTGAGCTGGGCCACGCCGCCGCCGTTGAGCAGCGCCGACAGCGCGGAGAGCACCTCTTCGATCTCCGGGTTGCGGCCGCTGCGGGACAGCGGAATCCGCGCACCGTCCTTGAGCCTGCCGACGGGGGCGCTGTCCGGTGGGGCGGACAGGGCCACGTATTTCTCGCCGAGCATGCTGGTCTGCCGCAGACCGGCATGCGCGTTGCCGGGCAGCTTCACCGAACCGGCGACCCGCAGCCGTACCTTGGCGTGCCAGCCGTCGAGCTCCACCTTCTCGACCGAGCCCACGGTGACGTTGTTGACCTTCACGGCCGACTGCGGCACCAGGTCGAGTACGTCCCGGAACTCGACCGTGACCTGGTAGGCGCCCGCGTCCTTGGCGGCGCCGCCGGGCAGTTCGACGTCGTACAGACCGTTGAACTCACAGCCGGCCAGGAGCAGTGAACCGATCGCGGCCCAGGCGGCCGCCCCGCCCTTGCGCAGCGTGCTCGCGCTCATGCCGCGGCCTCCAGGATTCCGCCGAGGGTCTTGTCGCTCGGCTTGGCGCCATTCGCGCCCGAAACCCCTTGTGGCTGCGACAACTTGGGCAGTGAGTCGAAGAGTTTCCGCAGGTCCTTGCACTCCGCGGCCTGCTTCTCGCCGGTGGTGCCGAGCAGCGAGCAGAGCAGCGCGGCCGGGTCCTGTGCCTGTTCGGCGTTGTTGCGGGTGTCGAGGGTGCCCGAGCCCGGGTTGTAGGCGTTCTGCAGATTCGACAGGCCGGTCGGCGTGGTCTCCAGGATCTCGGCGAGCGCCTTCTTCTGGGTGACGAGCACCTTGGTGACCTTGCTGAGCCCCTTCACATCGGAGGTCAGCGACTTCTTGTTCTTCTTGACGAACCGCTGCACATCGCCGAGCGCGGTGCCCAGGTGCTTCAGCGCGGCCGCCAGGTCCTTGCGCTCTCCGGCGAGCTGTCCTGCCACCTTGGCGAGGCTGGTGTTGAACGACCGCACGCTCTTGTCGTCCTTGGCGAGCATGGCCGTGAACACCTGAAGGTTCCGTACGGTGCCGAACAGGTCGCCCCGGCCGTCGGAGAGGGTGGTGACGGCCGTGGAGAGATCCTCCACGGTCTGATGCAGGTTCCCGCCCTGCCCTTCGAGGTTGTCCGCACTGACCCCGAGCAGCCGGGACAGTGAGCCCTTCTTGTTGGCGCCGCGCGGGCCGAGCGCCTCCGACGTGGTGTGCAGACTGTCGAAGACGCGGTCGAGCTCGACCGGTACGGCGGTGCGGCTCTGCGGAATGACGGCGCCGTCCCGCATCGCAGGGCCCTTCCGGTACACCGGGAGGAGCTGGAGGTAACGGTCGCTGACCACCGAGGAGTTGATGATCGCGGCCCGCGCTTCGGCGGGCACCTTGCGCTCACTGTCGTACTCGAAGGTCACCCGCACCCGCTCGCCCTCCGGGGTGATCTCCTTGACCTCGCCGATGCGGACGCCGAGCACCCGGACGTCCGAGCCCGGATAGATGCCGACGGTGCGCGGGAAGTACGCGGTGACGCGCACCGGTTCGTCGCGCGGCCACAGCACCACGGCGAGGGCGGCCACCACGGCCAGGGCGGTCGCCAGGGCCGTCCGCCGCAGGAGTCGTGCGTGCTTGCTCATCGCTTGTCTCCCGTCCGCGGGACCACCGGAGTGGCGACCAGGTTCTGGATGTAGCTGTCGAACCAGCGGCCGTTGCCGAGGGTGTTGGTGAAGAGCCGCACATAGGGCGCGAGCAGCTGGACGCTGCGATCGAGGCTGGAGTAGTTGCGCTCCAGCATCGACACCACTTTGTTCAGGCCCTTGAGTGCCGGGCCGATGTCCTTGCGGTTGTCCGCCACCAGGCCCGAGAGTTCGATGCCGAGCGTGGCCGAGCTCTTGAGCAGGGTGTGGATGGCCTTGCGGCGCTTGGCGATCTCGGTCAGCAGTTTGTCGGCGTCCCTGACCAGGGTGGAGAACTCGTCGGAGCGGTCGGCGAGCACCTTGGTGACGCCGTTGGCGTGGGTGAGGAGTTCGCGCAGCTCCTTGTCGCGCGACGCGACCGTGCGGGAGATCCTCGACAGGCCCTTGATGGACGCCTTCACCTCGGCGGGAGAGTCCTCGAAGGTGGTGGAGATGGTGTCCATGGCCTTGGCGAGCTGTTCGGTGTCGACCTTCTCCGTGGTGGTGGTCAGATCGCTGAACGCGGTCACGACGTCGTACGCGGGTGTCGTCCGGGACACCGGGATCTCGGCGCCAGGCTTCAACTGCCCTGGCCCCTTGGGCTCCAGGGCCAGGTACTTCGAGCCCAGGATCGTCTTGATCCGGATGGACGCGCCGGTCCTGGTGCCGAACTTCGGCTCGCCCTTGACCTTGAAGGTGACCTTCACATGGTCGCCGTCGAGGTCGACCTCGTCGATCTTGCCGACCTTCACCCCGGCGATCCGTACCTCGTCGCCCGGCTTGAGCCCGCCCGCCTCCGAGAAGGCCGCGCTGTACGTCTCGCCGTTGCCGATCAGCGGCAGACTGTCGGCGTTGAACGCGGCGGCGGTCAGGAGGCCGAGGGTGGTGAGACCCACGACACCGATCGTCACCGGGTTCCGCTCACGGAAGGGCGTCATCCGCCCACGCCTCCGCGGGAAGAGCCGCGGTATGCGCGGCACACGCAGCCTCATCCGCACACGCAGCCTCATCCGCCACACCTCGCCCGTGCCACATGCAGCTCGGGAGTGAGCACCTCCTTGGTCTTCGGCAGCACGATCCGGCCGTCGAAGTCACAGAGGTAGAAGTTGAACCAGGAGCCGTAGGACGCGGTCCCGGTCAGCTTGTTGAGCTTGTTCGGCAGCCGCTTCAGCACGCCCTCCACGGTTTTCTCGTTGTCGTTCAGCGTTCCGGTGAGCTCGCCGAGCTCCTTGATGTCGTCCTTCAGCGGAGGCCGTGCCTCCCCGATCAGGCCCGAGGTGGCCTCGGTCAGGTGCCCGATGTTCACCAGTGACTTTCCGATCGGCTTGCGGTCCGCGGACAGTCCGGAGACGAGCCGCTGCAACTGCTTGAGCAGCGAGGAGAAGCGGCCGCCGCGCTTGTCCAGGGTCGTGAGCACCTCGTTGAGGTTGTCGATCACGGAGCCGATGAGCTTGTCGCGGCCGGCAAGCGTGGTGGTGAGCGACGCCGTGTGGGCCAGGAGGCTGTTGACCGTGCCGCCCTCGCCCTGCAGCGTCTTGATGATCTCGGTGGCGAGCTGGTTCACGTCCTTGGGGCTCAGCGCGGCGAACAGCGGCTTGAACCCGGCGAGCAGCGCGTTCAGATCGAGCGCGGGCTGGGTCCGGGACAGCGGGATCAGGCCGCCGGGCCGCAGCGGCGTGCTGCCGCCCGCGCCCTCGGTCAGCGCGATGTAGCGCTGCCCGACCAGGCTCCGGTAGCGGATGACGGCGCCGGTGCTGGTGAACAGCGGGCGGTCCTCGGTGACGGTGAAGGTGACCTCGGCCCGGGTCCGGTCCTTGATCCGGATGCGGTCGACCTCGCCGACCCGCACCCCGGCGACCCTGATGTCGTCGCCCTCCTCCAGGCTCGTGACATCGCTGAACACCGCGCGGTAGGTGTGCTCCGGGGTGAAGGAGATATTGACGATGGTGGCCGCGAGCAGCGCCGTCGCCACCACCGTCACCAGCGCGAACAGCAGGAACTTCACCAAAGGCGCCGCGGTGTCCGTGGCTCGTGCCGTCTTCATGCGACGCTCACCGCCGTTCCGCGTGCCATCGGGCCGAAGAGGAGCGTCGCGACCGGGGGCACCTGGTCCGCCGGCATCCCGAGGACCGGGGCCACGAGGGAGCCGACGGCCCGCTGTTCGGCCGCGGTCGAGGACATCGTGGCCGAGTCGGAAGGACCACCGACCTTGTTGGGCTTCGTACCGTCGTTGAGCTGGTCGTCCCCCGCGGGCACCCGGGGATGGGGCAGACCGCGGCAGTTGGGGCCCGACCGGTCCGCGTACCGCGGTTCCTCGCCGGGCTCGTAGGCGGGCTGCGGGTGGACGAATTCGAGGGTGATACGCATCTTTCCGCCTCGATAGGTCTCTTCGGACGCCTTGTCCTGCCGCACCAGGCCCTCGAGCAGGCAGGGGTACTGGGGCGCATAGCGGGCGAACAGCGCAAGCGTCGGGCGGGAGACCCGGCCGAGGGTGATCAGGCGCTCGCCGTTGTCGTCGAAGAACTCCTCGCCGGTGTCGGCCGCGGTGGCGGTCGCGGTGAGGGCGGCGGCCAGCTGGCCCTGCTTCTCCACGAGGGTGCGGCTGGTGGTGACGGAGTTCCGCAGGATCTTCAGCAGGTCGGGCGCCGCGTCGGCGTACACCTCGGCGACGTCGGCGAAGCGCGTGATGTCCTCCTTCAGGGACGGCAGATGCGGGTTGAGGCGGCGCAGATAGCGCTCGACGCGGGTGAGGTTGGCGCCGATCCGGTCGCCGCGCCCGTCGAGCGCGGTGGCGAACGCGGAGAGCGTCGCGTTGAGATCGGCGGGCCGCACGGTGCGCAGGAGCGGCAGCAGATCGTTCATCAGCTGCTGCACCTCGATGCCCACCGTGGTGCGGTCCTGCGTGATGACGTCACCGGCGCGGATGTGCCGGTCCGACGGCCTGCGGGGCTCCACCAGCTCGACGTACTTCTCGCCGAACAGTGTCTTGGGCAGCAGCCGCGCGTGGACGTCGGACGGGATCTTGGCGGTGTGCTCCGGCTTGAGGGCGATCCCGAGGGTCGCCTTCTCCCCGTCGGCCCGCACCTCGCGGACCTCGCCGACCAGGAGGCCGCGCAGCTTGACGTCGGCCCGCGGCTCCAGCTGGTTGCCCAGGGTGTCGGCCTGCAGCGTGATCCGTACGACGGAGGTGAACACCTGCTGGTACACGGCGACGGAGAGGGCGAGCAGCAGCGCGATGACCGTGATGAACACGACGCCGTACAGCCGCAGTCTGGCGCCGCGCGAAGCGAGAGAGACCGGAATCCTCATCTGCCCTACCCCGCTATTCGTACGGTCGTGACGGCGCCCCAGATCGCGAGGCTGAGGAAGAAGTCCAGGACGTTGACGGCGACGATGGAGGTGCGCACGGCGCGGCCGACCGCGACGCCGACGCCGGCCGGACCGCCGCTCGCGTAGTAGCCGTAGTAGCAGTGCACCAGGATGATCACGACGGCGAAGACGATCACCTTGCCGAAGGACCAGAGCACGTCCACCGGTGGCAGGTACTGCTGGAAGTAGTGGTCGTAGGTGCCCGCGGACTGCCCGTAGTAGCCGGTGGTGATGGTGCGCGCGGCGAAGTACGAGGACAGCAGGCCGATCACGTACAACGGGATCACCGCGACGAACCCGGCGATCATCCGCGTTGTCACCAGGAACGGCAGCGAGGGCACGCCCATCACTTCCAGCGCGTCCGTCTCCTCGCTGATCCGCATCGCGCCCAGCTGCGCGGTGAACCCGGCCCCGACCGTCGCGGACAGGGCGAGGCCCGCCACCAGGGGCGCGATCTCCCGCGTGTTGAAGTACGCCGACAGGAACGCCACGAAGTTGGACGTGCCCAGCTGGTTGAGGGCGGCGTAGCCCTGAAGGCCGACCTCGGTGCCGGTGAAGAAGGACAGGAAGGCGATCACGCCGACCGTGCCGCCGATGACGGCGAGGGCGCCACGGCCGAAGCTCACCTCGGCGAGCAGGCGCAGGATCTCCTTCTTGTAGCGGCGCAGGGTGCGGCCGGTCCAGGCCAGGGAGCGGCCGTAGAAGGCCAGTTGGCTGCCCAGCTCTTCGAGCGAGCGGAGCGGGCGGTCGAGAAGTCGCATCAACTACCCTCTCTGCGGGACGATTTGGAAGTACACGGCGGTCATCACGAAGTTCGTCACGAACAGCAACATGAAGGTGATGACCACGGCCTGGTTCACCGCGTCACCGACGCCCTTGGGACCGCCCTTGGCGGTGAGCCCCTTGTACGAGGCGACGATCGCGGCGATGGCGCCGAAGACCAGGGCCTTGAGCTCCGCCGCCCAGAGGTCGGACAGCTGGGCGAGGGTGGTGAACGAGGCCAGATAGGCGCCCGGAGTGCCGTTCTGCAGGACCACGTTGAAGAAGTAGCCGCCGGCCACCCCGACGACCGAGACCAGGCCGTTGAGCAGCACCGCGACGACCATCGACGCGAGGACCCTGGGCACGACGAGGCGGTGGATCGGGTCGATGCCGAGGACCTGCATCGCGTCGATCTCCTCGCGGATCTTGCGCGCCCCGAGATCCGCGCAGATGGCGGTGCCGCCGGCCCCCGCGATGAGCAGCGCGGTGACGATCGGCGAGGCCTCCCTGAGCACCGCGAGCACCGAGGCGGCGCCCGAGAACGACTGCGCGCCCAGCTGCCGGGTCAGGCTGCCGATCTGCAGCGCGATCACCGCACCGAACGGGATGGAGACGAGCGCGGTGGGCAGGATCGTGACGCTCGCGATGAACCAGGCCTGCTGGATGAACTCCCGTACCTGGAACGGGCGTCGCGGCAGCGTCCGCAGCACGTCAAGGCCCATCGCGAAGAGACTGCCCGAGTGCCGCAGCGCTCCCTTGGGCGACAGACTCATGCGCCGCTCACCTCTTGAGCCTCTCGCGCCTCTTCGTGCTCGGCGATCGCCTGCCAGCGGGGCGGGCGGTCGATTCCGGGCCCCGGAAGGAGCCGCGGGGTCATCTCGGCGACGCCCACGCTGTCGGCGGCGCCGCCGTTGCCGAAGTGCACCGCCTCGCGCGCCATCGTGGCGGCGTCCTTCTCCTCGGCCATGCCGATCGGCCCCTGCATCCGGCCGTTCAGGAACTGCCGTACGACTGGCTCGTTGCTGGTCAGGAGCTGCTTGCGGGGGCCGAACATCACCAGTTCACGGCGGAAGAGCAGCCCGATGTTGTCGGGGACCTGGCGGGCCGACGCGATGTCGTGCGTGACGATCAGGAAGGTCGCGTCGATCTGCGCGTTGAGGTCGACGATCAGCTGGTTGAGGTAGGCCACCCGGACCGGATCGAGGCCCGAGTCGGGCTCGTCGAAGAGAATGATCTCCGGATCGAGCACCAGGGCCCGTGCCAGACCGGCCCGTTTGCGCATCCCGCCGGATATTTCGCCGGGCAGCTTGTCCTCGGCGCCGATCAGGCCGACCATGTCCATCTTTTCGAGCACGATCTTCCTGATCGCGCTCTCCTGCTTACGGGTGTGCTCGCGCAGCGGGAAGGCGATGTTGTCGTAGAGGTTCATCGACCCGAACAGGGCGCCGTCCTGGAACAGCACGCCGAACAGCTTCCGCACCTCGTACAGGTCGTGCTCGCGGAGCTTGGTGATGTCCGTGCCCGCGATCCGGATCGACCCGCGCTCCGGCTTGAGCAGTCCGACGAGGCTCTTGAGGAAGACCGACTTGCCGGTGCCCGAGGGGCCCAGCATGACCGAGACCTCTCCGGCGGGCAGTGTCAGCGAGACGTTCTGCCAGATGACCTGGTCGCCGAAGGACTTGGTCAGCCCTTCCACGCAGATCTCGACACCCATCCGGTTCACCCTTCGCCGTGAGCAGCTCTCTCATCTGCTCTACGGGGAAGGGCGCCCCGTCCGTCGCGGAGAAACCGAAGTTTTTTCTACGGGACCTGTGTGACGCCGTCGGCGGGCAGCTTCGGGGCCGTGGGTACGGACACCTCCGGCGGCTCGACCGATACCTCGGGGACGTCGGGGGAGGGCACCGCGGGCAGTGTTTCCAGGGCCGGGAGCGGCACCTCGGGCAGGGAAGGCAGCACGGGCAGCGAGCCGTCGTCCTGCGCCGTGCCGGGGGTGGTCGTCGACGGGGCCCGGCGGGAGCTGTCCGAGGGCGCCGCCCCGCGCTCCGGAGTCCGCGCGTCATCGGCCCCGTCGGACACGGAGGACACGGAGGACACGGAGGAGACGGAAGGGGCGGGCCGCGCCGGTCCTGGCCGGTCCCCGTCGAGGACGCCCGGCAGGACGAACCCCGCCACGGCGAGGGTCGCCGCCGTCGCGGCCACGCCCACCACCTGCACGCTCCCGCCCGGACGCGGCCCGCGCCCGCACAGCCACAGGGCGAGCCCAAGGGTCGCGGCAAGCGCCGTGCGCAGTGTGCGCCGGGCCCTGGCGAGCAGCGACTCGGCCGTCCGGTAGCTCAGGCCCATCTTCTTGGCGACCTGACCGACGTCCAGGTCCTCGGACTTGAGCCAGATCGCCTCCGCCTGCCGCGCGGGCAGCTCCCCGCTCCGCGCGGCCAGCCACCGCGCCTCCGCCCGGTCGCACACCGCGTCGTCGACGGGCACCTGGCCCGGCGCGACCAGCTTGGGGCTGCTGCGCACCTCGGCCTCGCGGCTGACCTGCCGGTACCGGTCGACACACAGCCGTATGGTCACCGTCGTCAGCCAGGCGCCGAGCCGCTCGTCGTCGAGCTGCGGACGCTCGGCGGCGCGCAGCATCGCCTCGTGCACGGCGTCCTCGGCGTCCTCGGCGCTCATGGATCTGCGGCGGGCAACCCGCAGCAGTTCCTCGCGGTGACTCCACGCGCGCTGCCACCGGTCGAGGTCCGCCTCGTCGGCCGCCCCGCCCGCATGCGCAGGGTGCATGTCCGTCGCCATGAGGGCTCCTTCGCGCTCACCCGCCGGTTCTGTCCTCCCGGCGGCGACGCGACATTACCGTTCGGTATCCAGCGTTGTGCAGGGGGCGGCGCTCATCGATTCCGTACCGTTGCCGACCGGCTGATCGGCGGTTCGACCCCGGCTCGGGGCACTTTCACCGCCCCCGTGCGGGAGCGCTCAGGGCATGCGTACGGAGTTGAAGCGGGCCGCGGTGTGCAGGTCGGTCTCGATCGCCGCCGCGGTCTCGCGCAGGGCCGGCAGCAGGGCATCGACCGTCTCGCTCAGCGGGGCGGTGCCCGCGTGCTGGGCCACGTTCAGGGCGGCGACCACGCGGCCGTCCGCGCCCTTGAGCGGTACGGCGACCGAGCGCAGGCCCTCCTCCAATTCCTCGTCCGCGGTGGCGTAGCCGTCGGCGGCGGCCCGGTCGAGGATGCGCCGCAGCTCCGCCGGGTCCGTGACCGTGCGCCGGGTGAGGGCCTTCGGCGGCTCGGCCGCCAGCAGACGGGCGCGGTCCCGCTCGGGGAGCCCCGCGAGCAGGACGCGGCCCATTGCGGTGGGGTGGGCGGGGAAGCGCGTGCCGAGCGTGATGTAGACGCTCATCACGCGGACCGTCGCCGCCCGCGCCACGTACAGGATCTCCGTGCCGTCGAGCACCGTCACCGACGCCGACTGGTGGACGCGGCCGGTCAGTTCGCGCAGATGCGGCTCGGCGATCTCGGCGAAGCCCAGGCGGGAGAGCCGGGCGTAGCCGAGCTCCAGGATGCGGGGGAGCGGACGGAAGAGGCGACCGTCGTGCGCCGCATACCCCTCGAGTTCCAGGGTGTGCAGACAGCGGCGTGCCGTGGCCCGCGGCAGTCCGGAGGCCTCAGCGATCGCGGTGAGCGGCAGTCCGTCGCCGCGGGCCCGGCCGAGCGCGCGCAGGACGGCGAGGCCGCGGGCGAGCGACTGGAGGAAGCCGGGGCCCAGCTCGGCCTTGGCGTCGGCGGTTTCGAGAGTCTGAGTCTGAGTCTGATCGGGCGTCAACTCGCCTTCCTCGTACGGCGATGGGGCGGCCGGCAGTGCTTCCAGGTGTGCCGCCTCCTCGCGCAGCCTCGGAAGGACCAGTTCCGCGAGGCCCTGCGCCGTGTGTCTGCTGGTGTGGCTCACCGCGGACAGGGCGTACCGCACGCGGCCCGCGGCGTCGCGCACCGGGACCGCCGTCGCGATCAGGCCCGGTTCGATCAGCTGGTCGTCCACGGCCCACCCCGCGGCGCGCGAGTGCGTCACGCGGTCCGCGAGGCCGGGGACGCGGGGCGCGGGCCCTGGCGGGAGCGCGGGGAAGGCATGGCCGTCCGGATCGGCGGCCACGCGCGCGTGCCACGCGGCCCAGCCCGTCTCGTCCCACTCGGCGGCGAACAGGGCGCCCGGAGCGCACCGTTCGGCGGGCAGCAGATCTCCGATGCGGAAGGCCACGGACATCGCGCGACGGCGCGCGGCCTGCGTGACGAAGCGGACGCCGTCGCCGTCCGGCACGGCAAGGGACACCGACTCGTCCAGCTCGTCCGCGAGCCGTGCGGTGCGCGCCGCCACCTCGCCGGTAAGGCCGCTGGCCGCCAGATAGGCGTTGCCGAGCTCCATGAGGCGCGGGGTGAGCTGCAGCTCCTGGCCGCTCTCGCGTACGTATCCGAGCCGGGCCAGGGTCGCCACCACCCGGTCCACGGTCGAGCGGGCCAGGCCCGTGGCGCGGACCAGATCGCCCGCTCTGGCCCTGTCCGCGGCCGCGAGGGCGCGCAGCACCGCGAGGCCGCGCTCCAGGGGGCGTACGGACTCTTCGGGCATGGCGCCGCTCCTCGTGGCCGTGGAAAGCCGTCGAAATGGGTGCCCCGCAACCGTTGACAGCCGCTGGGTCCGGTCGGAGACTCCCGTCAGCACATTATGAACGAAAGTTCACCAGGCGAACAAGTCGAGTCGAGCGGGCTGGTTCGGAAGCGAAGGGAACGATCGATGCGCACCACCGTCGGAATCATCGGGGCCGGACCCGCGGGACTGCTCCTCGCCCGCCTGCTGCACAACGCCGGCATCGATTCCGTCGTCCTGGAGACCCGGGACCGCGCCTACGTGGAGCAGCGCCAGCGCGCCGGAATCCTGGAGCAGGGCAGCGTGGATGTCCTTCGAGAGGCCGGCGTGGCTGCCCGTATGGACCGCGAAGGCATCCCGCACGACGGCATCGAGCTGCGCTTCGACCGCCGCAGGCACCGCGTCGACTTCCCCGCCCTGACCGGCGGCCGGTCCGTGATGGTGTACGCGCAGACCGAGGTCTGCAAGGACCTCATAGCCCTCCAGCTCGCGGCCGGAGGACCGCTGCTCTTCGAGGCGGAAGCGCTCGCCGTCGAGGGCGCCGAGAGCGAGAATCCGCGCGTCCGCTTCCGGCATCAGGGCCGCGAGGACCTCCTGGAGTGCGACTACGTAGTGGGCTGCGACGGCTCCTGGGGCGTGGCCCGCAAGGCCGTGCCCGCCGATGTTTCGCAGGTCTTCGAGCGGACGTACCCCTTCGGCTGGCTCGGCATCCTCGCCGATGTGCCGCCCTCGCACGACGAGTTGGTCTACGCCCGCCACGACCGCGGCTTTGCGCTGCTCTCCATGAGGTCGCCGACCGTCACGCGCGCGTACCTCCAGGTTCCGGCGGACACGGACGCCGCCGACTGGGGCGACGAGGAGATCTGGGACGAGCTCGACCGCCGCCTGGAGACCGACGACCCCTCCTGGACGCTGAAGCGCGGACCCGTCACCGCCAAGTCCGTGACGCCCATGCGCAGCTACGTCCACGAGCCCATGCGGCACGGCCGGGTCTTCCTCGCCGGGGACGCCGCGCACATCGTCCCGCCCACCGGCGCCAAGGGCCTCAACCTCGCCGTCGGCGACGTCGTCACCTTCGCCCGCGCGCTCGTCGACCTCCGCGAGACCGGCTCCGACGCCCGCCTCGATGCGTACTCGGAGACCTGCCTGCGCCGCGTCTGGCAGGCCGAGCGCTTCTCGTACGCGATGACGACCATGCTCCACCGCGGCCCCGAAGCCACCCCCTTCGACGACCGCATCCAGCTCGCCCAGCTGGACCGCATCACCACCGCGCGCTCGGCCGAGGCCGACCTCGCGGAGGGCTACACGGGCTTCCCCCTCGACTGAGCCCGCACCGCCGTACCCCCTGGAAAACCCCCGTCCCCACCAGGTCCCACAAAGAAGTGAGAGCCCCGTGACCGCTCCCCAGAGCGCCGCCCCCGAGCGCACCTTTAGATCCGTCGCCCCCGTCATAGCCCTGTGCTGGCTCGTCGTCTTCTTCGACGGCATGGACGTCAACATCTACGGCGCCGTGATGCCGCACCTCATCGACGACAAGGGCTTCGGCTTCACCACGTCGACCGCGGGCACCATCGGCTCCTGGACCACCTTCGGCATGCTGATCGGCGCCCTCGGCTGCGGCACGCTCACCGACTGGATCGGCCGCAAGCCGATGGTCACGGGCAGCGTCGCGCTGTTCTCGCTCGGCTCCGCGGTCTGCGCGCTCGCGCCGAGCGCCGCCGTCTTCGGCGCCGGACGCTTCATCGCCGGGCTCGGGCTCGGCGGTCTGATGCCGATCAGCCTCGCGATCGTCGCCGAGTTCGCGCCGAAGCGCAGGGCCGCGCTCGCCACCGGCCTGATGATGACCTCGTACCACGCGGGCGGCATGGCGGCCACGGGCCTCGGCCTCGCGCTCGGGCCCGACCACGGCTGGCGCGTCGTCTTCTGGGCGGGCGTCATCCCCGCCGTCGTCGCCATCCCCCTCGTACTGAAGTGGCTGCCCGAGTCGCCCGGCGTGCTCCTCGCCAAGGGCCGCACCGGCGAGGCCGAGGCGGTCGCCGCCCGCTACCTGCTGCCGTCGCCGACCCTCGCCGAAGCCCCCGAGGCCGGCGCCAAGGGCCGCTTCTCCGCCGTGGCATCCCTCTTCACCCCGGGACAGCGCCTCGCGACCCCGCTCCTGTGGATCGCCTCCTTCGCCGGACTGCTCCTCGTCTACGGCGTCTCCACCTGGCTCCCCGAGCTGATGCGCGCCTCCGGCTACTCGCTCTCCTCCTCCGTCACCTTCCTCATGGTGATCAACGCGGGCGGCATCATCGGCATGCTGGTGGCAGGCCGTGCCGCCGACAGGTTCGGCGCCATGCGGATCTCCGCGATCTGGTTCCTGCTCACCGCCTGCGGCGCCTTCCTGCTCAAGGCGGAGTTGCCGCTCGGTGTCGCGTACGTGATCGTCTTCGTCACCGGCATCTGGCTCTTCTCGGCGCAGGTCATGGTTTACGCGTCTGCTCCCTCGGTCTACACGCCGGCGCAGCGCGCCACGGGGCTCGGGTGGATCACCGGCGTCGGGCGGACCGGCGCGGTCGTCGGGCCGTGGCTGGGAGGCGCCGTCGTCTCCGGCGGAAACGCGTCCCTCGGATTCACCACGTTCGCCGTCGCCGCCGTGCTCGGTGCGGTGGCGATCTCCCTGGTGCCACTCGTCCGGCGCAGCCGCCGGACCCCGGCCGCGGCGGGAACACAGGGCCCTTCCTCTGTCGTTCTTGGTCACAAGGAGGGAAAGATCCTCCCCAAGCACTAGGGTCTTCCTTTTGCCTACGCATTACTCTTGAGCAAAAGCCACGCCCGGTGGCCCATGGAGGAGTGAGATGAGGAGCAGCAACCCGGTCTTCTCGCGACGGGGGTTCAGCCGCGACAACGGCTACGCGGGCTTCGGCCAGCAGCCGCAGGCCGGGGGACCCGCGGGCGGTACGCAGACCCAGTACGCGCAGGGCAATCCGTACGCGGGCGCGGGCCAGCAGGCCCCCACCAACCCGTACGCGGCCAACCCGTACGCCCAGCAGGACCTGCAGTACGGCGCGCCGCAGGCGCCCGTGACCACTGCGGGCCGCATGACGATGGACGACGTCGTCATGCGTACGGCCACGACGCTCGGCACCCTCGTGGTGACCGCCGCGCTCGCCTGGGCGCTGCTGCCGGTGGACGACGCGAACATCAGCAAGTCCTACGGCATCGCGATCGGCGCGGGCCTCATCGCGATGGTGCTCGGCCTCGTCCAGGCCTTCAAGCGCAAGGCGTCGCCCCCGCTGATCCTGACGTACGCCGCGCTCGAAGGCGTCTTCCTCGGCGTCGTCTCCAGCGTCGTCGACAACCGCATCGCGAGCGGCGCGGCCATGCAGGCCGTGCTCGGCACGATGGCGGTCTTCATCGGTGTCCTCATCGCCTACAAGGCGGGCTGGATCCGGGTCAACCGTCGCTTCTACGGCTTCGTGATGGCCGCGGCGATGGGCTTCCTGCTGCTGACCGCGGTGAACCTGCTGTTCGCGGTCTTCGGCGGCGGCGACGGCCTCGGCTTCCGCAGCGGCGGCCTCGGCATCGTCTTCGGCATCGTCGGCATCCTGCTCGGCGCGTGCTTCCTGGCCCTGGACTTCAAGCAGGTCGAGGACGGCATCGCGTACGGCGCTCCGAAGGAAGAGGCCTGGCTCGCGGCGTTCGGTCTGACGATGACGCTGGTCTGGATCTACCTGGAGTTCCTGCGCCTGATCGCCATCCTTCAGGGCAACGACTGACGCACGTCGGTCAAGAGCTGACAGCCGAAGGGCCCCGCGGAACAGATGTTCCGCGGGGCCCTTCGCCGTGTGTGTGAGGGGACAGGGGGTCAGAGGAACTTGCGTGCGGCCCTCCGCAAGTCGTACTCGTGAATGATTGCCTTGGCATGGCCGTACGCGAGGTTGTGTTCGGCGCGGAGCCAGCTGACCTTCTCCTCGAAGCGGAAGAGAGAAGGGCCTTCGTCCACGGCGCGAAGCCAGTCGGAGACTTCACGACCGGTGCAGTGGGGGATGCGGGCGAGCAGATTGCGGTGGGTCTCCTCGGAGAAGACTTGGGACATCGGCGCCTCCGGACGCGTCGCGATGTGTTCCGTCCTTCACGCCACCGTGCCTGAGCGTTGGGGCGTTGGCAACAGTCCCGTCTCGGCGCATAGGGTCGCCGGGTGCTTGATACGACGCCTTTGACGGCCGCAGTGGACCATTTCGCCGATCGGTTGCGGGCCGCCCCGCAGAGTCGCCTGCAGCGGGGGGCGGCGGCCGAAGCGCTCGCTCTGGCCAGGGAATTGGCGGCGTGGGCGCAGCGGATCGAGGTGCCCGACGAGGAGCCGCGGGAGATGCCGGACGCCGGGATGTTCGCGGCGGCCGACCAGATCACGGTCGCGGGGCGGGACCTGGCCCTCGTACTGGAGGACGAGCGCCAGTTGGCGGAAGCGCTGACGCTGGTGGAGAAGGCGCAGAAGCGCGCGTCGGTCTGAGGCCGCCCGGCGCGGGGTCTGAGGGGTGGGGACCCTCAGACCAGGGGGACGGTCAGACCGAGGCGATGACGCGGTCGGCCAGGATGTAGACGTTCTCGGTGCCGCACTCGAACGTGAGGGCGTAGGCGCCGGAGACTCCGGAGCCGCCGAGCAGGACCGGGGTGTGGCCGTCGCGCAGGGCGTCGGCGAGTTGCTCCGCGGTCTCGCGGTGGCCCGGCGTCATACAGAGCGTCGTGCCGTCCGCGAAGACATAGACGTCCAGGGTGCCCAGCGGGCCCGGTCGGACGTCGGCGAGCGCCGTGCGGGCGCCGGCCAGCTCCTCCAGACAGGCGACCGTGCGCTCGTGGTCGCCGTGGCCGTCCGTGTGGGGAGTCTGGACCGGTACGAAGTCCGGGTGCGAGGGGTGCCTGCGGCGGGCCGCGGCCAGCTCGGGGGAGTCGCCCGCGAACTCGTCGCTCTGCTCGGCGTAGGGCTCGATCACCGGCTCGAGGCTGTCCGCCTCGATGCCCGCGAGATCCGCCTGGCGCGGCAGGAACAGCTCGTCGGCCATGTCGGAGAGCCCCGGCAGACCGCTGAGCAGGGACGGCGCGTCCGACGCGTCGCGGGCTTCCTGGGCGGCCCAGAAGGCCCGCGCCTCGGCGAGCTCGCGCTCCCGCTCCTCGGCGAGCGCTTCGGCCACGGCCGCGCGTATCTCGTCGGTGTCCGGAGTGGTGCGTGCCGCGGGCACGATGGGGCGCCCCGTCGCGGCTTGGCTCTGGGCCAGCTCGGTGCGCAGGGCCGTTATCTGCTTCCGCAGACCGTGCACGGCGTGCAGGGCGGCGGCGCCCACGGCCGTGGCGGCAGCCGTGGAGAGCAGCAGGGCAAGAGGCATGGCGCTCACTGACGTACTCCCGGTTTCAAGTCGACCCCCGACTTCCTACATCAGCTTGAAGCCTGCACGATCCACCTGTCAGTGCATTACGTCACGAATTGGACAGGTCTTTTGGCCCGGTGTTTATCCACAGATGTGCTCTGACCTGGGCATATGCATCTCCCCCAGGAGATAGGTCACATCCTGGGGGAGATTGAGTCACGAATCAATGGAGGCGCTGGGGATCCGCAGGGGTCCAGAGGGTCAGCTGAGGCGCTCGATGACCATCGCCATGCCCTGGCCGCCGCCGACGCACATCGTCTCCAGGCCGAACTGCTTGTCGTGGAACTGGAGGGAGTTGATGAGCGTGCCGGTGATGCGGGCGCCGGTCATGCCGAAGGGGTGGCCGACGGCGATGGCGCCGCCGTTGACGTTCAGCTTGTCGAGCGGGATGTTCAGGTCGCGGTAGGAGGGGATCACCTGGGCGGCGAAGGCCTCGTTGATCTCGAAGAGGTCGATGTCGTCGACGGTGAGCCCGGCGCGCAGAAGCGCCTGCTTGCTGGCCTCGACCGGGCCGAGGCCCATGATCTCGGGGGAGAGGCCGGTGACGCCGGTGGAGACGATGCGGGCGAGCGGGGTCAGGCCGAGCTCGCGGGCCTTGGTGTCGCTCATGATCACCAGGGCGGCGGCGCCGTCGTTGAGCGGGCAGCAGTTGCCGGCCGTGACGAGGCCGTCGGGGCGGAAGACGGGCTTGAGGCCCGAGACGCCCTCGACGGTGACGCCGGCGCGGGGGCCGTCGTCCTTGCTGACGACGGTGCCGTCAGGGGTGGTGACGGGGGTGATCTCGCGCTCCCAGAAGCCGTTCTTGATGGCTTCCTCGGCGAGGTTCTGCGAACGGACCCCGAACTCGTCCATGTCCTGACGGGTGACGCCCTTGGCGCGGGCCAGGTTCTCGGCGGTCTGCCCCATGGCGATGTACGCGTCCGGGATCAGCCCGTCCTCGCGCGGGTCGTGCCAGGAGGAGCCCTCCGACTTGGACACGGCCTCGGTGCGGGCCTCGGCGTCGGCGAAGAGGGGGTTGTGGGTGTCGGGAAGGCCGTCGCTGGAGCCCTTGATGCTGCGGGAGACCATCTCGACGCCCGCGGAGATGAAGACGTCGCCCTCGCCCGCCTTGATGGCGTGCAGGGCCATGCGGCTCGTCTGCAGGGAGGACGAGCAGTAGCGGGTGATGGTGCAGCCGGGGAGGTGGTCCATCCCCATCTGTACGGCGACGATGCGGCCGAGGTTGTGCCCCTGCTCGCCGCCGGGCAGGCCACAGCCGAGCATCAGGTCGTCGATCAGCTTCGGGTCGAGCTCGGGGACCTTGGCGAGGGCGGCCTCGATGATGGTGGCGGTCAGGTCGTCCGGGCGCAGATCCTTCAGCGAGCCCTTGAAGGCGCGACCGATCGGGGTGCGGGCGGCAGAGACGATCACGGCTTCGGGCATCAGGGCACTCCTGTGACGAGGGGGCAGGGCTCTCTGGGAAGTTACCTGCACGTATCGCTGTCGGTCATCGGGCGGGGACTGTGACGCGGAACGCATTTTTCTAAGCGCCCGCTCAGGCCGTGGGCCTTGGGCGGAGGGGGGCGGTTTCCTGGCTGCGGGCCGGTGGGGGCTTGGCGCGCAGTTCCCCGCGCCCCTGAAGGGGGCGCAGGCGGTCGCGCCCCTTCAGGGGCGCGGGGAACTGCGCGATCAGCCACAGTGGGCCCGCAGATTGTGAACAGCGTCAGTTCGGCAGCGGAGACGGATCCGGGGTGTGGATCCGGCGGCGCCGCCTGCGCTTCAGGAGGGCCCAGGGGCCGCGTGGCCCCGTAGGCATCGCGGCAGCGACCTCCGTGCCGCCCTCCGACGCGGCCTGCGCCGCCGCGCGGGCCACCGGCAGGAAGCCCTCCCGGCGGGACACGTCGGGGCGCTCCTCCTCCGGCCACAGGCCAAGCGCCGCGCAGAGGGTCGGCAGGACCGCCATGGCCGCCGTCGCGTACCCCTCCGCGGAGGGGTGGTAGTTGTCGGGGCCGAACAGCTCCCGCGGGTTCGCCGCGAACTCGGGGCCCAGGAGGTCGCCGAGCGAGACCGTACGGCCGGCCTGCTCCACCACGCCGATCGTCTGCGCCGCCGCCAGCTGCCGCGAGACCCGGCGGGCCATCCAGCGCAGGGGCTGGTAGACGTTCTCCACGGTGCCGAGGTCCGGGCAGGTGCCGACGACCACCTCCGCGCCGACCGTCCGCAGCCGCCGCACCGCCGCCGCCAGGTAGCGGACCGACCGTGTCGCCGGCATCCGGTGCGTCACGTCGTTCGCGCCGATCATGATGACGCAGACGTCCGGGATCCAGCCCGAGGGGTCGGAGAGGATCAGGGACACCTGGCGGTCCAGGTCGTCCGACTGGGCCCCCGGCTGCGCCACGTTCCGCAGCTCCACCGGACGCTCCGCCACCGCCGCGAGCCCCGAGGCGAGCAGCGCCCCCGGGGTGTGCCGGGCCCGGTGCACCCCCTGCCCCGCGGCCGTCGAGTCGCCGAACATCGCGAACCGCAAGGGCTCGGCGCCGTCCTGCCGCTCCGCGAGCGCCCCGCCGTACAACCCATCGGCCCGTGGCGGCGCCGCATGCGCCCCGTTGTTGCCCACCGAACGCTTCGCCAGCTGCACCTCGGCGAGGACCACCCCCACGGTCGCCGCGCCGAGCAGCCCGATGCCTCCGCCGCCGTACGCGGCGCCCGCGGCGATCCGCCGCGCCACCCTCGCCCTCGACATGCCCTGCAGCCACCTCCTCGTAGCCATACCGCCGTACATCCACTCATTGCCCCGTAAGGGCGGTCGGCCAATCGTGATCGGAGGTGAACGGGCGACCAGGAGTCTTACGCTTACGACACACCCATTCGT
This sequence comes from Streptomyces sp. NPDC021622, assembly GCF_040640795.1. Classification (NCBI taxonomy): domain Bacteria; kingdom Bacillati; phylum Actinomycetota; class Actinomycetes; order Kitasatosporales; family Streptomycetaceae; genus Streptomyces; species Streptomyces sp. NPDC021622. The sequence continues at coordinate 269,604 of NZ_JBFACK010000008.1, forward strand.
CGCACTACATGGCAGCCCGGAGACAACGGTGCAATTCCACGACTCGATGATCAGTCTCGTCGGCAACACCCCGCTGGTGAGGCTCAACAACGTGACCGCGGGCCTTCAGGCCACGGTCCTGGCCAAGGTCGAGTACTTCAACCCCGGCGGGTCGGTGAAGGACCGCATCGCACTGCGCATGATCGAGGCGGCCGAACAGAGCGGGGAGCTCAAGCCCGGCGGCACGATCGTCGAGCCGACCTCGGGTAACACCGGCGTCGGCCTTGCGATCGTGGCCCAGCAGAAGGGCTACAAGTGCATCTTTGTGTGCCCGGACAAGGTGTCCCTGGACAAGATCAATGTGCTGCGGGCGTACGGCGCCGACGTCGTCGTCTGCCCCACGGCCGTCGACCCGGAGCACCCGGACTCGTACTACAACGTCTCCGACCGCCTGGTGCGTGAGACCCCCGGTGCCTGGAAGCCCGACCAGTACTCGAACCCGAACAATCCGCTCTCCCACTACCACTCAACCGGCCCTGAGCTGTGGGAGCAGACGGAAGGAAAGATCACCCATTTCGTGGCGGGCATCGGCACCGGCGGCACGATCTCGGGGACCGGCGGATATCTGAAGGAGGTGTCCGGCGGCAAGGTCAAGGTCGTCGGCGCCGACCCCGAGGGGTCGGTCTACTCCGGCGGCTCCGGTCGGCCGTATCTCGTCGAGGGCGTCGGTGAGGACTTCTGGCCGACGGCGTACGACCGCAATGTGACCGACGAGATCATCGCGGTGTCCGACAAGGACTCCTTCCAGATGACGCGGCGCCTGGCCAAGGAGGAGGGGCTGCTCGTCGGCGGCTCCTGCGGCATGGCGGTCGTGGCGGCGCTGCGGGTCGCCGAGCGGCTCGGCCCGGACGATGTGGTGGTCGTGCTTCTCCCCGACTCGGGCCGTGGCTACATGAGCAAGATCTTCAGCGACGAGTGGATGAACGACTACGGGTTCCTGGAGCAGGCCGGCGACCAGCCTCGCGTCGGTGACGTACTGAGCCGCAAGGAGGGTGGCAAGCTGCCCTCGCTCGTTCACATGCACCCGGAGGAGACGGTCGGCGAGGCCATCGAGGTACTGCGTGAGTACGGCGTCTCGCAGATGCCCATCGTCAAGCCGGGCGCGGGTCACCCCGACGTGATGGCGGCGGAGGTCATCGGCTCGGTCGTCGAACGCGAGCTTCTGGACGCCCTGTTCGCGCAGCGCGCCTCGCTCGGCGACCCGCTGGAGAAGCACATGTCCGACCCGCTGCCGCAGGTCGGCTCGGGCGAACCGGTCGGCGACCTGATGTCGGTGCTCGGCGCGGCCGACGCGGCGATCGTGCTCGTCGAGGGCAAGCCGACGGGTGTGGTGAGCCGTCAGGACCTGCTGGCTTTCCTCGCGGAGCAGCAGGGGCAGTAGCCACCGGGTGTGCCGTGGGCCGAACTTCGCGGAAGTGGTACGAGCGCGTCACGTCCGCGCAGCACCCGCTTAACACGGCTCCGGCACATTGGTCGTTGTCGGCGTACAGGAACTCCGGAGCGGCTCCCGGACCTCTGAACGCCCGGACGCGAGGCCCGGCCTGACCCGGCCCGCGTCCCCCGCGGGGACCGCCGTCGTCCCGCCCCCTGGGAAACCGGGGGTGCGGCGGTCCCCGCGCATGAACTTCAGTCGTCCCACTCCGACTTCCGGCCGTCGCGGTCCCCGCGGCGGCCAAAACGCATGCCGCGCATCGCGTGCACCCCGTTCACCCCGACGATGCCCGCCCAGGTGACGAAGAGGCCCGGCAGGTCGGCGTTGACCACGCCGATCGCCGAGAGGGGTATCGCGAGGATCAGTGAGACGACGCCGAAGCCGAAGCGCTCGCCCCATGAGTCCACCGCGTTGTCGGGCGCGCGGGAGCCGCGGGCGACGACCATCTGCTGCTCGGCCATGTGCCGGCGCATCCGCCGGTCGATGGTGCCGTCCAGGCGCTGCTCGACCTTCCCGAGGAACGAGTCGACCAGCGCGGACTCATACTCTTCGCCGAGCTCTCTGCGGGCGTGCAGAGTGGCGTCGAGTTCCTTCTTGAGTTCGGCGTCACGGGCTTCCATGGTTCTTTACCGTACGCAGCTCGGATGCCTCTGGCAGTGGGGCTATCCCCCCATTCTCATCGGGGTTCAGCCCTAGGGTGGCGCCGCGCCGGGCCAGCAGCCAGTACAGGACCGCCGGTACGACCAGGCCCACGATCCACGACACGTCCGCGCCGCCGAGCGGCTCGACCAGCGGGCCGGTGTAGAAGTGCGTGACCAGGAACGGGAGCTGGGCGAGCAGGCCCACCCCGTAGACGACGAGGGCGTCCCAGCGCCATGCGCCGTACCGTCCCGCAGGGTCGGAGAGCGCCGGGATGTCGTAGCGCTCCTTCGAGATCAGGTAGTAGTCGACCAGGTTGATCGCCGACCACGGCGTGAAGAACGTCAGCAGGAAGAGCAGGAAGTCCTTGAACGAGGTCAGGAAGCTGTCCTTGCCGAGGAGCGCCACCGCCGTGCCCGCGACCATGATCAGCGCGATGTACACCGCCCGGCCGCGCTGCGAGAGGACCTTCTGACCGCGGAAGCCGCTGACGCTGGTCACCATCGACATGAAGCCGCCGTAGGTGTTGAGCACGTTGATGGTCAGCTTGCCCAGCGCGATCACGAAGTACAGGAACGATGCGATCAGGCCCGTGCCGCCCAGGCCGACGACGTATCCGACCTGGTTGGCGAGGAACGCGTCCCCCGCGGTCGCCGCCACGAGGACACCGAACGTCATCGACCACTGCGAGCCGAGCGCGGACCCGGAAAGGGTCCACCAGAAGGTCGCCTTGCCCGACGTCGCACGCGGCAGATAGCGCGAGTAGTCCGCGACGTAAGGACCGAAGGCCAGCTGCCAGGACGCCGAGAGGGAGACGGCGAGCAGGAACATCGGCAGGTCGAAGTGCGCGTCGGAGAGGAGCGCGGAGAGGTCGACGCGGTCCAGGAGGCGGATGCCCAGGTAGACGAAGGCCAGCGCGCAGATCACGCTCGCGACCCGGCCGAGCGTGTGGATGACGCGGTAGCCGACCGCCGCCGTCACCGCCGTGACCACCGCGAAGACGATGATGCCGGTGGTGTCGTTCGTGTGCGTCAGCTCGGCCGTGGCCTGTCCGGCCAGGACGCTGCCGCTCGCGAAGAACCCGACGTACATCACGATGACCAGGAGCAGCGGGACGACCGCGCCCTTCACGCCGAACTGGGCGCGGGACTGGATCATCTGGGGCAGGCCCAGCTTCGGGCCTTGCGCCGAGTGCAGGGCCATCACCGCGCCGCCGAGCAGATTGCCGAGCAGGAGCCCGACGACCGACCACACCACGTCGCCGCCGAACACGACGGCGAGCGCGCCGGTGACGACCGCGGTGATCTGAAGATTGGCGCCGAGCCAGAGGGTGAACTGGCTGAACGCGGTGCCGTGCCGTTCGTCGTCGGGGACGACGTCGATGGAGCGCCGCTCCACCAGATCCTCAGCTGCCATGCCGCTCGACTCCCCTGCTTCCTCGTAAGTCCGCTTTTTGTAAGTCCGGTTTTCCGTACGTGCGTTACTTCTTCGTCAGGCCGAGGCGCGCCGCCCAGTCGTTCGCGACGTCCTCCGGGTCCTTCTTGTCCTTGTCCACCAGGCGGTTCAGCTCGGTGAGTTGCTTGGTCGTCAGTACGCTCCCCAGGCGGGCGAGGGCCCTGCGCACCGTCGAGTCGGCCTTGCGGTCGGCGATGAGCGGGACGACGTGCTGGCCGGGGATCAGGTTCTTGGGGTCGGTGAGCACGACCCACTTCTCGGCGGCGATGTCGGTGTCGGTGGTGAAGAGGTTCGCCACGTCCACGTCGCCCTTCTTCAGGGCGCCCTTCACCAACGGACCCGAGGAATCAAGGGACTTGAACTCCTTGAACTCCACGCCGTAGACGTCCTTGAGGCCGACGGCGCCCACGGTGCGCTTCTTCACCTCGGGGGCGGCGCCGATGACGAGCTTGCCGTTGTGCTTTGCCAGATCGGCCAGGGACCTGAGGCCGTACTCGTCGGCGGTCTCCCGCGTGACGGCGAAGGCGTCGGAGTCCTCGGCCCGCCCGTAGGGGAGGATCTGCAGCCCGCGGGGCAGCGCCATGGCGAGGGCGTTCTGCATCTCGCCCTCCTCGGTGGCCTTCGCCTTGGGGTCGAGGTAGTGCAGGAGCGCGCCCTGGTACTCGGGCAGCAGGTCGATGTCGCCGCCCTTGAGCGCGGGGATGAGGATCTCGCGGGTGCCGAGGTTGGGGCGGACGTTCGTCTTCACCCCGGCCGCTTCGAGGGCCGCGGCGTAGAGGTAGCCGAGGACCTGGTTCTCGGTGAAGTTGGCGGTGCCGATCGTCACGCCGTCCTTGCTGGAGCCGCCGCCCCCGCCGGCGGCGCCCTGGCCGTCGAGGGAGGTGATGCCGCCGCTGCAGGAGGCGAGCGCGGGCACGGACGCGGCGGCGAGCAGTCCGCCGAGGAGATTTCTGCGGTTGATGGGGGACATCTGGCTTGCTCCTAGGCCGACTTGGCGGGGCGGTGGCGGAAGAGGGCGCGCTGCAGTGCGGAGAGCGCGAGGTCGAGTACGACGGCGACGACCGCCACGAGCACGGCTCCGCCGAGGACTTGGACCAGGTCGCGCTGGGCGAGCCCGTCGAAGACGTACCGGCCGAGCCCGCCGAAGGAGACGTACGCGGCGATGGTGGCCGTCGCCACGACCTGGATCAGCGCGAGCCGGAGCCCGGTCATGATCAGCGGCATGGCGAGGGGGAGTTCGACCTGGAAGAGCACCTGGTGCCAGCGCATGCCCTGGCCCTTTGCCGCGTCCTTCACCTCGCGGTCGACGGCGGTCATCCCCGCGTAGGTGTTGGTGACGATGGAGGGCACGGCGAGCGCGACGAGCGCGATGTAGACGGGCCACATGGAGAGCCCGCTGGCGAGGAAGACGAGCACGACGAGGCCGACGGTGGGCAGCGCCCGGCCGAAGCTCGACAGGTTGATGGCGAGGAAGGCGCCGCGCCCGGTGTGCCCGATGAGCAGGCCGAGCGGCAGCGCGATGGCGGCCGCGATGAGCGTGGCGAGCAGCGAGTACTGGAGGTGCTCGGCGAGGCGGTGCCCGATGCCGTCGGGCCCGGCCCACTGATCGCCGCTGACCAGCCAGGCGCCGAGGTCCTTGAAGAGTTCGTACATGTCACGCGCTCCTCTTGCGGCGGGTCCAGGGCGTCAGGACGTACTGGAGGGTGACGAGCAGCGCGTCCGCGACGAGCGCGAGGAGCAGGGTCAGGACCACGCCGACGATGACGGGGGTCGGGAAGTTGCGCTGGAACCCGTCCGTGAAGAGCTGTCCCAGACCGCCGTCGCCGATGTACGTCGCCACGGAGACGAGAGAGATCGCCATGACGGTGGCGATCCGTACGCCCGCCATGATCACGGGCAGGGCGAGGGGGAGTTCGACGGTGAGCAGGGTGCGCAGCGGGCGGGTGCCCATGGCCTTCGCGGCTTCCTTCGTCTTGGCCGGTACGGAGTCCAGGCCCTCGACGGTGTTCCGCAGGAGCACGACGAGCGTGTAGATCGTCAGGCCGATGACGGTGGTGGTGCGGGTGAGCCCGCTGACCGGCAGGAGCAGCACGAAGACGGCGATGGACGGGATGGTGAACAGGACGTTCGAGAGGCCCAGGAGCAGTCCGCGCAGGGGGCGCACGCGATGCGCGACGACGGCCAGCGGGAGCGAGATCAGCAGCCCGAGCAGTACGGCGGTGAGGGCGGCCTGGAGGTGCGAGAGCGTGAGGGTGGTGAGGTCGCCGGTGTGGTCGGATATCCACGACCAGTCGATGGTCATGCGGGGCGCTCAGCTGTGGCGGGGGTGGCGTCCTTCGGGTGCGGGTCGTCTTGGGTTGCTCGCGCAGTTCCCCGCGCCCCTGACGGGGCGCCCTCGCGGCCTTGCTCGTGCGCCACGCCCGCGTGCTCATGGATGTCGTCCCGGGACGTCACCCCGGTCAGGACGCCCGCCGCGTCGACGCGGGCGACCAGGCCGCTGGGGGCGGCTATCGACTCGTTAAGGGCGGAGAGCAGCGAGTCGGTGTCACGCAGCGGGCGTACGGGAACATCCGCGGCCTGCGCGTCCTTGTGCCGCCAGGCCACCGGGGCCCCCGCAGCGTCCAGCCGCAGCGTCCATGCGCCGCCCTCCGGAGCCGGGGCCTTGGGGACCTCCGCCAGCATCGTCAACGACAACAGCTTCAGGCCGCGTTCGGCGCCCAGGAAGTCGGCGACGAAGTCGTCCGCCGGGCGGGCCAGGAGTTCGGCGGGGGACGCGCACTGGATGAGATGGCCGCCGGTGCGGAAGACGGCTATCCGGTCGCCGAGCCGTACGGCCTCGTCGATGTCGTGCGTGACGAAGACGATGGTCTTGTTCAACTCCCGCTGGAGGCGCAGGAGTTCGTCCTGCAGCTGGGTGCGGACCACCGGGTCCACCGCGCCGAAGGGCTCGTCCATGAGCAGTACCGGCGCGTCCGCGGCGAGCGCGCGGGCCACGCCGACGCGCTGCTGCTGGCCGCCGGAGAGCTGGTGCGGGTAGCGCTTGCCCGCGTCGGCGGTGAGGCCGACCGTCTCCAGGAGTTCGGCGGCCCGCGCCCGCGCCTTCCTGCGGCCCCAGCCGAGCAGCAGCGGCACCGTGGCGATGTTGTCCAGGACCGTGCGGTGCGGGAAGAGCCCCGACTGCTGGATCACATAGCCGATGGAGCGGCGCAGTTCGGCCGCGTCCTGGCGCAGGACGTCCTTGCCGTTGACCTTGATCGTCCCTGAGGTCGGGTCGACCATCCGGTTGATCATGCGGAGCGTCGTCGTCTTGCCGCAACCGGAAGATCCGACGAGGACGGTCACGCCGCCTTCCGGCATCTCAAGTGTGAGGTCGTGGACCGCGGTTGTGCCGTTCGGGAAGCGCTTGTGGACCGTATCGAATTGGATCATGAGGAGTCCCTTGCCCGGCTGTATATCGTCATGCAGAGTTCTCGGTGACTGAATAGATTGTCAATAGCTTGTCCACGCCCCGGCGTAAATCGCTGGTTACGAGTGATCGCAGGGCAAGACGGAGCGTCCGGGTCGAGGAGGAATTGCGAGTGATGTCGTCTCATATCGCGGACAGGGCGACCGGAAGGGTGACCGACGACAGCGGCTCGGTCGTCGTCCTGGACGGCCGCGGGCTGATGGTCACAGATGTCGTACGCCTGGCCGAATCCACCGCAAAGCCCGTTCCGGCGACCGATGGGATGAAGCGCGCCGAGAGCTCCTGGAACGCCGCGAGGGAGATCGCGTCCTGGGGCCGCGTCTACGGCCGCTCCACCGGCGTGGGCGCCAACCGGAATGAGTCCGTGCCGACCGAGGCGGCCGCCGACCACGGCCTGCGGCTGCTGCGCAGCCATGCCGGAGCGATCGGCGACGAGCTGCCCGCACGGCAGGTCCGCGCGATGCTCGCGGTCCGCGCCAACCAGCTCCTTGCCGGCGGCGCGGGCCTGCGCCCGACCGTCGTCACGGCGCTCTGCGAGGCCCTGGAGACGGGCGCGTACCCGAAGGTCAATGAGTTCGGCTCGGTCGGGACCGGCGACATCGCGGCCCTCGCCCAGATGGGCCTCGCGCTCGCGGGCGAGCACCCCTGGCAGGGCACCGGGGCCGCCCCCGCCCCCCAGCCCCTCGACAACAACGACGCCCTCGCCCTGATCAGCAGCAACGCCCTCACCCTCGGCCAGTCCGCGCTCGCCCTGCACGAACTGCGCGGCCTGATCGCGGCCACGCAGGTGGTGGCGGCGCTCTCCCTGATGGCCGTCGACGGTTCGTACGAGGCGTACGCGCTGCCCGTCCACGAGGCGCGCCGCCACGCGGGTTCGTACGCGGTCGCGGAACGGATGCGCCTGATCCTCGGCGCACCGGACCGGCCGACCCCACCGCTCGGCCGCATCCAGGACCCGTACGGCTTCCGCTGCGTCCCGCAGATCCATGGCCCCGCGCACGACGCGGCGGACGCCCTTGAGGACGTCCTCGCGGTCGAGATCAACGCGGCCGCAGAGAACCCCCTGATCTCGCCGGACGACATGGCGGCGTACCACCACGGCGGCTTCTATCTGGCCCAACTCGCCCTGTCCCTGGACCACTTCAGGCTGGCGATGACACAGGCGGCACGCCTCTCCACGTCCCGCCTTTCGACCCTGAACGAACCGGCCTTCACCCGCCTGCGCCCCTTCCTCGCGGACGGCGAACCGGCATCGTCGGGCGTGATGATCCTTGAGTACGCGGCCGGGGCGGCCCTCGGTGACCTGCGGGCCTTCTCGGCGCCCGCGTCGCTCGGCCACGCCGTTCTCTCCCGCGGTGTCGAGGAGCAGGCCAGCTTCGCCTCGCTGGCGGCCCGCCAGACGCTGCGCGCGTGCGAGGCGTACCGACTGGTGGTGGGCTGCGAACTGGTCGCTGCCATAAGGGCGTTGCGCCAGCGCGACATGCGCTTGGACCCCGAACTGCCCGTCGGGCGGGCCTTCGAACTTGCGGACTCCGTCCTCGATGCGGAGCTTGCCGACCGCCCGCTGACGGATGATGTGACGGCGGCGGCCGGACTCCTTGACCGGTTCACCGAGTTGTGGGCGGGCCTGGGGGCCGGAGGCGGAACGGCCGTCGAGGGCCAGGGTGTTGTGAGGGGAACGGTATGAGTGACAGTCCTGCGGCACGGCTGCAAGTGCTCTTCGAGGGACACCGGCTTACGCCCACGCAGCGGCGCATCGCGCACTGCATGGTGCGAAGGGCGGCGGACGTCCCCTTCCTCTCCAGCGTCGAACTGGCGGAGCTCGCCGGGGTGAGCCAGCCCTCGGTGACGCGTTTCGCGGTGGCGCTCGGCTTCGACGGATACCCGGCGCTCCGCAGGCACCTGCGGGAACTGTCACCCGCGGAGGAGGCGGGCGAGTCCTCCCTCAACGAGTACCAGCAGGCGGTCGAGGCGGAGATCGCGAACCTGCGGCACCTGGCGGAGATCCTCGCGGACCCGGCACCGGTGGAGCGCGCGGGCCGGCTCCTGGCCGCGTCCCGCCCGCTCCCCGTACTCGGCCTGCGGGCCGCCGCGTCCCAGGCGTACGGCTTCGCGTACTTCGCCTCGAAGGTCCATCCGGACGTACGCCTCCTCGACGAGGGCGGCACGATGCTGGCCGACCGGATCGACGCGGCGGTACGTGCGGGCGCCTCGACGCTGCTGTGCTTCGCGCTGCCGAGGCATCCGCGGGAGGTGGTCGACGCGCTGGCCTACGCCCGGTCGGCGGGCCTGACCGTGGTGACGGTGGCCGACTCGGCGTTCGCCCCCGTGGCGGCCCACTCCACCCTCCTCCTCCCGGCGGCGGTGGGCACAGGCCTCGCCTTCGACACGGCCTGCGCCCCGATGCTCCTGGGCCGCGTCCTCCTTGAGGCGATGTGCGATGACCTCCCCGACGCCCAGGCCCGCCTGGAGGAGTTCGACACGAGGGCGGCGGCGCGCGGGCTCTTCGTGGAGTAGGCGCGGCGGCACGCCCCGAACGGTGTCAGACGTCCAGCCCCGACTCGATGCGCTTGAGCTGGTGCCGGGCCATGGCGAGGTTGGACCTTGCCTTGTCGAGGGCCACGTAGAGGAAGAGGCCGTTGTTGTTGCGCCCCTTGATCGGTCGGATGAGGTGGTACTGGGAGCCGAGCGTGATCAGGATGTCCTCGATCTCGTCCTTGAGCCCCAGGAGCTCCATCGCGCGCAGTTTGGCGCGCACCACGTCCGTGTTGCCGGCCGCGGCGACGGTCAGGTCCAGGTCCTTGCTGCCGCCGAGCGTGCCGAGGGCCATGCCGCTCGTGTAGTCGACGAGGGCGACGCCGATGACGCCCTCGATCGAGGTGGTCGTTTCCTTGAGTGCCGTCTCCGTGGTGGTCACGAGTGCCGCACTTCCTTTCCGTCTGGTGGATTTTCGAGGTGAGGAGGGGGACGAGGATGGTGTGGGGGACATGGGTCAGATTTCCTCCGCTCGGCCGGTGGCGGCGTCGCCCCGTCCGGCGGCGTCGACCAGCTCTCCGATGAGTGCGCTGGAACGGCGGGCTTCCAGGTGCAGCCGGCCCACGTTGACGCGGGGCTCGGCGAGCAGGGTCAGGACGGCCGATGAACCGGCCGCGTACGTGGCCACATAGCCCTGCTCACCGCGGATGAGCAGCTCCCGGAAGCCGCCCTGGTGCGTCGTGTCGGTCAGCCGCAGGGCCACCCCGAGCGCCGCAGCGGTGAGCGCGCAGACGCCCTCCACCTCGACGTCCGTGGCGTCCTGGGCCAGCACGAGCCCGTCGACGCTTGCGGTCAGGGCGCCCGTGAGCTGGGGGATCCGGGTCCGTAGTCGTTTCAGTTCGCCGAGTACGTCGGCTTCGGCAGCCATCAGCTGTCTCCTCCCGTGGCGCTTCCAGAGCGCGAAGAACTTCATGGGGACGGGGGCCGGGGCCGGTGTGCGGCGCGGAGACTCACAGGCTTGCCTCCAGGCCGTCACGGATCCGGCGCAGCAGGGCGATGTCCGGCTCGGCGCAGTCCTGTGGAGCCGGGGCGTGCGGGGCCGGGCCGGCCTGCCGCGGGGTCTCCACGAGCCCGGCGGCGGCCAGCCGCCTGACCTCGATCAGGGTGTGGAACGCCGGGCGGCCCAGGGCCCAGGCGATGGCCGTCGGGGTGCGGACGCCGTCGGCGAGCCGCAGCAGGGCGCGCTGCCGTCCGGTGACCGCCTGGCCCGGCGCGGGCGGGCGGGGCACCACGGGGGCGGTGTCGAGATCCGGGCAGGACCAGACGCTGTCCAGGAGCGCCCGACGCCGCCGGGTCTCCCGCTCCACGGCCTCGGCAGGCACCGGACGCACCCGGCCGAGCCAGTGCGCGACGCCGTAGCGGAACCGGGTGGGCCCGCTCGCCGGGCCGAGCACGAAGAACGCGGCGTCGAACAGCGCGCCCAGGTGGCACATCTCCAGCTCGCCCTCGGTCACCCGGCCGCTGTCGACGAGCTGCCGGCCCACCTCGTGCCGGGTCCCCGCAAGCGAGAGGGCCTCCTGCCAGCCCTGCGGGAGCAGCGCACCGCCGACCGTGAGCAGGACGTCGATGCCGGGTGCCGCGGAGCTCTCCGCGTGTACGACACGGCCCTCCGCCAGGTAGAGGGTGCCCTGGTCGCGCAGGAAGGCGCCGGTCGCCCGCTCGTCGGCCAGGCGCATCAGCATCGGGGAGGTGGCGGGCACGGCGGCCCGCGCGGTTCTCACACCAGCACCAGGCGCTGGGACAGGTCCCGCAGCCGCATCCGGGCGAGCGCGAGGTTGCCGGAGTGCCGGTCGAGCCAGAGGTACAGGAAGACGCTGCTGTCGAAGGTCGTCTCCACGAAGCGGATCACATGGAAGCCGTTCCTCGTGATGAGCATCAGATCCTCGACCTGGAGCCCCTCGCGGCCCGGTTGTTGGTCGAGAGCTCCGTCCCCGGGGGTGAACGCCCGGTACTCCGCCGCCGACCGCGCCACCTCGGCGGTCTCGGTGGCCGTCTCCTCGGGGTCGCCGTTCGGCGATGCGCCGACGGAACCGAGGGCGAGCCCGCTGGTCCAGTCGACGATCGCTGCACCGCGTGCGCCGGGCAGTGTCATGGCTTCGAGCAGACACTCGTCGATTCCGGGCACGCGGCCTCCCCTTCCCCAGGTGGAACCAGGTGGTCCCCACCACCCGGCCGGGCGGCGGTTGCCCTCGCCCGGCGGGGAGGAAGTTACGCAGCGAATCCCAAGTGCCGTACGGAATGGGCATTTCCCACGTGAACATGCCCGAGCCCGACGCGATCGGTTCCGTGCGCGCTTCGGGAAGGCCCATGAGTGACCGGATGTAACGCGCACATGATCCGGCGCCTCTCACGGTCCCTTCACGCCTCTCACGGTCCCTTCAGATTGCCCCGCTAGCCTGCGCCGCCGAAGGGGTGGAGCAGAGCGGCGGCGAAGGAGGCAGGACCGTGGGACGCGGTGGGCAGGGGCTGGTCAGGGTGCCGGTGGTCGTACGGGCGGGGGCCGCCCCGCTGTGGTGGCTCGGCGTGGTCGCCGCGGGCGTGGGTGCACTGCCGGGCGGGCTCACCGGGCGGCGCATCGGGGTGCTCACCGGAGCGGCTCTGTGGATCCTCGTGGCCGCCGCGACCGCGTGCTCCCGCAGGAAGCGCTACACCGCCCTCGCCCGCGAAGCGACCCGCGCCGCCAAGTACGACGTCCTCCAGGACCGCGCCGTCACCGTACGCAACTGGCGTCGCGCGCACCTCTGGTGGCTGGCCGCAGGCTTCCTGGCCGCGCTTGGCGGCGCCTTCGTGGTGCCCGCCGCGGCCGGAATGGCCATGGCGGGCGCGGGAGTCGGGCTCTGGATCAAGGCCGCCTGGCTCGGGCGCCGCGAGCGGGACGGCGACGTGCTCCTGTGGGTGCGCGTCGACTGGCTAGGCCGCCGGGCCGGATCCCCCGCGGGCAAGGCGGTGAAGGGTTACCGCTCCACCGGCCTCGCCGCGGGAGACGCCGCCCCCGGCGGCGCGCGCCGCCGCCCGCAGCAGCGGGTGGCCGCCTGATCAGTCCTCGCCCCGCGCCTTCATCACCGCCTTGTTGACCACCCAGAGGCCGACCCCGATGGCGACGAGGATGCCCGCCCGGATGTAGACCTCCGCCGGGCGGTCCGCCAGCGGGCTCGCCAGGATCAGCGCGGTGATCGCCCCGATCACGGGCAGCACCGTCGGCGTACGGAAGTGCTCGTGGTCCACGGGGTCGCGGCGCAGTACGAGCACCGATACGTTGACCACCGCGAAGACGCAGAGGAGCAGGAACGCCGTCGTGTCGCCCAAGCCCTCGATCTCGCCCGTCGATACCAGGCCGATCGCGAGGAGCGAGACGAAGACGATGCCGACCACCGGCGTGCGGCGGCGGGCCAGGACGCGGCCCATCGCGCGCGGCAGGATGCGTTCGTTGGCCATGCCGTAGCAGAGCCGAGAGGCCATCATGATGTTGATGAGCGCGGAGTTGGTGACCGCGAACAGGGCGATCAGCGCGAAGAGTTTGTGCGGGAAGTCGATGCCGCCCGCCTTGACGACTTCGAGCAGCGGGCCGCTGGAGCCTTCCAGGACCTTGTAGTCCACGAGCAGCGAGGACACCAGCGCCACCAGGACATAGATCGTGCCCGTCACCGCGACCCCTATGAAGATGGCGCGGGGGAAGGTGCGCACGGGATCCTTCGTCTCCTCGGCCATGTTCACCGAGTCCTCGAAGCCGACGAAGGCGAAGAAGCCGAGCGCGGTCGCGCCGAGCACGCCCGTCAGGAGCGCGTAGCCCGTGCCGCCGCTGGGGGATTCGAAGTCGGTGAGGCGGCCGGGGTCCCCGTCGCCGCTCAGGACCGCGTACGCGCCGATGGCGAGGATGATCGTCAGGCCCGTCAGCTCGACGAGCGTGAGGACCACGTTCGTCTTGACCGACTCGGAGACCCCGCGCAGGTTCAGCGCCGCGAGCGCCAGGATGAAGAGGATCGCGATCAGCGTCGGCGGGAGCGCGTTGCTCGTCAGCTCGCTCAGATAGTCGCCGCTGAAGGCACGGGCCGCGGCGCTCGCCGACGCCAGGCCCGAGCACATCACCATGAACGCGATGATGAAGGTGAGGAACGGCGTCTTGAACGCCTTCTGGGTGTAGAGGGCCGCGCCCGCCGCCTTCGGATACTTGCCGACCAGCTCGACGTACGAAGCAGCCGTCAGGATCGCCACGACGAACCCGATCGCGAACGGCAGCCACAGCGCGCCGCCGACCTTTCCCGCGACCTTGCCTGTGGTGGCGTAGATGCCGGTGCCGAGGATGTCGCCGATCACGAAGAGGATCAGGAGCTTGGGGCCGATCGCGCGGTTGAGCGAGGGCTCTTCGGCCGGTGGTGGTGCGGTGATGGGTTTGCCGGATGTCGTCACAGGTGCCTCCCCCGAGACCGGGACCGAGTTACGGGCCTGGAGGGAGGATTTGCCCGTGATCCACGTCACTATGCGGGAGTTGAGGAACCTCAGAGCCTTCGAGGGGGGCGTGCAGGCTCAGAGGCGGCGCAGAGCCTCCCGCGCGATGCCGCCGCCCGCCTCCGCCACGATCTCGTCGAGCGTCTGCGGCTCGCGCACGGCGGCGAATCGCACCTCGTCGGCGTGCGTCGAGAAGCCGTAAATGCCGGGCCTGGCAAGGCTGTTGTACGAGTAGTGGTGCGCGAAGTAGTACGCGCCGGTGTCGAGCGCCGCGGCGTAGTCGCCCTGTTCGAGCAGGGGGAGCGGGCGGTTCTCGGCGAGCAGGTCGCCCGCGAAGCAGGCCGGGCCCGCGATGTCCTGGCCCACCGGAGGGCCGCTCTTGGGGCGGCCCTTCGCGTCGTACGCGGCGATCCGCAGCGGCCAGGACGCGGGGGCGTACACCGTGCGCGTCGCGACCTGAACGCCCGCGTGCGTCACCGCGATCGGCCGGGCGCCCGCCGACTTGGCGTACTCGACGCGGGCGAGGATCGTGCCGTGCTTGGCGAGCAGCGAGCGGCCGAACTCGGTGACCAGGCCGTACCGCCCGTCGAGCAGCCCCGGCACGCGGGACTTGAGGCGGCGCGCGTACTGCGCGTGGGTCGGACTCTCCTCGTCCGAACCGAAGTTGACGGGCAGTCCGCCGCCGATGTCGATCGTGTCGATCTGCCGCCGTCCGGCGCGTTCGTTGATCTCCTCGGCCAGTTCGTACGTCGCCGCCACGCCCCGCACCATCAGTTCCAGGGGCAGTCCCTGCGAGCCGGAGTGGGCGTGCAGGCGGGTCAGCCAAGGGCGGTCGAGGTACGCCTGGACGATCCACTCGCGGGCGCCCTCGTCGCGCAGGCCGACGCCGAACTTCGAGGTCGCCGTCGCCGTCGAGAGTGCGCCGATGGAGCCGCCGCCGATCTGCGGGTTCACCCGCAGGCCGATGGGGGAGCGGGTGGGCGCCGACTGGGTCATCGCGTCGATGCGGGCGAGCTCCTGCGGATTGTCCGCGTTCACGGCGATGCCGAGCGCCAGGGCCTCGCGCAGCTCGGCCGGGGTCTTGGCCGGCGAGTCGAGGACCGTGTGCGCGGGCGGCACGCCGGCGGCCCGCGCGATCGCCAGCTCGCCGGGGCTCGCCACCTCGGCGCCGATGCCCGCGTCGCGAAGGAGGTGCAGGACGGGCACCAGGGGCGATGCCTTCACCGCGAAGGCGTGCAGGACGGGGGTGCCGTCCGGGGTGACCGCGTCGAAGGCGGCGCGCAGGGCGGCGGCGGATGCGCGGATGCCGGTGATGTCGAGCAGCCCCGCGACGGGGGCGGCGGGCCCGACGAGCCCCTGCTCGACGGCGGCGCGGACGGCCTGGTCGCGGCGGGCGGCGGACTCGGCCGCCGGATCCACCGCCGTGAGGCGTCGTGTCGGGGTTTCCGGGCCGCCGCCCGCCCCGGATGCGTGTGCGGTCTCCGCGCCCTGATCGCTCATGCGTTCAAGCCAATCACCCGCGGCGCGGTCCCGCTGCCCTGTCAATGTATTGACTAGCTCTATTCAACGTCGCAGGATGTGAATAACAAGGTCACAGCAGCGCACCACCGGCAGTACTTCACGCGAGGAGGCAATCGCCATGTCAGGACCCCGCCCCGTACGGGCACCGCGCGGTACGGAACTGAGCGCCCTGGGATGGCAGCAGGAAGCCGCCCTGCGCATGCTGCAGAACAACCTCGACCCCGAGGTCGCCGAGCACCCCGACAAGCTCGTCGTCTACGGCGGCACCGGCAAGGCGGCCCGCGACTGGCGCTCCTTCGACGCCATGGTGCGTACGCTGCGGACCCTCAAGCAGGACGAGACGATGCTCGTCCAGTCCGGCCGCCCGGTCGGCGTCATGCAGACCCACGAGTGGGCGCCGCGCGTGCTCATCGCCAACTCCAACCTGGTCGGCGACTGGGCGAACTGGGAGGAGTTCCGCCGCCTTGAGCAGCTGGGCCTGACCATGTACGGCCAGATGACCGCGGGCTCCTGGATCTACATCGGCACGCAGGGCATCCTCCAGGGCACGTACGAGACGTTCGCCGCCGTCGCCGCGAAGAAGTTCAACGGGACGCTGGCCGGGACGATCACGCTGACGGCCGGGCTCGGCGGCATGGGCGGCGCCCAGCCGCTCGCCGTGACGATGAACGACGGCGTCGCGATCTGTGTCGACGTCGACCCGCGCGCCATCGAGCGCCGCATCGAGCACAAGTACCTCGATGTGAAGGCCGACTCGCTGCAGCACGCCCTGCAGCTGGCCGTCGAGGCGCGCGACGCCCGCCGCCCCCTCTCCATCGGCCTGCTCGGCAACGCGGCCGAGCTGCTCCCGCAGATGCTCGCCGAGGGCGCG
This sequence comes from Streptomyces sp. NPDC021622, assembly GCF_040640795.1. NCBI lineage: Bacteria > Bacillati > Actinomycetota > Actinomycetes > Kitasatosporales > Streptomycetaceae > Streptomyces > Streptomyces sp. NPDC021622. The sequence goes on from NZ_JBFACK010000008.1 coordinate 286,008, forward strand.
CCCATCGACATCGTGACGGACCAGACCTCGGCCCACGACCCGCTGTCGTACCTTCCCGTCGGTGTCGAGTTCGACGACATGCAGTCGTACGCCACGAAGGACCCGGCGGGCTTCACCACCCGCGCCCGTGAGTCCATGGCCAAGCACGTCGAGGCGATGGTCGGCTTCATGGACGCGGGCGCCGAGGTCTTCGACTACGGCAACTCGATCCGCGGCGAGGCCCAACTGGCCGGCTACGACCGTGCGTTCGCCTTCCCGGGCTTCGTCCCCGCCTACATCCGCCCGCTCTTCTGCGAGGGCAAGGGCCCGTTCCGTTGGGCGGCGCTCTCCGGCGAGGCGTCCGACATCCACAAGACGGACAAGGCGATCCTCGACCTCTTCCCGGAGAACGAGTCGCTGCACCGCTGGATCAAGATGGCCGGCGAGCGCGTCCACTTCCAGGGCCTCCCGGCGCGTATCTGCTGGCTCGGCCAGGGCGAGCGCGACAAGGCGGGCGACATGTTCAACGACATGGTCGGCAACGGCACCCTCGCCGCCCCGCTCGCGATCGGCCGCGACCACCTGGACTGCGGCTCGGTGGCCTCCCCGTACCGCGAGACGGAGGCCATGCTCGACGGCTCCGACGCGATCGCCGACTGGCCGCTCCTGAACGCCATGGTGAACGTCGCTTCGGGCGCCTCCTGGGTCTCCATCCACCACGGCGGCGGCGTCGGCATGGGCCGCTCCATCCACGCGGGCCAGGTCTCGGTCGCCGACGGCACCAAGCTGGCGGGCGAGAAGATCCGCCGCGTCCTGACGAACGACCCCGGCATGGGCGTCATCCGGCACGTGGACGCGGGCTACGACATCGCGGAGTCGGTGGCGGCGGAGAAGGGCGTTCGAGTTCCCATGCGCGAGGAAGGCACCGCGTGAGCGACACGTTCCACGCCATGTGGCGTTCGCTGCGGCCCATCGGCCGCAGCGACGCCTCGGGCGGCTACCGCCGCTACGCCTGGACCGGCGCGGACGCCGAGTGCCGCCTCTGGTTCCAGGCGCAGGCGGAGGCGCGGGGCCTCGACTACGAGGTCGACCGCAACGGCAACCAGTGGGCCTGGCTCGGTGACCCGTCCCGTGGCGACGCGGTCGTCACCGGCTCGCACCTGGACTCCGTCCCGGACGGCGGTGCCTTCGACGGCCCGCTCGGGGTCGTCTCCGCCTTCGCGGCGCTCGACGAACTCCGCGCACGGAAGGTGGCATTCCGCCGCCCCCTCGCCATCACCAACTTCGGCGACGAGGAGGGCGCCCGCTTCGGCCTGGCCTGCGTGGGCTCGCGCCTGACGGCGGGCAAGCTGACCGCGGAGGCCGCGCACCGCCTGACGGACGCCGACGGAGTCACGCTCCCGCAGGCGATGGAGGCGGCGGGCTACGACCCGTCGGCGATCGGCCCGGACCCCGAACGCCTCGCCCGCATCGGCGCGTTCGTGGAACTGCACGTGGAACAGGGCCGCGCCCTCGACCTCTCCGGCGACCCCGTGGGCATCGCGTCCGCCATCTGGCCGCACGGCCGCTGGCGCTTCGACTTCAGGGGCGAGGCCAACCACGCGGGCACCACCCGCCTGGTGGACCGCCGCGACCCGATGCTGACGTACGCGGAGACGGTCCTCGCGGCCCGCAGGGAGGCCGAACTGGCGGGCGCGGTGGCGACGTTCGGCAAGATCTCGGTGGAGCCGAACGGCGTGAACGCGATCCCGTCGCTGGTGCGGGGCTGGCTGGACTCACGGGCCGCGGACCAGCAGTCCCTTGACACGGTCGTCACGGGCATCGAGAAGGCCGCCCGCGAGTACGCGGACCGGCACGGCATCGACCTCGACGTCGTACGCGAGTCCTTCACGCCGGTGGTGGAATTCGAGGACGCGCTGCGGGACGAGCTGGCCACGATCCTGGGCGCCGGCGCGGACCAGCCGATCCCCGTCCTGGGAACGGGCGCCGGACACGACGCGGGCATTTTGTCCGAGTCGATCCCCACCGCCATGCTGTTCGTACGGAACCCCACGGGCATCTCGCACTCCCCGGCCGAGTTCGCCGCCGAGGACGACTGCGTGGCCGGGGTGACCGCACTGGCCGACGTACTGGAAGGGCTGGCGTGCAGGTGACGACGTACTGGCTGGAGCAGGCCTGGCTGGACACGAATGTCGAGCCGGGGGTCGCGGTCGACGTGGAGGGCGACCGGATCACGGCCGTCCGCAAGGGGGTCGATTCACCCCCGCCGGGCGCGACGGTGCTGCGCGGCCTGACGCTCCCGGGATTGGCAAACGCCCACTCGCACGCCTTCCACCGGGCGCTGCGCGGCACGGTCCAGGTCGGCTCCGGCACGTTCTGGACGTGGCGGGAGGTCATGTACTCGGTGGCGGACCGCCTGACGCCCGAGACGTACCACGCGCTGGCGCGGGCGGTGTACGCGGAGATGGCCCTGGCGGGCATCACGACGGTGGGCGAGTTCCACTACTTGCACCACGGGCCGGGAGGCACCCCGTACTCCGACCCCAACGCGATGGGGGAGGCGCTGATCCAGGCGGCGGCAGACGCGGGCATCCGCATCACGCTCCTGGACACGGCGTACGTGGCGTCGGGCCTGCTGACGGAGTCGCGGGGCGAGCCCCCGAACCGCCACCAGCTCCGCTTCTCCGACGGCACGGCGGAGGCGTGGGCGGAACGGGCGTCGGCGCTCAAGGACCGCGACCACGCACGCATCGGAGCGGCGATCCACTCCGTACGGGCAGTCCCGGCACGCCAGTTGGGAGTGGTGGCGGAGTGGGCCTCGTCCCGCAAGGCCCCCCTCCACGTCCACCTCTCCGAGCAGACGGCGGAGAACGAGGCGTGCCTGGCGGTGCACGGCCGCACTCCCACGCAACTCCTCTCGGAGCACGGGGTGCTGGGCCCCCGCACGACGGGCGTCCACAACACCCACCTCACGGACGGGGACATCGCGCTGCTCGGCGGTTCCTCGACGGGTACGTGCATGTGCCCGACGACGGAACGCGACCTGGCGGACGGCATCGGCCCGGCGGTCAGACTTCAGCAGGCAGGCAGCCCTCTCTCCCTGGGCAGCGACAGTCACGCGGTGATCGACATCCTCGAAGAGGCGCGGGCGATGGAACTGAACGAGCGCCTGCGCTCGCACACGCGGGGCCACTGGACGGCGGCGGCGCTGCTTCGCGCGGCGACGGCGGACGGGCATGCGGCGCTTGGCTGGGCGGACGCGGGGGTCATCGTGCCGGGTGCGCTCGCGGACCTCACCACGATCGCCCTGGACTCGGTCCGCACGGCGGGCCCGCTGCCGCGCCTGGCGGCGGAGACGGCGGTCTTCGCGGCGTCCGCCGCGGACGTGCGCCATACCGTGGCCGGGGGCCGTCATGTCGTACGGGACGGGTCCCATGCCCTGGTGGACGACGTGCCGGGGGCGCTGGCGGAGGCGGTGTCGGCGCTGCGAGATTGACGCCGGACTGAACCGCCGCTTCGCGGCGGATGTTTCCCGCCCGCCCACCCGATACCCCGCAGCCATTTCAGCCCGTCCGGCGTTTGAGGACGAACTCGGCGGAGCCGGTGATGACGGTACGTACACGGCCGGCGGAGCCGGAAAGTTCGGGAAGGGGCGGGATCGGGGAAAGGAAACCGCTCGGACCTCAGCCCCCCCCACCCACGGAGACCCACATGGCCACCACCACCCTCATCACCAACATCGCCAGCCTCGTCACCAACGACCCGTCCCAGGGCGACGGCAGTCCTCTGGGCCTGATCCAGGACGCCGCCGTCGTACTGGACGGCGAGACAGTGGCCTGGGTCGGCCCCGCCGCAAAGGCCCCGGCGGCAGACGAGACCCACGACGCCCAGGGGAAGGCAGCGATCCCCGGCTTTGTCGACTCCCACTCCCACCTCGTCTTCGCGGGCGACCGCACCCAGGAGTTCAACGCCCGCATGTCGGGTCGCGCGTACTCGGCGGGCGGCATCCGCACGACGGTGGCGGCGACCCGCGCGGCGACGGACGCCGAGCTGGAGGCGAACCTCACGCACTACTTGGCGGAGGCCCTCCGCCAGGGCACGACGACGTTCGAGACGAAGTCGGGCTACGGCCTGAACACCGAGGACGAGTCCCGAGCCCTACGCATCGCGTCCCGCCACACGGACGAGGTCACGTACATGGGCGCGCACATCGTCTCCCCGGACTACGCCGAGGACCCGGCGGCGTACGTCGAACTGGTCACGGGCGAGATGCTGGAAGCCTGCGCCCCCCACGCCCGCTGGATCGACGTCTTCTGCGAGAAGGGCGCGTTCGACGGCGACCAGGCCCGCACGATCCTGACGGCGGGCAAGGCACGCGGCCTGCACCCCCGCATCCACGCGAACCAGCTCTCGTACGGCCCGGGAGTCCAACTGGCGGTAGAACTGGACGCCGCATCGGCGGACCACTGCACACACCTGACGGACGCGGACGTCGACGCCCTGGCGAACAGCAACACGGTGGCGACACTCCTCCCGGGCGCGGAGTTCTCCACCCGCGCCGAGTGGCCGGACGCCCGCCGCCTCCTGGAAGCGGGCGCGACGGTGGCCCTCTCCACGGACTGCAACCCGGGCTCGTCCTTCACGTCCTCGGTCCCCTTCTGCATCGCCCTGGCGGTACGGGACATGGGCATGACCCCGGACGAGGCGATCTGGTCGGCAACGGCGGGCGGCGCGGCGGCCCTGCGCCGCACGGACATCGGCGTACTCCGCGAGGGCGCCCGCGCCGACCTGGCCCTCCTCGACGCCCCGAGCCACGTCCACCTGGCCTACCGGCCGGGGGTTCCGCTGGTCAGGGAGGTGTGGCGGCGGGGGGTTTGCGTCGGCTGACGCCTGTTGCGGGGCAGGGCAGTTCGGGCAGGGAGCGGTTCGGGGAGCAGCACACCAGGGCGACGGACAGGAAGGAGGGCCGTTCCAGATAGCAGCCGTGTGCGACATCCCCACCCCAACCGAGCCGTTCGACAGCGGAGTCGACGAGTATCGCGAGGCGTGCCCCCTCCCGCCCGCCCTCGGAGTCGAACCGAGCCGCGTACTCGGCCACCCGCTCCCCGAGCCAGTCCGCGGCTTCCTTCGGCTCCTCCCACGTACCCCGGATGAGCTTCTCCGGCTTGATCAGCCAGTACGCCGTTTCCAGCGGCGGCAGGTCAATGACGGGGAACTCCGCCTTCACCTCCCGGTGGCGCTGGACCAGCTCGGGCCGGCTGCCGTCCGGGGGCGGGTGTAGGGGCGGAGGCCGACGCAGGGCCTCGTCGTCGAAGCGTTGCTTGGGTCCGGTCCACAGATAACCGTGGTGGTGCAACTGTCGTCCCGTTCAGGGGAGTAGGGAGCGGGGCCTCCGGCAGGTCTCTGCCCTGTCGGAGAGAGCGGAGCCCAACCGGAGGCCGCGCGGGCGGTCAGGCGGAGAGCCCGAACCTCGCCGGGTCGATACCGGCCGCGTCCAACTCGGCTGTGGTGAAGCGCAACGGCGTGACGTCGGGCCGCTTGCTGTCACCCACCGCCCAAGCGTCCTCGCCGATCTTGGAGAGGGTCACGCACGATTCGCCGTCCGGGTGCGTGTTGCCTCCACATGCCTTGCTGAACACGGCGGCCTCGGAGATGGGGAGGCCGTACAGGTCAGTTCTGTTCTGCATAGCTGCACCTTCCTGCTCAATTGGTGAAGCCATCATTGCGCCCCAACAGGGAAATGTAGAGCGCTAGTTACGTTGACGCATAAAGCCTTCAGCGGTATCGGCCAGAAAGGCTGAAGCGTCATCGCCGGTGAGGGCATGAGACCAGAACAGGTCGAACAGACTCAGGTGCTGGGATATATCCCTCGGGTCACGCAATACGACTTCCCCGGAGAACAGTTCGACCGTCACAAGGCGGTCGTCGTAGACGACGAAGATGTTCATCGGCGTACCGGGAACCTGCACTCCTTGCGGGACTATCCCAATCTCGACGTTGGGCTTCCTGTTGACCTTTGCCATGTGCGCACACTGTGCTGCCATGGCTCCGGCGCTCGCCCGTCGCCATTTCACGGCCTGTTCGGTCATCAGGAACCAGAACGAGCGTGACGTGTCGTCCAAGATGGCCTGGCGGTCCATGCGGGCCTGCACTGCCCTGAGGACGTCCCTGGCAGGATCGCTGTCCACCGTGGGTGACAGCGTCTCGACGGCGTACTCGCGAACGTGCAGGAGGCCGGTAGGGATGGCGGGCAGGAAGTGCCGCATCACCCGCGAGGAAGACTCAAGTGCCTTCAGCTCGGCTTGCTTGTGGTAGAGGCCAACACGCGCATAAGCGCGCCAAGACGCGTAATCAACATTGGCCCTGCGCGCCAGCCGTAACAGCTCGTTGGAAACCTCGTCGGGTACGGCCAAAGCCCTGAGGATTCGCTCAACGTCAATGACCGTGGGCAGCGCGCGGCCAGTCTCGATGCGGCTGATCTTTGTCTGGCTCATGTTGCAGCGGAGCGCCAGGCGCTCACCGCTGAGGCCGGAAGCGCGGCGGAGACCTCGAAGGGCCTCCGCCAAATCCTTCCGTTCCCGTGCTTGCGTCTCAGGTTCGATAGGCACTGAACGGTACGGCACTTTCCAGGGCGAGATCCCGCCACGCGAGATACTTACCCATGTCTGGGTCTTGGATCAGCTCGCGGTTGATTTGCGTTCCGTCGGAGCGGTAGTTGAGGTGTACGACCGTCGATTCGTCGAACATCCAGAAATCCTGTTCAGGAAGTCCAGGGTTCGGTCGGTCGGTCACATCAACCATTTGGTAGTCCTCCCCGGCTGCAACATTTCCGGGGATGCACCACTCGAACAGATACCGGCTGTACGGTGTGAGCGGTCGGCGCACGATCTTGGCGCGTGTCATCGTCCGCCCGGCCGCCGCATGCTCTCTGATCGTCCGATGCCACGACGCGTTGAATCCCTCGGGCCTCTGGGATCCTGCAAGGAAGTCGCGGAGGGTCTCAGCCTCGGCGGGCATGGTGTACGTCTGGTGCACCTCGAGCCGGAAGGCGGAACGCTTGAAATCGCGGAAGTACGCCTGCCACGCGTCGCCGTCCAGCAGTACGGGGCTAGAGCCATCCACGGGCACGGGCCGCCTCCTTCAGGATGTCCTCCGGGATCAACACGACCGATTCGCCATCCGGCGTCGGGTGGGTCACGTCGTAGCCCTGAATCGCCAACATGCCGGGTTCCGGCGTCGCGTACACGGTCGGGCAGTCGCCGTTCCCGCACTTGTCGTCGTCGCTGGTGCACGGTCCACCAGCAATCATCCGCAGTTCGTCCACTGAGACCCCTCCGGTCTGTGTGGTCAGCAAGCTACGGATGGACATACCCCTGCCACAAGGGCGACCGCAGGCTAGTCACGTAGTCGCATAGAGCAGTGAGGACAAGTCACGGCAGAAGGTGACTTGACCAGCCCGTATATGCGTGTGGCGGGTGATCAGTGCATGACCCGGCAGCCGACTGCCGAGGGTCAGACGCCAAGGCCCGTCACCTACGGAAGACCGGCCGTGATCCACGGCATCGCGCTGCCCTAGAGGCCCGCCACGGGAATGTCCAGCACCGCCTTCCCCGCGACCTCCCGCCCCAGCAGCGCGGCCAGTGCCTCTCCCGTGCGGCCCCAGTCGTCGCGGCGGCCGATCTGGGGGTCCAGTTCGCCGCGGGCGACCAGCGACGCCAGCCACTCCAGGTCGGTGCCGAGGCCCTCCGCGTCGTCCATCAGGAAGAACGTCGTCACGGAGCGGTCGTGGCGGCCGCCGTCGCCGAAGAGCGCGCCGTACGGGAAGTCCTCCCCGGCTCCCGAGCTGTGGCCCATGGCCACCAGTGTTCCGTGCGGTGCCAACGCGTCGTACGCGGAGACCAGTTGAGGGCCGCCGACCACGTCGATCACCCCGTACACCGGCGCGATGTCCTTGAGGGCGTCGGCCGCCACGACCTCATGCGCGCCCAGGCTGATCAGTGCCTCTCTCTTGGCGGGGTCGCTCGTCGCCGCCACGACATGCGCGCCGCCGCGCGCCGCGAGCTGCACCGCGAACCGGCCGACGCCGCCACTCGCGCCCGTCACGAGGACCCGGCGCCCCAGGATGGGGCCGAGGCGCCGCAGCCCGCGCAGTGCCGACCCGGCGGCGACCGGCAGCGCGCTTGCCGCGCCGAGATCCGCGCCTTCGGGGATCGAACCCATCAAGTCCGCGTCCACGGCGCGGAGTTCGGCCCAGGCGCCCGCTGCCCCCAGCGTGACGACAGGCGTGCCGGTCGCGGGGCCCGAGCCGTCGGCAGCCGCCCGCACGACGACCCCCGCCGCGTCCCAGCCGGGGATCGTGCCCTCCTCGCCGTTCGGGACGACGAACGCCGCCTCCCCGTGGTTGACCGAGAAGGAGTGGATGCGGACAAGTGCCTGATGGGGGGTGGGTTTCGGGTCGGGGACCTCGCGGAGGGTGAGGCGGCCGGGGGCTGAGTGGTCGATCGTCAGTGCTCGCATGGCGAAGATAGTGCCACTCAGTGGCATAAGGCATCAAGAGGCAAAGGCTCACGGGGGGCGAGCAGGGCTAGGATGACGCCATGGCGGACAGCGAGACGGGTACGACGGGCGGCGGCGGGCGGAGCGAACTGCCGCTGCGCGAGCGGAAGAAGCTGCGTACGCGGCGGGCGCTCGTCGAGACGGCGCTCCAGCTGTTCGGCGAGAAGGGCTTCGGCGCCGCCACGCTCGACGAACTCGTCGAGGCCGTCGAAGTCTCCAAGCGCACCTTCTTCCGTACGTTCGCCTCGAAGGAGGACGTCGCACTCGCGCCCGAGCGGGAGCTCTGGCGGGCCTATGTCGAGGACATCGGCGAGCGGACGTTCGCGGGGGAGCCGCTGCTCGCCGTCTTCAAGCGTTCGCTGTACGTCGCCGTGGCGGGGATGGAGGACGGCTGGGAGCGGCGGTTCCTGGCGAGCCGTGCCCTCGCCGATGCCACGCCCGCGCTCAACGCCCACAGCCTGCGGCACTGCGCGGAGGTCACCGACGAGGTCGTCGCGATCGCCGTCGCCGGGCTCGGCCCGGGGCCGGGTGCGGACATCGGCCCGCTACGGGTGCGGCTGCTTCTGGAGTTGATGCTCTCGGCGTGGCGCGCTGCGCTCAAGGAATGGTCCACTCCGGGTGGAGAGCAGGACCGCGCGGCGCTGGTCGCGCACATGGACGCCACGTTCGCCGTGATCCCCACGGTCCTCGAACTGGCCGCGACGGAGAGGTGACATCCATGAAGACCATCGGGCTGCTGGGCGGCATGAGCTGGGAGTCCAGCTCCGCGTACTACCGGCTGCTCAACGAACTCGTACGGGAGCGGCTCGGCGGGCTGCACTCCGCCCGCTGCGTGCTGTACTCCGTCGACTTCGCGGAGATCGAGGAGCTGCAGGTCGCGGGGGAGTGGGAGCGGGCCGGGGAGCTGCTCGCCGCTGCCGCCAAGGGAGTTGAGACGGCCGGCGCCGACCTCGTGCTGATCTGCACCAACACCATGCACAAGGTCGCCGACCAGGTGCAGGGCGCCCTCTCCGTGCCGCTGCTCCACCTCGCGGACGCGACCGCCGACGCGGTGCTCGACGCAGGGGTGCGGCGTGTGGCGCTGCTCGGCACCGCGTTCACCATGGAGCAGGACTTCTATCGGGAGCGGCTTGTCTCGCGGGGGTTGGACGTCCTTGTTCCGGATGCGGCGGGGCGGGCGCTCGTGCACCGAGTGATCTACGAGGAGTTGTGCGTGGGGGTGGTGCGGGACGAGTCCCGCGCGGCGTACCAGGGGGTCATCGCCGATCTCGTACGGGGCGGGGCCGAAGGCGTCATCCTCGGCTGCACCGAGATCGAGCTCCTCATCGGCCAGGAGCACAGCGAGGTCCCGCTGTTTCCGACCACCCGGATCCACGCGGAGGCAGCCGTCGCGGCGGCGCTGCAGAGCTGAAAGCAGCTGCAGAGCTGAAAGCAACAGACAGCTGAGAAAATGCAATCGCCGGACGGGCAGCTCAATTCATTGAGCCCGTCCGGCGATTGAGGACAGCTTGGGCAACGCTCGGGGATCACTCCTCGACGGTCAGACCCTTGCGGAGCTTGACGAGAGTTCGTGACAGAAGTCGCGACACGTGCATCTGGGAGATGCCGAGCTCGTCGCCTATCTCCGACTGCGTCATGTTGGCGACGAAGCGGAGCGACAGGATCTTCCGGTCGCGCGGCGGCAGTTCGGCGATCAGCGGCTTCAACGACTCGACGTACTCGATGCCTTCGAGCCCGTGGTCCTCGTAACCGATGCGGTCCGCAAGCGCGCCCTCGGAGTCGTCCTCCTCCGGCTGGGCGTCCAGCGAGCTTGCCGTGTACGCGTTGGAGGCGGCCATGCCCTCCACGACCTCGTCGTTGGAGATGCCCAGGCGCTCGGCGAGCTCGCCCACCGTGGGGGCGCGATCGAACTGCTGGGCGAGTTCGTCGCCCGCCTTGGCGAGGTCCAGTCGGAGTTCCTGAAGGCGGCGCGGCACGCGCACCGACCAACTCGTGTCGCGAAAGAAGCGCTTGATCTCACCGACGATGGTCGGCATGGCGAAGGTGGGGAACTCGACGCCGCGGCTGAGCTCGAAGCGGTCGATCGCCTTGATCAGGCCGATGGTGCCGACCTGGATGATGTCCTCCATCGGCTCGCTGCGGGAGCGGAACCGGGAGGCGGCGAACTTCACCAGGGCGAGGTTGAGTTCGACCAGCGTGTTGCGGACGTACGCGTACTCGTGCGTGCCTTCCTCGAGCGACTCGAGGCGTTCGAAGAGCGTCTTGGACAGGGCCCTCGCGTCCAGCGGCCCCACCTCGGCGTACGGCGGGATCTCGGGGAGATCGGCGAGCCCGTGCTCCAGGGCTTCCGTGTCTGTCACGGCCTGCAGGGCCGGAGGGACTTCCGGCGTGCCGTCCGTGCGGGGGCCCGGGATCGCTGTCTCGATGTGGTGCGTCGGGAGTGTCGACGTCGCTTGGTCAGTATGCGATTCGTCGAGCCGGGGTGACATGGTGTCCTCCATCGTTCTCGGCATATGGCTGCCGATGCCAATACGTGCACTGCGGTGTGCGGCGCCTCCAAAGCCGTCCGTGTTGATTGCTGTCTCTTCTACCCCTACCCGCTTCCACAGCCCGGTCGCAAGTGCGTTCTGCGACGAAATGTCCGAATTCGGGGGGATGTTCGGGTACCCGGGGCGTACAGAGGGCGGTAATGTTCGAGGGCGTCATCAACAGCCACGACGGTCGGAAGTGAGTGACGGAATGGACCGCGGGACGGTCGGCAGCGCACATCGGGGCCGACTTCTGGTCGAAGTGCGAGGAGAGGGCCCGAGTGCCGTCGTGACTCCGGCGGGTGAGTTGGATCACCACACCGCCGATCTGTTGCGTGAGCCACTCGAGAGCTGCCTCGACGACGGCTTCTCGCGCCTTGTCATCGACTGTTCGAGGCTGGAGTTCATGGACTCCACGGGACTCAACGTGCTCCTGGGGGCCCGGCTCAAAGCCGAGGCCGCGGGAGGCGGAGTCCATTTGGCGGGAATGCAGCCGGTGGTGGCCCGGGTCTTCGAGATCACCGGGGCCGATGCGGTCTTCACCGTCCACGAGACGCTAGAAGCGGCGCTGACCCTCTGAGCGGGCGCCCGGCTCACGGAACGTACCCAAGAGTTACGCGCCAGTTGTCTCTGCGTGATCGTCGCGTTACCAGCGTCACACGGGTCGCACCGAATAAGTGGGTGTTCTCACGGTTCGGCCGGGCAGGAGACACCCTGGATCCGTCAGCAGAAGTCCGGTCAGGAGTCCCGTCGGAAGTCGCGCCAGAAGTCCCGTCAGAAGTCCCTAAATCAATCTTGTCCAGTTACTTGTCCAGAGTCCCCTTGTCGGTGAGGTGAAGCGCTGATGAGCACCACCCGGCCTTACTCGCCGGGCGACCGCGGCCCGGAGTCGGAGGCCGCCGTCGCGGACGCTCCCGAGGGCCCGGCCCCCGCGGCTGCGGTCGGTCAGGGTCGCCAGGTCCGCAGGCTGAGCCTGAACGGCGCGAGCGGCATCGTCCCGCTCGCCCGGGACTTCGCGCGCCAGGCCCTGCAGGCGTGGGGCTGGCTGCCCGCGGCGGGCGCCGACCAGCGCGCGGCCGCGGAGGATGTTCTCCTCGTCGTCTCCGAGCTGGTGACCAACGCGTGTCTGCACGCCGAGGGTCCGGACGAGCTGTGGCTCTCCTCCGACGCCAAGGTGCTGCGCATAGAGGTCTCCGACCGCGGCGCGGGCCAGCCGGCGCCGCGCACGCCGCACCGCGCGGGGCGGCCCGGCGGGCACGGGATGTTCATAGTGCAGCGGCTCTGCCTGGACTGGGGGGTCGTCAGGACCCCCGGTGTCTCCGGCAAGACGGTGTGGGCGGAGCTGAGCGCGCCCGTGTAGGGCGCGCTCGGGCCGCCCTGTGTAGCGCCCGCCCAATTCCCCCTTGGGTTACCCACGGTTCGTTCACGCGCCGGATCACTACAGATCCGGCGCGTTCTTTGTCTTCCCTCGGCAAGGCCCCGGGCGTACCTTGAGCGCCCAATCTGATGTGCCGTCAGTAAATCCGCACCCCGCGGCACGCCACGACCGGCATGAGGGGAACCTGAGGTGTCTCACCAGAAACGAAGGGCCGCACTCGCGCTCGCCACGGCTCTGGCCGGTGGCTCGGCGGTGCTGATGGCCGCCCCCGCCGCGCAGGCCGAGGTCCAGGACGTCAACTACCAGTGCAAGACGCCCATCGGGAACAAGGGCGCGGTCTCGCCGATCGACATCAAGAGCGTCAAGAGCGGCAGTGGCTACAAACTCACCATGTCCTTCCAGAAGGGCGTCTCTTCCAGCCCCGTGGAGCTCGGCAAGGGCGCGATGAAGCCGAGCGCGCTGATCAAGCTGGGCGGCGCCGAGAGCGGCACGGTCCCGGTGTCCGGGGCGCCCAACGACAAGGCGATCCCCGCCAACACCCCCATCAAGATCAGCGACCTGACCGGGACGTACACGCCGAAGAAGAGCGGCAAGGTCACCTTCACCGCCGGTGTCCTGACCATCAAGGCGCTCGGTACGACGACGACGTGCACCCCGTCCAACAGCCCCAAGCCCTCGCTCTCCCTTGACGTGGAGGGATCGGGCGGCGGCGGCACCACGGGCGGCGGATCGAGTGAAGACAGCGGCTCCGGCGGCTCGGCGAGCCCCCCCTCCGGCGGCGACGAACTCCCGCAGACCGGACCCGCGGACTCCGCGATCGCGCTCGGCACCCTGGGCGGCACGGTGCTGCTCGCGGGCGCGGCCGGTGCGCTGTGGCTGACCCGCAGGAACCAGGCGGCGCGTTCGCGATAGGCGCGGTGCGCGGCGTCGTGGGGACGCGGTGACCGCGCGCGCCCTCATTCCGACCGCCGCGTACGAAGACCCAGGAGCCGCCGATGCCGTCGCTGCTGTCCGTTGCCCGCGCTCTCCCCCTGGCCGTGGCCCTACTGGTGACGGGCGCGGCCGTGGCGACGCCCGGGTACGCCGACGAGTCCGGAGCGTGGTCCGTCGCGCCGTCGGCCGGAGGCGGGACGCGGCCCGCGAAGGACGGGCGGCCCTACTTCTATGTGGAGGGCACGCCCGGTTCCGTCCTCGAGGACACGGTGACGGTCACCAATCCGGGGTCGAAGCCGCGCACGATCGAGCTGACCGGCGCGGACGCGGACAACACACGGGGCGGCGCCTTCTCCCTGGACCGGGGGAAGCCCACCGACACCGGCTCCTGGATCACCTTCGCCCGGCGCAAGGTGAAGGTGCCTCCGCGCACCCGCGCCGAGGTGCCGTTCAGCGTGAGCGTCCCCGAGGGCGCCATACCGGGCGACCACCCCGGCGCGATCGTCGCGCGCGGCGGCGGGCGCGACGCGGGGGTCCGTGTGCATCTGCGGGTCAGCGGTCCCACGCTGTCCGCGCTGACGGTGGAGAAGGTGAAGGCGGAGGGTTCGCGCATCACGTACGACATCGTGAACCGCGGCAATACCGTCCTGACCCCGAAGCTGGCGATCCGCGCCGAGGGCCTCTTCGGCACCCTCCTGGACCGCCCCGCCCGCCCCCTCCCGATCGAACTCCTCCCCGGCCGCAGGGTCACCCTGACGGAACCGTGGAAGGACGCGCCGTCCCTCGACTCCGCCGAGGTGACCCTCACGGTGACGGCGGCGAGCGATGCCAGGGACGAGGCATCAGCCTCGGTGCGCTTTGTGCCGTGGGGCTGGGTGGCGGGGGCCGCGCTGCTGGGGGCGGCGGGGGCGGCGTTCTGGTTCGTACGGAGACGCCGGGAGGCAACGGACGAACCACCGCCGCATGAGCTTGAACAGGGCATCAGGGAACGTGAGTTGACGGCAGCGGGCACGGGAAGGGACGAGCGACTGTGAACGACTCCCCGTTGTGGGCAGGCGTTCCGCACGGCGAGTGGGGTCTCCCCTGCTCGAGCGGAGCCGAGAGCTTGGGGAAGGGTGGGCACAACGCTGCACTGCCGGGCACTGGTAAGCGAGGCGGCAAGTGGTGCATGGCCATGGCCGCCGCGCTCGCGGCACTCGCGGCGCTGCTGCTCCCGGCAGCTCAAGCCACAGCCGCCGACAAGCCGAAGGTCACCCTCTCCAAGGCCCAGGCCGGCAAAGGCGGCGACATCACCGTCAAGGGCAAGGCCTGGCGCCCCGACGCCCTCCTGATGATCCTCATCTGCGGCCAGGCCACCCCGGCCAGAGGCGTCCCCGGCGGCACGAACTCCTGCGCCAACGCGGAGGGCCTCGCCGTAACCACCAAGAGCGACGGCACCTTCACCAAGAAGCTCCCCGTTGCGGAGCCTCCGGAGCCCTGCCCCTGCGTGGTCCACGTGGCGACCGTAACGGGGGAGAAGGCCCAGGCGGACGCCCCCTTCAAGGTCGCGGGCCACCCGGTCGAAGCCCTGTCCGAGCAGCAGGGCGGCGGCAGGCTCTCCGTCCTCACCGACACCCGCCTGGAAGGCTCCAGCGGCGTACTGACCTGGTTCGGCGCCCCGCCGTCCCGCAAGCTCGTCTTCACGGTGGGCAACGTCGGCTCCGCCCCCGTCAAGGACCCGATCTTCCAAGTGGGCACCTCCCACGGCGTGTTCGCCCCGCAGTGGGAGGAGCAGCAGTGGCGCGGCACCATAGCCCCCGGCAAGAAGGCGCAGATCATACTGCCGGTGGAGCTCTCGGCGGGAGCGCACGGCAGCTACCTGGTCTCGCTGAAGTTCGGCGGCAAGGTCCTCGCCGAGCAGCCCTGGGGCGTCGGCCGCCCCTGGGGCGTCACCCTCTTCTGGATCCTGCTCTGCGTGGTCGTGCCGGCGGCCGTCTTCCGCATCGGCATGGCGGTGGTGGACAGGCTCCGCCCGAACCGCCGAGGCGGCGCGCGCAGCCGTTCCGCGGGGCGGCACCGCACCGGCAGGCTCGCCGAACTCACCGACCGGCTGCCGAAGTTGCGGCTGCCTCAGGGGGCGGTCGCGGCGGATCAGGCGGCGCGCGGCAAGCAGCGTACGAAGCCGGCCGTCACGGAGGAACCCGGTACGCAAACGACCGCCCTCCCGTGGTTCACCCCTGACACCGACCCCGGCGGGACCGCACCCGCCGGACAGCTCTCCGCACCGTCAGAGAACAGCCCGACGACGAATACGACGAAGGGAAACACGTGATCAGCAAACGACGGAGAGCGGGCGCGGCCTCGGTCTCGCTCCTCCTTGGCGGGGCGGGCATCCTGTTTGCGGCGGGCCCCGCGCAGGCGGCCGAGGTGGCGTACAAGACGGAGTGCATCCCGCCGGCGATCTCGGGTCTGCCGCCGGTGCAGGGCACCACGAAGGTGGAGATCACCGCGCCGGCCACCGCGAAGGTGGGCGACGAGGTCGAGGTCGTATGGAAGACGACCCAGGCCGCGTCCAAGAACCCGGACATCCTCGACCTCGACAAGGACACGGTGAAGCCGACCGGCACCATCAAGGTGGCGGGCGGTCAGACCGGGGACCTGGCGATGGCGGGCGAGCGGGTCAATCCGCCGATCAAGAAGAACAGCCCGATGGTCCTGTCCGGCATGAAGGGCAAACTGAAACTGACCAAGGCGGGCGACGTCACGCTCACCCCGGACGCGTACAACATCAACGTCAGCAAGCCGATGTCGACCGACACCAAGTGCACGCCGAAGGAGGAGGTCAAGGCGGGCGCGACCATCAAGGTGACGGACGGCGGCGGTAGTTCAGGCGGCGGTACGTCAGGTGGCTCGACCGGCGGGGACACCGGCGGGACGGGCGGTTCGTCGGGTGGCGACACCGGTGGTGACACGGGCGGCGACACGGGAGGCGGCTCGACCGGCGGCTCCACCGGCGGAGGCGGCGGCGAGACCGACTTCACCGGCAAGGAAGTCCAGATCCCCTACAAGTGCAAGACGCCCATCGGCGACAAGGAAGCGACGTCCCCCGTCCAGATCGACGCGAAGAAGGACGGCGGGAACTACGGCCTGACCGTGCAGTTCAAGAAGTCCGTCATGGACAGCCCCGCCGACATCCCCGCGGACTCGGTGAAGCCGTCGATGGAGGTCAAGCTGGGCGGCGCGGACAAGGGCACGGTGCACGTCGAGGGCCCCACCAACAAGGAGCCCATCAAGTCCGGCGAACCGATCAACATCCCTGACCTGACCGGCACTTACAAGCCGGGCGCCGACGGCAAGTCGACGCTCTCGCCGGGCGTCCTGACGGTCGAGGCACTCGGTACGACGACGACCTGCACGCCGGCCAAGACGGAGGTGTCCCTGGAGATCGACACGGCGGCCCAGCCCGGCGGCGCGGCCGGCGGGTCCGGATCCGCGGGCGGCTCCGACACGGGTGGCTCCGCCGGGGGTTCGTCCTCTGGTGGTGGTGACCTCGCCGAGACCGGCGCCGACGACAACGGCGCGCTGCGGGCCCTGGGCCTGGTCGCCGGCACGGTGATCCTGCTGGGCGGCGCGGTGTTCACGTTCCTGCCGAGGCGGAGGGGCGGCCTGCGCTAGCGCTCTGCTGGGGGTGCGGGGAATTCTGCGGGGCCGTCGTGGCTGGTCGCGCAGTTCCCCGCGCCCCTTACGGGGCGCCCCTCGGCGCCCCTTAAGAGTGCTCCCGTAGCCACCGCAGCGCGGCCCGCTTGAGGCGTGGCTCCTTCAGGAGTACGCCCCCGTGAGCGGCCCCGGGCTCGACGGGCACGGTGGCGTCCCTCATCCTCAACTCCTGTTGCGTACCCGCGAGTTCCGTCGAGTGCGCGACCGGCACGAAATCTCCCGCCGCGCTGTGCGGACGAGGCGGCGGGCCGCCCGCCGTCCGCCCAGGCGCGGTAGGGCGAGGTGACGGGGGAGAGGGCGACGACGCCGCGGACCCGCGAGGCACCTGCCCCGTACGCCCCGGCGCTCAGGGCCTTCAGGCGAGGGCCGGGCATCCGGCGTTCAGGTGGCCGGCCATGCGGTGACCCTGCCTAGGCGCTGTGCTCGCGTAACCACCCCAGCACCAGTCGCCTCAGCTTGGGCGACTTCAGGAGTACGCCCCCATGCGCCGCTCCCGGCTCGACGCGCACGGTGGCGTCCGTCATCCCCAACACCGCCTGAGATCGGGCGAGTTCATCCGCGTGTGCGACCGGCACGAAGTCCCCCGCCGAGTGGGCGAGGAGCATGGGCGCGTCGTCCGCGCCCGATGCGTGCGACGTGGCGGCGAGGTCGCCCCACTGGTTCCAGCACCACTGCCCGCCCCGGTCCGGCGAGCACCCCGCGAGCAGTTGGGCCGACCGCCGAAGCCCGCGCTGCGCGGACGAGGCGGCGGGCCGCCCGCCGTCCGCCCAGGCGCGGTAGGGCGAGGCGACGGGGGAGAGGGCGACGACGCCGCGGACCTGCGAGGCACCGGCCCCGTACGCCCCGGCGCTCAGGGCGAGATGCCCGCCCGCGGACGATCCGAGCACCAGCGGCCGCTCGCCCGACCGCAGCGCCACCCACCGCAGCGCCGCGAGCACGTCGTCGCGCTGCGCGGGCCAGGCGGCGTCGGTGGCGAGCCGGTAGTCGGTGTCGTACACGGTGAACCCCTGCCCGGCGAACCACCGGGCCCAGCCGCTCCAGTCGGTGTCCCGCACCCAGGACCCGCCGTGCAGGATCAGCAGGGCGGGGCCCCCGTCGCCGTACACGGTGAGGGTCTGCCGAGGGTGGCCCCCGTACGGGAAGGTCTTGCCGGGCGGCGGCTCGGGAGCGGCCTGCACGGCGGCACTGGACGACAGCAACGCCACACTCAGGGCGAGGGCCGGCAACGTACGACGCATGGCCAGATGCTTCACCGCCCTGCGGCCCCGCGCCCGCAGAATCGCGAAAGGCCGCCGCACCGGGTGGTGCGGCGGCCCTCAGTTCGAGCGTGGGTCTATGCGGGTCAGCGCACGTCGCCCATGAGCGCCCTGACCTTGTTGCGGGCCGTGTAGACCGCGAAGCCGGCGAGCACCGCGGCCGCGGCCTCCAGGGCGACCATGCCCCGGCCGTTGAGGTCGACCCCGGCGATGGCGAGCATGCCGGTCACGCTGTCACCCGCGGTGACGGCGAGGAAGAAGACTCCCATCATCTGGGAGGCGTACTTCGCGGGCGCCATCTTCGTGGTCAGGGACAGTCCCACCGGGGACAGGCACAGCTCGGCGACCGTGTGCATCAGGAAGATCAGCACCAGCCACCACATGGTGACCTTCGTGTCGCCGGTGGCCATGCCCATCGGGACGAGGAACACGAAGAACGAGGCGCCGGCCACCACGAGGGCGATCGAGAACTTCACGATCGTGCTGGGCTCGCGGTCGCTGCGGGCCATCTTGATCCACACGGCGGCGAAGACCGGGGCGAGCAGCATGATGAAGCCCGGGTTCAGCGACTGGAACAGGGTGTTCGGCATCTCCCAGCCGAAGATGTCCCGGGAGGTGCTGGAGTCACCGAAGAGGGACAGCGTCGACGCGCCCTGGTCGAAGATCATCCAGAAGATCGCGGCGGCCACGAAGAACCAGATGAACGCCGTCATCTTGGTCTGCTCTTCGGTGTTGAGGTCCTTGTCCCGCTTGATCTTGACCAGTACCGCGACCGGGATCAGCAGACCGGCCACGGTGATCGGGAGCAGCGCCCAGTTGAGGGTGAGCCGGTAGACGTCGGTGAAGGCCACGACGGAGTAGAACGCCGCGATCACGGCGACGGCGGCCAGCGTCTTGACGATGACGCCGCGCTTCTCTTCGGCGGACAGCGGGTTCGGGACCTTGCTGCTCTCCGCGGACAGGTGGCGGGAGCCGACCATGAACTGGATCGCGCCGAGCGCCATGCCGATCGCGGCCAGGCCGAAGCCCAGGTGCCAGTTGACCTTCTCGCCGAGGATGCCGATGGCGAAGGGCGCGGCAAAGGCACCGAGGTTGATGCCCATGTAGAAGATGGTGAAGCCACCGTCGCGGCGGAGGTCCTTCGGGTCGCTGTAGAGCTGGCCGACCATCGTCGAGATGTTGGCCTTCAGCAGACCCGAGCCGACCGCGACCAGGGCCAGACCGACGAAGAACATCGCCGAGCTCGGCAGGGCCAGGCACACATGGCCGGCGACGATCACGATGCTCGCGATGGCGACGGTCTTGCGGGCGCCCCAGATGCGGTCGCCGATCCAGCCTCCGGGCATGGCCATGAGATAGACCATGGCCACGTAGACGGAGTAGATGGCCGTGGCGGTCGCTGCGGTGTACGCAAGGCCGCCGCCCTGGCTGCCGGTGGCGGCGTCGGCGCCGCCGGAGACCAGGTAGAGCACGAGCAGAGCGCGCATGCCGTAGTAGGAGAAACGCTCCCACATCTCGGTCATGAAGAGTGTGGCCAGTCCGCGGGGGTGGCCGAAGAAGGTCTTCTCAGAGCCAGGGGTACTGGCCGAGTCCTTCGTCAGGCTGGACGCCATGGTCGATCCTCGTGGGTTCGGGACGCGCGGCAGGAGCGTGTGCGCGCCCGGTGGGGGGCGGTCGGCACCGGCGTCTCACGACTCCGAGATCCACGCCCTGGGCGCAACATCACGCGCAGGGCCCGACCACAGGTCATTCCTTTCAAGGCTGGCTTGAGCCAACCCGCACATAAAAGAGACCTAAGGCGCGCACAGCGGGCCAAAGGTCCTTGAGTAGTGCATCAGGCGTTGGGTCACCATACGCCACGACAGTGCGGCATATGAAAGGACTTGAGAGATGGATCACAGGTTATGACGGAACCAACAGCCCACATTTAAAGGTGATTCTCAGGATCGCACCACATAGCCGCAGGGTTCCACCGTAAGCATTCGATCAGCTGTCGATCACCCCACGGCGGTCGTCCGTCGCGGACTACCATCACCCCATGACCCGTGTACTGCTCGCCGAGGACGACGCGTCCATCTCGGAGCCGCTGGCCCGCGCCCTGCGCAGGGAGGGCTACGAGGTCGAAGTCCGTCAGGACGGCCCGACCGCCCTCGACGCAGGTCTGCAGGGCGGCGTCGACCTCGTCGTACTCGACCTGGGGCTGCCCGGCATGGACGGCCTGGAGGTGGCCCGCCGGCTCCGCGCCGAGGGGCACACGGCGCCGATCCTCATCCTGACCGCCCGCGCCGACGAGGTGGACACCGTGGTGGGCCTGGACGCGGGCGCCGACGACTACGTGACCAAGCCCTTCCGCCTCGCCGAGCTGCTCGCCCGGGTCCGGGCCCTGCTCCGGCGCGGCGCCACCGAGCCGCAGCAGCCGCCGGCCACGCACGGCGTGCGGATCGACGTCGAGTCGCACCGCGCCTGGATGGGCGAGGAGGAGCTCCAGCTCACGGCCAAGGAGTTCGACCTGCTGCGGGTCCTGGTCCGCGACGCGGGCCGGGTGGTCACCCGCGACCAGCTGATGCGCGAGGTCTGGGACACCACGTGGTGGTCCTCCACCAAGACCCTGGACATGCACATTTCCTGGCTGCGCAAGAAGCTGGGCGATGATGCGGCGAACCCGAGGTACATCGCGACGGTACGGGGCGTGGGTTTCCGCTTCGAGAAGAGCTGATCCGGGCCTGAGGAGCGCCCCGCAAGGGGCGCGGGGAACTGCGCGAGCAACCACGATGAACCCGCACTCGCCGTAGAACCGCCGGAGGCAGACGCGTCTGCGGACCGGTGGGGGCTTGCCGCGCAGTTCCCCGCGCCCCTGACGGGGCCCGTATCCAGGACACTGGGTAAATGCGCCGCCGCCTGATCAGCTCCACGCTAGCCGTGGTCCTCGTAGTCATCGCCGTCTTCGGAGTGAGCCTCGTCGTCGTAGAGACGAGGACCATCAGCAGCAGCGCCCAGGAGCGAGTCACCTCCGAGGCCGTCCGCCTCGCCGGCATCGTCGACAGCCGGCTCATCAGCGACGAGCGGATCAACGCCGGGATCCTGCTTGACGTGGCCGGGGTCGACAACGACCGCTACGCCCTCATCGAGATCCCCGGCCGCGCCCCCATCGAGATCGGCAGCCGCCCCGGCGGCGACGTCATCCGGGCCACCGCGGACGGCGAGGAGGGCGAGCGGGTCACTGTCGAGGAGCCCCGCACCGCGGTCACCCAGGAGGTCGGCCGCACGCTCCTGATCATCGGCGCCGTCGCGCTCCTCGCGATCGTCGCCGCCGTACTCCTCGCCGTGCGCCAGGCCAACCGCCTGGCATCCCCGCTCACCGACCTCGCCGAGACCGCCGAGCGCCTCGGCTCGGGCGACCCTCGGCCGCGCCACAAGCGGTACGGGGTGCCGGAGCTCGACCGCGTCGCGGACGTCCTGGACGGCAGCGCCGAGCGCATCGGCCGCATGCTGACCGCCGAGCGCCGCCTCGCCGCCGACGCCTCGCACCAGCTGCGTACGCCGCTGACGGCCCTCTCCATGCGCCTGGAGGAGATCACCGTCACCGACGACCTGGACACGGTCAAGGAGGAGGCGACGATCGCGCTCGCGCAGGTCGAGCGGCTCACCGACGTGGTGGAGCGGCTGCTCACCAACTCCCGTGACCCGCGCACCGGTTCGGCCGTCTCCTTCGACCTGGACGAGGTCATCAAGCAGCAGCTGGAGGAGTGGCGCCCGGCCTACCGCAGCGCGGGCCGCGCCATCGTCAGCTCCGGCAAGCGGAATCTGCAGGCCGTGGGCACGCCGGGCGCGGTCGCCCAGGTCCTGGCCGCGCTGATCGAGAACTCGCTTATGCACGGCGGCGGCACCGTCGCCCTGCGCACCCGCGTCACCGGCACCCAGACGGTCGTCGAGGTCACGGACAACGGCCCCGGAGTCCCCGCCGACCTCGGCGCACGGATCTTCGAGCGCACCATCAGCGGCCACAACTCGACGGGTATCGGCCTCGCCGTGGCGCGCGACCTGGCCGAGGCGGACGGCGGCCGCCTGGAGATGCTGCAGACGAAGCCGCCGGTGTTCGGCCTTTTCCTCTCGCGTACGCCGCCGCAGAAGCGCGACGGCGGTGACGGCGGGGAAACGGTCCGCTAGCGGGTCCGCTGCACGGTGCGCCGGGGGGCCCTGGAGGGCTCGGGCTCCGCGTCCAGGAACGATTCCGCATGGGCGACGGCCTCCCGCGCGGGCAGCGTCTTGAACACCCAGGTGCGGTACGACCAGAAGCGGAAGCAGGTGGCGATGCCGATGCCGAGGAACTTGAAGAGGTTGGACTCCAGGCGGCCGTCCCAGCCGAAGCCGTACGTCGCCGCGTAGAGCACGCCGTTCTCGATCACCAGGCCGACGAGGCTGAACAGCAGGAAGAGCGTGAGCTCCTTCGTCCTGCCGCTCTTGTCACGGTCCTTGTACGTGAAGTAACGGAAACCGATGTAGTTCACGGCGATCGCGACGACCGTGGCGATCACGCTCGCGCGCACGACCTGCAGGTCGGAGACATGGCGTACGAAGTTGAAGACGCCGAAGTTCACCACCGTCCCGACCGCTCCCACGGCCCCGAACTTGACGACTTCGCGCGCGAGCCGATCCAGCCGCACCCGTAGTGCGCCACGTTCCGTCATGGTGGTCGCCCCAACCCCCGTCGATTCGAATTTGGTCGTGTCGACGATGTGGTGATTCGGTCGCGTCAACCAAGCCATGCTAACCAGCGCCCCCCGTCCGCCGCGCGCGGACGCCTCCACACTGTGGCGGCTCTGTGACGGGAGAGGCCGTGGGGGGCGCGGAATCCGGCCGTTCTCCGATGGCCGATACAGGCCGATACCCTGGGGGTGTGACGTTCCCGGTAGTCGGCATGGTCGGCGGCGGTCAGCTCGCCCGCATGACCCACGAGGCGGGCATCCCCCTCGGCCTCAGATTCAAGCTCCTCAGTGACACCCCTCAGGATTCCGCGGCGCAGGTCGTCAGCGATGTCGTCATCGGCGACTATCGCGACCTCGACACGCTGCGTGACTTCGCGAGGGGCTGCGACGTGATCACTTTCGATCACGAACACGTACCCACCGAGCATCTACGGGCCCTGGAGGCGGACGGCATCCCCGTGCGTCCGGGGCCCGACGCGCTGGTGCACGCCCAGGACAAGGGCGTGATGCGCGCGAAGCTCATGGAGATCGGCGTGCCGTGTCCACGCCATCGGATCGTGAAGGACCCGGCCGATGTGGCCGCCTTCGCGGCCGAGGGCGACGGCTTCCCGGTCATCCTCAAGACGGTGCGTGGCGGCTATGACGGAAAGGGGGTGTGGTTCGTACGTTCCGTCGCGGACGCCGAAGAACCCTTCCGGGCCGGTGTCCCCGTGCTCGCCGAGGAGAAGGTCGATTTCGTACGCGAGCTCGCGGCGAACGTCGTGCGCTCACCGCACGGCCAGGCCGTGGCCTACCCCGTCGTCGAGTCGCAGCAGGTCGACGGCGTCTGCGACACCGTGATCGCCCCGGCGCCCGGCCTCGACGCGGCCCTCGCCCTGCAGGCCGAGGAGCTGGCGCTGCGCGTCGCCAAGGACCTCGGCGTGGTCGGCCACCTGGCGGTCGAGCTCTTCGAGACGACCGACGGCCGCATCCTGGTCAACGAACTGGCGATGCGCCCGCACAACTCGGGCCACTGGACGCAGGACGGCGCGATCACGTCCCAGTTCGCCAACCACGTCCGCGCGGTGCTCGACCTGCCGCTCGGCGACCCGCGCCCACGCGCGAAGTGGACGGTCATGGCCAATGTCCTGGGCGGCGACTACCCGGACATGTACCAGGCGTACCTGCACTGCATGGCGCGCGACCCGCAGCTGAAGATCCACATGTATGGCAAGGACGTGAAGCCCGGACGCAAGGTCGGCCACGTCAACACCTACGGCGACGACCTGGACGACGTGCTCGAGCGCGCCCGTCACGCAGCCGGCTATCTCAGAGGAACGATCACCGAATGAGCACGTCTCCTGTGTCCCCCGTGGTCGGCATCGTCATGGGCTCGGACTCCGACTGGCCCGTCATGGAGGCGGCGGCCAAGGCGCTCGACGAGTTCGAGATCCCCTACGAGGTCGACGTCGTCTCCGCGCACCGGATGCCGCGCGAGATGATCGCGTACGGCGATGAAGCGGCCGACCGCGGTATCAAGGTGATCATCGCGGGCGCGGGCGGCGCGGCGCATCTGCCGGGCATGCTGGCCTCGGTGACCCCGCTCCCGGTCATCGGAGTCCCCGTCCCGCTGAAGTATCTCGACGGCATGGACAGCCTCCTCTCCATCGTGCAGATGCCGGCCGGTGTCCCCGTGGCGACGGTGTCGGTCGGCGGCGCGCGCAACGCGGGCCTCCTCGCGGCCCGCATCCTCGCCGCGCACGACCCCGAACTCCTCGCCCGTATGCGGGAGTTCCAGCAGGAGCTGAACGAGCAGGCCACGGAGAAGGGCAAGCGGCTTCGGGCGAAGGTCGAGGGAGCGGGTTCCGGTTTCGGCTTCGGCTCGGGAAAGTAGCGGCATGACTTCCCTGGACAGTGCCAGTGCCTCTCTGGACGATGCCCGCTCCTTCCTCGCCGACTTCCCGGTGGTCGACGGCCACAACGACCTGCCGTGGGCGCTGCGCGAGAAGGCGGGTTACGACATCGACCGCCTCGACATCGCGGCCGACCAGACGGGCAACCTCCACACGGACATCGCCCGCCTGCGGGCGGGCGGTGTCGGCGCGCAGTTCTGGTCGGTGTACGTCCGCACGGACCTGACCGGCGACGCGGCGGTCAGCGCGACGCTCGAACAGATCGACTGCGTCGAGCAGTTGCTGGCGCGCCATCCCTCGGCTCTGGCCCGCGCCCTGACGGCCGCGGACATGGAGAAGGCCCGCACCGAGGGCCGTATCGCGTCCTTGATGGGCGCGGAGGGCGGCCACTCCATCAACAACTCCCTTGCCACGTTGCGGGCGTTGCACACGCTGGGCGTGCGCTACATGACCCTGACGCACAACGACAACATCGCGTGGGCGGACTCGGCGACGGACGAGCCGGGCGTCGGGGGCCTGTCGGCCTTCGGCCGTGAGGTGGTCCGGGAGATGAACCGCACGGGCATGCTCGTGGACCTCTCCCATGTGGCGGCGACGACGATGCGGGCGGCACTGGACACGTCCGTGGCGCCGGTGATCTTCTCCCACTCGTCCGCGCGGGCGGTGTGCGACCACCCGCGCAACATCCCGGACGACGTCCTGGAGCGCCTGTCGGCGAACGGCGGCGTGGCGATGGCGACGTTCGTCCCCAAGTTCGTCCTCCAGGCCGCGGTGGACTGGACGGCGGCGGCCGACGCGAACATGCGGAAGCACGGCTTCCACCACCTGGACACGACGCCGGAGGCGATGAAGGTCCACGCGGCCTTCGAGGAGTCGACCCCGCGCCCCGTCGCGACGGTCTCCACGGTGGCGGACCACCTCGACCACATGCGCGAGGCGGCGGGCGTCGACCACATCGGCATCGGCGGCGACTACGACGGCACGGCGTTCACCCCGGACGGCCTCGACGACGTCGCGGGCTACCCGAACCTGATCGCGGAACTCCTCGACCGCGGCTGGTCCCGCGGCGACCTCGCGAAGCTGACGTGGCAGAACGCGGTACGGGTCCTTGCCGCCGCGGAGGACGTGGCACGGGACGTCCAGTCTCGCCGGGGCCCGTCGGTGGCGACGCTGGAGCAGCTGGACGCCTGATCCCAGGGCCCGCACGAAGTCGCCCTCGCCCCAAGTAAGGGGCGAGGGCGACGAACGTACCGGTGAGAGCGCAGGCGCTAGGGAAGGTTGCGGGCCATCACGATCCGCTGGACCTGGTTCGTGCCCTCGTAGATCTGCGTGATCTTCGCGTCGCGCATCATCCGCTCGACGGGGTAGTCACGGGTGTAGCCGTAGCCGCCGAGCAGCTGGACGGCGTCCGTGGTGACCTCCATCGCGACGTCCGACGCGAAACACTTCGCCGCCGCACCCTGGAAGGTGAGGTCGGCGTCGCCGCGCTCGGACTTCGCCGCCGCCGCGTACGTCAGCTGACGTGCCGCCTCGATCTTCATGGCCATGTCCGCGAGCATGAACTGGATGCCCTGGAAGTCCGCGATCGGCTTGCCGAACTGCTTGCGCTCCTTGACGTACCCCTTGGCGTAGTCGAGCGCGCCCTGCGCGATGCCGAGTGCCTGGGCCGCGATCGTGATGCGGGTGTGGTCCAGGGTCTTCATCGCCGTGGCGAAGCCCGTGCCCTCCTCGCCGATCATGCGGTCGGCGGGGATGCGAACGTTGTCGAAGTAGACCTCGCGGGTCGGCGAACCCTTGATGCCGAGCTTCTTCTCCGGGGCGCCGAAGGAGACACCCGGGTCCGACTTCTCGACGACGAAGGCGGAGATGCCCTTCGAGCGCTTGGTCGGGTCGGTGACGGCCATGACCGTGTAGTACTCGCTCACGCCCGCGTTGGTGATCCAGCGCTTCACGCCGTTGAGGACCCACTCGTCCCCGTCACGGACGGCCTTCGTCTTCATGCCGGCCGCGTCCGAACCCGCGTCGGGCTCGCTCAGGCAGTACGAGAACATGCCGTCGCCCTTGGCGAGCGGCGACATGTACTTCTTCTTCAGCTCCTCGGAGCCGGAGAGGATCACCGGGAGGGAGCCCAGCTTGTTCACCGCGGGGATGAGCGAGGACGAGGCGCAGACGCGTGCCACCTCCTCGATCACGATGACCGTGGCGAGCGCGTCGGCGCCCGCGCCGCCGTAGCTCTCCGGTACGTGCACCGCGTGCAGGTCATTGGCGACGAGAGCGTCGAGCGCCTCCTGCGGGAAGCGGGCCTCCTCGTCGACGGCCGCGGCGAACGGTGCGATCTTCGCCTCGGACAGCGAACGGATCGCGTCGCGGAGCATGTCGTGCTCCTCGGACGGGCGGTACAGGTCGAAATCAGCCGATCCGGCCAAGGTCTCTCACGCTCCAAGGACGCTAATTACCGTTAAGTAACCCAAATTTTAGTGGTCGGCCCACGGGACGGATACGTGACCTTCCTGACAGCGGGCAGCAAGGGGACACCGACGGCGAAAACGTGCCCCGTCAGAGGCCCGACTATGCTCGGGCACCGCACTGACGGCCGTAGACCCCTGGAGCACCGCATGGCCCTCAAGATCACCGTGATCGGCACCGGCTATCTCGGCGCCACGCACGCCGCGGCCATGGCCGAGCTCGGCTTCGAGGTGCTCGGGCTCGATGTCGTGCCCGAGAAGATCGAAATGCTGCAGCGGGGCGAGGTCCCGATGTACGAGCCCGGCCTGGAGGAACTGCTGCGCAAGCACGTCGCCGGGATCGAGGGGTCGAGCGGGCGCCTGCGCTTCACCATGGACTGGGCCGAGGTCGCCGCCTTCGGCGACGTCCACTTCGTCTGCGTGAACACTCCGCAGAAGCACGGCGAGTACGCCTGTGACATGAGCTACGTCGACAGTGCCTTCGCGCAGCTGGCCCCGCATCTGACGCGGCCCGCCCTGGTCGTCGGCAAGTCGACCGTGCCGGTCGGTTCCGCGGACCGCCTCGCGCGCGAGCTGGCCGCCGCCGCTCCGGTGGGCGCGGACGCCGAGCTGGCCTGGAACCCGGAGTTCCTGCGGGAGGGCTTCGCCGTGCAGGACACGCTGCACCCTGACCGCATCGTGGTCGGCGTACGCAGCGCGCACGCGGAGAAGCTGCTGCGCGAGGTGTACGCGGGTCCGGTCGGCGAGGGCTCGCCCTTCGTCGTGACGGACTTCCCGACCGCCGAGCTCGTGAAGACCTCCGCCAACTCCTTCCTCGCCACGAAGATCTCCTTCATCAACGCGATGGCGGAGGTCTGCGAGGCGGCGGGCGGCGATGTCGTGAAGCTGGCGGAGGCGCTCGGGTACGACGACCGGATCGGCAAGAAGTTCCTGCGGGCCGGTATTGGTTTTGGTGGTGGCTGTCTGCCGAAGGACATCCGGGCCTTCATGGCGCGGGCCGGGGAGCTGGGCGCCGACCAGGCGCTGACCTTCCTCCGCGAGATCGACTCCATCAACATGCGGCGGCGCGGCCAGATGGTCGAGATGGCGCGCGAGGCGCTGGGCGGCGGGTCGTTCCTGGGCAAGCGGGTCGCCGTCCTCGGCGCCACCTTCAAGCCCGACTCGGACGACGTCCGTGACTCGCCCGCGCTGAACGTCGCCGGGCAGATCCACCTCCAGGGCGGTCAGGTCACGGTGTACGACCCCAAGGGCATGGCGAACGCCCGCCGCCTCTTCCCGACGCTGGCGTACGCGGAGACCGCGGTGGACGCGGTGCGCGGCGCGGACGTCGTCCTCCACCTGACGGAGTGGCGAGAGTTCCGTGAACTGGATGCTCAGTCGCTGGGCGAGGTGACTTCGGCGCGGCTCATCCTGGACGGGCGCAACGCGCTGGACCCGCAGGTGTGGCGTGCGGCCGGCTGGACGTACCGGGCGATGGGTCGCCCGGCGGCCTGAGGATTCCCCGTAAGACGTCGTCGGCCGGGCTGGAATTTTCCAGCCCGGCCGACGAAGTATTTAGCCCGTCCGGCGATTGAGGACGAACTCGGCGAAGCCGGTGATTTGCCGAGCCACGCTACCCCGCACCCCCAGGCGGAGCCTTCCGCGCCCGATAAGCCCGCATCTTCGCCCGAGCCCCGCACACCCCCATGTCACACCACCGGCTCCGCCCGGCCGGGCTTCGGTCGTAGTACGCCCAGTGGCAGTCCGACGCCTCGCAGGCCTTGAGGCGGCCCCACGTCCCGGCGGCGACCGCCTCCGCGATGGCCGCCGCCACGCGGGAGGCGAGGGCGGCGGGCTCCGCGGGGGTCAGTGACGCCGAGCCGTCGGCATCCGAGACCGTCACCAACAGCGGTGCCCCCGCGAGGAGTTGGGAGAGCGGCCGCACGGACGCATGCGGTCCGTGCCCCGCATGGGCCAGGCACGCCACCCGCAGGGACTCCCGCAGCTCCCGCGCCGCCACCGTCTCCGCCCCCGCGGCGAGCCCGAAGGGGGCCCGCCCCTCCGCCGTGTCCAGCGCGTCCGCGCCCGACTCCAGATCCAGTGTGTTCACCAGCGCCTGGACCAGCGTGAGACCGCCGGGAGCGGGTGCTCTGTCATTCATGCTTGCGACGTTACCTCCATTGCGGGAGTATGGAGTAACCGTTACCTGATGAGAGCCTTTAAGGGTAACCCAGCACTCGAACCGGGAGAGACTCATGCCACTCGCCAAACTCGGCGTCGTCGTACTCGACTGTCCCGACCCCCTCGCCCTCGCCGGCTTCTACGCCGCCATCCTCGGCGGCACCCCCAAGGACGACGGCGACGGCTGGGTCGACCTCGAAGGCCACGACGGGACGCCCCTCGCCTTCCAGGCGGCGCCCGGCCACGTCCCGCCGCAGTGGCCGTCGGCCGACCGCTCGCAGCAGTTCCATCTGGACCTCACCGTGGAAGCCGCGGAGATGGACGCGGTCGAGCGCGAGGTCCTCGCGCTCGGTGCCACCGCGCTGGAGGCGTCGGACCGCAGCCGCAGCTTCCGGGTGTACGCGGACCCTGCCGGGCACCCCTTCTGCCTCTGCGCCTGCTGAGAGAGCGAGGGGACGCAACGATGGCTCCCATCGCCCGCATGCGCAGCGTCGTGCTCGACTGCCCTGACCCCGGCCGACTCGCCGAGTTCTACGGCCACTTGCTCGGCGGGGCCATCACCCACGACGACGCGGACTGGGTCACCCTCCGCGCCCCCGACGGTCTGCGCCTCTGCTTCCAGCGGGTGGCCGGTCACCGCCCGCCGGACTGGCCCCGCGCCGACGCCGACTCGCAGCAGATCCACCTGGACTTCGACGCGGGGCCGACCGTCCAGGACATCGAGCGCGCCCAGGAGCGCGTACTGGCCATCGGCGCGAAGCCGCTCGACCTGGACGACGGCGGCGGCGAGCGCGACTTCCGTGTCTACGCCGATCCGGCAGG
The DNA here is from genome assembly GCF_040640795.1 of Streptomyces sp. NPDC021622. Taxonomy (NCBI): domain Bacteria; kingdom Bacillati; phylum Actinomycetota; class Actinomycetes; order Kitasatosporales; family Streptomycetaceae; genus Streptomyces; species Streptomyces sp. NPDC021622. The sequence continues at coordinate 316,379 of NZ_JBFACK010000008.1, forward strand.
GCATCCCTTCTGCCTCTGCCGGATCGGCCATGACGATGACGAGAGCGAGAGCGTCAGCCGGCGGCCGCCTGGCGGCGCTGCCGCTCCCGCGTCGCCCGCGCGGTGAAGTCCGCGCCGCGCAGCGCCCGTTGGACGTTGCCCCAGGTCAGCATCGCGAGCTCCGCATCCGGCCAGCCGCGCTCGATGAGCTCGGCGACGAGATGCGGATAGCGCGAGACGTCGGCCAGACCCTCGGGGTGCGCGGCCGGGGTGTCGTACATGCCCGAGAGGCCGACGCACTCCGGGCCCGCGAGACGGCGTACGTGATCGAGGTGGTCCGCGACCTCTTGGATCGAGGAACCCGTCTGCTCGGCCGCGAGCGGCACCAGGCACAGGGCCTTGGCCTTGCCGAGCGCGGTCAGCAGACCGTCGGAGAGGTTCCCGGGGGCCTCGCGCAGGGCCAGGGCCCCGGAACGTACGAAGAGCGCCGGGGCTCGCGAGAGGGTGAGCACCCGGTGCGCCGTGGCCTCGGACGCGCCGGAGAGTTCGGGGAGCACTCCGAGCCGGTTCAGCTCGCGGACGACCTCATCGCCGAACGGGCTCAGGCCGTCGGGCCCCGCCCATGACGTGCCGGACAGTGTCAGCGAGCACAGACCGAGGTCTTTCAGGGCCCGCAGCGTGGCCAGTGAGTCGCCGATCGCCGCGCCGCGCGCCGGGCCGATCAGGGTGGCGATGCGGCCGCAGTGGCGGGCGTCGACCGCCTCGGACGCGGAGCGGGCGAGCCGCAGTCCTTCGGGGTGGTCGCCGACGACGTGCTTGATGAAGTCGAGCTGTTCGAGGGTCACGCTCAGGGCGCGGTCACCGCTGAGGTTCTCCGGGACGTGCACGGACCAGAACTGCGCCCCGACACCGCCCGCCCGCAGCCGGGGAACATCGGCCTCCACCCCGCTTTCGCCGAGCTCCAGGTCGCACCAGGGCAGTTCGCGCAGCGCCCAGGGCAGTCCGCTGTAGCCGTCGGCGACGGGGTGGGCGGCGAGCAGCGCGTGGGCACGCCGGAGCGGGTCCGGCAGGGGGTCGGGGTCCCACGCGGGCTCGGCATCCGGCTCTGACGCGGGCTCGGCTTCCGGCTCTGACGTGGGCTCGGCTTCCGGTTCTGACGCGGACTCGGCTTCGGGCTCGGATATGGCCGGTTGGGCGGGCTCCGGGAAGGGCTCCGGGAAGGGCTCCGCAGAGCGCTCCGTGGAGGGCTCATCCAGCACTCCGGCCTCGGCGGTGGTGTTGAGTTCGACCTGCAGGTCTGCCATGGCATGCTCCGGACTTCAGGGTGGCAGTTGATTCCACCGTGACACGCGGGAGCCGGGGCTTCGCGGCAGGCGAAGCGTTCGGGGTACAAGCAGGTCCGCCGGTACGCGAAGGGGCCCCGCCGATGCACCGGCGGGGCCCCTTCCAACGTACGCGTGAGGCGGCTCAGTCGCCCGAGACCGTCACCTTCTCGTCGTTGTTCAGCTCCGAGACCATCTGCTTGACCTTGGCCTTGTCCCACAGGAGGTTGCCGCCGGTGGAGCCCGCGAGCGGCATGTTCATCGACTTGCCTTCGCCGCCCGTGACGCCCTTCATCGCCCAGAACATGGACGCCACGTCGAACAGGCCCATGTCCTTGTCGACGACCAGCGTGTCCAGGCCCGCGCCCATCGTGGGGTAGAGCTTGAACGGGTTCATGACCGTGCCCGGCGTCGCCGCCTGGTTGGCGAGGGCCGCGAGGAACTTCTGCTGGTTCTTCGTACGGTCCAGGTCGCTGCCCGGCAGGGCGTAACGGGTACGGACGAAGGCGAGGGCCTGCTGGCCGTCGAGGGTCTGCTTGCCGGCCTCGAAGTCGGCGCCGGACTTCTCGTCCTTGAAGCCCTTGGGGATGTCCATCTCGACGCCGCCGACCGCGTCCACGATCTTGGCGAAGCCGCCGAAGCCGATCTCGGCGTAGTGGTCGATCCGCAGGCCGGTGTTGAACTCGACGGTGCGGACGAGGAGTTCGGGCCCGTCCTCCGCGTACGCCGCGTTGAGCTTCGTCTGGCGGCCGGTGTTCGGGTAGAGCCTGCCGGTCTCGGCGCCCTTGAAGGAGGGGATCGTCACGTTCGAGTCGCGGGGCAGCGAGATCATCGTGTTCCCGCCGTCGTCCGCGACGTGCAGGATCATCATCGAGTCCGTGCGCTTGCCCTTGGCCGAGCCGGTGTGGAGCTTCTTCTTGTCCTCGTCGGACATGCCCTCACGGCTGTCGGAGCCCACGATCAGGTAGTTCGTGCCGTCGCCGCCCTCGGGGCGCTCGATGACCTTGGAGAGGTCGACCTCGCGCTTGAGCTTGGAGTCGGCCCAGAAGTACGTGCCGATGGAGACCGCGAGCAGGACGACGACGAGGGTGAGCGAGCCGATCTTGATGCGCCGGCGCCAGTTCGGGGCGGGGCGGGGGGCGCGGGTGCCGTAACCGTCGTCGCCGCCCTGGCCGCCGCCGTGGCCGTTGCCGTTCGGGGAGCCGTAGACCTGGCCGGTGTTGTAGCCGCTGTCGTACCCGTCGTCGTAGGAGTCCCGGCGGGGCGTGCGGGGCTCGAACATGTCGTCGCGGGCGTCGCCGTACCGCTGGCCGTACCCGTCGTCGTACGCGGGCTGCTGCGGGACCCCTCCGGGCTGCTGGCCCGGGCGGCCCGTGCCGCCGCCGCGCTGGACATGCCGCATCACGCGGGCGCCGTCGGGCTGCGCGTTCCCGCTGCCACGGCCGTATCCCCGGCCGTTGCCCTGCTCGTCAGGCCAATCGCTCATGTGGCTCAGTGTGCCGTCTCCGGGGGCGCGCCATACAGGGCGGGCGGGATTTCGGTTCAGGGCTGTTGCAGAGCTGATGCAAAGCGGCTCGGGGAGTCCGGGACATACGTCAGACATAGGGTGGAGCCCATGACAGACCTCGCCCCTGGACCGGAATCGGAGATTCCGGGCAAGCCGACCTCGGCGTCCCGCACGACACTCAGCCACATCATGACCCACAACGACACCAACCTCCTCGGAACGGTGCACGGCGGCGTGATCATGAAATTGGTGGACGACGCGGCGGGGGCGGTCGCCGGTCGGCACTCGGGCGGGCCCGCCGTCACCGCTTCCATGGACGAGATGGTCTTCCTGGAGCCGGTGCGGGTCGGTGACCTGGTTCATGTGAAGGCGCAGGTGAACTGGACCGGGCGGTCGTCCATGGAGGTGGGCGTCCGGGTGCTCGCCGAGCGGTGGAACGAGTCGACGCCTGCGCAGCAGGTCGGCTCCGCGTATCTCGTCTTCGCCGCCGTCGACGCGGACGGCAAGCCCCGGACGGTGCCGCCCGTCCTGCCGGAGACCGAGCGCGACCGGCGGCGCTACCAGGAGGCGCAGATCCGGCGTACGCACCGCCTCGCGCGGCGCCGGGCGATCAAGGACCTGCGGCAGTCCCGCGCCGCGGAGGGTCTCGACGACTGAGCGGGGGCCGAAGACGAGCGGGGAACGAAGCCGTACTTACGGGCACACCACCTGGTTCCTTACGGGCACACCACCTGGTCGCCCGTGACCGCGCCGAACTCCCCCTGATAGGCGTCCTCCGCCCGTACCGGCCTGATCTTCTTGAAGTCCTGGCCCGCGAGCACCTTCAGGGTCGCGCCCTGCCCCTTGACCGCGCGCAGCCGGCAGCCCGGCAGCGCCGCCGCGAGGGACTTCGCCGAGCGGTCCCAGCGCGGGTCGTATGCGACGACCGTGCGCGCGAGGGGCTTGCCCGGCGCATTGCCCGGCACCCGCGTCGTACGGAAGCCGGTGGACCGCAGTGCGCTGTCGACCCGCCTGCCCAGGCCCGGCCTGCCGGTGGCGTTGTCGACCTGCACCCGGATCTGCTGCGGCGACACTCCGACCACGGCGGCCTTGCGCCGGGGGTTGTGCGCGGCGAGCGGGCGGTCCTCGCGCAGCGCCTTGAAGAGCTTCCCGGACCGGCGCGGGTCCCACTTCAGCGTGGAGCCGATGCCGGGCACGTTCACGCCCTTGCTGCGCAGCGGCACGGTGGTGAACTCCGACGAGGACGGTGAGAAGCCGCGCATCGCCCGGCCCAGGGCCAGCATCTCGTTCGTGCCGAAGCCCTTGTCCGCCCGGACCGAGCCGAGCAGCGTCCTGCTCACGTCGCGGAACTTGAGCGGATTGAGCAGCACCCCGCTGCTGGTCGCCTTGGCGATCAGCGCGGCGAGGAACCGCTGCTGGCGCTGCATCCTGCCGAGGTCGGACGAACCGTCGACGTGCCGGGTGCGGACGTACTGCAGGGCCTGGCCGCCGTTCAGCTTGTGCGTGCCCACGGCCAGATTCAGTCCGGTGTACGAGTCCTTCAGCGGGCGCGCCGTGCAGATCTCCACGCCGCCGAGCACGTCCACGGTCTTCATGAAGCTGGTGAAGTCGACCTCCATGTAGTGGTCGATCTTGACCTTCGTCATCTTCTCGACGGTGCGCACGGTGAGGTTGGGGCCGCCCTCCGCGTACGCCGCGTTCATCTTGACCGGGTGGGCCTTGTGGCGGTCGCCCGAGTTCTGGTCGGTGTGCGGCGGCATCAGCGCGTAGCTGTCGCGGGGCAGGCTCACGACGCTTGCGCGGTCCCGGTCCTCTGAGATGTGCACGATCATGATCGTGTCCGTGCAGTGGCAGGGCGCGCCGCCGAGGCGGTACTTCTTCTTCTCCGCCTTGGTGATCTTGTCCCGGCCGTCGGTGCCGACAAGGAGCACGTTCATGCCGTTGCCCCCCTGCGGCCGGTTCTTCATGTCCTTGAAGGCGTCCACCCGGTCGATCCCGGTGTCGAGACTGGACACCACCCCGTGCCCGATCCCCGCCGCCGTGAGCACCGTCACGGAGAACGCCGTCGCCACCCGCATGGCCCAGCGGGGCCGCTTCCTCCGCACGGCCGAGCGGGGCGTCTGCTTCCGGGGTGCGGCCTGGCGCGGGGGGCGCGGTCCGCGCGAGGAGGGGCTTGGGGAGCGGCGGGGCGGTGTGGGCACGAGGGGGACACCTCCGCTGACGGGCCGGGGGACGCCAGAACCGTAGGCCCATACGATCTGCGGCCCGGGTAGTGACCCGGCGGCGCGCGCCGGTGTCCCCCATTCGCGGTAACGTGGCGCCGATGAACGCGACGCCCGACGTGCAGCTTCCTGCCGTATCCGTGATCATGCCGGTGCTCAACGAGGAACGGCATCTGCGTGCTGCCGTGACCGCGATCCTTGAGCAGGACTACGACGGGGAGATGGAGGTCGTCGTCGCGCTCGGCCCCTCCACCGACCGTACGGACGAGATCGCCGCCGAACTGGTCGCCGAGACGGCCGGTCACCGCGCGAGGGTCCAGACGGTGCCGAATCCCACCGGGCGCACGCCGGCGGCCCTGAACGCCGCCATCAAGGCATCGAGTCACCCGATCGTGGTGCGCGTCGACGGCCACGGCATCCTCTCGCCCGGCTACATCGCGACGGCCGTCCGCCTCCTCGAGGAGACCGGCGCGCAGAACGTCGGCGGCATCATGCACGCCGAGGGCGAGAACGACTGGGAGCACGCGGTCGCCGCCGCCATGACCTCGAAGATCGGCGTGGGCAACGCAGCCTTCCACACCGGTGGCGAGGCCCAGAAGGCCGAAACGGTGTATCTGGGTGTCTTCCGGCGCGAGGCCCTGGAGCAACAGGGCGGCTACAACGAAGAGTTCATCCGCGCCCAGGACTGGGAGCTGAACTTCCGGATCCGGGAGGCCGGCGGGCTCATCTGGTTCTCGCCCGAGCTGAAGGTGCAGTACCGCCCGCGGCCTTCCGTGCGCGCCCTGGCCAAGCAGTACAAGGACTACGGCCGTTGGCGGCACGTGGTCGCCCGCTACCACGAAGGCTCCATCAACCTGCGTTACCTCGCGCCGCCGACCGCCGTGTGCGCGATCGCGGCGGGCGTCGTCGTCGGCGCGGTGCTCACGCCGTGGGGCTTTGTGATCCCCGGCGGATATCTCGCGGCGATCGCCGCGGGCTCGCTGCCCGCGGGCAAGGGCCTTCCGCTGAAGGCGCGCCTTCAGATCCCGGTGGCGCTCGCGACGATGCACATGTCGTGGGGCTGGGGCTTCCTCACCAGCCCGCGCTCGCTCGCCAAGAAGGTCATCGCGTCCCGGCGTCCGGCCGTCCTCACCGAAGCGTGAGAACAGCCGGACGGGTCATCGGGGCCGGGCTCACTTCCAGGTGAAGTCCGGGTCGACGTGCATGCACGCCTTCTTGTCCGAGCCGTTGAGCGCGTCGGCCGAATCCGGCGTCTTGTCGTCCTTCTTCCCGGCCGACTTGGGGTAGGTGTTCCCCTCCCGCCAGTCGGCGCCCACGACGAGCACGACACCGGAGACGTCCGTCGACTTCTCCACCGAACTCAGCGGCAGGCCAAGGGACTTGGCGACCCGCTGGGCGTCGCCCTCCAGCTCGGCGCTGGGATACCTGATGACGGTCTCCTCCTCCGCGAGAACCGTCGTCGTGTCGGCCGTCGCCTTGGTGAAGCCCTTGCCGGTGAGCAGCTGAGTCACCGTCGACGCGCGCCCGCTGACCGGCGGCTCGGTGTCGCTGCGGGTGCCGTTCTGCACCTGTACGGCGATCTGGTCGTCCGGCGCCGCCGGATCGTCCGAGAGCTTCTCCTTGGCGGGCTTCTTCTTGCCCTTGCCGTCCAGTGAGACGTCGTCGCGCACGAGCCGGAAGAGCTGCTCGGCGTCGCCCGGCTTGGGGACGACGCGCGCACCGACGTACTCGAACGGCATCGTCGTCATCGTGGTCCGCTCCGGCGAGACCTTCTTGAGCTCGTTGCTGAGGTCGTAGAGCCTCTTGACGCTGCCAAGGCCCTCGTCGACCTTGAGCGCGCTGGTGGCCGTCTCGGCGAGCTTGCGCAGCTTGTTGGGGCTGCTCAGATTGGCGTTGTCGCGCAGCTCGCGCACGAGCGAATTCATGTACATGTGCTGGGCCTTGGCGCGGCTGATGTCGGTGCCGCCGTCGAAGCCGTAGCGGGTGCGCAGCCACTGCAGGGCCTGCTCACCCTTGATGTACGTGGTGCCCTCCTCCAGCTTCAGACCGGAGCCGTGGCCCTCGTTGTCGCGCGAGTAGATGTTGGCGTCCACACAGACCGGTACGCCGCCGATGGCGTCGGCCATGGAGACGACTCCCGAGAAGTCGACCTCCATGAAGTGGTTGATGTGGATGTTGGTGAGCTTCTCCCAGGTGGCGACCGTGCAGCCGGGGCCGCCGCGGCCGAGCGTCTGGTTCGTCATCGTGCGCTGCGTCGACGCCTCGTACACCTTGCCGTCGTCCGGGTCGGTGCACTTGGGGATGTCGACGAGGGTGTCGCGCGGCATGCTGATGACCGACATGTTGGTGCGGTCGGCGGAGAGATGCAGCAGCATCTGTACGTCGGCGAGCGGCGTGCCCCCGAAGGTCTCCTTGGCGCCGCCGAGCTTCTGGTTCTCCTTGGAGTCCCGCGCGTCCGAGCCGATGAGCAGGATGTTCAGCGGGGTCTGGCCCGCCGCGTTCGGCGTGGGCTCGGGGGCCCGGTGGTCGCCGAGGTTCAGGTCGTCGGTCTCGAGGTTGTTGTTCAGGTGCTGGTAATAGAGATATCCGGCACCGGCCGTGCCGAGTATCAGTACCGAGAGGACCGTTGCCGACCAGCGCAGTATCCGCCGTCTGCGGCGCGGCGGTTCACCGGCACTTCCACCGCCGCCCCCACGGCGGTGCTTGTGCCGGTCTGCGCCGTCCGGGGGCTCATCGCCCTCGTGCTGGCTTTCGTCCCAGCCGTGATCACTGGCGTGCGGGGCGCGTTGTCGCGCCCCCTCCCCACGCACGCTGCTTCTCGCCATCGCCTGCCCCTCCCCACCTAGCCCCCCAAGTACGGCCGTCCCGCGTCGTGTTAGACGCAGAACGGCCGCTTCAGGTCACTTGGCACACACGGTTTTGTCGGCTTCGACCTTCTGGATGCCCTCCGGCGCCTTCGACGGCCTACTGATGGGAACCCCGGCGCCCTTGAAGTCGCCGCCGAGCGTCAGCTTGATCGCCGGGAGTCCCTGCGCGTTCTTCTCGCTCTTGCCGGGCTTCATCGCGGAGCCGGGCAGGCCCATGATGTCGGCGAGCCTCCTGGCCTGGTCGGCCTGGTCGGGCGCGTACTCGAGCGTCGTCTTCTTCATGTCCGACGGCGCGTTGCCGAGCTGGGTGGATTTGAGCACGCCCTCACTGTTCTGCAGCCACTCGAGAGTTGTCTGAGCGGCGCCGGCCTTGCCACTGCCGTTGTAGATGTTGACCCGCACTTCGGAGGGGTCCGCCTTGCTGCCCTTGAGGCGGGCGGCGATCGCGGCCTTCTCCTTCTTCTCCTGCTTCTTCACCTCGGTCAGCGACTCGTCGGCGCGCATCATGGAGAACAGCGGGTCGGCCTTGGCCTCGTTCACGACGACCGTCGCCTTGACCTTCTCCGTCGGGTTGTCGATCACGGGCACGGTCGCGAAGCTCAGGTTCTTCATGTCGAGCTTGCCCAACTCCATGCCCAGATCGCGGAGTTTCATTATGTCCGCGATGGTGGAGTCGACCGTGAGCGCCTTCGTGCCCGCCTCGGCGAGACTTATCATCTTCTTCGGGTTGGTGAGCGTGTCGTTCGACTTGAGCTTGCGCATCAGCGAGCTGAGGAACTGCTGCTGCAGTTCGATCCGGCTCAAGTCGCCGCCCGTGCCCACCGAATGCCGCGTACGGACGAAGGCGAGCGCGTCCTCACCCTCGATGGTGTGCTTGCCCTTGGACAGCTTCAGATGCGAGTCCGGGTCGTCGATGTCCTTGGCGAGACAGACGTCGACGCCGCCGACCGCGCTGGAGAGCGTCTTGACCGCGTTGAAGTCGGCCACCATCAAGTGGTCGATCTTTATCCCGGTGATCTCGGTGACCGTGCGCATCGTGCAGCTGGGCGTGCGCTCGCTCTGGCCGAGGCTCTCGTTGAAGCGGACGTCCTGGCTGCCCGGGATGGTCTTCTTGCTGCCGTCCTCCATCGTGGTCGGGCAGTCCGGAATGTCCGTGATCATGTCGCGCGGGATGCTCAACGCGGTCGCGTTGGTGCGGTCCTTGGAGACGTGCAACAGGATGGTCGTGTCGGCGTGACCGACGCTCTCCTTGTCGCCGTACTTGGTGTTGCCCTTGCCGGTGCGCTTGTCCGTGCCCATCACCAGGATGTTGATGGCCCGGTCCTTGCTGAAGCCGCCGGTTCCCGCGCCGTCGTCGGGGATCGAGGTGATGTTGTCGTTCAGGTGCTGGTACCAGAGGTACGCGCCCGCGCAGCCCGAGACCAGGACGAAGGCGAGCACGCCGCCGGTCCAGGTCAGGGCCTTCTTGCCCTTGGACTTCTTCGGCTTCTGCTTGCGCCGGCCGCCCGCGGACTCCGGCTGCGGAGCCCGCCGTCTGCGCTGGCCCGGCAGCTGGTGCTGCTCGTGCTGCTCGTCACGGCGCTCGTCGCGTCGGCCACCGCGGCCGCGCGCTCCCGGGCGGGCCGCCGACCGTGAAGGTCTGCGCGGTCCTGGCACCGCCGACTGCCCTGCGGAAGGGCTCAGTCGCAGTTCGTAATCGCCAGTGTTCGGGTTGAGTACCCACTGGTCTGCGGGGTCGATGTTCTCCGCCCGCCCACGGCCTTGCGCGTCCACGGTTGTTTGCGTCCTCCGTCGGGGCCACGCGGCGCCTTTCCCCCCTCAGAAGGCGCTCGGTCAGTCGTCCAGCGGTGCGCGGCCACAAGGGGCCCGGCGCACCGGATCGCTCACACTATCCGCCCAGTTCAGCGCTGAACGACGTCGGTGACAAATTCCACTCCCCTACAACTGGGCAATCCGCCCCATTTCTTGATGCGGGGCGTCTTGCGTTTGAGGATGCCTTTACTTACAGGCCGTTCCGGCGGCCGTGTTGCCCCGGAATGTGGGTGCGGGACTCGGCCTATGCGGAGGGTCGTCCGGCTTCTCGTCGCTCTCGTCGTCCGACGAGTCCTCGGCATCCTCGCGCACCGTCTGTGCCGCCTTCTTGCGCGACACCTGAAGGGGTGCGTCGGTGCGCAGGCGCGTGAAGAGTTCGTCCGCCTCGGGCTCGACGAGTTCGTCGCGATTGGCGTCGTAGGCATACGAGCGCCGGGGCACCGTGAGGAACTGCACCCGTTCTGTGGGGATGTTGCGCATGCCGCGCACCAGTTCGTACAAACCGCGCAAATTCGCAAGTCCCGGGTCCGTCGTCAGCGCGGAGGTCGCCGCGTCGAGAACCGGATACAACTTGGCGGGATTGAGCAGGACGTCATTGCTCCGCACCTTGTTGACGAGCGCCGCGAGGAACTGCTGCTGACGGTCCATCCGGTCGGTGTCGCTGCCGTTGCCGATGCTCTTGCGGGCCCGCACATAGCCCAGCGCCTGCTCGCCGTTGAGGGTCTGCCGGCCCGCGGCCAGCTTCACCTTGGCGTCCTTGTCCCTGATCGGGGTCTTGAGGCAGACCTCCACGCCGTCGACCGCTTCGACCATGTCCTTGAATCCGGCGAAATCAATCACTATGTGATGGTCGATCCGGATCCTGGTCAGCTTCTCGATCGTACGGATCGTGCAGGCCGTGCCGCCGAACTCGTACGCCCAGTTGAACTGCGCGAACTGGGCCCGCGTCCGGGACCCGTCGGGGCGGCGGCATCTGGGGATGTCCACCATCACGTCGCGCGGGATCGACACCGCCGTCGCGCTCTGCCGGTCGGCCGCCAGGTGCAGCAGGATCGTGGTGTCCGAGCGCTGGGTGCCCGGATCGCGGCCGTACTTCTTGTTGCCGCGGCCCGACCGGGTGTCGGAGCCGATGAGCAGGATGTTCTGCGCGTCGTGCACCAGCGGGGTCGGGCGCTCCTTCTCGTAGCGCGCGAGCTCGGCGGCGGCGTCGGTGTCCTTGGTGATGTTGCCGTCGAGCTTGGTGTAGACCGCCCAGCCGGCGCCTGCCGTGCCGAGCACGACCGTGGCGGCGCCGATCGCCGCCCAGCGCAGCCACCGCCGCCTGCGCCGGACGACGCCCGCACCCGTGGGGCTTGACCCCGCTCCGGGTGCGTACGTGGCCTTCGGCTCAGGCGGGGCGCCGTCCGGGTCCGGGCGATCCGGTCCGGAGGGCATGCCTGCGGTGTCGGTCACGTGTGCGTCCACCCCTCATGGCGACGTCGGTGCATGGTGCGTTCTTACGACCATGGACCTGCGCGGCGCCCGTGGCCTGCGGGCCAGGGGCCGGGGTGGGCTGAACGGGGGACGGTTAAGGGGCGGTGTCGGGCACCCGTCCGCCGTGGTGTCGGGTCACCCGCCCGTCACGCTGTCGGTCACCCGCTCGTCGTCGGTCCGCTTGGCGAGGCCGCCGTCGGCGAGCTGGTCCAGATGGCGGCAGAGCACCACGGAACCGCCGGCCGCGAGCGGGGCGTACAGACCGCAGCTCAGGCCCTCCCAGGTGTCGTACGACAGACCGGAGAGCAGCCGGGAGCCCGGCGCGAGCCCCCGCGCGTCGGCGTCGGCGCGGGCCCGCTCCACCAGTTCGGCGCCCGTCAGCTCGCCGGCGCCGGAGACCGCGAGGGCGGGCTCGTCCGGGTCCACGGGTGCGTACGGCGCGAAGCGGTCGCCCTGGCTCGGCACCTCGACGGCGTAGTCGGCGAAGCCCGCGGGCGGCTGCGGGAAGCGCCCGCCGAGCGGCCGCAGCGCGAGCGCGACGCGCTCCCCGGAGCAGGCGCGCGCCGCCTCAAGCGAGTCGGGCCCGCTGACGACGAGGTCCGCCTTGGCCGGATCCCCGCCGACGTCCGCGACGACTCCCACGGACGAACAGGCGAGCAGCCAGACGGCCGTCTGCCAGTGCGCGGGAAGCAGCAGCGCGAGCCGGTCGCCGGGCTCGGCGGCGAGATCGCCCTGGAGCAGATTGGCGGTCTTGGCCACCCAATTGGCGAAGGTGGCCACGGACAGTTCGACGCGCTCGCCCGTGGCGTCGTCGTAGAAGGTGATCAGCGGGCGGCCCGGGTCCGCGGCGAGCGCGGATCGCAGCAGGTCGGCAGGGGTGCGGTCGGTGGCGTTCACGCGCGCAAGGGTACGCGGACGCCCGCGCGCCGCCCGGGGCGGCGGGGGAGTACGGGCCACCGGTTCGGCCGAGTCGAGCCGACGGTCCGTCAGTTCCCCGATGGACAGAAGTATCCGGATATGCCAACTATCAGACGTATGCGTGGATTTCTTGCTTCCTCGATCGGCGTCACGTGCGCGGCCGCCCTGGCCCTTCCCCTCACCCTGCCGTCGTCCGGCGCCCGTGCGGCGACCCCGAACGCGGCATCGGTCCCGGCCGTGGAATCGGCCTCGGGCGCGGTCCCCGGCAGCACCCAGTCCCTCCGGCTCACTCCACTCGACTCCGGCCGGGCCCTGCGTGCGGGGCCCTCCCGCGAGCAGGGCCTGCTCCGGCGTGAGGTCCGTCCCTTCTCCCTCGTCGGCGTCATCTGGGACGACCCGGACGCCGAACTGCACGGCAGCGTCCAGGTCCGCACCCGCGGGTCCGGCACCGGCATCTGGTCCTCCTGGCAGGACCTGGAGACCCACAACCACGAGCACGCCGCCGACCCCGACGCCGCCGAGCGCATCTCGGGCAAGGTCCGCGGCTCCACGGCACCGCTGTGGGTCGGCGACTCGGACGGCGTCGAGATCCGGGTACGGGCGGAGCCGGAACGGCCGGGTTCCGAACGGCCGGGTTCCGAACGGCCGGGTTCCGAACGGCCGGGTTCCGAGCAGTCGCAGCACCGGGCAGTGGCCGCCCTGCCCCCGGAGTCCCCGCTCCCCAAGGGCCTGCGCCTCGAACTCGTCGACCCCGGCGCCGAACCGCCCCCGCAGGGCTCCCCGGTCGGCGGCATCGGCACGCCCCTGACCGCCGAGACCGCCGCCGCGTCCGCGGTCAACGCCGACCTCGCCCCGCTCGGCGCGGCCGTCATCCCGGCGCTCGGCAAGGAGGAGACGGAGTCCGACCTGATCGCCGCCCACGGCGGCGCGGAGGAGGCCGCCGGGAAGGTCAGGCCCCACATCGGACCCCGGCCGCGCATCATCACGCGCAAGGGCTGGGGCGCGAACGAGAGGCTCCGCGAGAAGGACTTCGCGTACACGAAATCCGTGAAGGCGGCCTTCGTGCACCACAGCGCGTCGGGCAACAACTACCGCTGCTCACAGGCCGGATCCCTGCTGCGCAGCATCTACCGCTACCACGTCAGGAGCAGCGGCTGGCGTGACTTCGGCTACAACTTCGCCGTCGACAAGTGCGGAAACATCTACGAAGGACGTGCCGGAGGTGTGGCAAAGCCAGTCCTCGGGGCCCACACTCTCGGTTTCAACACCCACAGCATGGGCATCGCCGTCCTCGGCTCCTTCGGCTCGGCCAACCCGCCGAAGGCCGCCGTGAAGGCCATCGCCCGGCTGACCGCTTGGAAGCTCGGCCTGTACGGCGCGAACCCGCGCGGAACGACATACCTGAAGTCCGGCGGTGGAAATCTGTACAGGAAAGGCACAAAGGTCCGGCTGCGTGTGATCTCCGGGCACCGTGACGGCTTCGCCACGGCATGCCCCGGAATTCGCCTGTACAAGAAGCTGGGCACGGCCCGGTCCACCTCCGCCCGCTACCAGGGCCGTTGAGGCCGGCGCCCACCGCACGACCGGTACCACAGGGCACACCGCACGACCCGTACAGCGCACTGCACGATCTGCAAAGCCATCTGCATACACTGGCCGGCCGCGACTCAAGTTCGGCCGGCCCCAGCAGGAAGCAGAGACGACAGGTGACAGAAGCGATCCTCCTGGTCGGCGGCAAGGGCACCCGGCTGCGTCCGCTCACGGTGCACACTCCCAAGCCGATGGTCCCGGCGGCGGGCGTCCCGTTCCTCACCCACCAGCTGGCGCGGGCCCGCGCGGCGGGCGTGGAGCACATCGTCCTGGCGACCTCCTACCTCGCCGAGGTCTTCGAGCCGTACTTCGGCGACGGCTCGGCCCTCGGCCTCCACATCGAGTACGTCACGGAGACCGAACCCCTCGGCACGGGCGGCGCCATCCGCAATGTGGCGTCCCGCCTCCACTCGGGACCGGACGAACCGGTCCTGATCTTCAACGGCGACATCCTCACGGGCCTGGACATCCGCGCCCTCGTGGCGACCCACGAGGATTCGGGCGCGGACGTCTCCCTCCACCTCACGAAGGTCGACGACCCGCGCGCGTACGGCCTGGTCCCCACGGACCCGACGGGCCGCGTGACGGCCTTCCTGGAGAAGCCCCAGACCCCCGAGGAGATCGTCACCGACCAGATCAACGCGGGCGCGTACGTGTTCCGCCGCTCGGTCATCGACACGATCCCCGAGGGCCGCCCGGTCTCGGTCGAACGCGAGACGTTCCCCGACCTGCTGGCCTCCGGAGCCCACCTCCAGGGCATGGTCGACTCGACGTACTGGCTGGACCTCGGCACCCCGCAGGCCTTCGTGCGCGGCTCGGCGGACCTGGTCCTCGGCCGCGCCCCCTCCCCGGCGGTCCCCGGCCGCTGCGGCGACCGCCTGGTCCTGCCGTCGGCGACGGTGGCCCCCGACGCGAAGCTCACGGGCGGCACGGTCGTCGGCGAGAACGCGGTGATCGGTGAGGGCGCCCGCGTGGACGGCAGCACGGTCCTGTCCGGCGCGGTCATCGAAGCGAACGCGGTCGTCACGGACTCCCTGATCGGCGCGGGCGCGAGGATCGGCGCCCGCTCGGTCCTGGCGGGTGCGGTGATCGGCGACGGCGCGGATGTCGGCGCCGACAACGAGCTCAGGGACGGGGTACGGGTGTGGTGCGGGGCGAGCCTGCCGGCGGGGGCTGTGCGGTTCTCGTCGGATCAGTAGCTGTCTTTCAGCCCGGGCCCGGCGAAGTTCTCAGCCCGTCGAGGGGGTCCCCCCCTGCTCTTTAAGAGCTTGGGGGAGTTTGCGGACGAACTCGGCGAAGCCGGTGATGACGGCGCCCAAGGCCCCCGCGCCAGCGGGTTTTCGGGAAGGGGCGGGGTAGGGGACAAAAAAGCCCCTACCCTCGGACAGATGTCATCCCGTTTCGCCCCGCGTCCCACCCGCACCACCGTGCGCGGCGGCGAAACGGCGATCCCGCAGGGGGTGCCCCGCCAGGCCACGGCGTCCAGGACCCGCACCTGGACCCCGCCCTACCCCCTGGACCTGGGCCTGACCCTGGGCCCGCTCCGAAGAGGCCCATCGGACCCCACGTTCCGTACGACACCGGACGGCTCGGCCTGGCGGGCGAGCCGTACCCCTCAGGGCCCCGGGACACTCCGGGTGGCCCTGCGCACCGGCACGGCGGAGGCGGAGGCATGGGGCCCGGGAGCGGACTGGCTCCTGGACCGGCTCCCGCACCTCCTCGGCGATTCGGACGCCCCGGAGGACTTCACCCCCCGCCACCGCCTGCTCGCGGCAACGGCGCACCGCCGCCCCGGCCTCCGCCTGACCCGTACGGGACTGGTCCTGGAGTCCCTGATCCCGTCGATCCTTGAGCAGAAGGTCACGACGGACGAGGCGTACCGCGCCTGGCGCCTGCTGGTCCGCAAGTACGGCGAACCGGCCCCGGGCCCGACGCCCCCCGAACTCCGCCTGCACGTCATGCCGGACCCGAGGACCTGGACCCTGATCCCGTCCTGGGAGTGGCACAAGGCGGGTGTGGACAACAAGCGCGCGTCGGCGATCCTGCGCGCGGCGCGGGTGGCGGCCCGCCTGGAGGAGGCGGCGGCGATGGAGCCGCTCCAGGCCCAGGCCCGCCTGGAGCTGATCCCGGGCATCGGCCCCTGGACCTCGGCGGAGACCGTCCAGCGCAGCAACGGCGCCCCCGACGCCGTGACGGTCGGCGACCTCCACCTGCCCGGCATCATCGGTTACGCCCTCGCAGGCGACCGCAGAGCGGACGACGAGGCGATGCTGGCCCTCCTGGAGCCGTACGCGGGCCAACGCCACAGGGCGGCCCGCCTGATCCTCCTGAGCGGCAGAACACCACCGCGCAGGGAGCCACGCATGCGGGTCGGCAACATCGCGCCCCTTTAGGGGCGAGTCACCGCACGGTGATGAAGTCCCCCGCATCCCGCCCGACCCGAGCCGCGGGCTCAACCGCAGCGTGCCCCACAGCAACGGCCCCCATCGGATCCCAAGACCCCGGCAGCCCAAGAACGTCCCGTACAACATCCCGGCAGAACATCGTCGACGAAACCCAGGCAGAGCCGAGCCGCTCCCCGGCCAACGCCACAAGAAAGTTCTGCACCCCGGCCCCGGCGGCAACGACGAACATCTCCCGCTCGGCAGCGTCACGCCTCGCATCCCCATACGTATGCGAGCCGTCCATCACCAGACAAGGCACCACCAGATAAGGCGCCTTGCGCAGCACATCCCCCCGCCGAACCCGCTTCGCGATGGACTCCGAAGACTTCCCGTCCCGCTCCAGGTCGCAGACCCACGCGTCCCGCATCGCGTCGAGCAGCCGCACCCGTGACTCCTCGGACTCCAGGAGCACGAACCGCCAAGGCGTCGTGTGATGCGGCGCCGGCGCGGTCACGGCAGCCGCCACGGCCCGCCGCACCGCCCCCGGATCGACCTCCTCGTCGGTGAACTCCCGCACGGTCCGCCGCTGCGTCACCGCTTCCCGCACGGCCTCGGACGTACCGAGCCGGAACATGTCGTCACGCGAGCCCCGCACCATGACACGAGCCCCCTCATCGGTCTCCCCGGTCTCGGCCACGACATGCGGCAGCCCGCGGACCACCGCGACCGGCAGCCCGCCGGCCTTCCCCTTGGCCAGATCCCCGGCGGCGGAGAGCTCGTCCGCGGTGGCGACGACGGTCGCACTCAGCGGATTGCCGTACGCGTCCACGCCGCCCCGCAGGTCGTTGAGGACCCGCACGCCCGCCGCCCCGATGGCGACATCGGTGACCCCGGCCCGCCAGGGCCGCCCGAAGGTGTCGGTGACGACGACACCGACGTCCACGCCCAGCGCGTCCCGCAGGCCCTCGCGCACGGCGCGGGCCGATGCGTCAGGGTCTTCGGGCAGCAACAGCACGGTCCCCGAAGGGGTGTTGGAGGCGTCGACACCGGCGGCCGCCATCACGAGCCCCTGCCGGTTCTCGACGATACGAAGGGTCCCGCGCCGCGCGACCACCCGCACCGTCTCGCTGTCGATGGCCGCCTCGCGGTCGGCGGCCTCGACGATCCGCCCCTCGGCCTTGCTGACGATCTTCGAGGTGACCAGGAGCACGTCCCCGTCGGCGAGCCCCGGCTCGGCGGCGGCGATCAGCTTGGCGATGTCGTCGCCCTGCCGCACCTCGGGAAGGCCGGGCACCGCCCAGACACGGAACGAGCTCACGCGCGCACCGCCTCCGCGAGGTCGAGCGCGGCCCGCGCCATCTCGGCGGTCGCGTAGAGGTCGGTCATCATCAGCGGAATGGCCCGGCAGCGGATGCCCGCCGACTCGACCCGCTCCACGGAACCCTCGTCCACGGTGTCGACGAGCCAGCCGTCGAGCAGCCCCGAGCCGTAGTGCTCGGCGACCGCGGCGGCCGTCGACTCCACGCCCACGGCGGCGAGCACCTTGTCGGCCATGCCCCGCACGGGCGCGTCCCCGACGATGGGGGAGAGCCCGACCACGGGCACGCCCGCCTCCGCGATGGCCTCGCGGATCCCCGGGACGGCGAGGATCGTCCCGACACTCACCACGGGGTTGGACGGCGGGAAGAGCACGACGTCGGCCTCGGCGATGGCTTCGAGGACACCGGGCGCGGGCTTGGCCTGGTCCGCGCCGACCGGCACGACGGCGTGCGCGTCCACGGAGGCCCGGAGGCGTACCCAGTACTCCTGGAAGTGCACGGCCTTCTGCTCGCCGTCGAGGGTGACGGCGACATGCGTCTCGACGCGGTCGTCGGACATCGGGATGAGGCGCACTCCGGGCTGCCACCGCTCGCACAGCGCTTCGGTGACGGCGCTGAGCGGGAATCCGGCGCCGAGCATCTGCGTCCGCACGATGTGCGTGGCGAAGTCCCGGTCGCCGAGCCCGAACCACTCGGGCCCGACTCCGTAGGCGGCGAGCTCTTCCTTGACCTTGAACGTCTCGTCGGTGCGGCCCCAGCCCTGTTCCTCGTTGATGCCGCCGCCCAGCGTGTACATCACGGTGTCGAGGTCGGGGCAGACCTTCAGACCGAACAGGTGAATGTCGTCACCGGTGTTGCCGATGACCGTGACGTCCGCGTCAGGCGCGGCCTTCTTGAGCCCGCGAAGGAAACGGGCGCCGCCGATACCGCCGGCCAGTACCACAATGCGCATGAGGCCAAGCATGTCAGGCGGGTACGACACCGCGTCAGGCGGTCACGACATCTCCGGCCACCGGCTCGCTGGCGCTCACGCCGCACTGCGCCGCGTGCATCGGCATGTCGGTCAGGCCGGGGTAGTAGATGTGCAGGCTGACGGCCGGTTCAAGCGAGTCGTTCACGACCTCGTGTACGTAGCCGGGCGCGAAGACCCGCTGCGATCCCGCGCCGAGCGCGCGCTGGCCGCGTTCCGTACGCTCCGTCAGCTCGCCGTCGAGGACGGTCAGTACGCCGGACGAGCGGCCGTGGTCGTGCAGCCCGCTGCCCTGTCCCGGCACCCAGGAGAGCAGCCACACCTCGTAGCCGGGGCCGGTGCGCAGGCGGTGGTACCAGCGGCTCGTCGCGTCGTACTCGACGAGATGGGCCCACTGCGCGCGGTCGGCCGCGATGGTGCGGGCCAGGCCCGCGAACTCGGCCACGGTCGCCGGGTGTTCCCGGGCGGGCTGCAGGAGGTGGGTGACTTCGAGGATGTCGCCGGCGATCTGGAGGTCGCTGTCGCTGTTCATCGTGCGGTGGTTCCTCAACGTGAGTGCTGGGGTGTCGCGGAAGGGAAGCGGTGGAAGCGTTGAAAGCGGTGATGCCCTGGAAACGGCTCTACGGAGTGGCGCGTTTCGAGCGGTTCAACAGCTGGAAGCGGATGACTCAACAGCTGGAACAGGAACAGCGACAGCGCGCGTGGGCAGCACCGAGGAGCCCGCTGCTGCGGGTCGTCGAGAGTGCCAAGTTTGCGAGCATGCCCACCAGGACACCGGCTCACACCTTCTCTGTCAACTCACTGTCCGGTATGTGGGATATGTTTCACCTCATCCGGTTGCTCTCTGAGGTGAAAGGTTTGTGCATCCGGCGCACGGGACACATCGCGCTTCAACCGGCGCGTAAACCCCGTCGTGATCCCGTGACCCGAATGTGATCCCCTTCGCTTCGGTGGACCGGCTGCAACGGGACTGATCTCCGTGGCGTCCTTCCCTGATGGGAGGCGGTCACGGGGCTCCTCGAGATGGGCCACTGGCAAGTGTCGGGGTTTATGTCGATTTGAACACTTTCCGCATAGCCTTGGTTCCGCAGAGTGAATAAGGGACCCAATAGCAGATCTCGGCTTGACTGGCCCGGATCGGCACACTTGTAATTTCACTCGTGTCGTTCAGCCGAAATCGGTAACGGCAGCACCACGGGGACGCACGTACAGACGAGGGGCGCACATGACCGAGCTGGTTCAGGAACTGCTGGTCGAGGACGCGGACGAGGAACTCGGCTGGCAGGAGCGCGCGCTGTGCGCCCAGACCGATCCCGAATCCTTCTTCCCCGAGAAGGGCGGCTCCACGCGCGAGGCCAAGAAGGTCTGCCTCGCCTGTGAGGTCCGCTCCGAATGCCTTGAGTACGCACTCGCCAACGACGAGCGATTCGGCATCTGGGGCGGTCTGTCGGAGCGCGAACGCCGCCGCCTGAAGAAGGCCGCCGTCTGAACGCCGGCAGGTTCCGCCCGACCAAACGGCACACACCCCTACGTAAGGAACGGCCCGTCGCCCGTGGGATGTCCACAGGCGGCGGGCCGTTGTGATGCCAGCCGTTAGTGTGGGGCCCCGTCCGAGACGCCCCGGCGCCCCCATGAAGCGCAGGCGTCCACCGCAGTCCATCGAACCGGGGCCCGTACCTCGATGTCCGTGCACAGCCATTCGGCAGCCAGTCACCACGACGCTGCCGCACCTGAGTTCCCGCGGCACGTAGTCACCGCCGTGATCGTCTCCCACGACGGCGCCCGCTGGCTGCCCGACGCCCTCGCCGGGCTGCTCGGCCAGGAGCGTCCGGTGCAGAACGCCGTGGCCGCAGACACCGGCAGCGCGGACGACTCCGCCCGCCTCGTCACCGAGGCCCTCGGCCCCGACCGCGTCCTGCATCTGGCCCGGCGCTCCGGCTTCGGCACCGCCGTCGACGAGGCGAACCGCACCGCCGGCGTGCTGACCCCGGAAGAGCTGCCCTATCTGAAGCGCCCCAGCGGCTGGGACCCGGTCACCAGGTCCTGGCGCGACGACGCCTACGACCTGCCTGAACTGCCGCACGGTGAGCCCGAGCAGTGGCTGTGGCTGCTGCACGACGACTGCGCGCCCGAGCCCGGCGCGCTCGCCGAACTGCTCCGCGTCGTGGAGAACGAACGCGAGGTGGGCAAGGACGTCGCGATCGTCGGCCCCAAGCTGCGCGGCTGGTACGACCGCAGGCAGCTCCTGGAAGTCGGCGTCTCCGTCGCCAACAGCGGCCGCCGCTGGACCGGCATCGACCGCCGCGAACAGGACCAGGGCCAGCACGACCACGTACGGCCCGTCCTTTCGGTGTCCACGGCCGGCATGCTGATCCGGCGCGACGTCTTCGACCAGCTCGGCGGCTTCGACCGGCGCCTTCCGCTGATGCGGGACGACGTCGACCTGTGCTGGCGCGCCACGGCCGCCGGACACCGCGTCCTCGTCGCCCCCGACGCCGTCGTACGGCACGCCGAGGCATCGTCGCGCGAGCGCCGCACCGTCGACTGCGTCGGGCGTACGTCGACGTCGCCGCACCGCGTGGACAAGGCGGGCGCCTCGTACACGCTGCTGGTCAACGCCCGTACGGCCGTGCTGCCCTGGGTGCTGTTCCGGCTCGTGGTGGGCACCGTCCTGCGCACCGTCGCGTATCTGGTCGGCAAGGTCCCCGGGCAGGCGGTCGACGAGGTCGCGGGTCTCCTGGGGACGCTGCTGCGGCCCGGAAGGATCGTCGGCGCCCGTAAGAAGCGCGGCAAGCCGGTGGTCGAAGCCGCCGAGATGCGGCCGCTCTTCCCGCCGCCGGGCGCCACCGTGCGCGCCACCATCGAACAGGTCGCGGGCAACATCGTCGGCCGCTCCGACCCCGAGGCCGTCACCGGCGCGGGCCGGCACGGCGCCGTCGAGTCCGGACCCGGCGGGGACGACGCCGACTTCCTGGAGGTCGAGCAGTTCGCACGCCTCAAGCGCATCGCCCGCAAGCCGGGACCGATGCTCTTCGTAGTGCTGCTCTTCGCCTCGCTCATCGCCTGCCGCCAACTCCTCGGCAGCGGAGCGCTCGCGGGCGGCGCACTGCTGCCCGCGCCCGCCGACGCCGCCGGGCTCTGGTCGCGCTTCCTGGATGCCTGGCATCCCGTGGGGACCGGCGGCACCCAGGCGGCGCCGCCGTATCTCGCGCTCGTCGCGGGGCTCTCCTCGCTGCTGTTCGGATCCACCGGGCTCGCCGTCACGGTGCTCCTCGTCGGCTCGGTGCCACTGGCCGGGTTCGCCGCCTACTTCGCGTCCCGGCCGCTGGTCGAGTCGCGCCTCCTTCGCGCCTGGGCCTCGGTCGCCTACGCCTTCCTGCCGGCCGCCACGGGCGCGCTCGCGGGCGGCCGCATCGGCACCGCCGTCCTCGCGATCCTGCTGCCGCTCATCGCCCGCGCGGGCGTCGCGGCCAGCGGCCTCGCCTCCTCGGAGGGCACCCGCGGGAGCTGGCGCGCCACGTGGGCGTACGCACTGCTCCTGACGCTCGCCACCGCCTTCACGCCGATCGTCTGGCCGATCGCCCTGGTGCTCGGCCTCGCACTTCTCGCGGTGCGCCGCGGCGACATCACCGCCTACGGACTGCGCTTCCTGGCAGCGCTCGGCACCCCGATCCTGATCCTCGCCCCCTGGTCGCTCTCGCTGCTGCCCTTCGGCTTCTTCCGTGAGGCGGGCCTCGAGTTCGGCACGGGCTCCGCGAGCGCGCTCGACCTGCTCGGGGGCAGCCCGGGCGGTCCCGGGACCGTGGACGGGCTGCTGCTCATCGGCATCGTGCTCGCCGCCCTGGCCGCACTGCTGCGCACCGAGCGGCAGTTGGCGGTCCGCACCGCGTGGGTCGTCGCACTGGTCGCGCTGGTCTTCGCCGCCCTGTCGAACGGCTCGGCCTGGGCCGGACCCGCCACGCTCGGCTACGGCATCGCGCTCCTTGCCGCCGCCGCGCTCGGCGCCGACGGTGCACGCACGCGTGTCGCCGAGCAGAGCTTCGGCTGGCGCCAGCCG
This sequence comes from Streptomyces sp. NPDC021622, assembly GCF_040640795.1. Classification (NCBI taxonomy): domain Bacteria; kingdom Bacillati; phylum Actinomycetota; class Actinomycetes; order Kitasatosporales; family Streptomycetaceae; genus Streptomyces; species Streptomyces sp. NPDC021622. The sequence continues at coordinate 338,799 of NZ_JBFACK010000008.1, forward strand.
GTCGCCGTCCTCATCGCGTTCGCGGCGGCCGCCGGGCCGCTGCTCGTCGCCGCCGGGTGGATGATCCGCGGCGCCGACGAACCCCTGGAGCGCCGTGACCCGGTGCAGGTGCCCGCGTTCGTCGCCGAGGAGAGCGGCACGCAGGACCAGGCCCGCACGCTCGTCCTGGACAGCGAGTCGGCGGGACAGGTCGCGTACTCGCTCGTACGGGGTTCGGGTTCCCGGCTCGGCGACGCCGAACTCGCCGATGCCGGCGGCTCGAACAAGCACCTGGACAAGATCGTCGCCCGCCTCATCGCGGGCTCCGGAGCCGACCAGGCCGACCAGCTCGGCGGCTTCGCCGTGCGCTACGTCCTCGTACGCGATGGTGCGCCACGCCAGATGAGCCGCGTCCTGGACGCGACGCCCGGCCTCACCCGGCTCAGCCAGGAGGACGGCAGCGCCCTGTGGCGCGTCGACCTGCAGGTCGCGCGCGCCGCGATCGTGTCCGAGTCGGGCGATCCGCTGCCCGTGGCCGCGGGCCCGGTCGAGCTGCACACGAACATCCCGGCCGGCGAGGAAGGCCGCACCCTGCGGATCGCCGACGCCGCCGACGAGGGCTGGACGGCCACCCTGGACGGCAGCCCGCTGACCAGGACCACGCTGGACGGCTGGGCGCAGGGCTTCGAACTGCCCGCCACCGGTGGCCGTCTGGACGTCACCTACGAAGGCTCGGCGGGCCACACCGGATGGCTGTGGGCGCAGGGCGCGATGGCCGTCGTCCTGGTGGTGCTCGCGCTGCCGGGCCGCCGCCGTGACGTGGACGACGACCTCCCCGAAGAGGCCGTCATCCCGGCCCAGCCCGTCGAGGGCGAGGGGCGCAGGGCGCGCAGGCTGCGGGCCCAGAACGAGCAGGCCGCGGCCGAACAGGCCGCCCAGGAGGGCACGGTGCCGGACGGCACGCCTCCCCCTCCGCCGCCTCCTCCTTCGGAGGAGGCCCTGGCCTCGGTTCCGCAGCAGCAGTCGCACTCGCAGTCGTACGAGGAATGGGAGGCCCCGGCTCACGCGGGCGCCGACCACGGCACGTACGAGGGCGGCGAGCAGCAGTACCAGGACGCGCAGTACCCGGCGGGCTCGTACGACGGGTCCGGCTACCAGGCCGACCCCTACCAGGGGGGCCAGTACGACCCGTACGCCTACGGAGGGGCGCAGGGCGGCGCCGAGCAGTACGAGCAGTCGCACGACGCGACGTACGGGCAGCAGCAGCCCCCGATGCCGCCCCTGCCCCCGCAGCCGCCGCACAGCCCCGACAGTGAGCGCCCCGACGGGAGCCAGCAGTGAACCGCACGACCCAGTCCCTGATCGCCGCCGTGGCCGCCCTTGCGGCCGTCACCGGGTTCGCCGCGGCCAACGTGCCCGACGGCTCGGCCGACGACGGCGCGAAGGCGGCCGCCCGGCTGCCCGTCGAGCGCACCAGCCTGCTCTGCCCGGTGCCCAGTTCGTCGGACCTCGCCGAGACGTCGTACACGGCGTTCACCCCGGAGTCGAAGGGCTCCGAAGAGGCGGGCCAGGCGGAACTGCTGCCCGCCACCCGGGCGTTGACGGAAGCCGCCGTCAAGGGCGACGAGCAGGACAAGAAGAAGGCCGTCAAGCCGTTCCTGACCCCGAAGAAGCCGGGCGAGCCCGTCGCCGCCGAGAAGTCCGGGGCCGAATCGCCGGCACTCATCGGCACCGCCCACGGCAGGCTCGCCCCCGGCTGGACCGTCCAGCAGACCACCACGTACGCGGCGGGCAGCGGCCGCGGCGTCCAGGGCGCCAACTGCACCGCGCCCGACACGGACTTCTGGTTCCCGGGCGCGAGCACCGCCAAGGACCGCAGCGACTACGTCCACCTGACCAACCCGGACGACTCGGCGGCCGTCGTCGACGTCGAGTTGTACGGCCCGGACGGCCCCATCAAGTCCGAGGTGGGGGAGTCGATCCAGGTCCAGCCGAACGGCAGTGTCCCGGTGCTGCTCTCCACGCTCATCCCCAAGGAGCAGACGAACCTCACGCTGCACGTCACCGCGCGCAGCGGCCGGGTCGCGGCCGCCGTGCAGTCGTCGGACGACAAGCTCGGCGGCGACTGGCTGCCCCCGTCCGCCGACCCCGCGGGCCGCGTGGTCCTGCCCGGCATCCCTAAGGACGCCACTTCGGTACGCCTGGTGGCCTTCGCGCCCGGCACCGACGACGCGGACCTGAAGGTCCAACTGGCGTCGCCCACCGGCTCGATCAGCCCGGCGGGGAACGCCACCCTGCACGTCAAGTCCGGCATGACGACCGCCGTGGACCTCGGCGACGTCACCAAGGGCGAGGCGGGCTCCCTGATCCTCACGCCGACCGAGGACGCGGTGCCGGTGGTGGCGGGCCTGCGGGTCGTCCGCGGCAAGGGCTCCGACCAGGAGACGGCGTTCATCCCGGGGACGAGTGCCGTGGGCACGCGCGCGACGGTGGCCGACAACCGCTCCAAGGGCTCCACGCTGTCGCTGGTCGCCCCCGGCAAGACGGCCAAGGTGCGGGTCACGGCGTCGCAGGGCACCGAGGGCGGCAGGCCGGCCACGAAGACGTACACGGTCAAGGGCGGCACGACCCTGGGCATCAAGCCCCCCGCCCCGGCCGGCCTCAAGGGTGCGTACGCCCTCACGGTGGAACCCCTGTCGGGTGCCGAGGTCTATGGCTCCCGCATGCTGGAAATCCCGGAGGACGGCGTGCCCGGCTTCACGATCCAGACCCTGCCGGACGACCGGGGCATGGTGTCGGTGCCGAAGTCGGAGCAGGACCTGACGGTGCTGCAGAAGTAGCTTCTCGCGGGTACGGGGAGGCGGGTGCGGGGAGGGACGTTCAGTCTTCCCCGTACCGCGGGTCCACCGACTCGGGTGAGAGCCCGAGCAGTTCGGCGACCTGCTCGACCACCACTTCGTGGACGAGCGCAGCCCGCTCCTCCCGCCCCTTGGTGCGGATCTCGACGGGCCGCCGGTAGATGACGACCCGGGCGGGCCGCCCCTCGGCGGCCTCGATCGTGCCCCCCAGGGGCACGGCCTCGTCGCTCCAGTCGCCGTCCTCCCCGCCCAGGGGCGGCACCTCGAGCACCAGGAAGTCGATGTCGCTCAGCTGCGGCCACCGCCGCTCGAGCCGCTCCACGGAGTCCTGCACGAGGTCGGTGAAGACCTCGGCGCGGCTGGCCGAGAGCGGCACCTGGGGCGGCGCGACGGGGCCGCGCATGCCCCTGCCGTGGCGGTCGCGGCGGCGGGGCCTCGGCTCTGCGGAACGGGGCTGTACGGGGTCGTCCATCACTGACGAAGCGTAGTCCTCGAGATCGCCGATTCCGCACAGCTTGCGCCCGGCTTCCGCCTTGCGTCCGTGCCGCTTCCGAACGGCGCACCCCATGTCGCCCGATGACCGTTCCGGCCAGTCTTGAGCCCGATTCCGTATCTCTCCCGGACCGTCGATCTCGCGATGAATGACGGGAAATGAACCAAGTGGTGACCGGATTCAACACCATGCGCCCCTGTGGCCCCAGACGTCACCGCAGGTCAGCGAGGTGCCGTGCTGACGCGCCGTGTCGGGGATCACAGGGCGACACGGTGGGGTGACCTCGGGGAGAGTCGTCGCGGCCCGCTCAAGAGTGCGGTACCGTCCAACATCGTGAGCCCTGTACGTCGCTGTTCGCGCACCGCTTGCGGCCGTCCTGCCGTCGCGACGCTGACGTACGTCTACGCCGACTCGACCGCGGTCCTCGGCCCCCTCGCCACCTACGCCGAACCCCACTGCTACGACCTGTGCGCCGAGCACTCCGAGCGCCTCACCGCGCCCCGTGGCTGGGAGGTCGTCCGGCTCGCCGACGCCTCGGGCCCGGCCCGCCCCAGCGGTGACGATCTCGAAGCGCTCGCCAACGCGGTGCGCGAGGCCGCGCGGCCGCAGGAGCGCGTGGCGGAGGCCGGCGGTTCGGGCCCGCGCACGGCGGACCCGAGGGAGGTCGCACGCCGCGGCCACCTCCGGGTGCTGCGCTCGCCGGATTCCTGAGCGTCCTTCTCCGTAGGCCGCCTCCGTAGAGCCCCTCTCCGTAGATCGCTGTCTCCGTAGACCCCTGTCGTTTATCGCTGAACAATTTCTCGTGCATGACCCATTGACGTGCCCATGCCGTCGACACGACCATTCCCCCACTTGCGAGAGATCACCTTCCGCATCACGGAAACCGGGGAGCCGTCCGTGTACGTGCAGCAGTTGGAGCCCGTGGCCGACTCGCTCGGCCTGTCCGCCCTCATCGCGACCCTGCCCCTCCTCACCGTTCTCGTCCTGCTCGGCGCCGTCCGCATGAAGGCTCACCACGCGGGCCTCATCGGACTCGGCGTCGCCGCCCTGGTCGCCTGGCTCGCGTACGGCATGCCGCTCGGCCAGACCGCCTCCAGCGCCGCGCAAGGGGCCCTCTTCGGCCTCTTCCCCATCCTGTGGATCGTCGTCAACGCCCTGTGGGTGTACCGGATGACGGTGCGCACCCGGCACTTCGACATCCTGCGCCGCTCCTTCGGACGGCTCTCCGACGATCCCCGCATCCAGGCCCTCGTCATCGCCTTCTGCTTCGGGGCTCTCCTGGAGGCACTCGCCGGCTTCGGGGCGCCCGTCGCGATCTGTGCGGTGATGCTGGTGGCGCTCGGCTTCGACCCCGTGAAGGCCGCCGTCGTCGCCCTCGTGGCCAACACCGCGCCCGTGGCCTTCGGCGCGATGGGCACCCCCGTGGTGACGCTCGCGCAGGTCACCGGGATCCCGCTGGACACCGTCGCCACCGTCGTCGGTCGCCAGACACCGCTGCTCGCCCTGGTGGTGCCGCTGCTCCTGGTCGGCCTGGTGGACGGGCGGCGCGGGCTGCGCGAGACCTGGGTGCCCGCCCTGGTGTGCGGAGTCGCCTTCGCCGCCGCGCAGTTCGCCGCGTCCAACTATGTCTCCGCCCAACTGGCCGACATCGGGGCGGCGCTCGCCGGCGCGGGCGCCCTCGTGGCGGTGCCCAGCGCGCGCAGGGCCGCGGCGGAACCTGTACGCGCCGCGGTCCTCACCGGCGTACGCAGCGAGGACCTGGACCAGGACGACCCGCGCCCCGAGATCCTGCGCGCCTACGCCCCGTACGCGCTCATCGTCGCCATCTTCTCCATCGCCCAGATCCCGCCAGTGAAGGACCTGTTGGCGAAGGCGACGCGCACCTTCGACTGGCCCTTCCTGCACGTCGGCAACCCGGACGGCGACCCGGTCGGCGGCAACCTCTTCTCGCTGCCGCTGGTGGCGACGGGCGGCACCCTCGTACTGCTCGCCGGAGTGGGCACGGCGGCCGTCATCGGGGTCCACGCGCGCGTGGCCGTGAAGGAATGGCTGGCGACGGTCCGCGAACTGCGGTTCGCGATCCTCACCGTGACCTCCGTGCTCGCTCTCGCGTACGTGATGAACCTGTCCGGGCAGGCCGCCACCATCGGCCACTTCGTGGCGGCGGCGGGCGCGGGGCTCGCCTTCCTCTCGCCGGTGCTCGGCTGGTTCGGCGTGGCCGTATCCGGCTCCGACACCTCGGCCAACGCGCTCTTCGGCGCGCTCCAGGTGACGGCGGCTCAGCAGTCCGGGCTCTCGCCCGAGCTGCTCGCGGCCGCCAACAGCTCGGGCGGCGTACTCGGCAAGATGATCTCCCCGCAGAACCTGACGATCGCGTGCGCGGCGGTCGGGCTCGCGGGCAAGGAAGGCGACCTGCTGCGCAAGGTACTGCCGTGGAGCATCGGCCTGTTGCTGGTGATGTGTCTGATCGTGGTGGGGCAGAGCACGGCGGTGCTCGGCTGGATGCTGCCGTGACATCGGTGGACGCAGCCGTGAACACCGGCTCGAGCCACTCACAGCTGGTTGTCAGCCGTTGCGGGTAGTTTGGGGTGACCGACGAGTGCTTCGTAACCGACGAGTGCTCGACGGGTACTTCCGATACTTCCGAGACCGCTGAACTCGCAGAACCTGTAGAGAGGGTTGGCCGTGACTGCTGATCTGTCCCAGATCGTGAAGGCGTACGACGTGCGCGGGGTCGTCCCGGACCAGTGGGACGAGTCACTGGCCGAGCTGTTCGGGGCGGCCTTCGCGAAGGTGACGGGCGCGGACGCGATCGTGACCGGGCACGACATGCGGCCCTCGTCGCCGGGCCTCTCGCGGGCCTTCGCGCGCGGGGCCGCGGCGCTCGGCGTGGACGTCACGGAGATCGGCCTCTGCTCCACGGACCAGCTGTACTACGCGTCGGGGGCGCTGAACCTGCCGGGCGCGATGTTCACGGCCTCGCACAACCCGGCGCAGTACAACGGCATCAAGATGTGCCGCGCGGGCGCCGCCCCGGTCGGCCAGGACACCGGCCTCGCCGACATCCGCGCCCTGGTGGAGGGCTGGACGGAGACCGGCGCCCCGGAGCCCGCGGCCACGCCCGGCACGCTCACCGGGCGGGACACCCTCAATGGCTACGCGGCGCACCTGCGCGGCCTGGTGGACCTGACGTCCATCCGCCCGCTCAAGGTCGTCGTCGACGCGGGCAACGGCATGGGCGGGCACACGGTCCCCACGGTCTTCGAAGGCCTGCCCCTCGACGTCGTACCGATGTACTTCGAGCTGGACGGCACGTTCCCCAACCACGAGGCCAACCCCCTCGACCCGAAGAACATCGTGGACCTGCAGAAGCGGGTGCGCGATGAGGGCGCCGACCTCGGCATCGCCTTCGACGGCGACGCGGACCGCTGCTTCGTGGTCGACGAGAGCGGCGACCCGGTGTCCCCCTCGGCCATCACGGCCCTGGTCGCCGCGCGCGAGCTCGCGCGCAACGGCGGCAAGGGCACCGTCATCCACAACCTCATCACCTCCTGGTCGGTCCCCGAGGTCGTGCGGGAGAACGGCGGCTCGCCGGTCCGCACGCGCGTGGGGCACTCCTTCATCAAGGAGGAGATGGCCAAGACGGGCGCCATCTTCGGCGGCGAGCACTCGGCGCACTACTACTTCCGCGACTTCTGGAACGCGGACACGGGCATGCTCGCCGCGCTCCACGTCCTCGCCGCGCTCGGCGGCCAGGACGGTCCGCTGTCGGGCCTGGTCGCCCAGTACGACCGCTATGCGGGCTCCGGGGAGATCAACTCCACGGTCGACGACCAGTCGGCCCGCCTCGCCGCGATCAAGTCGACGTACGAAGGCCGCGAGGGCGTCACCCTCGACGAACTCGACGGCCTCACGGTGACGGCCACCGACTGGTGGTTCAACGTCCGAGCCTCCAACACGGAACCGCTCCTCCGCCTGAACGTGGAGGCGAGGGACGAGCCCACGATGACAAAGACCCGGGACGAGGCCCTGGCCATCATCCGGGCCTGAGCCCCGAGCGTTTGCGGTCAGGCGATCCGGACCACCCCACCCCACCCCACCTCCGCCCGCGCGTTCGTGGGCAGGCGTTCCGGACCGCCCCGCCTCACCCCAGCCCGCGGGTTTGTGGGCAGGCGTTCCGGACCGCACCACCCACCCCAGCCCCCGCGTTCGTAGGCAGGCGTTCCGCACGGCGAGTGGGGCCTCCCCTGCTCGAGCGGAGCCGAGAGCTTGGGGAAGGGTGGGCACAAACGCCCACCGGGTCGCGCCCGAAGAACGACCGCAAGCCCCACCGGGGGCCGGGGCCGCAGCCCCACCCGAACGCAGGCCGAGGCCCCGGCCAGCACAAGCCCAGGCCCCCGGCCAGCGGTACGCTGACCAGGCCACATCCCCCACCCCACCGCACCCCGAAGGGACCCACCCCATGCCGCTCGAAGCCGGCCTCCTGGAGATCCTCGCCTGCCCGGCCTGCCACGCCCCTCTCAAGGAGGCGGACACGGAGCTGGTCTGCACGGCGGACGCCAAGGCCTGCGGCCTCGCCTACCCGGTCCGCGACGGCATCCCCGTCCTCCTCGTGGACGAGGCCCGCCGCCCGGCGTAACAACCCGCCCGCAGCACCCGCAGGGACCCGCACCCGGCGATCGGAGGCCTGACCCCCATGCTCGACGAATCGCTGCTAGACGCCCCAGAGGCACTCGCCGTGGCCGACCGCCGCGGCCTGCTCCGCGGCGCCGCGGAGGCGGGCGCCCGCGTCCGCACCGCGGTCCGGCACGCGACCGAGGCCGGACTCACGCAGCTCAAGCCCGACGGCCGCCCCCGCTCCATCCTGATCGCGGGCCCCGGCACCGCAGCCACCTGCGTCGCCGACCTGCTCGGCACGCTCGCGGGCGCCGGCTGCCCCGTGATCCGCCTGGCCCCCACGGGCGTCGCCCCCGCCGCGGGCGCCCTGCGCTGGGCGCTGCCCGGCTGGGCGGGCTCCGTGGACCTGCTGCTCATCACCACCCCGGACGGCACGGAACCGGGCCTCTCGCTCCTCGCCGAGCAGGCCTACCGCCGCGGCTGCACGGTCGTCGCCGTGGCCCCCGCCCGCTCCCCGCTGGCCGAGGGCGTCGAGGGCTCGCACGGCCTCACCGTCCCGATGGCGACGTCCCCGTACGGAGAATTCGAGGCTCCGCACGACGGCGAGCGGGCCTCCGAGGCGTACGAGGCACGCCGTCTGGAGGACGAGGCCGCGGCCGCCGCCCCCGCCACCCTGTGGGCCCTGCTCACGCCCCTCCTGATCCTCCTGGACCGCACGGGCCTGATCACCGCCCCGCCCGAGACCCTGGAGAAGATCGCCGACCGCCTCGACAGCGTCGCGGAACGCTGCGGTCCGGCCATCGCGACGTACAGCAATCCCGCCAAGACCCTCGCCGCCGAGCTCGCCGAGGCCCTCCCGCTGATCTGGACCGAGGGTGGGCTCGCGGGCTCCGCGGGCCGCCGCTTCGCCGCCACGCTCGCCGAGCTCGCCGGACACCCGGCGCTCGCCGCGCAGCTCCCCGAGGCGCTGCCCGCGCACGGCGCCCTGCTCGCCGGCGACCTCGCCCCGAGCGCCGACGGCGACGACTTCTTCCGCGACCGCGTCGAGGACCCCCAGTCGCTGCGCGCCCGCGTCGTCCTGCTCCGCGCCAGCCCCGTGGAAGCCGGCGGCCTCACCGCCGCACCCGCGGCCCGCGAACTCGCGCACAGCCACGACGTCGCGATCAGCGAGCTCGAACCGGAGGACGGCGAGGAGCTGGAAGCCCTCGCCGACCTGATCGCCGTCACGGATTTCGCCGCCGTTTACCTGGCGCTCGCCCCGAGGGACCGATCATGACCCCAGCCCGGTCAACCGGCCCGGTCATGACCTGAGACCCGCATCGCGCACGAGCACAAGAGCAGACGAGCGCACGCACGTACGTAAGGGAGAACCCCTCCGTGGACCGCCTCACCAACACCATCCGCCCCTACGCCTGGGGTTCCACCACCGCCATCGCGGAGCTCATCGGCGTCGAGCCGACCGGCGAGCCGCAGGCCGAGATGTGGATGGGCGCCCACCCGGGCGCGCCCTCGCGCACCGCGCGCGGCCCGCTCAACGAGGTGATCGACGAGGACCCGGAGCGCGAGCTCGGCAGGGCGGCGGTCGCCAAGTTCGGCCCGCGCCTGCCCTTCCTCCTCAAGATCCTCGCCGCGGGCGCCCCGCTCTCCCTCCAGGTGCACCCCGACCTGGAGCAGGCGAAGGAGGGCTACGAGGACGAGGAGCGCCGCGGCGTCCCGGTGGACGCCCCGCACCGCAACTACAAGGACGCCAACCACAAGCCCGAACTGATCTGCGCGCTCACGGAGTTCGACGGCCTGTGCGGCTTCCGCGACCCCGTCGAGGCCGCGGATCTGCTCGCCGGTCTTGGCGTGGACTCCCTCAAGCCGTACGTCGACCTGCTGCACGCCAAGCCCGAAGAGGCCGCCCTGCGCGAGGTCCTGACGGCCGTTCTGAGCGCCGACCCCGAGCAGATGACCGCGACCGTCTCCGAGGTCACCGCCGCCGCCGAGCACCTGGGCGGCGCATACGCCCCGTACGCCGGAATCGCGCACCACTACCCCGGCGACCCGGGCGTCATCGCCGCGATGCTCCTCAATTACGTCCAACTCCAGCCCGGCGAAGCCCTGTTCCTCGGCGCCGGCGTCCCGCACGCCTACCTCGACGGCCTCGGCGTCGAGATCATGGCCAACTCGGACAACGTGCTGCGCTGCGGCCTGACCCCCAAGCACGTCGACGTACCCGAACTCCTGCGCATCGTCCGCTTCGAGGCGACCGACCCCGGCGTCCTGCGCCCGGAGGCCTCGCCCGACGGCGAAGAGGTCTACGACACCCCGATCGACGAGTTCCGCCTCTCCCGCTTCGTGCTGCCCGAGGGCGGCGCGCGGCACGACCTCACCGCAGGCACCCCGCAGATCCTGCTCTGCGTCGCGGGCTCGGTCCGCGTGGGCGACGCCGGACAAGTCGGCCCCGGAGAGTCCGTGTTCGTCCCGGCGGACGAAAAGGCCGAAGTGTCCGGAGTCGGCACCCTCTTCCGTGCCACTGTGGTGGCCTGACACACCACGAGTCGCCCGTGCTGCAACAATGACCCACCGCAAAGGACGGGCAAAGCCGCGTCCGGACAGCGATGGACGATGAACGTACGCAGGCGAAGGGACAACGGGCACACATGAGCGCGTCAGGCGGAACAAAGGCGATTGTCGCGGCACTCGCCGCGAACCTCGCGATCGCGGTGGCGAAGTTCGTCGCGTTCCTCTTCAGTGGCTCGTCGTCGATGCTCGCCGAGAGCGTGCACTCGCTGGCGGACTCGGGCAACCAGGGGCTGCTGCTCCTCGGCGGCAAGAAGGCGCAGCGCGAGGCGACGCCGCAGCACCCCTTCGGCTACGGCCGCGAGCGCTACATCTACGCGTTCCTGGTCTCCATCGTGCTCTTCTCGGTCGGCGGCATGTTCGCGATCTACGAGGGCTACGAGAAGATCAAGCACCCGCACGAGATCGAGGCCTGGTACTGGCCGGTCGGCGTCCTCGTGTTCGCGATCATCGCCGAGAGCTTCTCCTTCCGTACGGCCATCAAGGAGTCCAACCACACGCGCGGCAACCTCACGTGGACGCAGTTCGTCCGCCGCGCGAAGGCCCCCGAGCTGCCCGTCGTGCTCCTTGAGGACCTGGGCGCGCTGGTCGGTCTGATCCTGGCCCTCGTCGGCGTGAGCCTCGCGCTCGCCACGGGCGACGGCGTCTGGGACGGCATCGGCACGCTCTGCATCGGCGTCCTGCTCATCCTGATCGCGATCATCCTGGCCGCGGAGACCAAGTCCCTGCTCCTGGGCGAGGCCGCGGGCACGGAAGAGGTCGAGAAGATCGAGAAGGCCCTGGTCGACGGCGACACGGTCACCCGCGTCATCCACATGCGCACGCTGCACCTCGGCCCCGAGGAACTCCTCGTCGCCGCCAAGGTAGCGGTGCAGCACGACGACACGGCCACGGAGATCGCCAACGCGATCAACGCCGCCGAGGAGCGCATCCGCGCGGCGGTCCCGATCGCCCGCGTGATCTACCTGGAGCCGGACATCTACAGCGAGACGGCAGCGGCCGAGGGCAAGAACCCGGCGAAGTAGCCGATTGCGTACGCCGATGGGGCCCCGCACCTTCTTAGGTGCGGGGCCCCATCGACGTACTGACGCTACTTACCGAACCTCACGCAGCACGTCGAGAATCGCCGCATCATCCGGCGCCGCCTCCAGCCGTGCCCGGAAGCCGGTGTCCATCAGCTTCCGCGAGAGCAGCGCGAGGATCCGCAGATGCTCGTCGCCCGCGGCCGCCTCCGGCACGGAGATCATGAAGACCAGCTTGGCCTTCGTACCGTCGAGCGAGCCCCACTCGATGCCTTCCGACGACCGGGCGAACCCGACGACCGGCGAGGTCACCGCATCGGTCTTGGCGTGCGGGACGGCGATCTCCTCGCCCAGACCCGTGGTGCCCTGTGCCTCGCGGCGCAGCGCCGTCTGCACGAGCTCCTCCACGTCGTCGACCTTGCCCGTGGTGGCGAGGAGCTCGGCCATCTCACGGATCGCCGAATCCTTGTCCGCCGACGCCAGCTGGACCTTCACGGTCTGCTCGGTGAGATAGCCGGAGAGGACCTCGTCCGCGGCGTCCTCGGGGGCGGCCGGCGCCGCGGAGGGTGCCTTCTGCAGAGCGGCCGCTCCGGAGCCACCCGCGGTGACGGCCCCCGCACCGACGCCCACGAGGACCGGCTCAAGGCCGCCCGGCACGTCCACGAGCGGCGCCCCGCGCCGCTTGCGCTCGCTGAGGTCGACCAGCGCGACCGTGGTCAGCGCGGTGACGACGGTGCCGATGGCGACCGCGATGAAGAACATCGGTACGCCGCCGACGGCACCCAGGACCGCCACGATCGGCCCGCCGTGCGGCACCGCGTCCTCGACGCCCGCGAGCCCCGCGATCGCACCGGCGACGGCGCCGCCGAGCATGTTCGCCGGAATGACCTGCGCGGGCCGCGCGGCGGCGAACGGAATGGCACCCTCCGAGATCCCGAACAAGCCCATGAACAAGGCGGCGAAGCCGGTCTCCCGTTCCTGTTCGCTGTAGAGCCGCTTGCGGATCAGCGTCGCGAGGCCCTGCCCGAGCGGCATGACCGGAATCGCGGCGGCGCACATGCCCATGACGGTCTGGTTGCCGGTCGCGATGAGCCCCGCGCCGAACAGGAACGCCGTCTTGTTGACCGGACCGCCCATGTCGAACGCGATCATGAGCCCCAGGATCGCGCCGAGCAGGATCGCGCTGGTCCCGGTCATGCCGCTGAGCCAGTCGGTCAGATGCTCGAAGACCCACGAGATGGGCTTGCCGATGACGTAGATGAAGAAAAGACCGAGTGCCGTGGTCGCGACGATGGGGATCACGATGATCGGCATGATCGGCTGGGCGAACTTGGGGACCTTGACCTTCTTGATCCACAGCACCAGATAGCCGGCGAGGAAGCCGGTCACGATGGCCCCGATGAAGCCCGCGCCCGCCTTCGAGTCGTACAGCTCACCGGTGTTGGCGATCCAGCCGCCGATCATGCCCGGCACAAGCGCGGGCCGGTCCCCGATCGCGTACGCGATATAGCCGGAGAGGATCGGCACCATCAGCGTGAAGCCGATGACACCGATCTGGTTCACATGCATCCAGAAGGAGTCGTCTGGGATGACGAGTCCGCCCTTGGGGTCGGTGTGACCGCCGAGCGAGAGCGAGATGGCGATCAGCAGACCACCGACCACGACGAACGGAATCATGTACGAGACGCCGTTCATCAGCGCCTTGTACGCGACGCTGCGCTCCTTGCCGCCTCCGCCCGTGATCGGATCGGCGGCGCCACCGACGCCACCGGCCCCGTGCACCGGAGCGGTCCGCACCTGCTCGATCAGCCGCTCGGGGTTGCTGATGCCTTCGGAGACGCCGACGGACAGCACGCGCTTGCCCACGAACCGGCTGAGGTCGACGTCCTTGTCGGCCGCGATGATGACGCCGTCGGCCTCCCTGACATCGTTGTCAGTCAAGACATTCTCGGCCCCGATGGAGCCCTGCGTCTCCACCTTCATGTCGATGCCGAGGCTCTCCGCGGCCTGCGAGAGCTTCTCCGCGGCCATGTACGTGTGAGCGATACCGGTCGGACAGGCGGTCACCGCGAGCAGCTTGAGCTTCGTCAGCTCGCTGCCGCCACCGCCTATGGGGGGATCGGCCGGATGGTTCACGTGGATCTCCTAACGCCTAACGCCTTCGTCAAACAAGATCGCGCAAATGTTCCCGATCTCAAGGCATCCTGCAACACACGCGGGGAGGATCAAAAGAGCAAAGGTCCCGTCTTGCCTGGGTCTGCGTGCCTTTCTTCCGCCACCCCCTCCGTACCGGAGGGTTCGGAGGATCCATACCGGCGGGTTCGGAGGCGGGCTGGGGCAGGCTCGGCCAATCGGTGTAGCTTTGTGACTGAGCCAGACGTCGCTGCTGATGGCGGTCGGGCGGCCCGTGCGCGGACCGGCCGAGGGAGAGAGGGCCTCCGACGGACTGCGCTGCTGCGCACCGGTGCACCTCTGTGCCGTTGTCGCAGGTCAGCCATGTCCACCCACCCTCGATCTACCCACGAGGAGCAGCTCGCTCATGACGACTCTCATCAACGGCCAGGACTTCAAGGTCGCCGACCTCTCCCTCGCCGAGTTCGGCCGCAAGGAGATCACCCTCGCCGAGCACGAGATGCCCGGCCTGATGTCGATCCGCAAGGAATTCGCCGCCGCCCAGCCGCTGGCCGGCGCCCGCATCATGGGCTCGCTGCACATGACCGTGCAGACCGCCGTCCTCATCGAGACCCTGGTCGCCCTCGGCGCCGAGGTCCGCTGGGTCTCCTGCAACATCTTCTCCACCCAGGACCACGCGGCCGCGGCCATCGCCGTCGGCCCGAACGGCACCCCGGACAACCCCCAGGGCATCCCGGTCTTCGCCTGGAAGGGCGAGACCCTGGAGGAGTACTGGTGGTGCACGGAGCAGGCGCTGACCTGGCCGAACACCCCCACCGGCGGCCCGAACATGATCCTGGACGACGGCGGCGACGCCACGCTCCTGGTCCACAAGGGCGTCGAGTACGAGAAGGCCGGCAAGGTCCCGTCCGAGGACACCGCCGAGTCGGACGAGCACCGCGTCATCCTGCAGCTGCTCAACCGCACCATCACCGACGGCTCGCAGAAGTGGACCCAGCTCGCCTCGGAGATCCGCGGCGTGACGGAGGAGACCACGACCGGCGTCCACCGTCTCTACGAGATGCACCGTGACGGCACCCTCCTCTTCCCGGCGATCAACGTGAACGACGCCGTGACGAAGTCGAAGTTCGACAACAAGTACGGCTGCCGCCACTCCCTGATCGACGGCATCAACCGCGCCACGGACGTCCTGATCGGCGGCAAGACCGCCCTCGTCTGCGGCTACGGCGATGTCGGCAAGGGCTGCGCCGAGTCCCTGCGCGGCCAGGGCGCCCGGGTGATCATCACCGAGGTCGACCCGATCTGCGCCCTGCAGGCGGCGATGGACGGCTACCAGGTCGCGACGCTCGACGAGGTCGTCGACAAGGTCGACATCTTCGTCACGACGACCGGCAACAAGGACATCATCATGGCCTCGGACATGGCCAAGATGAAGCACCAGGCGATCGTCGGCAACATCGGCCACTTCGACAACGAGATCGACATGGCCGGCCTCGCCAAGATCCCCGGCATCGTCAAGGACGAGGTCAAGCCGCAGGTCCACACCTGGACGTTCCCGGACGGCAAGGTCCTCATCGTCCTCTCCGAGGGCCGCCTGCTGAACCTGGGCAACGCGACGGGCCACCCGTCCTTCGTGATGTCCAACTCCTTCGCGGACCAGACCCTGGCCCAGATCGAGCTGTTCACCAAGCAGGAGGAGTACCCGACCGACGTCTACGTCCTCCCCAAGCACCTCGACGAGAAGGTCGCCCGCCTCCACCTGGACGCGCTCGGTGTGAAGCTGACGACCCTGCGCCCGGAGCAGGCCGCGTACATCGGCGTAGAGGTAGAGGGCCCGTACAAGCCCGACCACTACCGCTACTGACCGAGCCGGTCTCCGGGCCAGACCCCGGCAACCACGCTCATCAGCAGGCCCTCGCCCAACTGGGCGGGGGCCTGCGCCCGTTGAAGCAGCTCAAATGCTCGGGACGCGCCATCTCGCAGGGCGCCGACCTGTGAGCACCGCCGGTCGGCCTGCCCGCCCGCGGACCGGTGCGTGCGCCGCCGTGCGGCGGCCCTGGACCCGTGAAGATCGGGGCCGGTCCAGCTGGCCACCTGGCCTGCGCGCTTTGGGGCTTGCGCCAGCGAGACGTCGGGGCTCACCGGTCGGCCCGCCTGCTCACGGGGCTGCCCACCTCCGGAAGCCTGTGCCCATGAGGCGGCCGGGCTGGCTGGTCACTCGGCCTGCAAGCCCCGGGGCTTGCGCTAGCGAGATGCCGGGACCCACCGGCCGGCCCCCTGCCCACGCGGCTGCCCACCCCCGAAAGCCTGCGCCCATGAGGCGGCAGGGCCAGCTGGTCACTCGGCCTGCGCGCCCCGGGGCCTGCGCCGCCGAGACGCCGGGCGCCAACCGGCCAGCCCGCCTGGCCACCCGGCTGCCCACCCGCGGAGAAGCCTGTGCCCATGAGACGGCCGGGCCGGCTGGTCACTCGCCCCCATCCCATGCCGTCCCAGCCCAGCTCGCTCCAGCTGAGCCCAGCCCCCAGCCCCCAGCCTCTTCAGCGCGGCCCGGTCCAGGGTCGCCCCCGCCCCCAGCCCCGCCACTGCCACCATGGTGCCGACAGCCAACAGCACTGCCCCGGCTTGGCCCCGGCCAAGAACTCAGCCCCCGACGAGGACCGAACCCCCCATGCCCCGCGGCCACTATTCGCTTCACGACGCGCACGACCACACCCCCCTCGGTGAGGAACACTTCCACTGCGCCCCCGGCCCCTCCGGCTGGCGCTACGTCTCCCAGCGGATCGCCCCGTCAGGCGAACACACTGGCTCCGTCGACCTCGCCCTCGACGAACTCGGCCGCCCCATCCGCCTCGAACTCCACGCAGGGGACTGGCAGATCCGCGCCGCCGCGATCGACGGCGTCACCTGGGTCCGCACCGACGCCACCGGCGCCCATGCCACCGAGAACAACGCCCCCGCCCACGCCTTCACCGGCACATCCCCCGCTTTCCTCATCGCGACCACACGCCTGCTGCGCCTCACCCCCGCTTCCCCCGCGACCCGCGTCCGCCTCGTCGCCTTCACCGACCCGGTCCTTGCCCCCCGCACCCTCGACCAGTCCTGGGCCCTGCTGAAAAGCGAAGCACACGCCACTGACAACGGCCCTCTGACCGTGGACGAATACCAGGTCACAGCCCTGGACACCGGCGAACAGCACGCCGTACACATCACCGGCGACGTGGTCCTCTCCGCCCCCGGCATCGAGCTCGAGAACCTCGAAACCCCACCCTCGACGTTCACCTGACCCTCGCCCTACGCGGGCGGCACGAATCCCGTGCTCGGAGGCGCGGCCTCAGCACCTTCCTGCCCGACCACCGGACGGACCGCGGCAGTCGGCTGAGCCGGGTACGCCGCGTGAACCGGGAGAGAAGCGGCAACCGGCGGCAGAACACCGCCCGGGTACCCCGCAGCGCCCTCCGGCGTCGCATGCCCCGGACCAGCCGAACTCCCACCGAACGCCCGCCGCGCATCGCGAGCCTGCCGCTCCTGCACCACGGCGGCCAAGTACGCGGCCGGCGGAACCCCCTGCGGAGCAGGCGCCCCCGTCCGCGCCGCGAGATCCCCCGCCAGCCGCTCCGCCATCGCCCACCCCACCTGCGGATCCAACTGCCCCATGCGCGTCAGGTACTGCCGAATGGCGAGCCAGAGCCCCTCGGGCACCCCGGACAGATCGAGCCCGGAGAACCTCCCCGCAAGCCAGGGCGGCGGCGGAGGCACAAAAGCCGCGCGCCCCGCAGGCACCCGCTCCCGCACGACGAGCGTCCCCGCGAACACATCCCCGAGCCGCCGCCCACGCGCCGACACCAACGAGGCGTTACACGCGACGACCCCGAAGGTCAGCAGAATCTCGACGACCCCGACAGCACCCCGCACCAACGCGTGCCGAAAGCGAATGGGCCCCCCGTCGTCCCGCACCACCCGAAGCCCGCACGCCATCTTCCCCAGCGACCGCCCATGACTGAGCGTCTCCACGGCAATCGGCCCACCGACCAGGATCAGTACGAAGGTGGCGACGGCGATCGCCGCGGCCGCCGCGTCGTCCAACGAGGACGTCGAGGCGACGATCGCCACGGTCACGCCCAGGTAGACCGCCCAGGCCACCACGAGGTCGATCAGTACGGCGAGCGCCCGGCTCGGCAGCTTCGCAGGGCGCAACTCCAGCGCCACCGCCTCGCCCGTAACAAGCTCACTCACGCCGGCCGCCCTTCCCTGCCCTGCCCTAGGAATGGCCAGTCTGCCAAGCTGAGGCAGCATCGCGCCGCAGTACGAGGAGCAGCCACCTGATGGACCTCGACGTCTTCGTGTCCGCCCACCGAGCCGAGTGGGACCGACTCGACGCCCTGCTGCGCCGCCAGCGCCGCCTCAACGGAGCCGAGACCGACGAACTCGTCGCCCTCTACCAACGCACCGCCACCCACCTCTCCCTCATCCAGTCCAGCGCCCCGGACCCACAGCTCACCGGCCGCCTCACACACCTGGTGGCACGCGCGCGCAGCGCCGTGACAGGCACCCGCCGCTCCTCCTGGCGCGACGCGACCCACTTCCTGACCCACGGTTTCCCGGCAGCGGTCTACCGCAGCCGCCACTGGTGGATCCCCACCGCACTCCTCTCGACGCTCCTCGCCGCCGTCATCGGCTGGTGGATAGCCACTCACCCCGAGGTCCAGTCCTCGATCGCTGCCCCCGGAGAACTGCGCGAGCTCACCCGACCCGGCGGCGAGTACGAGACGTACTACTCAAGCCACCCCGCGGCATCCTTCGCCGCCCAGGTCTGGACGAACAATGCCCAGGCAGCGGCGATGTGCCTGGTCCTGGGCGGCTTCCTCTGCTTCCCGGTCATCTGGATCCTCTTCCAGAACATGCTCAACCTGGGCGTGGGCATCGGCTTGATGTCTTCCGCCGGGCGCCTGGACACCTTCCTCGGCCTCGTCCTGCCGCACGGCCTCCTGGAACTGACCGCGGTCTTCGTAGCCGCCGGTACGGGCCTGCGCCTCGGCTGGACCCTCATCGACCCGGGCCCTCGAACGCGCCGCACGGCACTGGCAGAGGAAGGCCGAGCGGCCCTGGGCATGGCGGTGGGCCTGGCCCTGGTCCTCTTCGTCTCCGGCGCCATCGAAGGCTTCGTCACCCCTTCCGGCCTGCCGACCTGGGCCCGCATCGCCATCGGAATCGCCGCTGAACTGGCATTCCTTGCGTACGTCTATCTCCTGGGCGGCAGGGCGGCACGCGCCGGCGCCACCGGCGACCTGGACCCCACGGAACGCAGCGCGGCGGTTCCCACCGCCGCCTGATGTGCGTACGACCCCGCTGACCTGCTAGTCTCCTCGACGCCCCAAGAGAACCGTTGACACGGAAGGACTGGGGAGGTAGATTCGAACAGTTGCCTAGAACTGGACAAGTCCAGTGGCGGCAGTTAACATCTGCCTGCTTCTTGAATTTCATCAAGCAAGAAGCCACTCCCGATAAATCGGAAACTCCGAGCCGGTCAGTCCGGCGGAAAACTTCTGATAAAGTCGGAACCGCCGGAAAGGGAAACGCGAAAGGCCGAGAGGCCGGAGCGGAAACCTGAAAGGCACCGAGGAAATCGGACACGAAAGAGTCTGATAGAGTCGGAAACGCAAGAACGAAGAACAGAAACACCGAAGGGAAGCGCCCGGAGGAAAGCCCGAGAGGGTGAGTACAAAGGAAGCGTCCGTTCCTTGAGAACTCAACAGCGTGCCAAAAGTCAACGCC